>DATCHW010000231.1:0-22830 GCA_036508135.1 Ignavibacteria bacterium
TTAGTTTTTCGAATTGATATATGTTTGTAATTAAGTCAGCATTTAATAATTCAAGAATAAATCCGGATGGGATTATTTAAAAAGTTCGTTCCAAGGACTGTTAAGTTTTACGATTTATTATCTCAAATTACATCTCATACTCTCGAAGCTGCAAATCTGCTAAATGATATGCTGGTTAAATGGGAAAATAAAGCAGAATATGCGAGTCGAATACATATTTTGGAAAATAAATGTGATGACCTCACACATAATGTAATAAGAGAATTAAATGAAACTTTTATTACACCGATTGACAGGGAAGATATTCATGAACTTGCAAACTCGTTAGATAATATTATGGATAGTATTGATGCTGTTGCAAGTAGAATTCATTTGTATAAAGTTAAAAATCCTATTGAATTTTCTCACCAGTTATGCGATATATTGAGAACTCAAATAAAATTAATCGATGAAATCATAAAAGATTTTGAGGAGTCAATGAATGCATTTGATAAACTTGTATCTGTTAGAAATTATGAAACTCAAGGTGATAAAGTTTTCAGGGAAGCAATTTCAAATCTATTTGATAAAGAAACTGACATTGTAGAATTAATCAAGAAAAAAGAGATTCTTGAATTAATGGAAAAAGCAGTTGATAGATGTCAGACTGTTACAATTGTAATTGAAGGGATATTTATAAAGAACGCATAAAATCATAAGGACAGATAATGTTATATCTCGTAATTTCTGTTGTAATAATAGCCTTAATATTCGATTTTCTAAATGGTTTTCATGATTCAGCAAATTCCATTGCAACAATTGTCTCTACTCAGGTTTTATCTCCTCAAAAAGCGGTATTGTTTGCGGCATTCTTCAATTTTGTTGCTGCATTTACACTTGAAGTAAATGTAGCAAAAACGATTGGCAGCGGAATTGTACATCTTGAGACAGTGGAAGTTTATGTAATCGCTTCGGGATTAATGGGAGCAATATTCTGGAATTTATTTACATGGTATTTTGGTTTACCTGTAAGTTCATCACACGCATTAATCGGCGGATACGGCGGCGCTGCAGTAGCAAAATTAGGTTTTGGTGTATTAGTATGGAGCGGATGGATTAAGATTATTATGTTTATTTTTATTGCACCAATGCTCGGTTTGGTTCTTGGATTGTTTAATATGATTCTAACAACGTACATTGTCAGAAACCAAAAACCAAGGAAAGTAGATAAGGTATTTAGAAAGTTGCAGTTAATATCTGCAGGATTATACAGTTTTGGACACGGAACAAATGATGCACAAAAGACTATGGGTATCATTGTCGGCATATTATATTCAACTAATTATATAGACCATTTTTATGTTCCTTTTTATGTTATAATTTTATGCCATTTTTCAATCGCTATGGGAACATTATTTGGCGGATGGAGAATTGTGAAAACAATGGGAATGAAAATCACTAAATTAAGACCAATTGGTGGTTTCTGTGCAGAACTCGCCGGAGCAGCCACCCTCGTTGGAACTGCCATGCTCGGAATTCCTGTAAGCACAACTCATACTATTACCGGGGCAATTGTTGGTGTTGGTAGTATACATAGATTAAGTGCAGTCAGATGGGGTGTAGCGGGAAGAATTGTTTGGGCGTGGATTTTAACAATTCCATTATCAGCTTTGTGCGGAGCTTTAATTTATTATGCAGTTAATTTTATCGTAAATCTTATTTGAAAAGATTTAATTTACTTTTAATAAGTATTCCACATCCTCTAACCTACAATGATTTTTCTGATAAAAGAAAAAAAACATTACAGTTACAACCTCCGGTAAAAGTATAACTTAAGTTAATAAGGTATTCCGTCTGCTGCGGGTGGTTTCGTTTTAGCTACGAATGCCACAAGCACTATAATAGTAATTGCATAAGGAACGATCTGAACTAGCTGGGAAGGTATATCGGTACCCGATATCTGTATAGAAATTTCAAGGGCTTCAAAGAAAGCGAACATCAGGCAGGCAAAGAAAATATTTGTCGGTTTCCATTTACCGATAATCATGGCGGCAAGGGCAATGTATCCCCTACCGGCAATCATACCGTCACTGTAAGAATTCTGATTGCCGGCAAGCCAAGCACCTGCAAGTCCGCTGAGAAATCCGGAAATCAGAACTCCATACACTTTATATTTCCTCACCATAATTCCAAGCGAATCTCCTGCCTCAGGATTCTCACCGCTTGAGCGAAGTCTTAAGCCAAATTTTGTTTTGAATAAAATATAATTCGAAATAAATAGCAGGGCTATTGTAAATATAATAATATAATCAGAAACCACTTCGCCAATGTGCGGTATTTCTTTCAGGAAAGGAGCATTTGGTAAATCTTCGAATCTCGGAGTATTACTTGAACTGTTAAAAATAAAAATTATAAGGAATTTTGATAAACCTGCCATTAATAAATTAAATCCGACACCAGTTACAATGTGATTTAATTTTAATTTAACGGTGAAAAGGGAAAAGAAGAAACTGAATATTATATTTATCAGAATTGCCATAAATAAAGCCAGTAATGAATTTCCCGTCACTATTGCAAACAAGGCATAACTGAAAGCCGAAGAAATCATAAAGCCTTCAATTGCAATATTAATAATGCCTCCGCGCTCGGAGAAATTCGCAGCACTTGCTCCGAGATAGTAAGGCGTAAAGAGCCTGAAAATCTGTGCGGCAAAAGTAATAGTGAATATATTTGTCAGAATATCATTCATTTCTTCGGCTTGTAATAATTATCAACAATTTTATCAATTGAAATAATTGAAAGTATAATAAGCGCCTGGACCACAAACATAATCTCTTTCGGAACTTGTTGATTAACCGTCAGTCCGCCATAATCGAGAATTCCAAAAAGGAGAGCCGAGAATATTATCCCGATAGGATTATTTTTTGCAAGTAATGTAACGGCGATTGCAGTAAATCCAAGGTTATTAGAGAATCCGAGTTCAAAATATCCTTTATATCCCATAATAAAATTTAATCCCACAAGGGATGTGATTCCCGCCCCTAAAAAGAAAGCAAGCAAAATTATTTTATTGTTTTTTATTCCTATATATTTCGATGCTGTATCATTAAAACCGACTGCTCTCAATTTGTAACCAAACTTGGTTTTATAAATCAGTATATAAACTGCTACTGCGAGAATAATTGCAATAAAAAAAGTAAAATTAAGGGATGAGCCCTGAAAAAGTTCGAAATATTCAGAAAGTTTAGGAATAAGCAGATTATCGGCAAGTTTTTCTGTCCGCATTGTGGATTTCACTGCAAAGAAATCGAGTAATAAATAATTTACAATTCCGAGTACAATAAAGTTCAGCATAATTGTAGTGATTACTTCGCTCACACCTTTTTTAATTTTTATTATAGCGGGAATTAATCCTACCAGACCGCTTACGATAAAACCGAAAATAATACTCACCGGTAAGACTATATATATTGGAAGTCCGGACATCTTTAGAGCAATGATAGCCATCGCGAATGAACCTGCATTCAGCTGCCCTTCAGCACCAATATTAAACAATGATGCGTGAAAGCAAATTGCGAGTCCGCAGCCGCAGATTATTAATGGAGTTGCTTTTAGAAGTGTCTGCCCTATTCCATAACCGCTTGCAAAAACATCCTGAAATATCAGTCCGAATATTTCGATAGGATTCTTCCCTATAATAAGCAGTAATAATGTAGTTATGAATAATGTTGCAAATACAGATAATGATATTGAGAGAATATTTTTTTTATTTTTAACTGACATCATTCAATACCAAGCATTAATTTCCCGACTGATTCCACTAGTTTATTATTTCCGCCCGGCTCCGCTAATAGTTTTTGAATGTTTTCAAATGTCTTCAATATTCTTCCTTTATAAAGTACGCTCAACGTATCAGAAAGGCTCAGGAGTTCATCAAGGTCTGATGATATAAGGAGAATAGCTTTATTTTTGTTTCTCTGCTCAATAATTCTATTGTGAATAAAATTTGTCGCATTTATATCAACTCCTCTTGTAGGGTGGGCAAAAATAAGTACTTCGCTGTCGCTTTCCGCTTCCCGTGCAAATATCACTTTTTGCTGATTCCCTCCTGAAAGCGATTGCATGGGAGAATCTATATCAGAAACCCTGACATCATATTCCGTGATAATATATTCCGATATTCCGGTAAGTCTTTTATGATTAATAAAATTGCCTTTATAATTTTTCAGTATCATATTTTCCCCAATCGTATATTCTTTTATCATTCCTTTTTTTATTCTGTCATCGGGCACTACTCCGGTTCTGAGTGTAGCAGGCTCGAATTTACCTGTGAATTTCTTTTCTAAACCGCACAGGACATCGATGATATCACTCTGCCCGTTACCCTCAACCCCTGCGATTCCATGTATACTTCCGTTATACAGCTCTAAGTTGAATCCATTAAGAACAATAATTTTATTTTTCCTGAGTGAAATATTTTCGAGTTTCAATGCAGATGTTTGTGTTTCTTTATCCTCACGGAGTATATCAAGATTCCTGTGTGACACTTCTCCCACTATTGCTTTGCTTAATGCGGGAATATTCAGTTCATTTTTTCCGGCTTCGTAAACTTTTTTGCCTTTACGGAGTACGGTTACGCAGTCTGCTATCACAAGTACTTCCTTCAGTTTGTGTGTGATAAATATTATTGTTTTATTTTCAGATTTAAATTTATTTACTATTTCAAAAAATTTATCCACTTCGTATGGGGAAAGTACTGCTGTCGGTTCATCAAAAATTAAAATATTAGAATCGCGGTAAAGCAATTTAAGGATTTCCACTTTCTGCTGTTCGCTGATGCTTAGTTCCGAAATTTTCTTATTAATATCCAGTCCGAGATTATAAAGTTCTATCAGTTCATTGAGATTAGTACTTATTGCCGGAAAATCCAGTTTCATTCCTTTAGATATTTCATTCCCCAGAATCACGTTTTCGAGAACTGTAAAATCATCTATCAGCATAAAGTGCTGGTACAGCATACCAATTTTAGATGCTATGGCATCGTGAGTGGATTTGAAATGTTTTTTTTCTCCGTAAATATTGAAATATCCGCTATCAGGAATATACGCCCCGGAGAGGACTTTCATCAATGTTGATTTACCGGCACCATTTTCGCCGACTATGCAATGGACGGAATTATTCAGAACATTAAAGTTAATATTATCATTGGCAATAAAATCACCAAATTTCTTCGTAATATTTGTAAACTCAACTGCATTCATTTTTACTTTTGCAATTAAACAAATATGAAATTAAAAAGATATTTAGAAAATAAGGTCTAAGGTAATTTATGCCCTTGGGTGGAATAATTTTCCCTCGATACTACGCTCCAGCGTAGTATCGTAAAAATGTTAAATTAAATAATCCGTTTTTACTTCGGAGCTTTGAAAAAATATCTTTGTGAATATCCTTCAACATCTTAAGATTATCCCCGCAATAAATTGTTTTATTCTTTAAATGAAACCATAAATCATTCATTCAATTTATTATCAATCAATATCTTTTTATTTTCCCCCGTAATAATTTTATCTATTTCTTCTTTTTTAAGTTTTGGATTAATTTTCTTAGATAGGTCTCTTATTTTTTCTTTAAAATATTTTTCCTGTTCTATATTCGAATGACATTTAAAATGATGATAAAAGAATAATTTTAGCAAAAGTAAATATCGCAAAGGATCAATTTTTACTTTTTCGATCAAGATATCAATAATTTTAAAATGTTTTTCGAAATTAACTTCTATCAAGAATAAATTTAAGATAAATATCAGATATTGATTATTTTCTTCGTCTTTGTATAATTCTTTTAGTTTATTGTGAATAATAATTTCCATTCTTGCATGTCCAAAACTTTTTGTTACAAGAGATTGAATAATAATGGGAATGAATGATATTAAAAAATTTTTTATAATTTCTTCTTTCTCTTTTTCTTGTTCGATGGATAAACTAAATATTTCACCTAATGGAGTTTCTATAATTTCTTCGATAAATAAATATCCCGAATTACAATATGACAATAGTAGAAAATCCAATATTTTGTTTTCAAGTTCACTGTCCAAAGTGTTTTCAATATTTTTAAATGTTTTTCCCAGAATATCTAAATAACGAGTATGAGAATAAAATTTTGAGAAACTGTCCTCTGGCGACATAAAATCTTTGTCATTATTTTCCTTCGGTATATTTGTTTCAATTGGTGGTAATTCTTCGTCAACAACATCCTGTTCTGCAATACTTTTTGGCTTTTCATTAATAACGACTTCGGATAATTCAGTAAAATCGATAACTGAACGTACTTTATCTTTTAAATTCTCATCAATTGAATTACCTTCATATTCTTTATTAATGGATATAAATTTATTTTGTGTATAATTGTATATATCCTTTACAAAATTTATATCATCTTTTTTAAAACAGGATAAAAGTTCTATTTCGTTTTTGAAATTTAGATACTTATATTCATCACTCTTTACAGTATCAAAAAATTCTTGGCTTTTAAAAAGGTATTTTGCTAAAAAGAACTCAAAGAAACCAGTTAGTCTGAATGTATATTCATCATCCTCTTTTTCTTTAATAATTCTTTTTTCAATTAAATAATCAAATATTTGTTTAGTAGTAGCAACAACTCTTTCGTTGCCAACTTTATATGATTCTATAAAATTTATTAGTTGAACATAATTCATTCTATACGATTCGTTTTTATATTTATTATATAATTCATAAGCTAAATTAGCAAGTAAATCAATATAATTATCATACGATATTTCGGAATTACTTTGCAAGGATAATGATTTTCTCTCCAATATGTTTTCTATATAGAGATTTAATAATTCTCCATCGTTTTTAAAATTTAGTTCGTTGTCTTTTCCATGTATGAATATAAATAGTGATACTGTCCAAAAGTTAATTGGGATATGAAATTGATTGAACATATCATACATTCTTTCAACAACTTTAGAATTCGAATCATTATTTCCAAGTAATTTTTTGGATAAAGATCTTACTTTAGGCTTAGTTATATCATGTATGAATAAATTTGTAAAAGAAATTGAGCTAGATAAATTTGTTTGAATGTATTTATATTTTGAAATATCACTGCAAATAATGAATGATGTATTAATATAATCATTCTTGAAAGTTTCAATTATTTTCAGAAAGGATAATTTACTATAATCAAAATTGTCAACGAGAATTTTAAATTTATAATCTTTTAACAAACCTGTTAAAGTATTTTTATCAAAATGCTTTAATATTTTTTTTAATAGGGTTAAAATATCTGGTAGACTACTAATATCTTTTAGATCTATATATAATGGAATAATTCCATACATCGAAAATTTTTCTAGATTTTCTATTTGTATTTTTTTAAGTAAAGAGGTTTTTCCGGATTTATCGTCGCCCCAAATTATGTAAGAATTATTATTAAAAAATAAATCAGAAAATATAATTGGCTTTTCAGATTTTCTGGAAATTATAATTTCCTCCATGGTTTTCTTTTTTAAGACAGGGTCTTCAAAACAATCTAATAAATCTTTTGTTGTTTCTCCATTTGTAAAATTTACAAATAAGTCTTTTATTTCTTCTATTTCTGACAGATATATATCTTTTATTCTTTTTCTCAGCTTATTTTGATTTCTTTTGTTATCGCCATATGGGAATTCCTGCTCGATTGTATCAAGATTATAAAAGATGGAATTATTTATATCATATAGTACAACTTCATTTTTAATATTTAATAAATCATCATCAATTTCTAATATTGAATATCCCATATTATTATCTTGTCTATCAGTTAGAGAAGCTGGCGATACAATATGACATATACTTTTAGAATAATTCAATGTTATAGAATTTTTTGGTACATGTTCATGTCCAGTTAATAAAAAATCAAAATTTGAATGAATAATATTTTCCAGTTCTAAAGCATTAAAAACCCTAAAATATGATATCGGATGATGCATTACCATCATTTTATATTTGCAATCCTTAATATCATTTAATGCTTTATCTATAAAAATTGATGGGAAAAATAAATTTCCATATGCGTCATTATTGTATGCTCTCCAAGATGAATTAATCGTTACAATCCCTACATTAATATTATTAATTTTTCTTATATGAGATGTATAAAGTGAATTTACTATATCTATATCTTTATTTTTATCTAAGTGGTAACGGTAAAATATTTGGGAGAAATCATTGTAATTTTTTAGTAATTCTATACTTGAATTGAATTGTTTATTGTTTTTTGAATCATCAACAAAATTATTTAAAATATCATTATCTATTAATTTATTTTTAAAAAGATCCTGAGTCATTTCCATATCTTCATCTCTTTTAACATCATGATTACCGGCACATATAAATACATTTGATTTATCAATGTTTGTCGCCTTTATCAACGGATCAATTAAAATATCATTAGCTATATTAAAATCTTCAGAATTATTACCCCTATCAACTAAATCCCCTGTAAAAATTATAAAATCAATATTTTTTATTTTAGTTATATGTTCAAGATATTTTGAGATAAATGTTTTATATTTTGCTTTTTCAAGTTTTGATTTTGAATAGTGAAAATCGGAAATATGTAAAATTTTCATTTTAAATAATTTTAAGTTAAAATAAAATTTGATTAATCTTTTATCATTGTATTCAATTTATTATAATTAAATATCAAAATTTATGTGAAATCTATAATTTTCGAATTTCAGAGTACATTAATTTTAAATCACTTCTTTTTATATCTCCGACTCCTCTGCATATTCTGCATACTCTTCAAGGACAGCGTCTGTCATATATTCGAGTTTTCTTTCTTTTGAAAGTTCAATAATTGAATCATAAGAAATAAATGTACAAGATTCCGATAATGGTCCTTTTTCAAGAAATGCGAATACAGGTCTCGAAATTTCCTGTAAAACCTTTTCTTTTCTTTCTAATGGTGCAACAATATGAGCATTAATGTTTAAGTTTGGTTGAAGTGCCATTAAATCTGCCATTCTTAATATTCCGGAATAAATCGATGTTGTATGCTCTACTTCAAAAGCTCTTACGATTGATCTTCCTTTTATCCAAAGTATATCAATATTTTCTATTGTTTTCAAAGTTGCATCATCATAGTTTAACGGTAGTTCTTCCACTAAACATTTTGTTTTCGGTTTCCAAATATCAACAACTTTTTGTCTGTCACTTCTTGGAATCCAAATTCTTAAATTCATTCTTTCACCAATTTCTGCAAGTAATGCCTGAATCTTATTTGAATCCCTTGGTGTTTGGATATAACTGCTTTCTATCTTACTGATTTCTTCATTTTCGGGAATTGATACATTTACTTGTTTACTATCCTGTGTTTTTACAGATGTGGATTTTAATTTCTTTTTATCTTCATCCATTAAGCTATAAATAACAGGATTAGTAAGTTGGGCAATAATTAAACCCTCTAAATATTTTCCGTCTTCGTCTGATAATTTTCTCAAACTACCTCTTACCATTGATGTCCAACTTCTGTCATTTTTTGCTTTGCCTTTCGTAAAAGATAGATTTTCCCAGCAAACATCAAAATTCATTGGTAAAGAGTTTTCTAATGGAAGAATAAAATCATTTTTAACATTAAAACGAATAACAAATGGATCATTAGAGGTATAAAAAATCGGTTTATTATCTACAAAATAATTACTATCTACTTCAAGGATTCCAAACCACCGGGAAATCTTTGTAATATAACAAATGAATTTATCCCCTGGTTTTATCTCCGATGCAATTCCTTTTTGCCTATCTCTGAATCCTGAAATTTTTCTATCTGAATTCTTAAATGCTTCATAAGTTTCAGGTGAGAATAAATCAATATAATAGGTCATTTTATTTTATCTTTAATTTATTAAAGCAAATTAACCTTTTAACATGTTAAATAAATTCTTCATAATTTGACAAGTTTCTCTTCCCAGTATCCGTTTTATTAAGTTAATTTTTTTATTTCTCAATTTAAACCATGTAATATTAACACAATATTTCAAAATGGTTTGAGGTTTAAAGATTTTAATTACTCTAATTTGGGCTTAAACACAAATGCTATTGCTCGATGAATTTTTTATTGGTTGTTTTTGCTATTAAATTATTAATAATTAATTTCTAATTATTAATTGACAAGCATTGCTTGATTTATTAGTTTATTTCCTTTATTTTTGGATATAACCATAATAATATATGGTTATAAGATTCTGCATAAGTTCTTTAAAATAATCTTCTTTATGCAACTATCAAAATGGCATAGTTTTGCCAGTTTTTATTGAATGATTTCTTTTGTAGAATTCTCTGATTTATCAATATTTAAAATGACATATAATGACAAACTTGTACAACTCCTTTACGTAAGTTATTGCCTGACCGCCTCTGGCGTGGATTTTACGTATTTATTATTTTTTACTTTTGGCATATACTTCATTATTCATTACTTATTGTTTTTGCTCTTTCTTTATTCTTTGTGTCTTGTGTCACCCCTCTCAGGGTTAGAATGACTAAGGATAATCTATCTTGCTACAAATATTCCACCCCTATGGGGTTAAAAGAGGAAGGGGTATTTTTCTTGCTACAAATATTCCACCCCTATGGGGTTAAAAGAGGAGGGGGTATCTTTCTTGCTACAAATATTCCACCCCTACGGGGTTAAAAGAGGAGGGGGTATCTTTCTTGCTACAAATATTCCACCCCTACGGGGTTAAAAGAGGAAGAAGCAGTTGCAGATGCAGTTGCAGGAAGAAATACAAATATTTTACCCCTACGGGGTTAGATAGGTGAGAGAATTTCTTTGGCTACAAATATTCCACCCCTACGGGGTTAATTGTTCTTTTTACTATGCCCTTGGATGGAATAATTTATGGACTTCGATGAGATATTCTTTGTCGATATGTGTATAAATTTGTGTTGTGGATATATCTGAATGCCCGAGCATTTCCTGTATTGCCCTGATGTCCGCACCTCCTTCAAGCAAATGTGTAGCAAATGAATGCCTGAATGTGTGCGGATGTATTTCCTTTTCGATGCGGGCTTTGCGGCAGTATTTGCTGACAATATCCCAGACTCCCATCCTCGAAAATTTACCGCCGCGGAAATTAAGAAAAAGATTATTTCCAGACTTCAAATTCTTAAGCTTTGTACGTACCTCTTTAATATATTTTTCAATATAACTAACAGCGGAATTTCCGATTGGAACGATTCTCTCCTTCGAACCTTTTCCAAAAACACGTATGTATCCTTCGGAAAGATAAAGGTCATTTATTTCGAGATTAATAAGTTCGCTTACACGCAAACCGCATGCGTACATGGTTTCAAGTACTGCCCTATCCCTCAAACCAAGCGAAGTATCCGTATCCGCCTGAGAGAATATTTTATCAATTTCCTCAACAGTAAGAACCGAAGGGAGATCCCTCCCGAATTTTGGTGTATCGATAAATTCCATAGGATTATCATTCAGGATATTCTCACTATTAAGAAATTTAAAAAAAGTTCGCATAGAAGATACAAATCTATTTACGGATTTATCCTTGTAGTATTCCCCTTTTTTATTTTTTGAATTCCTCATATATCCGAGAAAATCGAGAATAATTTTTTCATCAACTTTGTTTAAATCAGATATTGATTTATCTTTTTCAAGGAATTCAAAAAACTTTTTCAGATCGAAAAGGTAAGATTGCACGGAATTTTCCGATAAGGATTTTTCTGTCCGCAGGAAGTTAACAAAGAGTTTTGTGTTAGAATTAATATCCATCGATATAGTGCTTCGCTCTGTTCAGGATGACAAAATGTTTTCGAAAAATGATATACATTAATTAGTTTTTTTATCTTCAGGGTATTTGATACGCTGGTGATGAATACCTACGAGGATATTAAGGAAACTCTTTTTAATTTGGGTCAGATCTTTCAATGTCAGGTCACACTCATCAAGCTGACCTTCCAAAAGTCGTTTATCTATTATCTCTTCAATTTTTTCTTCAAGTTTTTTGGGAGAAGAATCCTCAATCACACGTGCTGATGCTTCTATTGTATCGGCAAGCATGACGATTGCTGTTTCTCTTGTCTGAGGTTTGGGACCCGGATACATATAAGTATTTTCCATCACATCTTCTTTATTCCCGTCAGTTGTATTTTTCGCTTTATTGAAAAAATACGAGACCAGAGTAGTGCCATGGTGCATTGGGATAAAATTAATTATTTCCGGCGGAAGTTTATATTTTTTCGCAAGTTCAATTCCGTCTTTAACGTGTGATATTATTATCTTAGCACTGATGTTTGGATTCAGAGCTTCATGGCGGTTCACTCTTTCAATTTGATTTTCAACATAGTATTCGGGTCTTATAGTTTTTCCGATATCGTGATAATAGCAGCCAACCCTTGTAAGGGCTCTGTTTGCGCCGATTGCTTCAGCGGCGGCTTCTGACATACTGCCCATAACTATGCTGTGATGGAATGTACCCGGAGCTTTTGTAGATAGTTCTTTAAGCAAGGGATGATTGAAATCAGCAAGTTCGAGTAGTGTAAGGTCGGTTGTTATCTTAAAAGATTTTTCGTAAAATATCAATAGACCGTAAGCAATGATCGGGGACATTACAGAATTGATACCACCGTATATTAATTCTGTAATGACAGTCGGAAAGCTTTCGTTCCTGTCCAGTGCGATAGCAAGAATAGAAACAGTATATCCGATAAGTATAAAAAAGAATGAACGGAAAATCTGAGAGCGGTTTTTGATATCCCGCACACTAAAGATAGCAAGAGCCGCTCCTGATAAGGAATAAAATAATATCGTGTAATCCCCTCCTCTTACAGATGCAACAAGCAATGATATTACGACGGTTGTGTAAAAAGCAAGCCGCGAATCAAACAGAATGGTAAGCATTATTGATGCAACCGAGACGAATATTAACAGTTCAACGGGCGCATTGATTTCAAGTTTAAGACTTAAAAAAGAAAAGAATGTTACGAGTACGATGAGAGATGCAATTAATGCCAATTTAGAATTATCGGCAAAAATCCTGTTCCTGATATAATACAAAAATAAAACCATCATAGTGAGCAAAACAAGAACAATTAAAATTTTCCCGAGATACTGGACAAAATAATCCTGTACACCGGCTTTTTCGAGCCGGACTTTTTTATAGGAGTCGAGTTTTTGTTTGGTGTTTTTTGTAATCGGGTCGTGTTTGCTGATGATCCTCTCATTTTCTTTCACAATTCCTATTGTTTTTGGGATCTGTTCAACCTTATTCTGAATTTCGAGATCGGTGAGGGATTTATCAAATATCAGATTTTCCTTCAAAAATTTATCAGCAACAGAAAAAAATATTCCTCTCAATATTTCATCCTGAACCTGAGAATTAATTTTATCACGAATCAAACCTGATATTTCGTTTTTGTCAAACACTTTACTGAGTAATTCCGAGTCCATCGTTTTCTGGTTATCCTTTTTGATCGATATCTTATTAGTGGGGATGGTGGACTTATTTACATTAATTACAGATTTCGAATAATAAGAAAGTATTGTTTGTTTCAAATAAACCTTAATATTCTGATATGAAGTGCTATTATCTTTAATTTCGTTTTTAAAATATTGAAAAAGCTTTAGCCAGTGTTCGTCTGCAATTTCGAAACCGAGTTTTTCTTTAATACTATTAAGTTTATCGGAATTAATTCCGCCTTCCTTATTTTTTTCAAGAGCTGAAGCTTTACTGAGTACTTCATCAAGTATTGTAAAAAAATTGCCGATAGAATCTTTTAATTCATTTTCATCAACACGGAACTCCGAAAAAACGGGGTTGATTATTTTCACAGCTTCTTTTTTCTCCTGTTCATATTCCGGTTCATCCTTGTAAATCGGGAATGAGAAAGCAGCGATCAAATCTTCGTGAGACCATATTGTACCGACTTCGGATTCAATCGTAGTATTTTCATAATTCGGAAGGAAAAGAATGATAATCAATGAAGTGATAATACCAATACCGATTTTGATATAAATATTCCTTCCTAAATCAAAATTTCCATTGGCATTGAATAATTCATTAATTTTCATGAACGACAGCAGATAATAAAATTATTTATTATAAGAAAAAAAAGTAGCCTGTTTATGAAAACAGCTACTTTCAAAAATAATAAAAAATTGTAAAAATTATACTTCTTCTTTAGTTGTGTAATTTACTTTTTTGTTTACAATAAATTCATCGAATATCTTTTCAATCAGTTCACTCGTGGCTTCATCCTGATTATCCTCCATATTATCAAAATCTTCCCGGGAATCAAAAATATACAGTTCAGAGAAGTTATTAGTTAATTTTTTGTTTTCGAGAACAAAATAATCAGATGATGTATTTTCCCGAATCCGGGTTTTAAGTTCTTCGACTATCTGAAGGTATTCTTCACGTTTCTCCGGAAAAACATTGTAATTTATTTCAAAAATAATTTTTGACATATGTAAATATTAATTTGACAATTACAGCAATATAAAAATCAAATGCCTTAAAAAAAAGTTATTCTTTTAACCTTTTATATGAATTTTAAATAATTAATTATTGTTTTATTATTAAGTAAATTGGGACAAAATATTTCAGTTTTCCTGTGGAATTAAAAATCTAAATTATTAAAATAAATTTTGGAGTTAGTATTTGATACCGAATAAGTTAATAAATGAAAAGAGTCCGTATCTTTTGCAGCATGCTTATAATCCTGTTCAGTGGTATCCCTGGGGCGAAGAAGCTTTTAAAAAAGCGAAGGATGAAAATAAACCCATCTTTTTATCAATAGGTTATTCCACCTGCTACTGGTGCCATGTGATGGAAAGAGAAGTTTTTGAAAATAAGGAAATCGCAGGACTGATGAATGATTCTTTTGTGAATATAAAAGTTGACAGGGAAGAAAGACCTGATATTGATAAAATCTATATGATGGCATTGCAGTCAATGCTTGGCAGCGGCGGCTGGCCTTTAAATATGTTTCTTACACCGGATTTAAAACCATTCTACGGTGCAACATATATACCTCCTAAAGCTAAGTACGGAAGGTCCGGAATTGAAGACATTATCAAAGAGATAAACAAAATATGGAAAGAAAAGCAGAGTGAGGTGGTTGAAAGCGGAAATAAAATAACGGAATTTTTAGAGAAGAAAATCTCCGGAAAGACTAAATTGAGTTTTGACAAAGAGAACATAATATTTTTAGAGGATAAGACATTCGAGCAGGCAAAAAATGCTTATGATGATGAGCACGGAGGATTCGGTTCCGGTAATAAATTTCCAAGACCTGTTCTTCCTGACTTTTTATTGAAATATTATTACAAGACAGGAAATATCGAGGCACTGGATATAGTTACATTCACTTTATTGAAAATGTATTATGGGGGAATGTATGACCATCTCGAGGGAGGATTTCACCGGTATTCGGTTGACTCCTACTGGAGGGTACCGCATTTCGAAAAAATGTTGTATGATCAGGCACAGCTTTCTATAACATACGCTGAGACTTATCAGATAACCGGAAGAGAGATATTTCTTGATATAGCAAAGGATATATCCATTTATGTGCTGAATAATTTAACGGATACAAACGGAGGATTTTATTCAGGGGAAGATGCAGAAAGTTTTCCGGATCATTCAGGCAAGTCCCCTAAAGAAGAAGGTGCTTTTTATTTATGGACAAGAAAAGAAATTGAGGAAATTCTTGGGTTGGAAAATGGAAATATTTTTAATTCTTTTTATGGTGCAGAGTATTCCGGTAACACAATCAATGATCCGCATAATGTATTCGGTAATAAGAATGTCCTTTTCATCTCAAACGATATAAATGAAATTGCAAAAGCCGAAAATAAGGAAGATGCGGAAATTATTTCAATACTTGAAAAATCGAAAAAGAAGTTAAGAAAAATCCGATCTGAAAGACCAAAGCCGCATCTTGATGATAAAATCTTAACTTCTTGGAACGGCATTATGATATCTGCATTAGCAAAGATTTATCAGGTAAGCGGCGATAAAAAGTTTTTATCTGCTGCTGTGAAAAGTGCTGATTTTATTCTTGGTAAATTATTTTCAAAAGAAGATAAAATTCTTTATCACAGATACAGAGACGGAGAAGTGAAATATGAAGGTACATTGGAAGACTACGCGTTTTTCATAAATGGATTATTGAATTTATATGAGGCAGGTTTTGATTCAAAATACTTAAATATTGCCGTCACTCTTAATGAAGTTGCCTTAAATAAATTTTATGATGAATCAGGCGGATTCTTCGACAACTCTAAAAACACAAAAGATGTTATATTAAATATCAAAGAAATATATGACGGCGCTGAACCGTCAGGAAATTCTGTTCAGCTGATTAATCTTTTTAAGATTGGGATTATTACGCAAAATGAAGATTACATGGAAAAAGTAAAAAACAGTCTGGAATTGTTTTATAGTGATTTGGAGAAGCTTCCATTTTCAAGCCCCATGCTCTTAACAGCATATGGCTTTTATACCGGTTCTGTGAAAGAAATTATTATTTCAGGAGATACAGATGATAATTTTATGAAAGAAATCATAAATAAAATAAATCGTGAATATTTGCCGGATAAAATAGTTCTGAAAAAGAATAAAGAAATTGCCGGGATTTCCGTATTTATTGATTCACTTGGGACCACGGATAATAAAACATCAGTTTACATTTGCGAAAATTACAAATGTAATTTACCTATATTTGATATAAAAAATTTAAATAAATTTTTTGAAGATAATAAACCCAAAAAGGAGATTAAAAATGATTTTTGATATTGATAAAATCAAGGATTTATATTCAGGTCTGAAGGAAAGAGTTGAAAAGACAAGACTGATTTTAGGAAGACCTGTGACTTATACCGAGAAAATTCTGTATGCCCATTCCGATTTATCAGAAAAAGAATTTACGAGAGGAACTGATTTTGCTGATTTCAGACCGGACAGAGTTGCAATGCAGGATGCAACTGCTCAAATGGCTTTGCTGCAGTTTATGTCCGCAAATATGAAAAAAGTAGCTGTTCCGAGTACAGTACATTGTGACCATCTTATACAGGCAGAATTAGGAGCGAAAAGTGATTTGCTCAGGGCTCTTGATGATAATAAGGAAGTTTACGATTTTCTTGAGAGTGTATCTTCTAAATACGGAATTGGTTTCTGGAAACCTGGTGCAGGCATCATTCATCAGGTCGTACTTGAAAATTATGCATTCCCGGGTGGGATGATGATAGGTACAGATTCACATACTCCCAATGCAGGCGGACTCGGTATGGTTGCAATTGGCGTTGGAGGTGCGGATGCAGTTGATGTTATGGCAGGAATGGCGTGGGAACTCAAATTTCCCAAAATTATCGGTGTGAAGTTGACGGGGAAGATGAACGGCTGGACTTCTGCGAAAGACGTTATTTTAAAACTCGCTGGAATCTTGACTGTCAAGGGTGGAACAAATTCAATCATAGAATATTTCGGTGAGGGAACTGAATCGATTTCCTGCACAGGTAAGGGAACAATTTGTAATATGGGGGCAGAGATTGGTGCCACTACTTCATTATTCCCCTATGATTTCAGAATGTTCGACTATTTAAAAATTACAGGAAGAGAGGAAATCGGAAATCTTGCGAATGAATTAAAAGATTATTTAAAAGCAGATCCTGAAAGTGAAAAATTCTATGATAAAATTATTGAAATTAATTTATCCGAGTTAGAACCGCATATTAATGGTCCGTTCACTCCGGATTTAGCAGTACCGGTCTCAAGTTTTAAATATGAAGTAAAGAAAAATAATTATCCGGAAGAACTGAAGGTAGCGTTAATAGGAAGCTGTACAAATTCATCATACGAAGATATGGAAAGAGCAGCGTCTCTTGCCATTCAGGCAAATGAAAAGGGATTAAAAGCAAAATCAGAATTTGTGATTACGCCAGGTTCGGAGCAAATCAGGGCAACTATTCAAAGGGACGGGCAATTGGATGCATTCACAAAAATCGGCGGTTTAGTTCTTGCTAATGCCTGCGGACCCTGCATCGGACAATGGAAAAGACATGATACAAAAGACGGAGAAAGAAATTCGATAATAACTTCATATAACAGAAATTTTGCAAAAAGAAATGACGGTAATCCCGCAACACATTCCTTCGTAGCTTCACCGGAAATAGTTACTGCCTTTGCGATTGCAGGAACTCTTTTGTTCAATCCTATGACAGATGAATTAATAAACGATAAAGGTGAAAAAGTAAAGATTGAAGAACCGAAAGGAAATGAACTACCCGGTAAAGGATTTCTTAGAGGGGAATTCGGTTTCGTGAAACCGGCAGAAGACGGAACTAAGATTAATGTCAGAATTAAAAAAGAAAGTAAAAGGCTCCAGAAATTAGAAGCTTTTAAAGCTCCTGATTTAGGAAAAGATTTTCATGATCTGAGACTTTTAATAAAAGTAAAAGGGAAATGCACTACAGACCATATATCTATGGCGGGTCCGTGGTTGAAGTACAGAGGACATCTCGATAATATTTCAAATAATATGTTCATAAGCGCTATAAATTATTTTAATGACAAGATGAATACGGTGAGAAATTTTGTAACAGGAAATTATGACGAAGTACCAAAGACAGCGAGGGATTATAAAGCAAATAAAACAGGATGGGTTGTAGTCGGAGAAGAGAATTATGGAGAAGGATCTTCCAGAGAGCATGCAGCGATGGAACCAAGATTTTTAGGCGGTAAAGCGATAATTGTAAAATCTTTTGCAAGAATACATGAAACGAATTTAAAGAAACAGGGAATTTTGCCATTAACTTTCGAGAATACGGAAGATTATAATAAGATAAGAGAAGATGATTTAATAGACCTCGATCTGAACTACTTAAAGCCAAAATCGATAATTGAAATGTACTTGAAGCATTCAGACGGTACAAAAGAAAAAATAGAACTACAGCACTCTTTGAATGAACACCAAATAAAATGGTTCCTTGCAGGATCTGCTTTGAATTTGATTACAAAAAGTTAATAATAATAAAATTTTTATGACGGTTTACAGCTAAAAAGTGAAGGAAATTATTTTTAATTTAAAAAATTGAAATGTCATTTTTCGAGAATATATTTTCAAGAAACACAGATAGTTCCGACATTGATGTTCAACAGTTTGATGATTTGATGAAGAACAACGAGAACATTATTCTGGATGTGCGGACAGAAAATGAATTTAAAGATTCAAGGATCAAAGGGTCAATTAATATTGATTATCATAATTCAAATTTTCTAAACAAAGTCAGCGAACTTGACAGGTATAAAACAATCCTCATCTACTGCCGAAGCGGTAACAGGAGTCATCATGCTATGCAGAAGATGAAAAAGATGGGATTTCAAAATCCATTAAATTTAACAGGCGGAATAATTGCCTGGACGAGGTCAAATAAACCGATGATAAAGTAATGGCATCAGTAAATAAAACGATAAAAATATATACGTGGAACGTTAACGGAGTCCGGGCTGCAATAAAAAAAGGATTTGTAAATTGGGTAAAAGAATCCGGAGGAGATATAATTTGTCTTCAGGAGACCAAAATCCAGGAAAATCAAGTTAGCAAAGAATTGATAGACCTCAAGGGATACCACGAATACTGGTTTTCCGCACACAGAAAAGGATATTCGAGCGTCGCTGTCTTTTCAAAAATTCAACCTCTGAAAATCGAAAAAGGTTTTGGTAAGGAAGAATTTGATATAGAGGGAAGGGTAATATTTGCGGAATATGAGAAATTTGTACTTGCGAATGTTTATTTCCCGAACGGAGGTAGAGGACCTGAAAGAGTGAGATACAAACTTGATTTTTATGATGAACTGTTTTTCTATCTTCAGAAAAATTATTACGGCAGGAAAGGTGTAATAGTAACGGGTGATTATAATACCGCACACAAGGAAATAGATTTGGCAAGACCGAAAGAGAATTCCAATAACACAGGATTTCTTCCCCAAGAAAGGGAATGGATAGATAAAATAATAAACTTAGGATACGTTGATATTTTCAGGAAATTTAATCCCGAGCCGGGATGGTATTCATACTGGGATATGTTCACGCGAGCAAGGGAAAGGAATGTAGGATGGAGAATAGATTACTTTATGGTATCGGAGGATTTTGCGGAAAAAGTTGTATCAGCGAATATTCATAACGAAATAATGGGAAGTGACCATTGCCCGGTATCTATAGAATTAAAAATTAATTGAATTGAAAGCAATAGTATTAAGTAAAACCGGAGAAATAAATTTTCTTAAAGAAAATTTAGCAATTCAGGAAGTAAAAGATTTACTTCCGGGAAAAGATGAAGTATTAATTAAAATTCATTATGCAGCATTAAATCACAGGGATTTATGGATAACTAAAGGTTTATATTCAGGAATAAAATTTCCAATTATTTTGGGTTCAGATTGTGCAGGAGTTATCGATAAGATTGGAGATGAAGTGGCAGGTTTTAAAAAAGGCGATGAAGTAATAATAAACCCGGGTTCAAATTGGGGAGATAACGAAAATTATCAAAGCAGCAAATTTAATATATTAGGTTTGCCGGAAAATGGAACGTTATCTCAATATATCACTGTTCCTGCCTCTAAAGTTTATCCGAAACCGGAACATCTGTCATTAAGCGAATCAGCTGCTATCCCTCTTGCAGGACTCACTGCATACAGGGCTGTACTGGTAAAGGCAAATATTAAATCAGGTGAAAATGTATTAATCACAGGAATCGGAGGCGGTGTAGCAACATTCGCTTTTCTCTTTTCAAAAGCAACGGGAGCAAATATATTCGTTACTTCAGGAAGTAATGAAAAAATTAAAACTGCTAAACAATTAGGTGCATTTGAAGGTTTCAACTATCAAAATGAGATGTGGGATGAAGTGCTCATTAATATTTTAAATAACAAGATTGATGCAGCGATAGACGGGACAGGAGGAGATGTTATTTCAAAAATAATGAATGTTGTCAAACCGGGAGGCAGGATCGTAAATTACGGAGCTACCAAGGGGAACGCAAATAACTTTGACATGAGGAAATTATTCTGGAAGCAGATTGTATTATATGGAACAACTATGGGGTCTGACAAAGATTTCAAAGATATGATGAGTTTTGTAAGTGAACATAATATCAAACCTGTGATAGATAAAATTTTTGAATTTAAAGATTATATAAATGCATTTCTCAGAATGAATAATTCTGAACAATTCGGAAAGATTGTAATTAAGATATAATATGAGAAACACCCAAAACTCTTTGAACAAGATAAATATAAACTAACAAGTTAATCTAGCAATTTATAAATCAACTATTTAGACATCATATAAGATAAACCATTAATAATCAAATCTTTATTTAGTTTTTAAACTTATTTGCAATTCTTAATATAGTGTAATTACTTTCTTTAAAGAGCTATCTCTACAAAATTTAATATTTATAATTCATTTTATAACTTTCTAATTTTAACAAATAAAATTCAACAATTTGTTGGAAAAATATTTGCATATTTTAAAATCATGATATGATATAGGTTTCTAATATAAATTCAAATTTTAAAAAATTTGGGGAAATAAAATTTTTTAATATGAGAAAACTTAAAATTGTTGTAACCGCTATTCTTTTGCTCTTCATTACTCGTTATTCATTATTCATTACTAATTGTATTGCTCAGTGGTATCCCTTACCTGTATTTCCTTCATATCGACAGACTTTGGATGTTAAATTCTTTGATGAGAATACAGGTATAATAATTACTCAAAATATCGATTCAAATCGCGGAATTCTGAGAACAACTAATGGAGGCCAAAATTGGATTCAAATTAAGCATTGTTATAATTATGCATGTCAGAAAATAGATTCAACAATTTTTTATTCAATTTCAACAATAAATGGTTACTCATTTTTATACAGGACATTTAATAAGGGTGTGACCTGGGATAGCGTTTCATCTTATTCAGGTATAGGATATAACAGATTATCATTTATTAATAAAGATACCGGCTGGGTAAGCGGCTGGATAGATGGGGTACCTTACATCTGGAGAACTACGAATGGAGGAATAAATTTAACTATACAAGCAGGGTCAAATGTTGGAGGAAATGAAATATTCTTTTATAATAAAAAAGTAAATGGAGAATATGTTGGGTGGGTAAATAATTCTAGTGCCCTTTGGAAAACTACAAACAGCGGGAATAATTGGTTTCAAGTTTCCTGTCCGGGTACAGATTTATACCAGATCACTTTTATCAATGAATATACGGGTTGGGCAAGTATTGGTAATATGTATAAAACAACAGATGGAGGATTGAATTGGATTCAGCAGTCTATAGCCCCAGGAATTCAGAATATAGGAAGAAGTATAACAAAATTTTCAATCATAAATAAAGATACAATTTATGGGGCAGGAGGATACAAGTATCTTCCAAATTCACATATAACAGCAATGATTTGGAAAACTACAAATGGAGGAGCAGTTTGGGGATATCAGGAAATAGATTCTTCATATAATGTCGGGGTAGTATATTGTATTGATTTTATAAATTATTCTACCGGATGGGCATTTCAAGGAAATGGAATTCACACTACAAACGGTGGAGGACAAATTACTGGAATACATAAAGAAGAAACAGTATTAAATGATTATAAACTTTTTCAAAACTATCCTAACCCCTTCAATTCAATATCAAAAATTAAATATCAAATATTAAAAACATCAGATGTACAGATTAAAGTATTTGACATTCAAGGTAGAGAAATATCAATACTTGTAAATAGAAAACAAACTCCCGGTAACTATGAGTGTAAT
>DATCHW010000232.1:0-2102 GCA_036508135.1 Ignavibacteria bacterium
TGAATATAATAAAAAACTTATGAACATTGGAAAAACATAATCAATCGCCAGCATTTAAAGAAAATCAATTCATAGAAATTTGTCTAACGAATCTAGATAAGGATGGCTCTCGATGTTGTTTTATATAGGCTGAATAGTTACAATTATTTACTTAATTTTTTACTACATGGATTCGGTATCTATTTTTCTAGAATATATTTTGTTAAAACTTTACTGAAAAAAGACATATATTAAGCAGTTTTTTTTGGGTCGGAACTTTAGAAGAGTGATTGACAGGCTGACTGTGCGCAAATGTGTACTGGTTGTGAGGGAAATAAATGGTGGTGATATATTATGTGGAAAGTCCTTATCAGCCTGTAGTTAATGCTTTTACTGTGATGCTTTATATTTTTTTGTAGAAAACAATTAGTCTGTGACTATAATCAGAGATTGATGCTAAAGTGTAACTTCAAGTGTAACTACTCGTTTGTACTTTGAATGGCTGTTAACCCAAAAACATAGCAGACTTTAGCCGATGTTGATTTGTAGAGGCGACTAAACCAGAAACTACCTGATCTGAATGAATATGTTCAACATTAAGCAATATTAAAACATGTTGATTATCAGGAGTAATAAATCTCGACTAATTCTCACAAACTCAACTAATGTGCTACGATTTGTAAGAATTATCTGGTATTTTGTAAGATTTCTCAGATCGCAGTAGACTTCAGATTATTTTATTGTCGATCCTGTAACCACTCATACCCGTAAAATGGCAGAAAAATCACGGTTTTTATATTTTTAAAGTTGTGCAGAGTTATAAAGTTTGTTTGCATAATCTATACCTAGATCTCTCTTCGTTTTTATATAAATATGTTTTTATATAATTTAATGTATGTAAGTAAATATTTATCACTCAAAATTAATCTAAAAGGAGCCTCTTAGAAGGCTAGTGTTTAAATAAATTAAAAAAGGAAACATATTTACAGTCTTACATACGAAATTAAAACACGATATATTTATAATTAATGACATTTTGAAAAATAGAGAATTTTTTGTTAAAATATATATAATAAAGGGAGTAAGAAAATGGTTAAAAAATCAGTTAGTAGAGTAGTAAAAATGTTTTCGGTTTTGCTTGCAGTACTTTTTGTAGCAACATTAACTGTTGGAGCAGCAAGTGCATGTGACGATCACGGCTGTGATCACCACGACAACTGTAATGAACACTGTGATCACCACGACAACTGTGATGATCACCACGACAACTGTGATGAACACGGTGGTCACCACGACCGCTGTGACGATCGCTGCAGAGACCGCTGTTAAATCAAGGTTTTATTTGGGGAAATATCAGTGTTAAACAGAGAGTGAATCTCTGAATTAAAAAAAGTTCAACACTTTTGGGGAGTGGGGGGTTTTTAATTAAATTATTGTCAAATATTATTTTCACTCTAGGCTTATAAAATAAATAAAGTAACTTCTGTGCATGTTTTGTATAGTACGTGTTGCGATATAAAATCATATGGGAGACATGAATTGTGGAAAAAATTTAACTTGTTCTTTGGAGTTATTAGTTTGATATTATTATCGGCAACTGCACTTGCATTACCCGAAAACGAAAATTACGCAAGAGACATACAAGCTAAACATGCAATGAACATAAAACCTCTAGTTGCTGATTTTGATATAATTGCCTCCTTCTCAATAACACCGCCAACAATAAACTTTATAGACAAGAGTACCGGATCGCCCACTTTTTGGTCCTGGGACTTCGGTGATAAAAGTACTTCAATAGCTCAGAATCCTATACATAAATATAGTGTACCTGGGAAATATACTGTAACATTAACAGTAACTAAATTAATGTACACCAGTACAGTGACGAAAATAATCAGTTTCACTGGATGTGACAAAAATGAATCATAATTTTAGAGTCTTTTTAATTTTTTCTGGTTCACTCCATTTTTAGGAGAATAAATAGATTTTATCCGAATTGATTAGATGTTTTCCTCATTTCAGAATGGTTAATCCACTTACATCCAATATTTTTAAAAACGTTTTTTATTTTATCCAGAATTATTCGATAGCTATCACTATGAAATTCAGTTTTAGATTGAATA
>DATCHW010000233.1:0-4825 GCA_036508135.1 Ignavibacteria bacterium
TAAGGGACCGTAACAGCTTACAGACAATTCTGAAATTCAAAAACTAGAATATTTATTTTATATAATTTTATATAATTAATTAATATATCTACAACTAATCACATTCTACTTACTTGTTAACTCAAAGAAGTGCAGTCGAATTGTTAACCAACTTTCTTCTTTATGCTGTGGTTAGGTGCTTATCCTGGTAGTTTGCTGGCTTGTTCTCAGTCGATCCGTCTGTAAGTGTCTTACGCTCCCTTACGTTCCGAGTATCAGCCTTACTTCGCTCCTGCCATACTTCTTTTTGTCTAGCTGCATATCTGGGAATAGTTCAACGATTTTTTGCAGGACTTCTTTTTTGACTTGCCGTACATTCTGTTTGTCGCCCACTTTGTACCTCTCCTCGATTCCATGTTTGAGAAACTGCACAATCTCCTGTGAGCTTAGAAATCCTTTGCCGCGCATACCTTTCAACTTAGCCACAAGTAAATGCGCTCTTGACTCTGTCTTCGTCGTGGGGCTATTCTCCGGCTCACAGCGAGGCTATTCTCCGGCTCACAGCGAGGCTCGTTAACAATCTCGGCAATCCTATCAGCTAAAATAGAAAGTTGCTCTGGGATAGTAGGTTCGTCAGAGTCTAACAAGTCATTGAATCCTAATTTATTTTCAATAGTTGCAAGTCTTTTCAAGATATTCAAGTCACTTGTTACTATTGAATTATCAATTAAAAGTTTTAGAAAAGTCTGTACTTCAGGATACTTCAACAGTTCAATGAGTTGTTTAACCCTTTCGGGAACGAAACTTTTATTATCAATGGTTGCATGGTGTATACTAAGCAAGGGCACTATCTCCTCTAAGCAAGGTGTACTATCCCCTTCGATAGGGTTTGAGGATCTGGGTTTGGGCACTTCGATCCTCGCATTATAACTCTTCTTTTTCTGTAATGCGTTTAATCTTTAAAAGTTCTTCCTCTTGTTCCTACATCACAGTCAATAAAATAATACTTGTTTTATACATTTAAAATTTATAAAAAATGTTATATCACATAACTGTCTATAATAATTAATCTAGTCCTTGGGGGATACTAGGTTTTCACAAATGGCAGAGGATAATTAACCTCTGTCATTCACATTACCATATTCAGTTCTGTTGCAAAAAATATGAACATTTTACAGAATCGTTGAAATCCTTCACAATAAGGTAATTTGGATGATCAAATTGGGGGTAAAATAACATTTAAAGGAAATAATAATAGCCTTAAAGTACAGAAAAATTATTTTTGCAACGGAACCATATTTTGCTGCAGTAAAAGCTTATTTTATTGATCATCACGATCCCGCTAGGGTATATAAATTCCTTCTGGATACGTTACGGGAAGATGAATATAAACTGTCTGAGGAGATGCTTTACCGGAGTGTAGATACACTTGAAACAACAGATGGTTGCATGCGCTTCTACACCGACACAGAATGTATTCTTATGTTATGTTCAAACCCAAAGTGAGCTATTGGCTTCTGTAAGTTGATTCCCCTCTTCTTTTTCGAAATAATATTCAGAAGAATTTCTTCCATAAGTTTTATAGAACAGAAGGTCATAGTTAGATTGTAAAACAAGCCTCTGTGTTTGGATGTGCAGGAAGTTTCGATCACTCTTCCTTCCTGCAATTCAAAATCTTCTTTTTCCAATTACTGTTTCCTAATAATAAGCAAAATTAGAAATAGAGCATAATATAGTTAAACATTATAATGAGTTTCAAGGAACATGTAGATAAATTCTTCAATCGATCAGACCAAGGAATTAAACTTTTTTTAGAAATAACGTTCATGATTCTTTTTTGTCTGATGTTGTATATCACCGTCTATACTATTAACATAGCTATGCATTTGAGTTATCATTAATGACACTTCATTACCAAAATCTCTACCAGGGACATTTGGCTCCAGGTGCTTCAATCATCTTATAACTTTTCACCTGACTTTCCGTTATTGTTGTAAGGTTTTTAATCTGGGAATTTTTTTCTTTTAGTTGATCGCAGAGTAAGGTTATCTCTTCTTTGAGATCTGTAATTCTTGATAGCTGATTTTCATCCTTCGATTTTAGCTGTTCTTTCATGTCCTCTATTCTTTCATAATAACCATTCTCTTTAACTTTCAGTTGTTCTTCTAAACTCTCAATTCTTTTGTTCAAATCAATTGTATGGACTTCTAAGCTTTGTATCAGGCTATCCTTCGCTGTTAAAACTTCAGGTGCTATACTTTCCATTGGTCTAATTTCTTTCTCTTTTTTCGGAGGCTCTATTAACTTCTCCAGTCCCATTATGATAGCTCCAGATATACTGAAACCCAGTTTCATTACTTCATCATACAACCGCATATCAACTATCGCATTCACACGCTTTGATTCTTTGGTCACACATACTAAAATATGATGATCACATGTAAATTTTATGATGCTTGTATGATAATCCGCATATCATATATTATTCTGTAATATTTATACTAAAAATAGAACTTAAAGCATCGTTTTTTAAGATGAAACAGCAGATTTTAAGGCATGGCTACATTTCTCTAATATGTAGCTATTTTTCAATATTTCACCTCAAATCCTCAGAAAACTGAACTCTTAGAAGACTTCGATTTTTAAAAATGGCTATCTTTTATGTATAAATGTAGCTGTTCTGTCCGATCCTATTTCTAGTATTGAAAAAGAACAAAACAAAAACTACTGATTAAGAGGTTGTTTGCAAAAGAATCATGAGAATATCATGAGAAATATCTTTTCTGTATGAAGACTACAATCAGTCCAGTAATTTCTGTATGAAGACTACAATCAGTCCAGCAATAATAGCTGCAATTATCTGGTATTCTAAAATCAATTTTAATATTCTATAAAATTTATTTTGCTTTTTATATACAATATTTTGAATGTTGTTTTCAGCATGCGAAAAGATTGTATTTATAAAATTATGAAAACTTGAGGCTTGGATTCCCGGAATGAGAGCATAATACAATTCACGATCTTTTTTAATTTCATTAAATTCATTTTGAATCTTTTCGAACCTATTTGTCTCTTTCGAAATCCATTTCATTAGAAATTTATACTCGAAAACATCATTATTTTTAAAAATAAACGAATTTATTTTTTCTTTTCGCGTGTATTTTTTAACATTCTTTAGAACCATGGAATATGTAATATATTTATTATTCTTATTTTTTCTATATTTATTAAGTGTTGCTAACACACAGACGATTTCAGCATTTGATCTCAGATCATCTTTACTCTTTGTGCTTGATCTAAACAATAATGATTGATTTATAAACCATCCCATACTACAGTGAAGTACTATAATTTCTTTGAACTCTAATGGAGTAAGTCCATACTTCGATTGAATATAATCGGCTGATTTTGGGCTATCGTTTATTAATATTTTTTCAACTTCCAGATTGAGATCTTTTAACCAAGAATAATATTGAGCTATTCTAAGTGGTTTCTCAATTGTACTCATTTTACGAATCTGCTCTATATTTTTAAGCATATTTTCGGAATCAATATTTTGAACTGTATTTTCTTTTAAAGTGTTTGATTTTATAGATACGTTTTTATCCTCAAATTCAAGGCTGATATTTGACCAGAACTTATTTAATTTATTTAAGTCAACTATATTCCATTTTGGTAAAAACTTATCAATTTTTCTCTCTGTTTGCCCAATATTACATTCTAAAATGCTTTGAATCCCATCATACATAGTTCTTCCAGTTGTAGGTGTTGAGGTCAATAAATCAAAATATTTAATATTTTTTGATTCAGTCAGCCAAAAACAATCACCTAATGATGGAATGAGAAAATCTCTTAAATTGGGAGGTTCCTTAAAATAATTGTTATTATTTTCTTTAATATATCTGGTTAAAAGGCCTATAAATGGAAAGGGTGAAAGTATTAATCCACTTTGCCCTAATTCGGTATTAAATATGTGATATGTATTGTATGCTCTGAGAGGTGTGCCATTAACATAATCTGAAATTATGTGGTAAGACATTCCCACAAGTATAGTATTGTTAAAATATATTTCTTCTAGTTGATGGACATTTGTTTCTAAATAATATAAAGACAGAAAAATCCAATATCTTTCGAAATATGCAGGAGAAACGCCATTCAACTGTTTATTCTTTTGTTGTATAATTCTAGCAATATCTTTGGTTGCATCTGTTCTTATAAGAATTTTTGGATCTTTCCTCTTCAAATTTGAAACAGGACCAAAGTCGTCATCATCTTCAGATGTTTTTTGGCGTAGTTCTAATTTAATAGTTGATAAAAAATTTTTAATATAATTTTCTTCACACGGATGTATTTTAAAATACAACTCTATTAATAATTCCGTATAGTTATTAGCCCCAATGTTTGTGTAAAAATAATTGTTTTTGAAAAAATATAAATTATCGCATAAATCACTCTTTTTCATGTAATCTAAGAATTTAGTTAAGTCATCAGATAAAAAACTCGTATCATTTATTTCATTTCTAAAAAACACTCTTAAATTGGTAAGATTCTGATGTATTGTCCTAATTTCATCATTTTTTATTAATAAACCAAAAAATTCTGTTAGTCTATCATAGGGTCCTTCAACTCTTAAACTCAAGGATAAACATTCAAAAATAAAATAAAATATGTATAGATCAATATAGAATTGTCTATCGTTTGGACTACCATTAACCAGTCCAATTCTCACAGAGTTTTCTTTATCTTCAAATAATTTTAATAACTCTTGCTTTATTTCTTGAACATCAATTGACATGTTAGAATCTCATATAGAAGACATATATACAACAAGTTTTAGATATACTAT
>DATCHW010000234.1:0-30510 GCA_036508135.1 Ignavibacteria bacterium
AGGCCATAATGGAGAAATACCTGAAGCTTACTCATTATCACAAAACTATCCGAATCCGTTCAATCCGGTGACGAAGATTAACTATTCATTACCAAAGAACGGACTCGTTACACTGAAGATTTATGATGTTCTCGGAAGAGAGGTCATGACTTTGGTCAACGAAATGAAATCAGCAGGAAACTACGCTGTAGATTTCAATGGTGCTAATTTATCAAGCGGAGCGTATTTCTACCGTCTGAAGTCGGGAGAATTTACTGATACAAAGCGAATGATGCTGATAAAATAACTTAATATTTTTTCATCTCATCGGATGAATCAAGCGGTAATGCCGGTTATTCATCCGATGAATTATATAAAATAATCAGATACCTGTATATAAATTAATAGATTGGAAATCGGAATAATATCTATGATATTCGATTAGTTTAATTAATTGAACCGGGAGGTATTTATTATGGGGAATAGTAATAAATCCATTCAGAAAAAATCATCAGGGAATGATATATTAAGTCAAAATCAAACCCGCAGAGAGTTCTTCAAAACTGCATCAATGATAGCATTACCGACAATTGCATTTTTAGGTTTAGGTTCACTGGGAAGAGAATTATATGCTTTTAATAAAAATTCATTCATAAAACCGAAGATACCAACTGATTGTGAGAATAGTTGCGAAGGAACTTGTACTGCAGATTGTGCCGGTGGATGTGCAAATGACTGTGAAAGTAGTTGTACATGCAATTGTACAGGATCCTGCGAAGGTGCTTGTGCAGGTGAATGCGAAGGAAAGAGCGGACCATCAACGAATAAATCTCTGGAAGAATCTACTTGTGATTGTACAGGCTGTACAGGTTCCTGCACAGGTCCCTGCCAGGGTGATTGTTTCTCAAAGTGCAATGGTACTTGTAGCGGAGATTGTACTGGAGCCGGAAGAAATCCGCCTTCCGGTCCTGCAAGATCATAAAACCATGTGATACACAAACTCATCGGATGAATTTGTAAAAAGATTGATACCTATAAACAAATTTATAGTTTAGAAATTTAAACAATATGTAGAAAAAGAAATGAATATAACAAATCAAACTAAATTAATTTTTCTTGCTCTTTTTGTTTTTTCTTTAATTTTTACGGCAAGTATATTAGCTCAGGATGTTCCGGAGGAAGCCCGAAAGCATCTTGCACGAGGTCAGGCAGCTGTTGAAATTGCAAAAACAAATTCAGACTTTGAAGAAGCAGTCAGTGAATTTAATAAAGCCATTGAACTTGCTCCAGATTGGTCTGAAGCATATTATCAGCTCGGAGTTCTTCAGGATAAACTCGGAAAGTATGACGATGCCTGTAAAAATTTGAAACTCTGTCTTGAACTTGCTCCAAATGCTGATAACTATGCGAAGGTTCAGGAATTATATTATAAAGTAGAGTACAAACGCGATAAAGGCAATAAGAAAAAAGAAATCATTACCATATTAACCTCTCATACTTACAAGAAGAAAGGTGGAAATAATGGGGGAGTTTGCGTAATACAAGATTTAATAAAAAAAGGTGAGGAAATCAAAGCATACATTCACTGCATGGAGCATAATAAAGATGAATGGAGTCATACTGTTCCGGTAGAATTCGATGGTTCGGTATTAAAGTTTACATACAGATATTATGGATGTAATATGTCACCTAACCTTAAAAATTATCCTTGTGAATGGGAAGTTAAAGTTGAATTGACTGTGATATCAACTTCACCCTTACTCTTAAAAGGAAAGGAATTATGGAATAGAAAATTCAATTCAGAGTTTAAGGAAACTTACGATATAGAATGGGAATTTAATTAAAGTTAAGATTGCAATATAATAATGTAGTAGTTCAAAATCGTGTGTAAATTTAAATTACAATTGATTTTTCTATTTACAGGTCATTAAACCAGTATTCTTTTCCGGTTTTATCTATATATCCCCTTCTGCCATTAAGTTCTATATAAGCACGTCCATTAGAAAACGAATATACCATATCATATTTTAAAGGAATGACTTCCTTGCCGTGATTATCTACAAAACCCCACTTCTCTTCTGATTTAACTTTTGCGAGTCCTTCAGTGAAACTGTATACTTCATCATATTCCAACGGAACAACTTCCTTGCCTTTTTTATCTATTAATCCCCACTTACCTCCGATTGGATTTCCATACGAATCAAGTTTCCCGCCGATATTTACAGCTGCAAATCCTTCATCGAAATTTTGAACAATATCATATTCCAACGGAACAACTTCCTTGCCGTGATTATCTACAAAACCCCACTTACCTCCGATTGGATTTCCATCCAAATCAAGTTTCCCGCCGATATTTACAGCTGCAAATCCTTCATCGAAATTTTGAACAATATCAAATTTTATCGGAACGACTTCCCTGCCTTCGATGTCTAAGAAACCCCATTTATTATTTAATTTAACACTCACAAGTCCTTTATAGAAATTCGAAATCTCATCATATTTCAAAGGAATAATTTCCAATCCATTTTTGTCAACAAAACCCCACTTACCCCCTTTGAAAAATCCATTTTCACGCTTTCCGCCAATATTAACAGGCACAAGTTCTTCGTTTAATTCATATGCAAAATCATATTTTAAAGGAATAACTTCATTTCCGTTTGTGTCAATAAATCCATATTTGTTGTTCGATACGACAAGAGCATATCCATTACGGAATGGTTCTGAATAATCATATTTTATTGGCACAATTTCATTACCTTTTTCGTCAATAAATCCAAACTTTTCATTAAACTGAACCAGAGCAAGTCCATTTGTAAATTCATGTAAGGATTCATATTTAAATTGTGTAACCTCATTATCATTTTTGTCAATCAATCCCCATTTATCATTTAATAGAACCCTCGCAACTCCTTCTTTGAATTCGAATGCATAATTATATTTTAGAGGGATGATCACATTACCTTTCTTGTCAATAAAACCCCAATTTTCTCCTAATTTAACGCTTGCCAGTTTTTCAGTAAATGGATAAGCAGCATCGTAAATTGTATCTATGATTATTTTTTCATCCCTATCGCAAAATCCCCATTTATCTCCGCTATTGAACGGAATCGGGTAATCTTCCCAGTATTCAGTTCCGTTTTTATCTATATAACCGTAAAACTTATTGTTCATCATAATACTCGCAAGACCTTCAGTGAATACCATCATATTGTATTTCAAAGGAACTACTTCCGTACCGGTTTTATCAATAAATCCATAGTTGTCATTTGATTTAACACAAGCCAATCCGTCAACGAATTCATATGTAACATCATATTTAGGAGAAAGGATTATATTACCGGTTCTGTCAATGAATTTCCATTCACCGCCTGTAAAAGTATCATATAAGTCCGGTTTTCCTCCAACATTAACGGCGGCAAGCCCTTCCCGAAAAGAAAATGCATAATCATAAATAAAAGGAATAACTTCACTTCCGTTTTTATCTATAAATCCGGACTTTCCATTCTTCGATGCCACAGCAAGACTTTCACTGAAAGAATATACATCATCATAAATTAAAGGAATAACTTCCGCACCCGTTTTATCTATGAATCCGAATTTGCCTATGATAATAGAATCATTTTTCGTTTTTTGCCTTCCAAAATTTACTTTTGCAAATCCATCTTTGAAAAACCAGACATCATCATATTTCATGGGAGTAATCTCTCTACCGCTTATATCAATAAATCCATATTTGTCATCTAATTTTACCGAGACAAGACCCTCCGAAATTTCCCCGATAAAATCGTATTTCATCGAGATGATTTCATTACCTGCTTCGTTTATTAACCCCCACTTTTCATTTATTCTAACGGGTACTATACCTCCCTTAAAATTATGCACTTCATCATATTTCAACGGAACAACCTCATTACCATTTTTATCAATAAATCCCCACTTTCTATTTAACTCAACCTTAGCGAGTCCGTTTTGAAATCCTTCAACATTATCGAATTTTAAAGGAATAACCTCATTTCCATTTTGATCTATAAAACCCCACTTGCCTCCATTAGAAATATCATACTTTGGTCTTGCCCCGATATTTACCGGTGCAAGTCCTTCGCTGAATTCAAATGCATAATCATATTTTATCGGAATAACCTCTTTACCGGTTTTATCAATGAATCCAAATTTACCTCCGATAAAAAAACCAATCTCGTGTACTTTTCCTCCAATGTTTACACAAGCAAGTCCTTCATGGAAAAGTTTAGCTCCATTGTATTTTATTTCAATGATTATTTTTTTGTCTTTTTCTCCGGGTTGTGAAGGAAGGCAATATCCCCACTTATCGCCGATACGGTATGGTATCAGGTCAGGAGTTTCAGATTTGGCAGTATCCTGTGAGTAAGTAAAATCAGATGTCAAAAACAGGATTGTTAGAAAATAAAAAATTAATTTTTTCATTTTACAATTTAAATTTTAAATGGATTTTTTTAATCTTCCCAGTATTCAGTTCCGTTTTTATCAATGTAGCCATATTTGTTATCGATGATAATCTTTGCTATTCCATTTTTGAATTCACCTGCATAATCGTATTTAAAAGGTGTTATTTTCTTTCCTGTTTTATCAATATATCCCCACTTCCCTCCGTTATCCTCATATTCACCCGGTTTCCCTCCGATATTTACTGCCGCAAGTCCTTCGACAAAATATCCTGCAATATCATATATCATCGGAATAACTTCATTACCGTTCCTGTCAATAAAACCCCACTTGCCTCCGGCAACCATACCATTTTTGTTTTGAATTCCACCGGTATTTACCATTGCAAGTTTTTCGTGAAAATCACCTGCACCATCATATATTATTGGAATAACTTCTTTCCCGTTTTTGTCTATGAATCCTATTTTGCCACCTGTAATAAATCCATCCTCATTTTCTTTACCGCCGACATTTACCTGAGCAAGACCATCGTTAAAAGAATTTCCGTATTCATATTTTAACGGTATTACTTCGCTGCCATCTGTGTTAATGAATCCAAATTTGTTATCTTTATATACCCCGGCTAATCCCTCTTTGAAATCATAAACAAAATCATATTTTACCGGAATGACTTCCATTCCATTTTTATCGGCATAACCATAAATACCTCCGGAAATTATTCCAAATTCATCCGGCTTTCCTCCGATATTCATCCAAACAAGTCCTTCGTGGAATTTGCCGGATAAGTTATCATATTTTACCGGAATAACTTCTTTACCATTTTTATCAATGAAACCAAACTTTTTATTTAATTTAACCCAAGCAAGCCCATCATTAAAATCACCGGCTAAATCAAATTTTAGAGGAATAACTTCATTATCGTTCGTGTCAATAAATCCATACTTGCCTTTTAACATAACCATTGCAAGTCCTTCCGTGAAATCGCTTATGTCATCATATATAGGCTGAATTATCACATCGCCCTTTTTATTAAGAAAGCCATTCTTGCCATCTAAATAAATTCTGGCAAGTCCTTCTCTGTAATCCCAGATATAACCATATTTTATCGGAGTGACTTCATTGCCGGTTTTATCTATAAATCCATACTTGTCATTTAATTTGACCCAAGCAAGACCCTCTATAAAATTCCCGGTACCATCATATTTTAATGGAATAACCTCCTTGCCTGTTTTATCTACAAATCCGCATTTTTTGTTTAATGCAACCATTGCAAGCCCTTCACAGAATAGCCTGGCATCATCATATTTTGTGTCTATGATTATTATTTTTTCTTTATTGCAATAACCCCAATTTTCGCCTTCGCGGTATGGGATTAGGTCGGCAGATCCGGAAGTATCCTGTCCGAAAGTAATATCAGATATCAACAAAAAGATTGTAATTAGATAAAAAATTAATTTTTTCATTTACATTTTCAATTTAAAATTGATTTTTTCAATCTTCCCAGTATTCAGTCCCGTTTTTGTCGATGTATCCCCAGTTTCCATTAAACATGACCAATGCAAGTCCATCTTCGAAAACGTGTGCATCATCATATTTTATGGAAATAATCTCTTTGCCTTCTCTATCAACGAATCCATACTTGCCATTTAATTCGACTCTTGCAAGCCCTTCGCTGAAAGGGGAAGCAAAATCGTATTTCAAAGGAATAACTTCTTTGCCTTCTTTATTCACAAATCCCCACTGGTTATTAATTTTAACTGCCGCAAATCCTTCTTTGAAATCCCATGCATTATCGTATTTCAAAGAAATAACTTCTTTGCCCTCTTTGTCGATAAATCCGGATTTTTTGTCTAAAGTAACCAGTACAAGCTCTTCTCTGAAATTCCCTACAGCATCATATTTTAAAGGAACAACTTCGTTGCCTTCTCTCTCAATAAATCCCCATTTTTTATTTATTCCAACTTGAGCAAGTCCTTCGTTGAAAGGCTGTGCAAAATCATATTTTAAAGAAATAATTTCTTTGCCTTTATTGTCGATAAAACCGAACTTATCGTCTAAAGAAACGAGTGCAAGTCCTTCTTTGAAACCCCATGCATTATCATATTTAAAAGAAATAACTTCTTTGCCTTCCTTGTTTACAAATCCACATTTGCTATTTAATCTAATCTGTGCAAGTCCTTCGCTGAAATCATTTGCATAATCATATTTTAATGGAGTAATTTCATTACCTTTGCTATTAACAAAACCCCATTTGTCATTTAATTTAACCGGTACAAGTCCTTCGCTGAAATTTCCGGATTCGTCATATATTACAGGAATAATTTTCCTTCCTTCTTTGTCAACATATCCATACTCGTTGTTTAATTTTACCAAAGCAAGTCCGTTTATGAAACCCCAGGCATCATCATATTTTAAAGAAATAACTTCTCTGCCGGTTTTATCAATAAATCCCCATTTATAATTTAATTCTACCGCTGCAAGACCTTCACTTAATAACTTTGCGTGGTCATATTTACAGGGGATAATTATTTCTTTATTCTGATTGCCTGAGCCTGACTGCATTGGTAGACAAAATCCCCATTTATCGCCTTTGCGGTAAGGGATTAATTCGTGAGTTTTTGAAGAGGTGTCAGAAAGAGAAAACAAACAACCTGCATCAAAAAAACAAAACAAAAACAGGATAAGAAAAATCCAAAGTATATTTCTTGTTTTCATTTAATTCTCTTTCTTCACTTATTTTTATATTATTTGAAAAACAATTTTATTCTTTACTCTTATAAATAAAAAGTTTGAATCATACACTAGATTTCGTGACAATGTAATTTAACTAATCCTTAATACACCTTACGGAAAAACCCGATGAAAGTATAATCCCTGTAAGTAAAAAAATAGCTGATAATGATTTTCTCATAATTTTTCCGGATTTAATTTTTTTATGTATACAATTTTATTATTATCTGTGAAAATAGTAACCAATATTCAACTGAAAAACTGAAATTGAACGGCTTTTTGAAATTGGGTGATTAGGATCTCCCGATGAATAAAAGGGATCCCTATCATCGTTTAACGACTGATATGAACCAATTCTCCCGGTACTTCCTCCGTTATTAAAATTCTTACCAAATGCATTAATTATATTGTAATCAAATTCAATTGTTATCCCGTTGTTTTCTCCTATTGGGAAATCATTGCCAAGCTTGAATCCAATTCCAAACCGGTCATCAGTCTTCATATCATAACTTCCGTCCGGAACATTTTGAACCCGGGAAAAAGTTACCGAACCATCAATATTAGTGTAAAGAAATGAAATTCCAAAATATGGATGTAAGGCAGCAGATTGATTGGATAAAAAATAATAACTTGGTCCGGCAAATACTGTTAAAAGATTTTGTTTCAAATCAATATTACCATTTGAAGAAGGGTTTGCCGATCCGGAATTTTTTAAAACAGAATAACTTATACCAAAATCCAGATTCACGTGCGGAATACTTGGATTTATTGAAAAAACCAAAGCAAAATTGATTCCGGGCTTTAATCCGTATGCATTACCTGAATAATAATCAGATATACTACCTGAGTAATCAGCTGTAGGGATTGTGACCCCTACCGTCGGTTGAATGAACAATTGTGAGTAAAGTGAACTTACCGGGAAAAATATACAAACGAACAAAATACAAAAATTTTTCATTTTAGTAAATTTAAATTAATAAATTATTTTTATTGAAATCTATTTATAATAATAAAAATCATTTTTAAAATTTTAAATTTCAGTTATTTAATTTCTTTTGGTTTTATACCATATTCATTCTCGCCTGCGTCTCCGTTAGATGACACAACTACAAAAAACCAGATTATTCCTATTACCGGAATCAGGACAATAAAAATGTACAATCCGCTTTTCCCTACATCGTGAAGCCGTCTGACAGCAACTGCCAGTCCCGGAATAAAGACAATTATTGAATATATTTTAGAAACCGAATCAGATTGGAATAAAGGAGTTTTTAACTCGAAAATGCGATCAACCACCATAGCTGTTACCGAAAATAAAATATTAAATAACACAAAGTACCAAAACTCACTTTTATTTGCCCGACCCTCAAATTCGAAATAGTTCTTAAATGCTTTTAAATAGTAATTCATTTGTTGTTACTTTAATAAATTTCTAAATCGTATGACTTTACCTTTTGCTTTCTTTTTATTGATACATTGAACAATTCGTTAATCATAATTCTTGACATCAATAGTAACATATCTTAAAAACAGATGTAAAGTCAATATATTGTTTGACAAATATTATACGCAAATAACCTGCCATGTTATTTCTCGGTACAAATAATCACTTAATTCTTTATAAACTCACCGGAATAATTATATTTCTCTTGTTTTTTTTATTTTCACCATATTAATTTACTAATTAAATAACGTTAATAACATTTAATTATTTGGGATAAAACAATGCTAATAATAAAATAATTTTCACTTAAAAAAGTGTTTCTCTTTTTGTTAGTTATAAACTGAATTAAAAATCACCAGGGTATTGTGATTTCATAAGCATCATAAAAGGAAGAGTAATCCTGTTTTAACATTTTAACTGTAATATCCAATCCTTCGTCTTTTTCCTGTAAATATAAATAATGAAAAAAACTCTGGTTTGATTTTTGGGGGAAATAATCTTTATATAGCGTATCGGCTCCAATATGTAAAGTCTGCAATATACCACCCCCTCCGCCCGATACAATAAAATCTTTTCCTCCCTGTTTAAAATGCTCAATTGCATGGCAATGTCCGCTTAGGAATAGTTTACATTTATCACTTTTAATGAATTGCCTGACAAAATTACTTTTAACATCATCAGATGGTCCGACTATTTTACTATTTGTATAGGGCGAGTGATGGCATGCAACTATTATCATCTTAACCGTTGAATCTTTTTGCAGATCAATAAGTTGGTTTTCATACCAAGATTGTTGTTCTTTAACTTCAGATTCAGAAAGCTGACTAAAATTTGAGTTTAACAACAAAACTGCTACCTTATTTATAATTTTTAACTGCCATGTCTTTTTTGCTAAATCCGGAAATCTCTTTACAAAATTATCTTTTCCCTTTTCAGAATTAAGCATATACTCATGATTACCGGGAGTTAAAAATATCGGAATATTTTTTTGCTGTAATTTTGAAAGCTGTAAATCCATCATTTCCCAATCATCATCGTCTGAACTCATTGCTACAACATCACCGAGATGAAAAACCGATTGTACGTTATTATCTTCACAAATTGAACCAAATATTTTTTTTGTAGCTTCTTCGTTGTTATCTTTTCTTAAAAATATTGTTTCAATCCACATTGGTATCTGGGTATCCCCTACAAAAACAAATGAAGTACCCCGAAAAATTGAATCTGTTAATTTATATGATTGATTAGGATTTAGACGGTATGAATTCTTTAAATTTGTATTTCCGAATCCCGCACAAAATAAAACAAGAAACGAGAATAATAGAAATATCTTTTTACATTTTATAATAATATTATCCGGGAATACTGTTTTTATAAATTTTAATTTGCAATTCGATTAAATATAGTAAATTATGACTTATTAGTTTATATTTTTGCAACTATAAATAAAAATTTTCAAAATTATATTAACGGGGATTTCCTATATCTCTTTCATAACTCCATATCATATCAACATAAGGGCATATTATAGTCTCCTGGGATTCTTTATCCGGCTCTAAATATAATTCATGGCTTCCCCAGGTATTAACTATATTCTTTTTTTTATAAATTATTTTAACTTTATATGTACAAATATTTTTAAACTTAAAGCTTATTGCGTCTGCGCTATTATTTTTAAAATCGACCCATTTCGATATGACAACACAATCTTCAGAAAGTGATTTTTCTTTTTTCTCTTTTATTTTACTTTCTTCTTTTCCATTACTCCATTCCAAATTAATTTTTTCATAACTCCATTTTATATCAATATAAGAGCATATCGCAGCTTCCTGAGATTCTTCATCAGGTCCTAAATATAGATTACTTGTTGTCCATGTACTATCTTGATTTTTCGTTTGTACCTTAATTTTTACATCATAATTACAATTGTTTTTAAATTGATAACATTTTGCATCAGCACATGAGTCATTGCAGTCTGCCCATTTCGATAAAATTACACAACCTGTAGAATCAGAATTCCTTACTCTATTTTCAACAGAAATATCAGCAGTAAATCCGGCAATAAAAATAATTGCAAAAACAAACGTCAGTGAAAATAAAATTCTGATTGTTCTTTTCATTATTGTTTATTTAAATTTAAAAAATCAGTTTTAAGAAATTTTATTATAAATACATTCAGTTTTATAAACCTTTAAAATATAGTATTAAATTTTAATAATATTTGCATCTGTATAGTAAAATCATGATTTTATTTAAATACTAAACTAGTTATCTCAATTTTTGCAATATCACTTCCAGATTGATTAAACTTCTTTGCGGCATTACGTGAAATTTTAATTTATTACGAAGTTAATGCTTTTCATTTGTAATAATCCAATTTTTTCCGGTAAAAGGAATTACTATTTTTTCTCCGATTTGACCGTTGCAATCATTTTCAAATCATTATTCAGGTTCCCGGGTCCTTTATCCCACTTAATTAAATCACAGTCTGTGATTCTGTTTGTATTTAAAATATCACCGGGTAAATAAATAAAACTTCAAAACTTATAAATACAGTTTCGGTTATTAAAAGTTAAGAATATTTTTTTCGAAAAACTTAAAAGAGAAAGAGTTATTTATCTTTGATGATATATATTTCACAGGTTTCAAAGTTAATTTCCCAGTGATGTTCTTTTGTTCCTTTCCATTTATACTTTACACTCATTTCGTCCCACCATTTTTGAAATTTCGTTGATGTCACTCCCATATCCTGAACAATTCTGTCATATAAGGGATGGGAAGGATCATTCAGACTTTTGAATAATTCATTCAGACCGTTTTTCCGTTCAAAAAGAAATTTTATTTCTTCTTTTTCAGATTCGGTTACTTTCCCTATTGCATTCTTTTTATTTTTTTTCTCGGCCATATTTTATAAATTTTTAAATTCTGATATAGTAAATTTATTTTTTTTAGCATTTTCATACGGGTCATTGTAATCAATTTCAGGAATGTTTTTAAAACCAGCAATGGATAATCCTTTTTCTTTAAGTTTCTGAATGAATAATCGTGAAACCTCCCTTTCTATATGGGATAATTTACATTGCTGTGATGATGGTGTATTTAATTCTGACGTAATTTTCTTGTTCAGAAAGACACATCTTTTACATTGATATGCATCACAAATTCTGCAGATAGGAGAATATTTCAGTTCGAGCAGTTGTTTATTTTTAATATTAATATTATTACTTATTTCTCCTAAAGTATCATTTTCGTTGTTATAGTAAAAAGCCGGACATAAATATAATTTTCCGTTCGGAGCCACAGTTAAATGCGTTAAACCGGCATCACAATTATTCATCTGTTCCAGTGTTAACCTGTCAGTCAGAAAATTCATCTCTGGCAAATTCTTCTTTTCCGTCAGTTTGAAGATTTTTTTTGAGGTTTTTTCAAGTTGATGTTTGTACTCCTCGAAGTCTTTCTCCCCATATCTTTCAATATCCAGCAAAACAAGATTAATACGCCTGCATTTCGGAATGAGCTTGTTTAAGTAAGAATGTAATTTGTGAAGCTGCTTATACCGCAACCTGAGTATGATATTTTCATCTTTTAAATTTTTAAGATTACTATCAGAAGATAGTTCATCTGACTCAATTACGAGAATAGAATCCTTATAGGTTTTATGTAATTTCAAAGGTATTATCTTTATATGCTCAACTTCATCTATAAGCTTATCATACTTCTTCTCAAGTTTAATATCGGGATATAAAAAATTTACTTTCAGATTATTTTTTAATGCGAAAACAACTGCTTTCTTAAGATTTTCATAAGAAATCAATTCTCCGGTTTTTTTAACACCGGTTTTATTTTCGTAATAGCAGAAAGGAACCGATGATTCCCCTAATATTATCATTAAATATTTTAACATCAGGAAAAAATAAATTTATTATTCATTTCTCATATCCTTATTAAGTTTTCTGCCCAGTTTATTCCAGAAATAATTATTAGCCCTCACCCTTGCTTTATGCATATTGCAAATATAAGTAGCTCTCTGAAATATTGTTTCCGTATCGGCAAAATCATAATTAGCTCCCTGGCACCAGGCACAACCTGTAGCAACCTCGCAATCTATGCATTCGGATTCGCTTTGGGAGATCATATCAAGCGTTAAAAATGGTCTTAGTTTGTTCTGATCAATTCCGTCGAGATAATTTCCGAGCAGCAATCCTTCCCTGTTTTGCAGTGAAAAATTCACAAACCTGATGCAGGGATAAAAATTTCCGGTAAAATCTACGGCGAGCATTTTCCCTGCTCCGCACCAGTTCATATTTTGATTATACGGATATCCGATAGTTTTATTGAAAAAAGAACAGGAATAATTTTCATAGAGTTTCTTTTTGATAATTTCATCGGCTAAACTCACTAACTGTTCTTCGAACAGTTCATCATCACCGGGTTTCCAGGCATTTTCAAAAACGACATTTATATTAACTTCTTTTATCCCCAGTCCCCAGATGTGAAGGACACTATCCTTTATGTAAGGTATATCGTCACTTGATATTGTAACTTTTGTGGAGGTTTCGGGAAACTGTTTCTGCCATAAGGGGATATTCTTTACGACATTATCATACGAACCTTTACCATTGGGATAAACCCTTTGCAGATTATGTTTGATCTTTGTGCCGTCAATTGTTATCTGAATGCTGACATGGGATTTATTTTTCGAAATGAAATCCTGGACCCTTTTATCACTATACATCAGTCCATTTGTCGAGAAACTAAATCTATAGCTGTTAAACCAGGGATGATTTTCTTCGTAGGCTTTAAGCTTAAAATAATCACAAATTTTATCTATCAAATCTATCTCTATAAGAGGCTCTCCGCCTATAAAATCCAATACTACGGAACTTTCAGTGATGAATTCTTTTTCACTGAGCAAATAATCAATTGCCTTCCGGGCAACATCGAACTCCATCTTGCCTGATTTATTCTTTCCTACGAGATAGCAATATTTGCATTCGAGCTGGCAATCTTCCGTAACGACAAAAGTAATATTTTTGGTTCTGCCCTCTTCCCAGGAGTTGGACTTATCTATCTTAACCTTATTATTATCACTCATCAATTAATACCATAAAATATCACATCATTTTTAATTACCATGCTTGTCCTGAACATCCTCCCTGGCATGTTCCTCTGCATCCTTCACAGGTTGTATTACAACCGCCTTCGCAGGTATATTTACAGGAGCCTTCACAGGCTAAAAAACAAGCGTTTTCACAGGTACCCCTGCATTCACCTTCGCAGGTAGTCCGGCATCCGCCTTCGCAAGTTAAAACGCAATTGGTCGGTTCTTCTTTTAATCCTTTCTCAGAATTCTTATTACTACTTGTACTCGTATCTGCACACCCACCTGAGCACGTATCTGCACAACCATTTGCACAAGTACCTTCACAGGACGAGCCGCAATTTGTACTTTCATTTTTTTCAGAACTCTTACTACCACCTGTACACTTATCTGCACACCCATCTGAACACGTATCTGCACAACCACCTGCACAGGTACCTTCACAGGTCGAGCCGCAATCATTAGGTACTTTAGAGAAGCCTTCTTTAAGATTTTGATTTCCTTTATTCGGTTTTGCCATCAAATTCCCGAGGTTCCCCAAACTAAGAAATGCAATCGTCGGAATTGCTGCTTTTGCTACTAAGTTTAAAAAATCCCTTCGGTTAATGCCGGAATCTGAAGAATCAGTAATATTTTTATTATCTGATTTTTTCGGAGAATTGCTCTTTTTTATCCTCATAACTTTATTGATTAGAATTATTAGAATTATTAGAATTATTAGAATTATTAGTAAAAGGTAATGATTTTTAATAGAAATTTATACACTATATTTTATACAACAAAATTAAAAAAAAGTTCGAAAATACATAGAAAAAGGGTCTTATCCCTGAAAAAGATTCCATCTCTTAAAGAGATGGAATCTTTAACTCGTTATTTAATGATACTTGAGCAAGTACTTTGAAAAGTATCTTTACTTGCTTCCGCCTTTGCATTCACCATAGCAGCCGCCTAAGCAAGTATGTTCGCAGTTTTTCCCGCAGTCTCCCTGGCATCCTTTTTCACAGGAACCTCTGCAATCACCTTTGCATTCACCATAGCAACCACCCAAACATGTTGTTTTGCAGTTATTCCCGCAATCGGTCGGTTCTTCAATTCCTTTCTCAGAATTCTGACTACCACCTGTACAATTATCTGCACATCCACCTGTACACCCAACTGCACACCCGCTTGAACACGTACCTTCACAGGACGAGCCGCAATTAGTACTTTCATTTTTCTTGGAATTCTGACTACCACCTGTACACGTATCAAGACACATACCTGTACACGTTTCTGCACACCCACCTGTACAAGTACCTTCGCAAGTCGAACCGCAATCATTCGGCTTTTTGGAAAATCCTTGATTTGGTTTTGCAAATAAATCCCCGATATGTCCTAAACTAAGAAATGCAATTGTAGGTATTGCCGTTTTCCCTACGAAACTTATAAAATCCCGCCTGTTTATATTAGAACCTGAAGAATCAGTAATATTTTTATTATCTGATTTTTTTAGAGAATTGCTCTTTTTTTCTCTCAAGACTTTATCGATTTAATTTGTTGAAAAAATATTTTCTTTTGATAAATTTTTTAGTATAAATAATTAAACAAAATCAAAAAAAATCAATTTCGGAAAAATTTTTATCGATTCTTAAACATTAAAGCAATGGATATAATTCTAAAAATAAAGGTACTCCTACTTGTTCGCTCCGATGCATGTACCTTCACAATTACCAGCGCATATAGCTATACAAGAATTTTCACATGTGCCTGTACAACTCGCACAAGAACCTTCACACGAACCTTTACATCCACCTTCACAGTTATCCTGACAAACGCCAGAACATCCTCCACAATTAGCCCTACAGGAGCCTTCACAAGTCGAGCCGCAATTAGTTGGTTCTTCTAATCCTTTTTCAGACTTCTTACTACCACCTTTTGCAGTATTTTCACAAGTGCCTTCACAAGTACCTGTACAATTACCTCCACATTCTGTTGTACAGCCTTCAGCACAGGAACCCTTACAAGTACCTTCACAGGATGACCCGCAGTCATTCGGATTTTTGGAAAATCCTTTATTTGGTTTTGCAAATAAATCCCCGATACGTCCAAAACTGAGAAATGCAATCGTTGGAATTGCTGATTTTGCTACTAAGTTTAAAAAATCCCTTCGGTTAATATTAGAATCCGAAAAATCGGTAATATTTTTATTATCTGATTTTTTTAGAGAATTGCTCTTTTTTTCTTTCATAACTTTATTGATTCAAATTAGTTATAAAAAATATTTTTTATGATAATTTTATAAACTGAATATAACAAAACAAAATCAAAAAAATCTAATTGTGCGGAATTAGCATTTATTTTAAGTCATTTCATATATTTATATACACTTATTTATAGACGCATTTTGCTCCACCTTTACAAGTAGTATCACAATTATACCAACAATTATTGGAACAGGAACTTGCACATGTTTTATTACAGTCACTTTCACATGTTCCCACACATGTCCCATCACACCCATTATTACAAATAGCCGAACAATTATTTTTACATTCTCCTTTGCAATCGGTCGGTTCTTCAATTCCTTTTTCAGACTTCTTACTACCACCTTTTTCAGTATTTTCACAAGTGCCTTCACAAGTACCTGTACAATTACCTCCACATTCTGTTGTACAGCCTTCAGCACAAGAACCCTTACAAGTACCTTCACAGGTAGAGCCGCAATCATTAGGTACCTTGGAAAATCCTTTGTTAAGATTTTGATTTCCTGTATTTGGTTTTGCAAATAAATCCCCGATATGTCCTAAACTAAGAAATGCAATTGTAGGTATTGCCGTTTTCCCTACGAAACTTATAAAATCCCGCCTGTTTATATTAGAACCTGAAGAATCAGTAATATTTTTATTTTCTGATTTTTTTAGAGAATTGCTCTTTTTTATCCTCATAACTTTATCAATTAAAATTATTAGTACAAACTAATGTTTTAAAAAGTAATTTCTATAAAGTATATTTTATTCGTTAAAAACGAAAAAAATCAATATTAGCTGAATTATTATTTACTATTACAGCAATAAATATAATTCTATTAACTACCAGGTCGAGCCGCCTCTACAAGTATCTTTACAGGTACCCTGACAAGTAGTATCACAGCCACCTTTACAAGTATTTTCACAGGAGCCCTGACAACCTCCCTTGCAGGTCTCTCCGCAATAGCCTTCACAGGTACCTTTGCAATTATTTTGACAGTCGTCTCTACAAGCAGCCGAACAGGTACCTTCGCAGTTGTCTTTACAGTGGCCTCTACAGGTATCTTCGCAAGTACCTTTGCATGTGCCTTCGCAAGTTGATGTGCAATCGGTCGGCTCTTCTAATCCTTTCTCAGAATTCTTACTACTACCTGTACAGGAATCCGCACACCCACCTGTACACGTATCTCCACACGTTCCTGTACAAGTACCTTCACAGGTCGAGCCACAATCATTAGGTACCTTAGAAAATCCTTTGCCAGGGTTTTGAATTTCTTTCTGAGGTTTAGCTATTAAATTTCCGATGTTTCCTAAACTTAGAAATGCAATCGTAGGAATAGCTGCTTTTGCTACAATGTTTAAAAAATCCCTGCGGTTAATATTAGAATCTGAAGAATCAGAAATATTTTTATTATCTGATTTTTTTAGAGAATTGCCCTTTTTATTCCACATAACCTTATTCCATAAAATTATTAATAAAAGGTAACGTTTTTTAAAAGTAATTTCTATACACTATATTTTATACTTCAAAATTAAAAAAAAGTTCGATGATATAAAGACAAGTGGTCCCCGATAAATCGGGATCTTCGATAAGACCCCTTTTAAAAAAAGATAAGTCCTGACTAATGGGGGGTCAGGACTTAGATGAGATATGATTAAGCGTTATAAGGACTCTTTTAGAACATTAAATTCAAGTTTAATTTTAAAAATCTTTTGTTTTCTCTATACCGGGAAAGGTCCCTATCCGGAACCTTTTCCAGTACAAGATAGTTGTTCTCCATTTCACCCACGCAGTCACTAATTTGTATTTTGCTCATTTATAATTATGCAATTGCTATATTTACAATTACATTTTTTAATTTATTAAAATGTTGTTATTTCTTTCTGAAATAATGCTTGTTTAATAAAATCATTTAATTCAAAAATATTTATAGGTTTCTCAATAAATGCTGTTATTTTTAATTTTTCTAGTGATGTATCAGCATAATCAAAGGCTGAAATAAGAATTATGGGCTTTGTAAATTTCATTTTTTTTAATACAGAGTATAATTCAAGCCCATTTAGTTTTGGCATTCTGATATCTGAGATCACTAAATCGGGGTCAAACTTTTTCACCAATTCCAACCCCTCGAGTCCGTCTGAAGCAGTTGCTACTTCGTATCCAACATCTTTCAGATAGGAACCGATTGATTCCGTCGTTGATGGGTCATCATCTATAATTAATATTCTTTTCATCTATTATTTGACTCCTTTGTCTGTTTGTTAAGTTTGTTATACATCTCACTATTATATTACAAAACCAAGAACTAAAACAATAACCAGAGAAGTAATTATTATTATAGAACTAATTTCGTACTTGGAGATACTGGTTTTTTTAAATGTTAAATGTGTCATTTTTTTCTCCTGTTTTAATTTTGACTTTTATCTTGATTACTGCAAACAAAGTGCCAAAAATAATAGCTGTTTTTTTAATGAAAATCAAAGATATATCCCTGAATTTTCTCAAATTGAGAAAATATAAATCTCAAATTGAGAAAATTTATGTGAAAATTAAACAGGAAATCCAATAAGAAGGATGAGTTACTATTCCGTTTTAAAAAGTAAATTGTCGTTAAAATCTTAATTAATAGATGATTGGAAAAAATGAGGTTGTAGGAAAATAATAAATTTCCCGGATTTTGATATTTCAGTAAATTATTTTGTCAATCTAAATAATTCGATTTTTCTATATAAAGTAGCACGGCTTATACCAAGAATCTCGGATACCGCCCTGATATCCCAGTCTGTCTTTTGAAGTATGAGTTCTATATGTTTTTTTTCGATATCTTCGAGTTTTACGTTCGAACCGATTAAAGAATCGAAGGTTTCCTCTTTCCGGACATCGCTCAGCAATAGATTTTCTTTTTCGAGAACATCTCCTCTTGAGAGCACTATCGCCTGCATCAATGTATTTTCGAGCTCTCTTACGTTACCTTTCCACTCATGATTTTTAAGTATTTCGAATACATCATCAGGAATTTTTCTCACATTCTTATGAAGCATCGTATTTATTTTCATAAGAAAATGTCTTACAAGAAGTTCAATATCTTCTTTTCTCGACCTTAAAGACGGAGGACTGATTGTAAAGACATTAAGTCTGTAATACAGGTCTTCCCTGAATTTCCCTTCGTTTACAAGCTGAAGAAGATCCTTATTAGTGGCAGTAATTATCCGGGCTTTCATTTCGAGCAGTGTTTCTCCGCCAACTCTTTCGAACACATGCTCTTGCAGTACACGAAGAATTTTCGCCTGAAGATTAAAAGACATTTCAGAAATTTCATCAAGGAAAATAGTACCTTTACCTGCCAGTTCAAATTTCCCTCTTTTATCTTTTATAGCATCTGTAAAAGAACCTTTCATATGTCCGAATAATTCGCTCTCGAGTAGATTTTCAGGCAGTGCAGTGCAGTTGATAGCAATAAAAGGTTCGGATTTTGTGATTCCGGAATTATGTATTATTTTTGCAATCAGCTCTTTTCCTGTTCCGCTTTCGGCTTGAATTAGAACTGTCACACGTGAAGCAGAAGCTTGTCCTATCTTTTTATAAATATTCCTCATTTGAGGAGATTTACCAATCAATGTATCGGTCATAACTGTCTCCGAATCAACTTCCGGTGTGTAGGACTCTAATTTCTGGCTTAATTTTCTGTTTTCAAGTGCACGCTTGATTGATAATTTCAGTCTCAGGATATCAACGGGCTTTTCAAGATAATCGTAAGCACCCTGCTGCATTGCAGCGATTGTAGAATTCATATCATCGTAAGCAGTGATAACTATCACCTGTATCAGTTCGTCAAATTCTTTAATTTTAGTTAATACTTCGATTCCGCTCATGCCCGGCATATTGATATCAGTGATAACAAGGTCAGGATTTTTCAATTTCACGAGATTTATTCCTTTAAAGCCGTCTTCAGCGGAGTAAGTCTCATACTCAAGGTCATTCAGGTAAGAGGAGATAGATTCCCTTGAGGATTCATCATCATCTATTACGATTATTCTGTATGGCATATCCATTTTCTATGTTTTAGAATTTCCGTCAAATTTCACCGGTAATGAGACACAAAAAATTGTTTCACCCGGGTTAGATGATATAAGTTTAAGAATACCATTATGCTGTTGTATTATATTTTGGGAAATTGATAAACCTAAACCCGAACCCATAATTTTTGTTGAATAGAATGGATCAAATATTTTCTCTGAATTTTCTATTCCGCTTCCTGTATCCCTTATGAAAATATCAACGGTATTTTTTTTAACATGCTCGCTATAAACCTTCACTTCCCCTTTTTCGGAAATTGCATCAAATGAATTCAGAAGCATATTTAAAAATACTTGTTTAAGCTTTTCCTTATCGGCATGTATGACAATATTTTCCGTATTATTTAAAAGTGTTATACCTGCGGCATCAAATTGCGGTTTCAACTGATGAACAATGTTTTCGAACAGATGATTTATATTAAACTCAGATATTACAAGGTCTAAATGACGTGCAAACTGAAGGACTCCTTTTACGAGGTTATCGAGGCGTGTTACTTCTTTTAGTATTATTTGCATACGTCTTCTATTCCCTTCGCTTAACTCAAGAATCTGATTTAATATATCCACATTTATCTTAATTGAATTAAGCGGATTCCTGATTTCGTGTGAAAGTACTGCACTCATTTTTCCGATAGTTGCAAGCCTCTCAGCTCTCTTAAGTTCTTCTTCTGCCTGTATCCTTTGCATCATTTCTATCTTCAGATCTTCATTGGATTTTTGCAGGGCTTCAGTTCTTTCCTTTACACGCTTCTCCAGCTCATCGTTCGATTTTCGAAGAGTTTCCAGAATAATTTTGTTGTGTGTGTGCTGCTTCTGAAGTGAAAGTTCTATATTTGTTATCAATATTTTTTCGTCAACCGGCTTCAACAGGTATCCAAAAGGTTCGGTGATTTTAGCCCGCTGAATCGTTTCGTCAGATGAATCCGAAGTGAGATATATTATAGGGATATCATATTTTTCTCTTATTTTCTTGGCTGCAGTTATTCCATCAACTTCATCTTTAAGAAAAATATCCATCAGTATAAGGTCCGGCTGTGAATTGTTTACATATTCAATTGCTTCATAAGAAGTGGATATACTTTTTGGAACTCTGTAATTTTTCTTAAGCAGAATTTTTTTTATTATTGTAGCTGCGAGAATATCATCTTCGACAATTAGAATCTCTTCATTTTTCATGTTTATGCAGTTTATTAACATTAAAATATATTTTTAAGCGTTTAATTTCAATTTGAAACGAAGTGTATAAAAAGATAATGAATTATTGACACGATACTCCCCCTTCTTGAGATTTTCCTTTCGTTGAATTCTCTTTGGGAAAGAATATAATCGAATCAAGGAACTTTCAACATTAAACATTTATTGTTTAAGCATAATTTGCTATATTTATATGATAAAAATCGGTTTTCAATATCTGCTGATAAAATGAAGTACACCAATAGAATGTCTGCAAAGTATATACCTTGGTTTTTAATTCTCTTTATTATAGGTCTTACATTAATATTAACAATTACTGGTTATTTTTACTATTACAGACAGATTTCAATCGCTGAAAAAGATGCACAGATTCTTGTAAAATCCAGATTGGAATTAACAGCAAGTCAGATTTCTCATTGGGGAAAAGATAAACTTGGAGAAGCTCAGACTATATATAATAATCACCTCATCATAAACGAAATACAGGATTTATTTGCAGACCGGGATAATAATTCAAAAGAAGCAATATTAGCCTGGTTCAAATCTCTTGTAGAAAACAGGGATTACAAATCCATTCATCTTTTTAATTCTGAAGGTATTCATAAATTGTCTTACCCGGATTCCGCAAGTTACAAACCCGGTATTACAATAGATACTTTAAAAGAAATTTCCCTGTCAGATATTTATCAAAATGAAAAGACCGGAGATATCTGTATCGATATTTCAATCCCTCTTTACAGATTTGACAGGAAAGGAAGTACCTTCACCGGAGTTTTGTTGATGAGTATTGACCCTAACGTTAATCTTTATCCCTATCTTATTTACCCGGGAACCGAAGGTAGTTCCTTTGAGAATTTATTGATTAAAAGAGATGCAAGTGATGTTATTTATTTAAATGAACTAAAATATAAAAGAGATACACCCCTGAAATTTAAAATACCCCTGGTAAATGATGAAATTATATCGATTCAGGTAACAAAAGGTAAAACAGGATATATTGAAGGGAAAGATTACAGGGGAGAAGAAGTATTTGCATATTCTCAAAAAATCGGAAACGGAAATTGGTATTTAATTTCAAAAATTGACAGGAAAGAAATTCTTGCCCCGGTCAAATCAAAATTTTTATTGATATTTATAGCTCTTGTAATATTATTATCTGCTTTCTGGGCAATGCTATTTTTATACTGGAAAAATCAACGTATTAAATATTACAAAGAACAATATGAAGCAGAGTTAGAAAAGCGTGCACTTAATGTTCATTACGAATATCTGACAAAATATGCTAACGACATCATATTAATGATGGATTCAGAATACAATATTAAAGATGTAAATGAAAAAGCATTGATAACATACGGCTATATAAGAGAAGAAATTCTTAAACTGAATGTAAAGGATTTAAGAGCTCCGGATATAATATCTAATCTCGATGAAATCACACAACAGGTAAGAGAAAAGGGCGGAATGATTTTTGAGACTTATCATTCCCAAAAAGACGGAAAAATTTTTCCTGTTGAAGTGAGTGCAAGAGTAATTGAAATTGAAGGGAAGTTTTTTTATCAGAGTATTATAAGGGATATAACAGACAGGAAAAAAGCTGAAGCTAAGTTAATTAGCTCGGAAAACAGATTGAGGGCAATATTTGAGGGTGCTAATGATGCAATAATGGTGCTTGATGGAGATGCTTTGGTTGAGTTCAACAAAGCCGCAGAAGAAATGTTCGGGTTTGACAGGGAAAATCTTTTAAATAAAAAGCCTTGGGAGCTTTCCCCTGAATATCAGGAAGACGGCAGACCTTCAAAATCCGGTTCGCAGGAACACATCAAGTCTGCTCTAAGCGGAAAAACAGAAAAGTTCGTCTGGACACATTTAAGAAATCTATCAGAACCTTTTTCTGCAGAAATAATTCTGAATTCATTTTTCGTAGAAGACAAAAAATACCTGATGACTATTCTCAAGGATGTAACGAAAGATATTTTTAAGGAAAAAGAACTTGCAAATAGCCGCGAACAGGTGGAGCATCTGAAGAAATTTTATCAAAATATTCTTGAGTCCATTATTGACGGCGTATGGGTAACAGATAAAAACGATTGTATTATATATGCGAATAGCGCTATGCTGAATATTGCCGATACTACAAATAAAAGGCTGCTAAACCTTAATATTTTCAGTGATATAAAAGGAAATACACTCTTATATTTTAAACCGTACTATCTGAAGGCAAAAAGCGTTCTTGCTCCTGTCTTTTACGAATCTGTCCCTATCACACAGCCATCAGGTAAAAAAATGTATCTAACGGGCTGGATGATTCCTATAATTAAGGATGGAAAATATGATGGAATGATATGCTCTGCTCAGGAGGTCTCGGATAAAATCGCTGCTATCGAAGAGATAAGATATCTTTCAAGGGCAGTAGAGCAAAGCCCGGCATTAATTGTGATAACAGACCTTGAAGGAAATATTGAATATATTAATTCAAGATTTACAGAAACTACCGGCTACGGAATTGAAGAGATTGCCGGCAGAAAACTTGACATACTGAAATCAGGTCACAAGTCAGATGAAGCTTATGATTTACTGTGGGATAGTATGAAATCAGGAGAAGAATTCAGGAGCGAATTTCTTTGCAGGAAAAAAAACGGAGAACTTTTCTGGGTGGATTCGTTATTTTCCCCTATCAGAGATGATAAAGGAATCACTACACATTATCTTTCCGTAAAAGAAGATATAACAGAAGGTAAAAAAATCGAACAGGAGCTTATTATCGCAAAAGAAAAAGCGGAAGAGATGAGCAGATTAAAATCAAATTTCCTTGCGAATATGAGCCATGAACTGAGGACACCAATGAGTGCTATTCTTGGCTTTGCTGACCTTCTTCACGAAAGATTGACCGATCCGGAACTTAAAGAGATGTCCGGAATAATTCTAAACGGAAGCAACAGGTTAACTCAAACTCTGAATTCAATTTTAGACCTGTCCCGTATCGAAGCAAATAAATTTGATCTTAAACTTGCAATATCGGATATCGTTCCTGTAATCAGGGAATCTATCAGACTCTTCGAGGCGCTTGCAGACAGCAAGAATATCAGGCTTGAATTTGTAACATCTCAAAAAAGTATATTTTCAAAAATTGATGAAAAACTTTTCAGGCAGATTTTTAATAACCTCATTAATAATGCCCTTAAGTTTACAAAAAAAGGCAGTGTTTCGGTAATAATTGATACTGAAATTAAAGATGGAACTACTTACGCAATAATAAAGGTTAAGGATACCGGTATCGGAATTTCTGCTGATAAACTAAATCTGATTTTCGAACCGTTCCGCCAGGTGAGCGAAGGTATAAGCAGAATGTATGAGGGTACGGGTCTTGGGCTTACGCTTACAAAAAGATTTATTGAATCAATGCTCGGAAGTATTGAAGTTGAAAGCGAGTTAAATACAGGCACCACATTTACGGTTAAACTGGAAGTAAAAGATATCGATACATCAGCCGGAGTAATAAAAACAAAATTTAAAACAAAGAAAATTCCGGAAAAAGATCCGATTTATACAGATATAAAAATAATGATTGAAAAAGAACTGCCGAAAATACTGATTGTTGAAGATGATGCTATCAGCCTTAAGGCAATGCTGGTATTCCTTCGTAACATCTGTACCTGCGATTCAACGGATAATGGTTACAATGCAATTGAACTAGCAAAAGAGAACAAATACCGTTTGATATTGATGGATATAGCGTTAAAAGGAATCGACGGGATCGAGACCGCAAAAGAAATTAAACAAATCTCCGGATACAAAGATGTACCTGTAGTTGCCGTGACTGCATTTGCTATGGCGGGCGAAAAAGAAAAAATTCTCTCGGAATCAATAGAGTATTATATATCGAAACCATTTGAAAGAGCGGAGTTTGCCAGACTCGTAAAAGATTTGCTGAATAAAGAATAATCCTAACTCAGGAAATATTGGAAAGCCGTTTTTTCAAAAGTCAGTATTTTCTTAAATTTTGCCGTTTCCTTTTTTTTCTAATATAACGAACAACTCCCTGCCTGCCCTCGGCTTGATTGAGTTGTAACATCTTTCAAAAACCCTGAACTCAAATAAACTATCTAAATACTCCCTGTATTCCACGGATGTTCCTCCGAATGGAGGTTCTTCACATGGTTCAAAATTAAATAATATTTACAGGTTTTTAAGTATTCCACGGATGTTCCTCCGAATGGAGGTTCTTCACGGTTAAAATCACAATCAAAAAATAATCCCGTAAGTTTGCCCTTTTCATTAAGTAGTTCATAAATTTTTTCGGCATATTTTCTTCTATCACCGGGACTGATGGCGCAGAAAAATGTCTGCTCTAATATTAATTCATATTTCCCTTCGTGTTCGAAAAAATTTTCACATAGCAGATTATCAACCGGGAAATCAGCAGCGCGTTCTGAAAAATTTTTCAAAGCAAGTTCAGACCAGTCAAGAAGATATATGTTTTTAAATCCAAGAGCATATAGATACTCAGCTTCGTATCCGTTTCCTCCGCCCGGTATAAGTATTTTAGTATCCTTATTTTCGAGCTGGTCAAAATATTCTTTCATTGGAGCCGATATCGTCCCTATATCCCAGCCGGTATATCCATTTTTATATTTTTCCTCCCAATAGTTTTTATTGAATATCATGCTTTCTATTAATAATTGATGGAAGATAGAAAATTTAAAAGGAATTTGAAAATTAAAAGTTTCAGGTTACCTGATTTCTCTGTCTAATTTTGCGACATATTTTCTCAAAATGAGAATATCTTATGTCTTATCTGTATAATTAATCAAATAATTAAAGGTTTTTTTTGGCATAATGTTTGCATAATAAAAGGGTAAACCAAAAAAGAAAGGTAACTAAAATGCACTACGACACAGCAAAATCATCAAAAAATATTTCAAAATTTGATATCGGAATTTACACTATTATTTCAACTCTTTTTATTCTTCTCGTAATTGGTATTATTTATTAGAAGAGAAAATTCGAAATAAAAAGAAGGAGACTAAAATGCACTACGAAACAGCAAAAACATCAAATATTTCTAAATTTGATATTGGTATTTACATGATTATTTCAACCCTTTTTATTCTTCTCATAATCGGGATTATTTATTAGAGAGGAAACTATAAATTAAAAGATTCCCGATTTAACCCTTTTTCCAATTTTTAAAGTATTTTTCATATCCTTTGTATACAGAGGATAACAAAAGATTTTTTTTCAACTCATATATAATTTTGCTCCGGAGAAGATTCGGAGCAGAATTATATTTATACATTAATAAATAATCCCCTCGATAATTCCTTCCAATTTTTCAGGAAATAATTTTCGCAAACATTTTTATTTTGATAAAATTATATTAACTTGCAGTTAAAAATTTCAAAATGAATAAAGCTGTAAAAAATTCTCAGGAAGCAATAGAAGGAATAAGCGACAATATGACCATAATGTTCGGAGGGTTCGGGCTTTGCGGTATTCCTGAAAACACAATATTAGCATTATCGAAAATTCCGGTAAAAGGGCTTATTTGTATTTCTAATAATTGCGGTGTTGATGATTTTGGTCTTGGATTGCTGCTTAATAATCATCAGATAAAAAAAATGGTGTCTTCGTATGTAGGTGAGAATGCAGAATTTGAAAGGCAGATGATGAGCGGCGAACTTGAAGTTGAACTTCTGCCGCAAGGTTCGCTTGCAGAGAAAATCAGAGCCGGCGGAGCGGGAATTCCTGCTTTTTATGTTCCCGCCGGATACGGAACGGAAGTTGGTGATGGAAAAGAATCACGCGAATTCAACGAAAAGATGCATCTTCTGGAATATGCCCTCACTGCTGATTTCGCTGTCGTAAAAGCATGGAAAGGCGATACTGCCGGTAACCTTATTTATAAATATACGGCAAATAATTTTAATAATATGATGGCAATGGCAGGAAAAATTACCATTGCTGAAGTTGAAGAGCTTGTTCCGGAGGGTGAACTTGACCCTAATTTTATACATACACCCGGAATTTTTGTTCAACGTATATTTCAGGGTGTTGATTACGTAAAAAGAATTGAACAATTAACCTTATCAAAATAAACTAAATGGCTTTAGATAAAAATCAGATAGCGCATCGTATTGCACGCGAATTAAAAGACGGTTATTATGTTAATCTTGGGATTGGAATACCTACATTAGTTGCTAATTTTATTCCTGAAGATATGCACGTAACCCTTCAATCAGAGAACGGGATGCTGGGAATGGGACCATTCCCTACAATGGAAACCGTGGATGCTGACCTGATTAACGCAGGGAAACAAACTATTACTTATTTGCCGGGTTCTTCATTTTTCGATTCCGCTACAAGTTTCGCTATGATAAGGGGAGGTCATATTGACCTTACAATTCTCGGTGCGTTTGAAGTATCGGAAAAAGGAGATATTGCAAGCTGGAAAGTACCGGGTAAACTTATTAAAGGGATGGGTGGAGCAATGGACCTTGTGGCTTCGGCAAAAAATATCATCGTTGCAATGCAGCATACTAACAAAGAAGGTCAATCTAAACTTTTAAAGAAGTGTACTCTTCCGCTGACGGGTGTGAATTGTGTAAAAAGAATTGTATCAGACCTTGCCGTCATTGATGTTACGGATAAAGGGTTCAAACTGGTTGAAAGAGCACCCGGAATTTCGGTTGAACAGATTAAAGCGGCAACCGAAGGCACTCTTATCGTTGAAGGTGATATTCCTGAAATACAATTTTAGTGAAAAAAGATTGCACCACTAAGACACATTAAGGAAGATTTATTTAAACCAATGGATAATCTTTGTGACAGGAAAAAGATAAGGATGTATCCTAACCCACGGTTTTAACCGTGGGAGAACAGAGAGAATATAAAACACAACCGTTTTAACGGTTTTAAAATAATACAAATTATATGTCGCATTCACACACGAAAATATGGATTCATTTGATATTCGGCACAAAAGAGAGAACGCCTTTAATTGATGAGAAATTTGAAAAATTATTATACATCAGAATTAACGATAAACTCAAAACAGAATATAATTCATTGGTGTACGCAATTAACGGGACCAAAGACCATATACATATTTTATTTTTGCAGGATTCAAACTTTTCATTGTCTGATATTGTTAAAAACATTAAAGGTGAATCATCACATTGGATTAACCAAAATAATTTTATTGATAAAAAATTTGCCTGGCAATCAGGATATGGTGCTTTTTCGATTAGTGATACAAAAGAAGATAAAATAATAGAGTATATAAAAAACCAAAAAGAACATCATAAAAAAATAAGTTTTGCTGAGGAATATAATTTGTTCTTAAAAAAATATGGGTTTAATTCGCTGTTAGAAAACCGTTAAAACGGTTGGAATTTATTCAGACACGTGACCACGGATAAATCCGTGGGTTAGGATAAAAACAAGAAAATGTGAGAGCCCAATCCACAGTTTTGACCGTAGAGACAGGAAAGACCTAACCCACGGTTTTAACCGTGGGGGAGAATAGAAATACAAAGTAATAACCGTTTTAATTCTTGATCCACTGCGGGGGACGGTTTCCAAATTTTAAATTAAATTTATAAAGAATGAAATATCCTAAAAAAGTAGTTGTTGGAGATATAACCGTAAGAGACGGTTTTCAGCATGAAGAAGAATACATACCTGTTGAAGCTAAGCTATGGCTTGCAGAGCAATTGATTCTCTCTGGATTCCGGCACATCGAAGTTACTAACCTTGGAAATCCAGCAGGTATGCCGCAGTTCAAGGATGCAGATGAACTGATGAAGATGATAAAAAACAGCAAAAAGATAGCACATCTTCTGAAAGATGTATCTTTGACCTGTGTAACGATTCGCGAAAAAGCAATTGAAAGAGCGATAAATAACAAACTGGAAGGATTCGGACCCGATAGAATTTTACTTATGGTTTCAACAAGCGAATCGCATCATTTCAAAAACTCCGGACTTTCGCTTGACGATTACTGGAAGATGGCAGAGAAATATATAAAAAAAGCAAACGATGCCGGCATCAAAGTTAATGGAACAGTAAGCACCATCTGGGGCTGCCCGATAGAAGGACCTACGGAAATGAAAAAGGCAATAGATTTCACTAAACGCTGGTTTGATATCGGTGTGAATGATGTGGAGCATGCCGATCACGACGGCTCTGCCTCGCCTGACCGGATTTACAAATATTTTTCTATGCTGATGGACGAGTTCCAGAAACCTAACAAGCACATTGTTCACCTGCATACAACCCGCGGATGGGGTTTGGCAAATATCCTTGCAGCTCTTCAGGCTGGAATGACAAATTATGAATCAACAATGGGAGGCCTCGGGGGACAGCCCGCAAACTTTGTAAGCGGAGTACCTGTCAGCGGTACGGGTGATTATTACTATTCTGACCCGGGCCTTGTCGGTCTTGTATCAACTGAAGATATGGTTGTGATGATGGATGAAATGGGAATAGAAACCAATCTTGATGTAGATAAAATTCTTAGTATCGGTAAAATGGTAGAAAAAATTGTCGGTAGAAGATTACGCTCGGAATGTATTAAGACCGGTAGAATTCCAAAATCCCTCACCGGCAGGTTGATTTATTAATCATTATTTAAAAGACTTTTTTATTTAACATAAGGTTTCGGGAACGCCGGGCTCTTGTAAAATCCTCTAAACGAATGTTTTAGGGGGGGTGTATTAGCTTTGTCTTCAACAATTTATATAATTTCGTATTTCCAGAATTTTACAATATTCATTTCCAAACTAATCCCTTAGGATTAGTTCCTTTTTCATCCCTCTGCACTATTATTAAATCAATTAAATTTCCTTACTTTTAATAAGGTTAATATGTATATTAATCTTACGTTATATAATGACTAATTTTTAGTTGAAATTTAAAATAGAGACCCCTAAGTTAATAATAAGATTTTTGCAAAATAGAAAATGAAGCTCCCCGCCGCAAGCAGCGGGGTATCAATATAGATTTTTATTTTATCATCGCCGCAAGCGGCGGGGAATTAACACTTAGAGATTAAATTAAAAAACGAAAAAAGCAAACAGAGATTTAACACAAATAAAAATGAGAAAACCTATATTATTATTAATATTCATTTCTTTTATTTTATTCTTTGCAAATTATTCCTTTGCCGGTCCAAAAACATGGAGCGGCACTACAAATACAAGCTGGACCGTTTCATCAAATTGGGTTGGCGGTGTTGTCCCTGCTTCCGGTGATGATATTCTGATTCCGGGCGGTTTAACCAATTATCCGGTGATTTCAGGAAGTGTAACTGTACATAATATTTCAATAAACAGCAG
>DATCHW010000235.1:0-23165 GCA_036508135.1 Ignavibacteria bacterium
CTACTTTCCATTTATTTTGCAGCAAAACATCATTGGCAACAACACATCTTGCATCAATACCCAGTTTTCTGAAATTTCTGGTATAAGATCCGGCGAATTCTGTTGTATAGCTCATCAAAAGTGAGTAGTGTTGATCGTACGTTAGTTGAGCTGTATCAGGATGTTTCTCATAGAATAATTCCAGAGATCCTGAATACATTGAACTTATACTAAGTAATTTAAAACTCATTAATGATATTGATTAATAATAAAAAGAGATTACCTATATAACCTCATTGATTTTCTTCGTTTACCACGGCCCCACTTTGCTTCGCTGAAGCTTCGCGAAAGCGAAGAGGGGAGCGAAGAACCGACGACGCGTAGCGGAGGAGCTCGACGAAGTCAAAATCAATTACTCATGTTTTAACTTTAAAGATGTCTCATATCGTGTAATAATAAAGATTAAAATAGAAGTTAGTATACAATAACAGAAAACCTCGATAATTACATACACTTTCAGGAAGGCTGTAAATTCCAATGATTTAAAAAACAGCAGTGAAAGGATAGCTAAAAAATAGAAAAATTGATACAGACTATAGGTTTTAATCTTTCTCATTGAGACAAAAATTGTTGTAAATGTTGATACAATAAAATTGAAGGTAAAAGACCAGACAAGAATTTTCAAAATACTTCCTGAAAGAATATATTTTTCACCAAAAAGGAATCTGAGAAGTTCCTGTCCAAAAAAAATAATTGCAAGGATCTCAGAGAGAGAGATTACAAATATTATCAGAATTACGGGCTTCAGGTCAGACAGAAAGCTTTCTTTCTTATTGAATTTGTCAGACACTTTTTGAAGCAGAACACTTGAAAAAGAAGTACCAACTAATGCCAGTGGAACAGACAGAAAGAACTTTGCACCATCAAAAATACCTGCCGATTCGGATGAATAGATCATGTTAATAAAAAGTACAGGTAATAGAAAACTGCATGTACTCATAAAAGCCGGAACCATATTGTAAACAGGGAAATCTCTATATTTTTTAAAAACATACCTTAATCTGTTGAAACTAATAGACTTTAGATTCAGTCCATTCTTAAAAGTCTGTATAATAACTGTAAATACGCTTGCAATCTGGCCAATAATATCACTTAATATCAATCCAAAAGGAAATCTCAATAATGCGAAGCTGACCTGTGAAATACCTTCCGTACATCTTCGCAACAGCTTATTAACCGAAACTGAATAGAACTTTCGTTTTCTGATCAGCCAGAAATTCAGACACTGATATGAATTGTAAAGGAAAGCGCCTATTGGTACAACATACAATGGTACCGGGAATGATATGGATAAGTTCAGAAACTCCTTTATTTTTTCACCTTTTATCAGGACAATTACAAAGAGTATAAGATTTACAAAAAAATTAAAGATGAGAGATAAACCGATGACATTCGTTGATTCCTTATCAGTCTTTGGAAGAACGATAGCATCATCAAAACGGAATGATGAAACTACCGTTATAATACCTATCAGACTTAAATAAACTGAATAGGTTCCAAATAATTCTATAGAAAAAAATCGCCTTATGAATGGCTGAAGGAAGAAGGAGATTAATTGTGCAATTACCGTACCTGAAATGAGTATTGAAGCACTTCTAAGGAGTTCTGATTTCAGAAGATAAGCGGAATAGTACTTAAAATCAAATTTCAATAGTCGGGTGAATTTTATTGTTATATTGTTATGTTGTTATGTTAGTGTTTCGTAACAAGTTTAAATGATTTTTACAAATTCATTAACAGGAAATCTTTCAGATGTATTTGATCAATACCATGGTAATTTCTTCCGGCATTAAATTCATCCAATAACTCTTACCCACTCTGCGCTGCCCTGAGATAATTTTTATTATCTTTTTGTCTATAGCTTTCATGGATATAGGTTGAAGTACTTAGAGTTTCGAATTAAAATGCAAAATGTAAAATGCAAAATGATTAAATAAGTCAGGTTTTGGATGGATTTTTCCCAACTTTTGATTTTGCTGTAACAACTGATTTCGCTATAATATTTGCTAATCAGTAAGCATTTCAGCCTCTATAATATTTGTTTTAGAAATAAATTCTTCGTTTATTAAATTAATCCTACCAGTAATAGAATTAATGATTTCATTCAGTATTTGCAGCTCACGAAATGAAATAAAGAAGTGGAATTTAATAATACCTTCCCAATACGGGTAGAAGAATTCAGTATTGCACTAAAAACAATATTAGTATCAACAATAACTTTAATCATTCAGCAAACGAGGCCTGTTTATAGTCCACCAGTTCTTATTAATCTCTTCGGTTAATTGATCCACAACAGACTGATCTACTTTCTTTGCTTTTGAAGTCAATTCCTTATACCTGACATAATTAACAAAATCCTGTATTTCCTCAGTATCAACGGTTTCCGGAATCCTAATAATAAACTCCTTATTTCTTTTTTCTATAATCATTTTACGCTCATTTTAACAAAAATACTGATTTTTATTTATTTTATTCGCCTGAAGCAGACTGTTTAAGATATGTTTATCTATCATAATTGACAAAGCTGCAAATAATAAACAATTTATCAATCATAAAAAGTCGCAATTTTAGTGAGTTGAAAATTGGAAGAAAGGAATACTGGAAGACTGAAATATTGGAGGAATGGAAGACCGGAAGAATGGAAGATTGGAAGAATGGAATATTGGATTGTTGGAAAATAAGAATGCAACAGCCCTAAGAAATTATTTTTTTTTTAAGAGGGTCAGAAATCCTTTAGGAGTCAGGGCTTTTATTTCTGATTTGGTGAAATCTTTTTGATTACGAGTTATTATATGTAATAAATGTCAGTAATGGTAGTTGCAGTAATAAATCCATAGATAGATTTATTGTCAATATTTTTAAACACCGCCGCCGAATCAGCAAAGTGTGGCTCTCTTCCAAGAGCAATATCCAAAATTATGTTAGTGTCAAGTAAAACTCTCACTATTTATATTTTTCACTTAAATATTGAAATTTCAAATCTTCTATATTTATGTTTCCAAGAAAACCTGCCCACTTATTAACAAAATCAAAAGAGGCGTTTTTACTTAATTTTAAGTTGTGTTTAGGCAGAATTATAATTTCAACCTCTCTATCCATTAATTGTTGATTAAAAGGCAATTGAATTATTCCCTTTTTAGATATCCTGGTTTCAAATCTATATGCTTGCATTTTTTATTTCAAAGTTACAAAAAAATCATCTGAATTTATAATTGCAACTATTTTCATGGTTACAATTATAGAAGAATGGAATGTATTGAAAAGGAATATTTGAATACAGAAGGAATGGGATAATGGAATATTGGAAGAATGGTAAACTTGAATTTCTCATTAATTCAATAAGAAACTGACCGGGTTCCGTGGGACTGAAGGGAAGTTTTCGTTAGCCAGTAGATTCATCAGGCAGACTTTGGTGGATAGCTCAATAATAGACCATCCTTAATAGAATCACTAAGGTAAGCAAAAATTGCTAAAAGATCGTTCCGAGTCAACTTGGGATAATTGGTCAGGATATCCTCTTCTGTCCAGCCATCAGCCAGACGATCAATAATAAACTCAACGGCAATCCGGGTTCCCTTGATAGCAGGCTTACCAAGTAATACGTTGTCGTTACTTACAATGTAGTTTTGCCATTTCATAAATCAAAGTTACGTTATTTCCGTAATATCATCAAATCCTCGAGTTTGTCTGTATGTCCAGTATTATTAGCCCCTTAGCCTACTTTGCTTCGCTGAAGCTACGCGAGCGACTTCAAATATCTTTAATCCGGCAAAATCATAACGTTGTACTTTAAATACGAAAAATGCATTAGTAAGAGGTTTCAGGTAATTCAATACAGCTTGTGTGGAAACAGAAGCACGTTGCGATTTCAGATACTTGTTCAGGTTTTGGGTCGAGTTTCTTCCTAACTCTGCGCTGCCCTGAAATAATTTTTTATTATCTCTTTGTCTATAAACGGCTTTATTCGTTCTGAATAAATAGGACGAGGAATATAAGGTCTGGCTTTTAATATTTTATCTATCATAATTGACAAAACTATAAATAACATACAATTTATCAATCATAAAAAGTTATAATTTTACTGAAGTGTAAAGTCGAATATCCGCTCATCCAAAATTCCTCCACTCCATTCTTCTACAATTCATTTATTCCATTTTTTTATTGAATGGGACTCTCCTATCAACCCATCTTGTAATAAGATAGAAGACGAGCAGACTTAACGCAAAGAGAGGAATTTGCAAGATTTTAAATTCCCTGTATAGTATTATTAAAAAGATGGTAAACAAGTTAATAAGAATAAGAGAAATATTAACTTTCTCATGAGAAAAGCCAGTCTGAACTACTCTTTGATAGGCATGTTTTCGATGAGCTTCGCTTAATTTTTCATGGTTTCGCCATCTCCGAAAGAGAGTAAGTGTCGCATCAAACCAAAATGGCGATGTAAGCATTATCCAGTTAAGAATTGAAAACTCGAATGTATTATGAAAATATATCCCCAAAACAACCAGAATAAATCCAAGTTGAGTACTTCCAACGTCACCCATAAATATTTTTGCTTTAGACCAGTTCCAATATATAAATCCGGTAACACAGGAGATTAAAAGAATATTTATCATATTCCACGACATAACAAATAGCACTGAACAGATAACAATCACTTCGACTGAGGCAAAGCCATCCACCCCATCCATAAAATTGAAAAGATTAATAAACCATACCATCCCTACGATTGCTAGAGGATAGACAATATAATTATAGTTTATATGGAGATCTGGCATTATTAAGGGGCGAAGCCCGTTCAGAAAGTAAAATGCGCTTATCGCTGTCATAAATTGAACAATAAGACGGATATAGGGTTTAAGCCCTCTTATATCGTCAATCAGACTCACAATTGCCAGTAATATTCCACTTAGTAAAGCGTAATAAAGACTCTGTTCTATAACCCCCAAAAAGAAAAGAACAGTTATTCCTATGTACCATGTAAAAACAATAGCAACTCCACCACCTTTAGGAGTAGGAGTATCATGTAAACTTCTTTCATTTGGGATATCAAACATTTTTTTCCGGAGAGCAAATTGTTTGATAAGATATGTAAGAATATAGGAAAGTAATCCTAACGCTATGATAGTTCCAAATAGTATAATTAACTTCAAATAACAGATAGTTTAACTTGTTTAAAAAAACTATTTTACTTATTCAGGATACTTCTTTTTTTCTGGAACTCATGTATGCTGAAATCATCATAGATAACCCTTCTTCAGAAGTAAAAGGAGGATTGTACTTTAAATCCTTTTTTGTTTTGGAGTTATCCAGATAAAAAGACCCATATAACCTATCAAAAATGGCAGGTCTGAGCTTGATACCTGCCATAATAATTAGTTTAGGAACTCTGAAAAGGAATAGCTTTCTGTGCAGAAAATGAGCTATAGTTTGTACGAGATATGTTGTAGAAATTTGGGAATCATCCATTACAATAAAAGTCCCTGAAGCTCTAATCTCAATAATCTTATCGATGAATCCAATCAGATTACCAACATAAGTATAATGACGGTTATTATTTACATCTCTAAATGGTAAAATTGGGAACTTCTTAACCAGCTTTATCAATTTGAGAATATTTGCAGAAACTCCAGGTCCATATACAATTGGAGTTCTAATAATTGCAACCTTAAATTCAGGACTTTCGAGTTTTCTTAATTCAAGTTCAGCTTCATACTTGCTCCTTCCATAAGCATCATCAGGATGACATTCAGATTGTTCATCCCATGGATCAGAACCAGGAAGATACTTTCCGTAAACCTTTACCGTGCTTAAAAAGATAAATTGTCTGACTCCTGCTTTTTTTGCTTCTTCTGCAACACTTATACAAAGATCTCTGTTAACCCTGAAGTATTCCAGCTCTGATGTTTTTTTTGATTGATGGACAATTGCTGCGAGATGAAGCACAATATCAATTGAGACAAAATCGATTTCTTCTGGAAGTTTTTCTTTTAGCGATACCTCCTGTATATTTTGATTTCTTGATAACTCGAGGAAATTAGCGCCAATAAAACTTTGTGTGCCTATAATGAGAATCCTATTCATCTGTAGAATTTGGGATTACTTTTGAGGCTAGATCTTTTTTGTGAATAGAATGAATGAAAAATGGGAGAATTACGAAAAAGCCCATAATTGGGGGATCAAAGGGACTCCCAGCGCTGAAAAATGAAAAGAAGAAAGTGATAATAAAAAAAACAGTCAGGATTTTATATTCTTTAAAATACTTAACATAATAATAGAATACCTTGTACATAAAGATTAAATATACAATTAACCCTAATATTCCGGAATACAAAAGAATTGAAAGAAACGGATTATGAGGATAATCACTCATCGTTTTATCTTTATCGAAGTAATATCCATACCAGTTAAGGAAGTTAAAACCGCCACCAAAGATTCTTTGTTTCCAATTATATTCTTGTGAAAAGATTTTTAAAGCAAACTCCCACCGCGAAACACGGTCACCAATAAATGCGTTTGAAACTGTATCTAAAACGATGTTAGCTTTATAAGGATGATAAGTTGTATCTTCCGAAATTAATTTAGAGGCCAAATTACGGATAGGATCATGATCAGCATCAATTAAAATCAGGATAGTTGATAGGCTTAAGTCAATGTAATTAAAACCAGCTACGTGAATTTTTTGTGAATTTGTTGATAACATTAATGTTTTAGTTTCAAATATAGCTTCTTCGTCTATAGTATCATTTTTAAAATGGGGACATAAAGTTTTTTGTCCCTTTTCTTCGTATCTATAGCTTTCCTTTAAATTACTATATTTTTTTATATCATTTCTATATGAATCTATATCGAAATTTCTAAAATAGAAATTTATGAGTGATAAATCACCATCATTTTTATCTAATATTTCACACTTTGGATAAGCAAAAATCACATAGCCTCTCAATGAAGAAAAATTAATCACACCTTCTTTTGAGAAATATAAAAATACAATAGCTTTCCCAACTGAGGAAGATACTTTTAAATTAAGTTTTTGCCATGTACCTTTTTTAGTCAAATCGTATTCATCCTGGAATTTACTTAAGTTTGTTCCTATAGAATAAATATTCACCCAATCTCCATTAAAGTTTTCAGATACATAACAATATACAGATGCATTTAAATATACATTATTCCCCAAATTATTGTTCCAAATTTCTGTCGAAGAGTAAGTCTTTCCTCCAAAAGGAATTGCAGTGCAAGAACTATCCAATAAATAACCTTTAGAATCTCTTGGGACTATTTCCGAATTAGTTCCAGTTAATGGATAAACTGTACGGTATATTCCACTTCCCCAACCACTGTCAGGAATTTTTGGATCAGAAATTAAAGTCCAGATTTTTTTATGAATATCTGAATAAGAAATTGTTTTATCAAATACATTAACATATCTAATTATATTCGATGTAATATTCGATCTTGCGGTTAATATATTTTTTGCTCCAATTGTCTCAAGGGTTTTAGTTTTGAAGTAATAAGATGTATGGAAAAAAAATAAGGGTAAGATCACTATCAGAAAAATTATGGATAAAAGGGCAAAACCTGAATTTAAACATAATTCTTTTAAAAACTTATTTTTTTTAAAGAGAACTTCGAATTCTACAATTATAAGAATTAAAAAAATGCCTGTCAACAATATTAATCCTCGTCTTGAGCCTGATAAAATAATGTCAAGAAAAAAGATGACAAGTAAAAAATTAAAAAAAACTTTTTGAAATTTTGAATTAGTTTTTCTAAAGTAATAAAACACTCCGATTATGCCAAAAAATATGGGTAATAAAGCAAAATTAGAATCTATTAGTGAAGAATCATCACCTAAAGAACTTCTGCTAATTTTACTAATTTGGGGTATATTATAGTATGAAAAAATATCAAATAGATTCAAAAGTCTTAATATGGAAATAACAAATGCAAATAAAATAATAAGATAAACAAGATTGGAAATATAAAACTTGAATTCTTTTTCCCCAGAGACTAAAATTGTCAACAAAATAAACAAGGAAATTAAAATTACCATGTTGACAACATCTTTAAAAATCATCAAATAGAGTTTATTTGATAATATAAAAGAAATAACAAGTATTAGCGCAAGAAAAAGTAATAAATAATATTTACGAAATAAATTTACGAAAGATGGAATTATTCTTTTTTTATAAATAGCAAAAGAATAAAAAAACAAACTAATATAGAGTGGAATGAATGAATATTTTAATATAGGAATAGCGGTTCTAAATAGATAAAAAAGTATTGTCAAATTGACAACACATATCTCAGATTTAAACTTTTCAGTTACTCCTAATTTCAATAATTTCATTTAAAACTTTATAAAAACCTGATTTCTAATTATGATAAGATTTGAAAATTTTTTACTATCAAAAAATTCACTCACTTGAATTAATCCTGAGCAAAAAAGGAGTATTACTAACGCTCTAGTTGATAATTAAGCAAATATCTTCTTGAATTGGAATAGTACTCTATCTAAATCTTGATCACTTAAATTAGAACCTGAAGGGAGACATAATCCAGTATTAAATAGTCGTTCAGATACTCCATTTAAATACGATGGATAATTTTTAAATATTGGCTGTAAATGCATCGGTTTCCATAATGGCCGTGTTTCAATATTTTCTTTTTCTAAAGCCAATCGAATATCATCGCGTGAAATGCCTTTTGTTTTTATCGGATCGACTAATATTGTTGTTAACCATCTATTGGGAAAAAATGGCTGCATTACCTGTAAAAATGAAATCCCTACCAAATGATTTAAGTTATTACAATATAATTCAAAATTAGATCTTCTTTTTGCTACCCTTTCTTCAATGACTTCAAGCTGTCCTCTTCCTATCCCGGCCAGAACGTTACTCATCCTGTAATTATAACCGATCTGTGAATGCTGGTAATGTGGAGCTTTATCTCTTGCCTGAGTCGCTAAGAATCTGGCTTTACTAACATATTCATTGTTATTTGAAATTAGAGCACCACCACCTGAGGTTGTTATTATTTTATTTCCATTGAATGATAATATTCCTATATCTCCAAAAGTACCACATGCTTTACCGTTATATTTACTGCCTAATGCTTCAGCTGCATCCTCTATTACAGGAATTTCATATTTGTTCGCAATATTAACCAATTCAACAATTTTTGCAGGCATTCCATATAGATGGACAATAATTATTGCCTTGGGTTTCTTCCCTTTTGCTATCCTGTCAATAATTGCTTTCTCAAGTAATTCGGGGCTCATATTCCAGGAATCTTCTTCCGAATCAATTAATATAGGAGTTGCTCCTTGATATGCAATCGGATTGACAGTCGCAGAAAAAGTAAATGAAGAAGATATTACTTCGTCACCCGGCTTTATACCCATAATAATAAGTGCAAGGTGGATTGCCGAAGTGCCAGAGCTAAGTGCTGCAGCATAGCTAACATCAAGGTATGTGGCTAACTCATTTTCAAAAGCTGTAACATTTGGTCCAAGCGGCGCTATCCAGTTGGTTTCAAATGCCTCATTAATATATTTCATTTCATTACCACTCATGTGGGGTGATGAAAGCCATATTTTTTTCTTCATACTAAAAATTCCCTTAATTTAATAATACTATACCGATAGTGGGTACTAAATTATAAAATTCGTTCTTTGAAATTATGTAATAATCGCACTAAAGTTCCATTCCCATATAATTTAGTATATCAAGTCTCACTTTCAATATTTAGTGTGTATCTACAAAAGGATATTGCAGAAATAATTTCCTCCTTTAGATTGTGCCTGAGTCAACATGAATATTCTGCCCGGTAATAGAATTCGCCTTTCCAGAAAGCAAGAATGCAACAGTTTCTGCTACTGAATCTATTGAGGTTGGGTTTTTCAGTGAGGTACGTTTATAAATACGATCTTTTTGTTGATCGGAGAGAGAGTCACTCATTGCTGTTTCCATAAAACCAGGAACTACTACATTTGAACGTATACCAAATTCGCCCCATTCTCTTGCCGTATTTTTTGAGAATGCTTCCAACGCTGCTTTACTAGATGCGTACATTGCTAATCCTTTATAACCGGTATGTGCACATATTGATGAAATTTGCACAATAGACCCTTCAGTCTTATGTAATAACATATTACGAATAGAATATTTTGTAAGTATCATTGGTGAAAACACATTCGTTTTATACATAGTTCCCAATTTATCTAAATTCAAGTTAGTAACTATATCATCATATGCTATTGCTGCATTATTCACTAATCCATGTAGAACAATATTATTTGTAATGAATTCTTTAAAAACAGATTTATGTAGTTCATTAGATTCTGACAAATCTACACTTTTAAAGAATACTTTTCCTGCAAAGTCAGATTCTAAGAATATAAATCCATCCGAATGGATCCTACTCACACCATATACAACGTGCCCCTGCTCTAACAATACACGACAAATAGATAACCCGACACCACGGGAAACTCCGGTAACTAATACATTCATAATCTTTTTATTTTTCCTGTTCTTGTTAATGAAATAAAATTCACAAATTTTATTTTCCGAGGGATTTTAAAGTCTTGTAATTTTTCCGATAAATATTGCCGAATTGAAAATTCAGATAAAGCACTAAATTCTTGCAACTTTACTTCTGCACAAAGGACATTCCCTAAAACTGAATTTGCTTTGCCGTAAACCATTACCTGAATCACATCAGGTAACTGTTGAATCACACTTTCTACTTCTAAAGGGTTAACTTTATATCCTCCAACGTTTATTAATTCATTTTTTCTACTTACAAAACGAAAAAGCCCTTCTTCTTTATTTGTCCATTCAATAAGATCATTGGTAAAAAAATATTCACCCTGAAAATTAAAACTATCAGACTTCCCCAGTAATGATTTATGAATCATAAGTTCATTATCCTTAATTTTAATTTTATCGATGATATTTGCTGGAATTCTGAAGTTTTCACCATTTGCTACAAATAAAGAACCTGCTTCAGTAGAGGCATAAATATTATTGATTTTTGCTCCTGGGAAAATTTGAAGAATAAATTCATAGAGTTTGTTGTCTGATTTTTCTCCTCCTAATGTTACTCGCTTAATAGAATCATAAGTTTTTTCGATTGGTAGTAGAAGACGAAAGAAAGTTGGCGTTGCTGAAATATGTGTAATGCCATATTTATCAATTGAATCATAAACCTGTTGTCGATTTTTATTGAACACATTCACAATGGTATTAATGTTTTCAAATGCCTGAAAGAAAACTTGTACTCCAGCCATATGTGTTGGGTTATAAGCAAATCCCCATATTTGTTCAGCATATCTATCTGATACCCGAATATATCTAGTCAAAGTTGATACGGTATGTACAACTTTCTTAGGTTGACCTGTTGTTCCGGAGGTGTAAATTGAAATTTCAGATTTCGAAACTTGTATACATTTTACGATTTCTTCGATAGATGAAAAACAAACCTGTTTTATAGGGTAAGCTAAATTTACAGATTTCTCGTTAATACCTTCTATTTCCGAATTATTTAAATCAGAATCAATTAAAACAATTGGTTTATTGGAGGCTAAAGAAATAACAAAATTTAAAAAAAAATCATATAAATTTATTGTCCTAAACATAGGATAATATGCAATTGCATTATTAATATCTTTTAATAAATAATCGTAAGTAAAAACTGTTTCTTGGTCAATAAGAAATATAGGCATCATTTTAACTTCTCAAATATATCCCCAATTGTTGAAACTAATCCATCTTCAAAGATATCAATATCAAATTCATCTTCAATTCGAACTGTTAATTCTGCCAAATCAAAAGATGTAAACCCAATTTGATTTCGCAGATTATCTGAAGGATGAATTTCCGATAAGGCCTCTAACTTCTTGTTTATTCTTATATAATTTATGATTTCTAAAATTTTAGTTTCCATTTATTTATTTATTGGTTCATAAAAATGCGTATTACTCATGTTACAAGCTGCACTTCCCCATGAAAGTCCTACACCAAAACCACTCATTATTACTTTATCTAAATTCGAGGGTTTTGAGGAATAAATATCAGACAACAAAAGAGGTATTGTGGCAGGACCTGTATTTCCATAATTAGTAACATTCATAGGTACTTTAAATTCATCAACTTTGAGTTTTTTACGAATGTAATTTACCATAAAATTATTTGCCTGATGAAGAGCGTACAATTTCACCTCATCTTTTTTCCACTTCATCTGTTCTATTAAGGAGTTGATATTTTGGTGAACATTGGAAATAGCAAAATTAAAAATTGCCATTCCATCCATATAAAGATTTTCCAGTGTTCTCCCATTATTATCTTCATCTATTACCAGTTCTTTTGTCTTTTCTGATATTGGATTTCGAAATCCTCCGGCAGGGATTATCAATCTATCATATCCACTACCATCAGAATAGACTTCGAAACCGATAGGTGAATTTCCCTTTGTCACTAACGTCGCTGTACCACAATCTCCGAATACCATTTTCAACGATTTGTCTTTAGAGTTAATCATTCTAGTTGTTGTATCGCCAGAAAGTACCAAAACTTTATTGCAGGCGCCAGAAGAAATCCAGAGCGCTGCTTGAAATAATCCATAGATATACCCTGAGCAACCATAATGTATATCTATACATCCTGTCTCTTTTGAAAGCTTTAACCTATCCTGTAAAATAATTGATGTAGAAGGGATAATATAATCTGTAGTTTGTGACACAAAAACAAGCCCGTCTATTTCCCTCCTGTCTATCTTTTCCTTTTCAATGAGATATTGTGCAGCATTAAAGCACATGTCTGAGGAGGTCTGACTTTCATCCGCAATCCGAACGCGTTCTATACCAGTCGTTTTAATGATATTTATCACTTCATTTTCACCATAGGAATCAACTAAGGAGGTTAATTCTAATCGTTTTTCAGGTAAATAAGCAGTAATTGCTGCTATATTAATATTCTCAATAATTGTTTTCACTTTTTATAATAATGTAAATCCTCCGTCAATTAACAAATTGGAACCCGTTACCCAACTACTTGCATCAGAAAGTAGATAGATAACAGCATAAGCAACTTCCTGTGGTTCGCCAAATCGTTTTAATGGATATCGTTTTTTATCTTCTTCTAATTGTTCTTTTGTAATCACCCCAGATTCAAAAATATTTGTATCAATTACCCCAGGATTGACGCAATTAATCCTAATTCCTTTGGGAGCAAGATCTAATGCCATTCCTTTTACTAAACCATTTACAGCCCCCTTTGATGCCGAATATACACTTGACGCAATGGCAGAACAGAATACACCAGAAATAGATGAAATAAAAACTATTGAACTGTTTTTTGCAATCTTTTTTGCTTTCAAAGCCCTCCGAGTAATCTCAACAGGAATAAAAAAGTTAACATTAAAGACTTCATCCAAGTTCTCCCTTGTTGCAAATTGGAATGGAACTATTTTTGTCAATCCAGCACAATGAACAATACCATTAACATCAGGAAGTTGCAAAAATAATTGTTCGATTCCATCCTCAGAATTAAAATCTGAAAAAACTATTAAATGTTTTCTACCCTCAAGTTGTTTATACGTATCCTCGAGTCTTTGTTGGTTGCGACCTGTGATCACAACTTTTGCTCCCATTTTAGAACATTCAATTGCAGTAGTCTTACCTATGCCTGATGAAGCTCCAGTTACAAAGATAGTTTTGCCCTTTAAGGTGAATGGATTATACATAATTGTATTACAATCTTGATTTTACTACTTCAAACAGATCGTTAATCGTTTTAGAATTTCTGATATCCTCCCCTTTAATTATTACTTCATACTCTTCATCAACCATCGCAATAATTGAAAGCGCCATTAATGAAGACCACTCTTCAATATCTCTGAATTTTGTCTCAGGTTTTAAATCTGTAACTTTTACTTTTTCCAGCTGTTCGGCGAATTTTTCAATAAAAGAATTAATTTCCATATGCATAATTTTTTAAATATTAAAACCTCATTTTAACAGCAGGATTACCCATGTATGAACAGTTATCCTGTGTATTCCTCATTACAACACTGTTTGTTGATATTGAGGTATTGTTTCCAACCTTTTTATTTTGAAGGACAATTGAACATACGCCAAAGAAATTAGTATCTCCGATACTTACTTGTCCGGAAATCCGTACAGATGGATTAAACATGTTAAAGCTACCTATTATTGCATCATGACCAATAAAAACATCTGAATTTAAGAGATTAAAATTTCCTAATTTTACATAACAGCTAAAGATACATCTGAAACCAATAATATTTCCTTTGCCTAAAGTCACCATGCTCAAATCCATAAACAAAACATCAGGAGCAATTATGTTAGGAAACTCTATATTTGGATTTATAATTCTTTGTGCAACATTTGATTGAATAGCAGGATTTCCGATTGCCATAACAACATCGAGTTGTTTTCCTAAATTATTCAAAAAGTCAATACCACCTAATACTTTACCATATTTATTTGATTCTCCAATAGGTAAGCCATCATCAATGAATCCGACCAAATTCCAGCTATTCTGAATTTTATTAATTGCAAGTATCAGGCAAGCGACCTCTTTTCCGTACCCCCCTGCTCCGTAAATTACAATATCCCGCATCTGATCACAAATTAATTATTACCATTAAACGCTTCCATAGTAGAAGAGGTTGACGCATTAACTCCCTCAGATTTAACCACTTTGACTAATGTCAATATCAATATTTTCATGTCTAAAAATATAGAAATATTATCCACATACCAAACATCTAATTTGAACTTTTCTTCCCATGAAATAGCATTACGTCCGTTTACCTGAGCCCAGCCGGTAATGCCCGGTTTGACTTCATGTCGCCTTCTTTGAAAATCGCTATAAAGAGGTAAATAATCCACCAATAGGGGTCTTGGTCCAATAAGACTTAAATCGCCTTTAATTACATTAATAAGTTGAGGAAGTTCATCTAAACTTGTTTTTCGTAAAAATGCACCAAACCTTGTAATTCGTTCATTATCTGGCAGTAGATATCCAAGATCGTCAGTTTTATCTACCATTGTCCGGAATTTGTAGATATAAAAAATCTTTTCATTTCTTCCCGGTCGTTTCTGTTTAAAAAGTATGGGCTTACCCAGTTTAATAAAAACTAAAATCCAGATTACTAGTAATCCTGGGAGAAAAAGAATGAAGGCAAATAAAGATAGCACAAGATCAATCAAGGGCTTAAAATACAATTCATACATTTCTACTTAATAATGAATTAATGTTATTAAAAAGAGAAGCATATATATAATCTTTAGACAAATCATTGTTGGCCAAATATTTTGAATTTGCTTTGCATTGTTTGACAAGTTCCTTTTTTGATAATAATTTCTGCAAACATTTTTCTAATGTATTATTCTCGTAATCAAAATTTAAACCAATTTTATACTTTTCTACCGATGACCAAGTTTCTCCTTTCAAGTTATTTAAAACACAACAACCTGATGCAACGTAGTCGTTATATTTATAAGAGTGAGCTACTACGGTATTTTTTCTAAATGAGTTAATAGCAATATCACAATTAGATAGCCATTTTAAGTAATCTGGATAAGGGATAATCCCAGAGACCAAAGCGTTAATATTATTTTTCGCGATAAAATCTTTAATATTTGATTCGAGTTCTCCCCCTCCTATAAACAAGAGTTTTATATTTGAAAATTCCTTTTGTAAATGTAAAAATGATGTAAGGATTACTTCAAAATCATAACTATTGTTTAATGCCCCACCATACGCGATCCAAATCTCATCAACCTTTTTTTTGGGCAATGTTATTGTTGATTGTTTAAGTAGTTCTTCATGTTTTTTCATATTCACACCCAAGTAATATCCCTCTACATTATCTTTTCTTATTATGGAAACATACCTGGCATACTCCTTACTTTCAGCCACGACTAACGATGATTGCCGGTAGGTTGATTTAGCGATAAGGGACCATGGAATAGAAAGAACCTTAAATAGTAAACCAAATTTTTTAAAAAAAACCAGGTATGATTCAGGCCATAAATCTATGACATCAAGGACAAAGGTCACATTATGTCTCTTACATAATCGTGAAAGAAAAAATGGGGCTAGTGTGGTCGGAGCTGTGCAATAAACAAAATGATAATTTAAGATATTTCTTTTAATAAAGAATTTTACTTTAAATGCAAATACTATATGACTTATGACCCTTAATATACCTAGATTTCTATGATACTCAGGTACTTTAATTAAAACTGTTTCATATAAAGTGTCTCCATTCGGGTTTAGATACTTCTTTTTTATATTATGGTCAAAATCAGCAGTAATTATTACAGGTAATAATTCATTTTTCATTAAGACATCCGCCACAGAAAACACTCTTGAATTACTATACGAAAACGGATTTACAAAAGGTGTAACCAACGCTACTTTCTTCAACTTCATCATTTATAAAACTATGCAAATCATTGAATTAATAAGTTATTATGAATTTCAAATGTGCTTTACTTATAACTTAACCATTTTTTTTGTAAGAAATCGAATCTTTTTATTGGTTTTGCCGGATTTCCAACTGCAATAACAAAAGGAGGAATACTCTTACTTACTAAAGAATTCGCACCTATTATTGAACCTTTACCAATAGTTACGCCTGGCATTATTGCAACTGATTCTCCTATCCACACATTTTCTTCAATAACGACGTGTTTAATGCTTATTTTTCTACTGTTAGGAGTTGAAAGTGGTGTGTCATTGTTTTCTCCTGAATAACACCCATGCGACATATCAGTTATAAATATTTTACTTGCCATAAGGACGTTGTTGCCTATAGATATATGTTCGCCAGCGGCAATATGAACATAGTCCCCAATTTCTATATTGTTCCCAAAGATCAATATCCTTGTCTTATTATTTCCATAATTATAGGCTTCGAACCGACATCCAAAACCCGTTGTTAATCCTTTTCCCCAAAATATATTTTTATGGTAACGAATGTCAACAGGTAACCTGATTAAACGTGCTGTAGGAACACACAATAACGTGTATATTTTACTAATTATAAGTCGACAGATTCCTATCAGACCATAACGTTTAAGTATTTCCCGTTTCATTTAAATCTATTTTTTTGATAAAAGAATTTTCAAGAGCGATAAAAACAATAAAAGAATTAACAAAACAATTTTGAATGCTAACTAAGTTGTTTCCTTTATCAAATTAAAAATTATTTTTAAGAACCTCCCCGCTATAACTTATTTAATCGATAATAGTAGAAAATAAGTATTCTTCGTAAGTATTTTAATAAGGAAAACACTGTAGCAAACATGTAGTCTTTAGTATTTATTAATCCTTCTTTATAAATACTATAAAGATTATTCAATTCTCCTCTAGATTGTTTATGTATTTGACTTGACAATCCGCTTTCCCCCCAAGAGGATTTTCCCAAAACATTCTTTGAAAATACTTGATTTACTAAAATACATTTGCCAAAATACGACATTCTATAAAAGAATAAACCCTCCTCGGCATTTCTTTGAGTAGAATTAAAGAGACCTGATTTAATAAGGATCTCTTTACGAAACATCACGCCAGGTGTAGTAAAATAGAATTTATAAATTAGATCTTTTAAAGAAATTCTACTGCAATCTCCTTCTTTATACCAAAAAGAACTAATGTTTATAGTATCATGTAAACCTCCAACCATATCCACATCTGGATATTGAATAAATATTTCAATTTGTTTTTTCATTTTTCCTTCAACCCACATATCATCTGAATCATTGAAAGCAATAAAGTCTCCGTTTGAAGATTCTATTCCTTTATTCCTAGCAGCTCCGGCACCCTTATTCTGTTGATAATAATATTTAATTTTTGAGGTAAAATTGTTTTCAATTATAAAATTATTAATCAAAACTGATGAATTATCTCGCGATCCATCATCAACGGTAAAGATCTCCCATACACAGTTAATTGTTTGTAATTCTGAGATAACTGAATTTAAACATTTAATTATTGTCTTTTCTGCATTATATACAGGAATGACTACGGATATATTGATTTTGTCCATATTAACTATTCAATCAGAAGACTTAATTCAAGCTAGTTGCAATGGTTTTACCCCTTCCCAATGGGAATAAATATTGCAATATTAATAAAAGAAATAATGGTCGGATAATAAAAGGAACAAAATCAAAAGGATGTGCTCTTGGTGAAAAGAAAAATTGGGGTAATATAAAAAACAGCAAAAACATTCCAACTACTGTAAACTTATAATTTTCAATAAAATAAACAATAACAAACACATACAAAAAAGACATAATTGCCAAACCTAAATATCCTCCAGAAATATAGAATTCTGATATTGATGAAGTCCCTATGCCATTTCCATGCAAATAAACAGCAGGATTAGTTCTGAAAGCAATCTCATTTGATAGTGAATAACGCTCCTTAACCACCTCCAAAGATTGACCTCTTGTTGGCTTTTTAAAACCAGGTAATGAATTTTTTAAAGTAAAAGTAATCGGATCTAATAGATATTCCCAGCTACCTTTAATATTTTTCTTTTGCTCAAGAGTGTATCCAATGATTTGACTAGTACCACCTTGTTCAAAAAGGAAATTTTCAATTATTTTTTTTGGTGCAAGTTTGTAAGTTGATAACGATTCGTTACTTCGATATAGGTTCATCACAAATGATAGGATAACCAGGAACAATCCTGTAATAACAAAATGTTTGATTTTAATTTCATTTCTGAAACCTAAATATGCTATTAAAGACAGTATTTCAGTAAACACAGTACCCCTCCTCCCAATCAACAATGTAAAGCCTAATAATATAATATAGATTATCATTGGAATTTTTATTTCCTTTTTAGTTGGATAACATGCAAAAAAAAGGAAAATTCCCATTGTGTAAATATCATCTGAAAGCCTTAATATTGGATTCTGCACGATTAGATTCTTATTCGAATACAATGCAACATACCCGTTGGAAATGACAAAAAGAACCTGCTGCAATATGGATAGTGAATATGGTATGACTGCTATAATAAACATTAGTAATCCTATTTTCTTTAATGGGTAATTATATGCCCAAGAGGAACTTATGTTTATGTTTTTTTTAAATGAAGCTAAATATATTGCAATAAGGGCACCTAATTGCATAAACAATAATGATAATAATATAAGATTTAGTATTTCTATTTGAACTTTCAATCCGAAAATATAAGTCGTAAACCAGAGAGTTTGTGCAAAATCTGAATGTCCCAAGATATCTAAAAAGATCCGTCCTAATAAAAAGACAAAAAAAGCTATCATGAATAAAATATATGGATGGAATATTTTACCTCCACATTTATGAAAACAAAACACATTCCAAATAAAAATAATTATAATATTAATCTTTAGTAAACTTAAAGGAATATTAAACTTTATTCCAACAAATAATTGAATTACAATTATTAGTAAATGAATAATGATATAATCTAATATCCTTAATTTAACATTCATTAGATTTGATTACTTAACCTAATAATTTGGCTTTTAATTGTTTTGCAAACTTTACCGTACTAAGCAAAATATTTGCAATGAGAATATATTCTTGTGAAAATAGCCAAGTAATAGATTTATAATATAAAGGTAATCCATTCGTCATGAAAATGCATTTATTAGACTCTGGATAAAGATTATAATATTTTTTTTGCATTTTATACGAGGAATTTATTAACACAATACATTTAGTAATTGCTTTACGAATAACTATCGCGTTTAATAACTCACCATCTCTTTGTTTTTCAAAAAAATCAAGTAGAATTTTAACATCTTGTTGAAGATCAGAGATTCCTTTAGTTGAAATATTTTTAGAGTATGAATTTTTATTGTATTGAACATAGTGAACAAATGCATTGTCAATCTTTACAATTTTCTTAGCAAGATAAGCTAGCCTTGGCATTGTTGCAATATCTTCACCAATATTTACACCATCAGGAAAGCGGACATTATTTTCTCTAAATAAGCTTGCAATTATCAATTTATTCCATATTGCAGGTATGCACTTACCTGTTATCATATCTTTAGCATATTCATGCACGCTCAGAGGTATTATTTCCTTCCTATAAAAATGCTTATTTCTCCATTGTTCAAAGGAATCTGCCACTACTATATCTGCACAAAACTTTTCAGCTGATTTGTACATTTTTTCAATCATGTCAACTTCGACATAATCATCGCTATCTATTTGAATAATATATTTTCCATGGCAGTTATCGATACCAAAATTCCGTGACGCTGAAACACCCTTATTTTTGTAATTATGTAAAATCCGTGTGTACTTTTGCCTTTTGGGATATAGTTTAATGACTTCATTTGCAATTGCAAAGCTATTATCAGGAGAACAATCATTTACTATAACATATTCGATTTCTTCAAATGATTGTTGAAATAGGGAATGCATACAGCGTTCAATATGAGGTTCGACATTATAAATAGGGATGACTATTGAAACTTTTGGATTCATGTTAAATATCAAATAATTGTTGTATTATTTCTATTTGATTTTCAATAGAATATTTTCTAATTTCTCTTTTACATTTATTACTCATTTCTCCCCTTAGATGGTTATTTGAAAGTAATTGAAAAATAGCGGCTGCATATTCTTCAGTTGATGAACCGGCTATTAAGCCACATGTATTTCCACATGATAGTTCTGATGCACCTCCAATATTTGTCGAAACGAATGGGACACCTAATATCATTCCTTCGGCAATCACCGTCGGAAAACCCTCAGAAAACGAAGACACACAAATGATATCAGAACTCAAAATATAAGGATAAGGGTTTTTTACATATCCCATTAATTTTACTACATCGTCAAGCTTTAATCTTGTTATTAGTTCCTGCAATTCAATTCTTATATCGCCATCTCCGAGAATCAATAATTCAAAATCAAGTTTCGATTTTAGAATATTTGCAGAATTAATAATTAAAGAGAAATTCTTTTGTTCTTCTAATCGCCCTAAAGCGATAATACGTAATTTACTTTTATTTACAGTTTTAAGACTTGAATTCTTTATCAATTGTTCAAAGTTGAATCCATTATATATAATTCGAGTCTTATGCTTTGCAAAAGGAAAGATATTAATGACTGAATCATAAGTTTTTTTGGACACAACTACAATTGCATCAGTTTTTTTGAAGACTCTTTTTTGTGCAAAATAAAAAATAAAAATCTTAATTTTTTTCCAAATGTTTTTATAATGACGATAATCTAGATCTTCAATAGAACCATGAACCCAGGAAATCTTTTTTCTGGATGGGAAAGTGCTAGCAAATATTGACGGCGTCAGGTAGTTAAAAGATACAACAATATCATATCTTTCTTTTGACCATAGGAGCAATCTTACGGTCGATGGTAAAAAATATAGAAGGAATATTATAATATTATTTCTAAACTTATTCCAAATATTCCTTTGTGAAATATCTATTAAAGGACGTAATTCTCTTACATTCGTGGGTAACTCTTCATTCCCTTTTTCACAATGGACTAATTCAATCAGTGATAAATCATATTTATCATCAGGTAGATGAGATAAAATCAAAGAGAGTATTTTTTCAGCACCCCCACCCATAGTAAAGGTGTAAGGGACAAATAAGATTTTTTTCATTTTTTAGGCCTTATTTCTATACCTTTGTATCAAACTTAATAGAACTTGATCTTTTGTAAAATAGAGTAACAAAAAATAGAATGCTGAACATGATACTATACTTACACCCAAAATCACAATAATGGAATATCCAAATAATTTTCGTTCAATCAGGATAATTGGAATAAATGCTAAAGATATCACAAGATATTTTAAGGTCTGTTTATTTAATATCTCTGAAAATAAATCGAAATGTCTTTTTGCATAAATAAGCATTGTAACAAAAAGCAATAATTCAGCCAATGCAGTAGTTGCAAAGGCTATTGAAGGAGTAAGCCTTTTTGCTAATAAAACATCTATTAATGTGTTGGCAATTCCAAAAATTAAAAATAATAATGCGCAAATCTTTTCTTTATTCTGAACAAGCATTACATGGTTGTTCATGATGGAAACAAAAGCAGTAATAATAAGATAAATTGAGCCTACCTGAAGAGATGGAATAGACAAAACATATTGATTACCTGCTAATAACAGAATTGCTTCTTTACTCAACAAAGCCAAACCAATCGAAGCTGGTATTAATGCAAACATAGTATTACTAATGATGTTTTTAAGTGTTGATTTATATAATCTATAATCTTGATTTAACAAATAAGCAAGTCTTGGATAACTAACAGCTGTTAATCCCATCAATAAGGTATAAATGACTGAGATTGCTTTTTGGGCAACGCTATAGTATGCGACACTTTCTTTACCTACATTTGCGCCTAAAACAACCTTATCACAATTTCCATACAGCAGAAAGGAATTATTCAATACAAAAATCATAAAAAGAGGGATAAGATGTTCCTTTATTCTAACTGCCTTCAAATCAAGTTTTAAATATTTTGATGAATAAATAAAACTTGCAGCATTATTTAGAATTAAGCTGGTTACTGTTATAATTGCATATAAATATATATCATCAGGTTTTCTTACTAACAATAAGATCAGGGCTATACTAATTAACCTGACTATAATTGTCTTTATTGAAATGAACTTGTATTTTTCAAAAGCTTCATTAATCCACTCAATATAAAATATATTAGCAATAATATTAAATGAAAAAATCAACATTATATATCTTAACGAGGGAGAGCCGACAGCAATGAGAACATAACATAGAAAAGAGACAAGTGCGATTAAATTTGTGAGTATCCCTAAAAAAAATAGGTCATTATATAATTTACTTACAACATGGGGATTATCCCTATTAATGCTAATTACTCTTAGTCCGTATAAATAAAATCCGAACAATCCAAATGCAGAGAAATAACTAACAATCGATAAGCTATATTCATATAGGCCGACACTTTCAGGATTTAAAACCCTAAAAACATAAGGCATAATTAATACGGGAAGAATTATACTAAAGAAATTCAGTGTGGTCTTATACGCAAAGTTTTTAGCTAATCCCATAACAAAAT
>DATCHW010000236.1:0-1785 GCA_036508135.1 Ignavibacteria bacterium
TCTTCTGGGTAAGACAGTAGTAATAGAAACGGCATCAAATATAGCGGGATATACAACCGGATTTATGACAAATGCGGCAGAACTGCCGGCTCCACTGGTAATTATGCTATCCATACTTGTCGGTTCATCGGTAGGCGCGGCCGGCACGAAGTTGGCGTTTAAGAATGGTGCTGAAGAGGTACTCGGCCAGGTGGACAACAATATAGGGAAAATTTTGGATGTTGAGACCCCCGAAAATGTTATAATCAAAGAGCTCGGAGAAACTAAAAAAGCACCAAAAGGCGGCACAGAAACATTATCTTCTGAAGATGCAGAAGAGTATGCTTTTCAAGCAATCAAAGGTCCAGATAATGCAGAATCAATAATGCTTGGGAAATATGAAAAGGGTTCCTTGAATAGTTATGATGAAATGGCAAAAGCCTATAACAGTCAATTTTTTAATCTTGACAATTGGGATGAATTGAGTCGAAATTATTCACGGAAAGAAATCTGGAAGATTAATGAAAAATATCTGGATATTCAAACAAGTTCTGGCAGGGAAATATATCTGTCACATAATCCAGTCGAATATGTGGGAGATGGATCATATTATTCATCCGAAATACAATATTTAATTGATAACGGATATAGATTTCTAAAGGAAGGAGATGTATGGCATGCAGTTAGGTAGTAAAACGTTTGCTCATTTTGAAATAATGAATTTATCTAATGAGCTGTTTGATTTTTATTTTGGCAATGACTTGCAACTTGTTAAGAATGAATCATCTGAAGAAAATATGGGTTGGTTTATTTTGGAGTACATTTATGTTCCGCGAGGGTATAAAATAATTTTTGAACATGCAAGGCTTAGCTTTTCTATAAGAGTAATTGATACAGAAGGTGCATATACATCACTCCCCAAAATGATTCCGGAAATTAGTATTAGTTCTGCTTTAGAAAAAGATAATATTGATGTCGCTATAAAATTGCTGAGTACAGAATTAAAGAAAGATGATATTTGTTTCTTCATAACAAAAAATGATAAGCAATACAAAAAAGAAAACGGAAAACTTATTCGAATAAAATATCCTTTTATGAAGTGATAAAATTTCAAAGGAGAAATACATAAATGAATGAAATATATAAAGAAATGCGAAAGAGAGCATTTACGACTAAACCAGAAGATATAAGGATTATTCTGGAAAATAATCAACAGGTATATGCTGCAGTTGTGGATATGAATATTAAGGGCAACCTTGTGTCATTGGTGTGTATATTTGACGGTTCCGTAAGTTTATATTATTCAAATGGGAAATGTGATATTGGTTTAGGTAAAAAAGAAAAGATAAAGAAGGCCGCTATTTCATTTTTGATAAGTTCAGGGCAATGCATACATATAATGAATAAGACTGTAAATTATTCGGGTGAAACAGAAAACATGAAAGTGTATTTGTTTACTAAAGCTGGTATTTATCTCAAGGAAATTTCAATTAGCAAACCGGAATCAAAAGAAGAAAAATTTTTGAATTTTCTTGTTAACAATGTTTTGAGTGCTATTGATGGTGCCGAATCATTCATTCCTGCTGAATAAAGTGGAGGCAGAATATGAGAGAAGGAAAATTTGCAATTTATTTTGGAAAAGAATATACGTCAGGCATTAATAAAGATGGAAAAATAATATTACGATCTACTGAATTGAAAGATATAAACAATGGATTTGAGTTGTGCGAACCATTTAAATTCCGTAATAGCAAAAAAGATATTGTTTGTATTAAATACGTAAACCGTTCAGAGGTTGAAGAATAC
>DATCHW010000237.1:0-1179 GCA_036508135.1 Ignavibacteria bacterium
AGGCGCTAACGTTTCTATATTTGATGATAAAGGTAATACAGTGCCTTTAACAGAGGATACTGTTGGCAAATATCATACTCCTGAAACTTTTGCCGGACAAATAGGTGTCAAATATAAATTAAATATTGAACTACAAGGAAAGCAATACGAATCCGATTATGTTGAATTACTTGATGTTCCTGATATTTCAGAATTAGAGGCCGAGAAAATAACTAAACCGGCAACAGGAACCAGTCCAGAATCAAGTGGTTATCAATTTTATATTTCCACCAAACCCGGTACCAGTGAACAAAAATATTATAAGTGGGATGTTTTTGAAGATTATGAATATCGATTACCATATAGAACTTTATACTATTGGGATGGTCAAGTTTTATATCCATTCGATCCCCCCATCCCTTATATATGTTATAAGCATACTCAATTCAACGATATTTATATATCCACTACCAATAATTTTCAAACAAATTACATTACTCATTACCCCTTGAATTTTACCCCTAATTCTATGAAATTTCAACTTAAGTATGGAGTATTTGTAAGGCAATATGCACTTTCCGAATTTTCTTATAAATATTGGCACAGTGCCATGGAAAACAACCTACCAGATCCATTATATAGCAAACAACCATATCAACTAATAGGAAACCTTAGATGTACAAGCAATCCCAAAGAAAGCGTTTTTGGTATTTTTGAAGCCTCTGCTCTAAAATCAAAAGGTGTAACGGCATATCTACCCGCACTAGTAGAAGATGATTATACTTGTGATTTTATTATTCTTTCAGGGGTCCAACCTCAGGATTTAATTAACATTCCACCAGGTTGGATTGCTAATAACGGTATAAATTTAGTGCTTTTACGTAATGAAAAATGCGTCTTTTGCAAATCTAATGGACTAGGAACTGGAATCAGGCCAGATTATTTTGGAGAGGGTTTATAAAATGAACACTGACAGAAACTTGTTTGGGAAAAAAGCTGTATATGAATATTATTAAATTAATATGAAAAAGCTGATAAAGTTAACATTAACGTTTGTTGGTATTACATTAATTTTTCAAAATTGTATTTATGAATTCACGCCCAAAACCGGGGATTTAGGAAACCTTCTTGTAATTTATGGCATGGTTACTAATGAAAATGGGCCACATGAAATTACTATTTTAAAGACAAAAAAAATTA
>DATCHW010000238.1:0-4092 GCA_036508135.1 Ignavibacteria bacterium
GTGAAGAATCATCGGATGACAATCATGTAAAAGTTGCAGCAACATTAACGTGCGGCGAAAAGATACTGCAGATCAGCGGAGCAGGAAACGGATTGCTCGATGCATTCTGTGATGGATTCTCCAAAACAATTGGTGAAGAGATTTCAATTACAACGTATCACGAACATGCTATGCAAAGCGGTTCAGATTCGGCTGCTATAACATATGTGGAAATTGCATTGCCAAACGATGGTAAGTATCTGGGCGCCGGAATTTCAAGTTCAGTATCCAAATCATCACTTCGTGCCGTAGTAAGCGCTGTAAATCGCATGCTGCAAATAAAGGAATCAGAAAACGATCAGTAATGATTTAAACAGACGGAAGACCGAATAAATGTATCATTAATCCCAAATAACGAATGAATGGAAATTTATCAGACGATGAAATCATCATCCGGAAAAAACTGGTGAGTTGGAAATCAGAAAGATTTGATGAAAATTTCCTGATCAGTGTACTTAAAAGAAATCATCAGCTAAGAAAGACTGTACAACTGCATATTTGATCAATAATCGTAAAGAGCCGTTCGGAGAGATACCGCGCGGCTTTTTAAGTTAATTTAATTGATATTTAATCGAATTTTCTGATTTGCCTCTTCCCAATTAAACAAAACTATCATTTTGTTTAATTGGTGATAACGTTTATAAAAGGGAAAAAAAAATTTCGAAAAACACTTACAATAATGTACTTTATTATGATTATATCTCTAAATAGCTTTTATTGTAATTTGATTATTTATGAACTTTTACTACCTCTTCTCACTTGATTGTCAAAGTTGGATACATGCTTTTTATCATAACTATTTCTAGAAAAATTCTATATTGTCAACGCCGGTTTATTTTTGACCAGCTCAATTTTACTCCGGCGGTCACAATATTCATTCAATCAAAAGAAATGTCTCTTTTTTTGCCTGATTCCTTTACAATGTAGACAGGATTTCATATGCCGTTTATCATAATATACTTTTGCTTTAGGTGAAAATTGATATTTATATCCACAATCTTTACATATCCACCAAATTTTTTCATTATGACTTTCTAGAATATAATCAGGACTACATAATAAATAATTATTGATGTAATCCCACTCATTCAATAAATTGTGATGTAATATTTTTAAAGAATTATACCTATATAATTCTTTAAGTATTTCTTGTTCTTTACAAATTGGGCAATATAAATCATTATTTTCTCGGTAACTTATTGGAGCGTTATATTCGCCATGACATATTGAACAAATCCATAATACTTCTTCGTGTGATGATTTTAGATAGCTTTCAGGGCCAAGAAGATTATTTGTAGACCACTCTGTACAAAGCTCTTTGTTTGTGTCAATCAGTGAATTGTGACCATATTGTGGTTTGTATCCATTGCAATAAGGACATATATTGTCATTTAGTTTACGATCATAAATACTAGCTATATATTCACCATGACAAGTCGGGCAAACCCATAAAATTGTTTCTTTTGATGATTCAGTATAATTTTCCGGACCTATAATATTATTTGGAGACCATTCATTTGAAAGCTGCAAATCAGTTTCTATTAATGTGTTGTATCCTGCTAATGCTTTACTTCCATTACAATAAGGGCACATATGATCACTTATTTCTCGATACTTAATAGCAGCTTCATACTCACCGTGACAAGTTGGACAAATCCATAAAGCTATATATGTTGAGTTCTTTATGTATTTGTTTGGAAGCGCGTTATTATGAATTGACCATTCTTTTACTAAATCTTTATGTGTTATATTCAAAGCAAATCTATTTAAGTCTTTTCCCAAACTATTATTTTCACATCGACAATCTTCGTTATTATAAAACCTTTTGAAATTCGTTGAGGTAAATTCTTGCTCGCATTTTTGACATTTGTATTTACGGATTGATTTATTTTGAGGATTAACTAGTTTTTCGCCTGGTGATAAAATTAACTCGTTAAGAATTCTTTCGGTCCTTTCTTTTGTTAATCCGATTTTGCAAAAATCACATTCTTTACCCTCGACTATATCTTTAATTTTACTTTTTGAAATCAAACCACATTTTTCACACTGAAAAAAGCCATCTGTATATGTGCTATTCCCTTCGCCTAAAGGAAAAACTTTTGTTGCTGGTAATTCGTTGTATTTGGAATATCGCAAAGCTATTTCAGGATAATTGAAAGCAAGTGATTTTTCAAATCGGGCATAAATATTGTTGCAATATGGGCAACTTCTCTTACCTTCTATTATTCTTTGTTGAAATGTTTCCCTGAAGATTTCGCCACATTTTTTGCATTTCCAATTTACCGGTATTCCGTTATCTATAGATTTTTCCATTGATATTTCATTTGCTGGAATTACATTTGTTGTCTCACTATATTCTTCAGATAATTCTGAATATTCTTCTGTAAATGAAGTGAACCGATACTGATTATTAGGGTCGGTAAGTTGCTTATCACAAGTACAATCAATATTGTATAACGAATTTTCTTTTTTAATTTTCCAATTGTATAGGCCACAATTTATGCAATGAAAAAGACTTTGATGTATCGGTCGATAAAAAGGATCTGGTTCTAATCTAGTTTCATACAATTGCATACTTCTATCTTTTGTGTAGCATATTGGACAACCTTTATCAATTTTTGAATCGCATCGATGAATTATCTCTATGTGATAGTTATGCAAACCAGAGGGACACCTAAATTCTCCATATATTCCGGTACTGATTTGGATATCATTTACATTTTTCAATTCCATGCCTGAGGTTGTAGTCGCACGAACTAGTTCAAAAAATGCTTGTGGATTTGTTTCCTCAAGTTTTTTCCCAATGCATAATAGCTTGATTTGTCGTATTTCAATTTCATTCATTTCATATACTCCACTTATATTATTATAATTTATCGAATAAACCTTTAATAATATTTGTCTTGATTTCAGGTATTTTGTCATCAGCTGAAATGATTTCACGATCAAGTGCAGTAGAATCAACTATTTCAGCTGTATTCTTAATAAGCCCTTGTTCTCGTAACAATTCGTTAGCAATCTCAGGATATACATATATATCAATTATCTCACGCAATTTTTTGTTTTCATCTATATATTCTTTGTTAACAAGTGAACTACTCTTTTCATATCTTTGAATATGTGAAAACTGTTCCTTTAATTCAATATTCTTTTGCAATAATTCATTGTTTTCTTTTTCAAGCTTTCTATTTTCCTCGAAGGCGTGAGCGGCTGACACAGTAATTTTCCGATAATAATCGTCACGATCTTTGAGTCCGCTGATAATCTTTCCTTTAGTTGTATTCCTTTGAAAGAATAATTCATAATTTATATCTCGAAAAACTGCAACTCGCAGGAAATGTTCTTCCTCACTAGTATCATTAAATTTTTTAATGTGCTGACGAGCAACTTGATTGCGTCGAATTAAATAATCCTCAACTTCATAACCATTATCTCGAATATAGTTTCCTATTTCTGGAATTTTCAATTGTTTGACATTCCCATCACATTTTTCCAATAAAAATTTATCTATAAGGTTGATAAGCGTTTCTGTATCGATTTTATTTTTACGTGCCATTTCATTTTCCCTTTCTTATATTTGCTTTTTCACGACAATACTGTTGGTAAGAAAATGAACTACTTTGCAATCTAAGTAAGGCTTGCAATATATCTTCAGAATTACCCTTTTCTAAACGTACTTGCTTAACGATTTCAACCAGATACTTACAATCATCTTCTATCTTTCGTTTATATATATTATCATCGTCAAAAAAAGATACTTGTTTTTCTTTACGATAATAAAAACAATTAGGGCAGTAACCTATTTCTCCTTCTGGGCCAGATATAGCAATGCAATCTGAATAATCATTTGCAAGATATTGGGGTGAATAGCATTTGCCACCATTTTCTAATCTAGAAAACTCTTTGATTCCAAATGAACTTTTTTTTGTTCGAATAATCGAATATGATACTTTACCATTTAGTACTTTTCTGTATTGCTTATAGGTGTTACATTCGATAAGTGATTTAATGTTTGTATAATAATGCGTTGCTGTTTCTAGATTATCGTGTCCT
>DATCHW010000239.1:0-10174 GCA_036508135.1 Ignavibacteria bacterium
TTTTATCTTGTGACTTTTGTCTTTTAACTTGTTTTTGCCCGATGGCACTTATCGTAAACTGCTGGATGTTTCAAAAATCAATAGACTGGGGTGGAAAGAAAAAGTCAGTCTGGAGGAAGGGATTCATATTATTTATAAAAAATATTCTGAATAAGATTACCGAAAAATGGCTTTGAGGGTTTTACTGTTAACACCTCAGTTCTATGAAATTGAAAAAGTAATCATATCTGTTCTTAAAGAATCAGGCTATGAAGTTGTCTGGCTCGAGAATAAGACACTTTCATTTGATTATCACGGCACACGGTCAAAATTTAAAATTCTGCGAAGGATATATTTCCTCCTCTTTTCCCCGCAGGTAAGTTATCTCAAAAGAGCGTTAAGGAAAAAAGGGAATCTGAGATTCGATGTATTGTTTTCAATTAATGGCCATTCTGTTTGTCCATTCCTTTTCAGAAAATTGAAGCGTGACAATCCCAATTTATATTCTGTGCTTTATTTATGGGATTCATTCTCAATGTATGACTGGTCAGATGAAATAAAACTTTTTAATAAAGTATATTCGTTCGATTCTCAGGATTGCATCAAATATAAACTGGCTTATAAACCAAATTTTTATATAAAACCCAATCGAAAAGCAAGTATCAAGACTGTATATGATCTGTTTTTTGTCGGGAAGTTTAGTCCTGAAAGAATTGCTGTCCTGGATAAATTGTTAAAAACGACTCTCGTTGCCGGTCTTAAAAGTTTTGTGAAAGTCTGGCCGGCTTATATGATTTTATTTCATAGTTACATTGTTTATCATATTTTGAAAACGGTTGATTTTAAATCATCCAGGGTAAAGAATTATCTGCTAAACTTTGAAGCAGTTGAGGGGATACTCGAAAGAGAATATATTGTACCGGAAAAGATAAATTATAGCGAAGTACAGGACTGCCTTCTGAATTCAAATGTCATCCTTGATCTGCCTTATCCACAACAAACCGGGTATACTCACAGGATAATTGAAGCTCTGGCCAGTGGTAAAAAAGCAATTACAACAAACACACATATTAGAAATGAGAGTTTTTTTAATCCGGATCAGATTCACTTTATTGATAGTCAGAATCCAGAGATAAGTGTAAGTTGGATTAAAGAAAGGTCAGAATTCCAAGTTGACAAATATATTTCAGATCTGGAATTATCTCTATGGTTAAAATCGATGCTTGATGTCAGGATTGCTTAAGAAGAAGGTTGATTTTAGTTCTGTTATAAATCCCTTCTATTTATACTGCATAGCATTCTCGTTTTCATTATTGATGTATCTTTTAGGATGGTGTAAGCTATTTCCTGCATTATCGGCCGGATTGATTTTGTTCCTTTCAATAACTTTTATTCTTTTCATAATTGCCGGTAAAGTATTTGTAAGGAAATCACAAGTATTCTTAAGTTTTCAGCCATTAAATCCAAAACTGACCGATATAATATTCTGTCTGGTTCTTTTGCTTGGAGTTGTGAATATACTATATATGGGATTTATACCAGTGTTGGACCGATCTCACAACTACAGGGAATTTGGAATGCCGGTTATTGATCCGTTGTTTAACTCATTAAGCATTTTTTTCTCGGTTTTCCTTTTTCATTCTTTTCTTGATACGGGGAAAAAGAGATTTTTATTCTATTATGTTATAATTCTGATTATAGAGCTTATTATTTTTCGCAGGTCCGCGATAATCTGGATTCTTACCTCTTCATCAGTTCTTTTTTTAATGTACAGGCAGAAAATCAGGTTGTTACTTATTGTAGTAGTTCTGATAAGTCTGCCACTTTTTTCCTACTGCTTTGGGCTCTATGGAAATTTCAGAAGTAAAATATCTGAATCATTTATTACGAATGAATTAGGAGCCAGTAATACTTTCAGGAATTCAGGAATTAGTTATAATCATTACATGACCTATTTGTACGTTAGTTCGCCTCTGGCCAATCTGCAACAGAACATTGATAAGCGTGACAAGGGATACAGAGGAGAAAAATTTAAAGAGTTCGTGTACTATTGTATAATACCCGCCAGCATTACCTTAAGGCTTGAAAAACCTCTGAATATGCTTCCTCCTGAATGTTTTCTGATTTCATCTAACCTGATTGCAGGAAGTTTTTATATGGTCAGTTTTTTTACACTTGGATGGAGTGGAATGATAATTATGGCTGTTTTTCTTATGTCCTTTATTCTTATAGTGTTATTCATAATAAGAAAATGGAAGACATTTGGCCTGGAAACATATTCATTATTATCTGTAACTGTTTCATTACTGATCTTTTCAAATTTTCTGAATCGTCTTGACGTGATACTGATGCTCTTTGTTTACCCTGTATTGTTTCATTTTATCTACACCCGAAACAGTAAAATTCCGGAGTTAATAAAGATTCAGGAAAAGTAATGGCGACAGCTGAAAAGAAAATCAGAATTGCCATTATAGTGCCTCGTTTGGAAGATCTTGGACCGGTAATTGTTATGCAGAATCTGGTTAATACACTTTATGATAATGAAGACTTTTCGGTAAAAGTGTTTTATCTGGATAGTAAAGTTGACAGGAATGTTCGGATGTCAGTACCTGTTGAAAGATTTAATACTAAAAAATTCAGCTTCACTGATTTTGATATAGTCCATACAAACGGTTTTCGTCCCGATCTGTTAGCATTTTTAAATAGAAACAGGATTAAATATCACATTTCTACAATTCATAATTTCGTTTTTGAGGATCTGGAATTTACTTACAACAAATTTATTTCCTGTCTGATTGGAAATATTTGGCTCTTTTTATGGAAAAGGGCTGACAAACTTGTTTGTGTCTCAAATACCTTGAAAACTCATTATTTAAAATGGTTTTCGCCTGCAAAGATGGAAGTCATTTATAATGGAATCCCGGAAACTAACAATCATTATAAGCCTGATGCTGACGTCATTCAATCTATAGATAAATTCCATTCGAAAGGATTGAAGGTCTTAGGATGTGCGGGGATACTTACTAAAAGAAAAGGTATTGACCAGGTTCTTCATCTGATTGCTGCTGAAACCGGTCTTGCCGCAGTAATTATTGGTGATGGGAAAGAACTTTCTGATCTTAAACGTCTTGCTGTAAAATTGGATGTTTCTGACAGATGCGAGTTTTGTGGTTTCAGGAGTAACGCCGTGGTTTATTTCAGATACTTTGATTTTTTTATTATGCCGTCAAGGTCCGAAGGATTTGGTCTTGCTCTGATTGAAGCAATTCAGCAAAAAATTCCTGTAATATGTTCGGATGTTGCAGTATTTAGGGAGTTGTTCCATGAAGATGAAGTTACATTCTTTAAATCAGAGGATCTGCCATCACTGGTTAGTGCATTGAGTACCGCAGAAGAAACCGGCAAAAGTAAAACTGATCTGGCATTTACAAGATATCTGAACAATTATACCGACAATCTAATGACGAAATCTTATTCAACATTATACCAATCTGCAATCTGTTAACAAGATAATTTGGTAATCTCTTATCACTTTTGTCTTTATACTTTTATCTTTTGTCTTTTGTCTTAATATACTATAAAATCCAAGCGTCATATTAAACCACTTGTAAAATTTGCTATTTCCAATAAAATTCAATAAATTTAAGAATATTATTCAACTATGAACAGCCCTGAGTTAAAAGCTTTTATACAGGAAAATAGTTCTCTTTTCTGGTACACACCTCAGGATAAAAAAGAAGATATTGGACCGGAATTTCTGGTTGAGACAATCCTGAACTATGGAGACCTGAATGCTGTAAGAAAACTGTTCAAATTGATGGGAATGGTGAAAGTTTCAGAAGTCTTTTTTTACTCTATTAATTTAAGTCAAAGGCGAAGGGGCAATTTTCACGAATCTACTGTAAATTTTTTCACGCTGTTTTTTAAGAGATATGCATCCTGAGATATTTAGCAAAAGTCAAGTTGAGCTTTTCCCTTATATTAAGAAATTTCAAAGGTCGTTCTATATGGTAGGGGGAACAGCTGTTGCGCTTCACCTGGGACATAGACGATCAATTGATTTTGACCTGTTTACATCAAAACAGCTTATTAAAAGCCGGATAAGAAGTCAATTGTTAGAAATGCCCTATTCTCAAGTTACATTGTTCGAAGATTTTGATCAGCTTCACTTGTCAATAAATAATGTAAAAGTTACATTTTTAAATTTTCCGTATCCTATCGAACATGGAGTAACCTTTGATAAATTAATTTCCATACCTTCCTTATTAACTCTTGCTTCAATGAAAGCTTTTGCATTAGGTGGGCGGGCAAAGTGGAAAGACTATGTTGATTTGTATTTTATATTGAGAGATCATTACTCGATTGAAGATATAGCTAAAGCTGCAACTGTCAATTTTGGTCAAATGTTTTCCGAAAAATTATTCCGTGAACAGCTGGCTTTTCATAAAGATATTAATTATTCCGAACCAATAGAGTACCTGACAACTCCTGTTCCTGAAGAGGATATTAAAAAATTTCTTATTGAAAAAGCAATTGATATCGGTATTTAATAACTGAATTGATCCTGCCAAATGGTGCTCTTAGACGTTTATCCAGATATGTTTTGCCCCATGCCCTGAGCACCGTGCTCCGTGCTTTTAAACCTTTATCTTTTTACTTTTGTCTTTTTACTTTTGTCTTTTGTCTTTAAATGACTGATCTCGTCGTTATAATGTCGGTTTATAAAAATGACAATCTCAAATTTGTCAGAGAATCCGTTCAAAGCATATTGGATCAGACATTTAAAATATTTGATTTTTATATTGTTTTTGACGGCCCGGTATCAACGGATATTGACAGATATATTTCTTCGATCAACGATAACCGCATCAGACTTTTCCGGCTTGAACAAAACGGAGGATTAGCAAGTGCTTTGAATTTTCTGTTAGAAAAGGTTATGAGTATTCCTGATTATAAGCTGATAGCAAGAATGGATGCCGATGATATATCATTGCCTTTAAGGTTTGAAAAGCAAAGAGCATTTTTGTCAGAGAATACGGAAATTTCGATCGTAGGATCCTGGTATGAGGAGATTGATGAATCCGGAAATCATCTGGCCGACAGAAAATTACCGGCTGACCATGATTCGCTCAAAAAAAGGTATATGACAAGAACTCCTTTTGCTCATCCATCAGTAATGTACAGAAGGCAGCTTATCGAAAAGGTTGGTTTTTATCCAACCGATACTATTCTGATGGAGGATAATGTGTTATGGGGAAAAGCGTTAAAGGAAGGATTGAGGTTTGCAAATATACAGGAGTATCTGTTCAGATTCAGAATTGACAGGGATTTTTATAAAAGGAGATCGGGGATAAGGTATGGCTGGAGTTTTATTAAAACGAAAGTAAAAATGAATAAAAAAAATGATGCTCCTTTTCACTATTATTTATTTATAATTTGTATAAGTATTTTAAAGATGATGCCGGTTTTCGTTCTGAAACTCTTTTATAAGTTAAATTGCAGATATTAGTATTTTATATGATCTGTGTTCTTGGAAGTTAATTAAGGTAATATTAATAAAACAGAAACATTTTGATGGAGAAAAATTTTGGATTGATAGGAGTGGCAGGATTTATAGCTGTCAGACATTTACGGGCAATTAAAGAAACTGGAAATAATCTTGTAGCAGCCCTTGATAAATTCGATAGCGTCGGCCTTCTGGACAGTTATTTTCCAACTGCGGATTTCTTTACCGAATTTGAAAGATTTGACAGACATTTTGATAAGCTAAAGAGGCAGGGTCATAAAATTGATTTCGTGAGTATCTGCACCCCGAATTATCTGCATGATTCACATATAAGATTTGCTCTAAGACAGGGAACCGACGCAATTTGCGAAAAGCCGCTTGTGCTAAATCCCTGGAATATAGACGCTCTTGCAGAAATAGAAAAGGAAACCGGGAAAAACGTATACAATATTCTTCAGTTAAGGCTTCATCCGGTAATTATGAAGTTGAAAGAAGATATCGGGAATGGACCTAAGGGAAAAGTTTATGATATTGATCTTACTTATATTACCAGCAGGGGAAATTGGTATGATATTTCCTGGAAAGGCAATATTCAGAAATCGGGTGGAATTGCAACAAATATTGGCGTTCATTTCTTTGATATGCTAACCTGGATTTTTGGTGATGTTCAAGAGAATATAGTACATGTGTCTGAAACTCATAAGGCAGCAGGCTATCTTTGTTTGGAAAAAGCAAGAGTGCGATGGTTTTTAAGCATCGACACTAATGATTTACCACAATATATCAAGGAAAAAAATCAAAGAACTTTCAGATCCATAATAATAGATAAAAACGAACTGGAATTCAGTGAAGGATTTACAGAATTGCACAATAAAAGCTACGAGGAAATTCTCAAGGGGAATGGTTTTGGAATTCAGGAAGCCCGGAAATCGATTGCGACGGTATATACAATTCGCAATTCGGTACCCATAGGACTAAAAAATGATTTTCATCCGTTTTGTAAATAATTTCAACCATGAGTGCCTGTAAATCAGTAAATAAGTTATTTTAAAAATGCTTAATCTGAAAAGATTTCGAGAAATAGTTGGGAATAAATCTCATAAACAGATAATCGAAAACTATTTTTCATTATCAATATTGAATGGACTAAATATTCTCTTACCTCTGGTTACATTGCCTTATCTGGTCAGGATTCTTGGACCTGAAAAATATGGAACTGTTTCTTTCGTATTAGTTATAATTCAGTATATTACACTCATTTCGAACTATGGATTTACCTATTCCGCAACGAAATTGATATCTCAGAATAGAGATAACATCCAAAAGGTTTCTTTGTTTTTTAGTAGTATCATTCATGTTAAGTTCATAATAAGTATTTGCATATCAATAGTTTTAATTGTATGTGTTTTAAATATCCCAAAGTTGCATAATGAGTATATTCTCTATATAATGAGTGCAGGGATTATTTTTGGAGACATACTAAATCCAACCTGGCTATTTCAAGGGATGGAAAAGATGAAATACATGACTCTAATCAACTTTATATCAAAAGGTAGTTTTACAATTCTGACTTTTTTTGTTATAACTAAAGTATCGGATTATCCATATGTTTGTTTGTTAACTTCTATCGGTTACTTGTTGTCAGGAATATTTAGTATGTTTTTGGCATTTAATATTTTTAAAATAAAGCTAGTTATTCCAAAAAGAAAAGACTATTTGTTTCAGATTAAAGAAGGATGGTACATATTTGTTTCCTCTCTTGGAATGAATTTATATCGCAACACAAATATTTTTATTTTAGGCATATTTACCAGTGATTCAGTTGTCGGATTGTATTCTGCTGCGGAAAAAGTAATAAGAGCCTTACAAACTCCAATAACACCATTATCAGAGGCTCTTTATCCCTACTTTAGTAACAGATTCCATAAAAATAGTGAAAGTGATAATATCAGTGTTTTGTTTAGACTTGGGAAGTATTATCTTTTTGCTTTGGGGATTTTATCATTAGCAGTTTTCTTTCTTTCAGGATATCTTACTACGATTATATTGGGCAACAAATTTATCGCAACAAGCATTAATATAAAAATAATGAGTTTTGTAATATTGTTTGGAGGACTTAATTACTTATTTGGAATCATTGGTTTGGTAAATTTAAATATGAAGAGGGAATTTGCGATTGCGGTTTTAATTGCAGGATTTACATGTATCTCAATTACAGGAATATTCTGTAGATTTTATTTTGAAAAAGCTGCTTCTTTTGGAATGCTTGCAAGTGAAATGGTTTTGTTTGTAATTATTCTGTCAAATCTTATGAAAATGTTAAATAAGGAATCAGTTACATAGTTTTACAATGAAAACAGAAGAATTTCAAATGATTGTTGCTATTATTTAATACAATCATTTCATGAATAGTTTTGATTAATTCAATTTTGATTATATTAATCACATATGATAGGTAGATTGCTAAGTATATTAAAAAGGCAAATACGGTAAGTACCTGAATGATTGTCTTCTGATTTTTTGAACATAACTTATAAGATATGGCCATAGAATGTAAAATATGCGGAAGCATAGATAATAAAGCGATAGGTAAGCCTGTAATAAATCAGACTTTCCCAAGAGCAACAGCCAATAATTATCAAATATTGCAATGTCGCGATTGTAAATATTATTTTGTTGCACCCGATATAGATTTATCACAGGAGGAATGGAGGAGTTTATATGAAAATGAATATTTCGCAGGTGCAAATTTAACTTCATGGCAAATTAGATTACGAGATAAAGAAAGAAAGATGCGTTTAAAATATATTCAATCCAAATTAAAAATTGAGAAGGGGAAGTTTCTGGATATGGGATGTGGAGAAGGTTTTGTTCTAAACGAGGCGTATAAGAACGGGTTTGAGCCAATCGGTGTTGATATTGCTTATAATTTATCTACTGAAAATTCTGCCTTCAGTTTCCACAAGAGGAATGTTTTTGAAGCCAGCTTTCCTGATAATTATTTTAGTGCGATATATATGGATTCTGTCTTGGAACATCTATTGAATCCGATGGAGACACTTCGCGAATTAAGGAGGATTTTAAAACCCGGTGGTGTGTTTTTTGTAGTAGTCCCCAATGAAGATTCGTTAGATAACTTTATGATTAAGATTATGCGCATCTTAGCCCTTCAATCAGATAAGTATGGGAAAATTAAACCATTTGTAACTCCGTATCACGTACACGGTTTCAATTTGAATTCATTAAAAGCTGCCTTAAGCATATGTAAGTTCACCGAAATTGAAATAGAAACTTTTGGTGGTGCATATGCGTATTGGAGAGCTTATAAATTTGGTACACAAGTATATTTTCAGAATCTATTAACATATCCGGTAGGTCTGATATCAAAAATTCTTAACAGGCAGCCTCAATTAATGTCATTTTCTCTGAAATAGTCTTCTTAGAAATTTTAATTATCTGGATTTAAATGAAAAACAATCTGCCAGCAGTATATATTATTGTATTAAACTGGAATGGATCAAATGATACTATTGAATGTATAAAATCTATCAGGAAGAATAACTATCCAAACTATACACTCGTTATTGTTGATAATGGTTCCGAAAAAGAAAATCTCGATACATTAAAGTCATGGTGCAAAAGTAATTATTCCGAGTTTGTCTTATATTCAAGAGAAGAGGCAGAGAGTGGAGGAGTAGATCATTACGAAGAGATTCTGATGAAAAAAAGTTCAAAAGAAAAGCTTGTTTTTATTGAGAATAATGAAAATTTGGGTTTTGCTGCTGGAAATAATGTGGCACTGAAATATGTATTAAAAAAAAATGTACATTATGCGATGCTGCTAAACAATGACACTGTAATTGAAGAAAATTCTGTTAATATATTAGTAAACTTTCTAATTTCTCAAAATGATTATGTAGCGGTAACTCCTCAAATCAGATATTTTGAGCCAAATGATAAAATTTGGAATTGCGGCGGTAAAATAATGTGGTATGGGAATAGAAAATATTACTTTGCCGGAGATCATATTTCCAAGGTTCCAGAGTCAGGATACAAAAGAATTACATTTATTACAGGATGCGCATTATTTTTCAAACCCCAGATAACGGGAATTTTATCTGAAAATTTTTTTTATGGTGAGGAAGATCTCGAATTCTCCTTTCGGCAAAAAGCTGCAAAGAGAAAGATGGCTTGTTGTTATTCTTCGATAATTTATCATAAAATCAGTGCAAGTTTTAAAAAGGTTAATGCTAGTATTTTAGGATCGTTATACATATATTATCTCTCCAGATTAATTGATAACAAATATTATTCTTCCACTTTCATGTTTGTTATCAAAACTATCATGAATCTGACTTATGCGATCCTTCTGATGATTTTTAGATATAAGCTAAGATTTAAACAAGTTTTTATTATGATTACAACAATCTTAAAAGAATTGAATAGGATTGATAAAATTACTAAAGATTATTGTTTAAGAAGTTTAAAACAAGAGTTCAACCATCCAATCAAATGGACTTCAAAATTTTAGATAGAAGAGGAAGTCAAAATATTTTTACCCCATTTTTAATGAGTTAATGTCACGATGATATATCTTATTATACTTTTCTTTTTAGTTTTATTCACAATACAATACGATGTCAATGGTTACAGGGTAAGCAATTCACTGGTTTTTATTTGGTGGCTTAT
>DATCHW010000240.1:0-1398 GCA_036508135.1 Ignavibacteria bacterium
AATTGGCATTCCGCCGCCATATTCAGCCCAGTGCCCACCCAGAAATAAATTTTTTACTGGAGTATAGTAATGGGCCAATTTATTTTTTATATTTTTATCCGTTGGGCTTGCACCCATAATGCTTCCATTCCGATTTTTAGTATATCTCCAATACGTGATTGGGGTTGCGATTTCAAGTACTTCGATATGATCCTTTATTTTAACATTGAGCACTTTTTCTACTCTGGTAATCAGAATATCAGCAAATTGTTGTTTAAATTCTTTATAGGCGATTCCGCGTTCCAGATTTTTATCGGTCTGCCAGAAATTATTATAATCAATCCATGCGGCACAGTTAATGGTTAGCGTGGATTTTCCTTTTGGAGCAAGTGTTTTATCCCTTACAGAAGGCGCCTGAACTATGAGTGAACTTTTGTGCGGATCACCTGTAGAATGCTCTTTTCTTGTTATATTATCAACTGTAACGCATGTAAGTTCTTCTTGTATTCCGATAGCAGATGCATCACAATCCAGTCCAATATATAAGGTCACACTTGAATAATACAGATCTGCTTCTCTCAAACGATTGAGTAATTTACCCGGCACCGTACCGGTGGGCAGCATTCTCTCATAAAGGTTTTCTACATCGCATGCCGCTATTACGTATCTGGAATGAATAGTATGACCATCTGCGAGAGTTACACCAATTACTTTTTTGTTTTCAATAAGTACTTTTTCGACTTTGCTGTTTAGAATTATTTGAGATGATGTGTCTTTTATTTTTTCACATAACCATTTAATAAAAACTTCCGCTCCTCCTTTTGGGGGTGATTGAAAATCTCTTGCATAAGCCCAGCAAACGGGCATAATGATGGACATAAATTTTTCTTCGCAGCAGAATATTTTTTTTATAGCTTCATTTTTGAAATATTTATCCAGTCCTTTTTCTGCGGATATTCTTAAAATTTTCCATACAGGTATTACCCACCAGAGCATTTTTATCCCAAAAACCATCTTTTCAAAAACCGACATAGTCTCTATGGCACGCATGCGGTTCTTCAAAATATCAAAGTGGTTGCCCATTTTTTTACAGTCTTCAAAAAATTTTGATATTCCTTCTGTTTCATCAGGAAAATCTTTTATGAGTTGATCTCTGAGTTTATGTGGTTCGCATGTCAGCAGATAGTCAAAGGATTCTCCTTTATATCTGCGTATGCGGTTCATATTATTACATCTTGGGTAATCAGAACCGATAAAGTTAAATACATTATAAATAAAACCACCATCTTTGCATTGATTGAGCCATTGTATTGAGCTATCAAAAGTAAATCCTTTTCTCTTAAATCCCATAAAATATCCACCCGGCTTTAACTGTTCCTCTACTGTCACTACTTTAAGACCGGATTTTGTCAGAAGGGC
>DATCHW010000241.1:0-1289 GCA_036508135.1 Ignavibacteria bacterium
GTTAATGTCCACTGACATCATGGGGGTAAATGTTTAATATATATTATTTATATATTTACAATATATGGTACAAAATGTTTATAGTTGGGATACTATCCATAGATATTTTCCTCCGGAACAAATTGAAAAGTATAGACAACAGATAATAAATGATTGGAAATCTGGTTTATTCAAGAATGAAGAGATTTGGGAAAAATATGGGATGAGTGAGAATACTTTCTATGATCTGCTTAAGCGATATTCCAAAGAAAATGATGATGGTTTGAAAGACAAATCAAAAAAACCAAAAAATCCATTTCGGAAACTTGAAGAAGAAGATGTAAAATTGATAATCGAAAAAGTTCAAAATGAACAAGAGCGAATCAAAACGTATCAATCAGAATTTGAAAGAGATATGATAAGGGACGGCGGTTCGCTTTCAAAGACCAAATTGGTTAAATTGAAAGAGACGATGATTTCTGCCATTCATGGAGTTCGCAGAATTGCTCATGAATTCAACAAAGAAATGAAAGTTATGGGAAGAATTATCAATATCGGTAAAAGCCGAATACATGAAATAGTTGCTTCTGCAAAAATTTATACACAAAATAATATAATTAAAAATATGCCCAAACATTTAAAACGTCCTGAAGAGCCACTTCAAAATTTTTCGATGGACTTTACTCAAAAGAGAGTTGGTAATGGTGAGATTGGGTATATTTTCGGTCTTCTTGATATGCATAATGATGCATTTGTAGAATTAACAGGCTATCCAGAAAAAAACGGAAAAATTGTTGTCCAGAATTTAAAGCATCTGAGAAATATAAGTCCTAAAGAGGATAAAATCGAGATACGGTCAGATGGAGGCACTGAATTTACTAATGCAGTTGTACGGAATTATTGCAAAGAAAACAATATATTTCTCCATATTATTCCGAAAGCAAGTCCGTGGATACAGGCTTTCATTGAAAGGAGTTTCCGAACTTTGAAACAAGAGTTTCTAAATCTTGTATGGATTGGAAATTGGAATAGATTTACTGATGTTTTGGATACAACAAAATTTGAATATAATCATAGACCACATTCTTCATTTAATTATAGTAGTCCATTTCAGTTCATGAATGAAGCTATTACAAATTACCCCCAGCATGTCAGTGGACAGTAACCCTAAGCCATATACCAGAAAATAATTTTAAAATAGTAAGATATGTCGGTGTCTATTCAAGGAGGGGATACAAGCACAGGCAAACTGAATTCCATGAAGGGGAGATTATATTCCTTAAAAGAAGCTGGAGGGAGGAGATTAAGAA
>DATCHW010000242.1:0-1487 GCA_036508135.1 Ignavibacteria bacterium
GTGATTTTATTCTTTTAAATTATACATTGTTTTATTTTATGCAAATATATTATTACAACATTGTTTTTATTTACCGCCACATTACATATTATTTCCTATATGTTACATTTTTTCAGTTTTTACAACCTTTACGGCTTTTTCTCAAGCACTATTTAATAATATATCTTTTTATTGATATAAAATATCAATGACCTTATTGTATTAAATTTAAATTTAAACTTCTCTTTTGGGTACTAAGAAAAAATTTTAATCACCGAAATGAAACTCTTGGCTAAAAAAAAACAGAATTGATATATACCAATTCTGCCTTCGCTTAAACCTTAAAAGAATAATATTAGGATTCGTGTTCCTTTGAAATATGTAGGGTTTTTTTGGAAAATTCTTTAGGTGAAACGCCATAGAATTCCTTAAATGTGTTCGAAAAATGAGATAAGTTGGAGAATCCCAAAGCATACCCTACTTCGGATATCGTCAGTTTTTGGCCTTGTAACAGATCAGCCGCCTGTTTAAGCCTGATAGATTTAATCAAATCGCGAGCAGACTGGTTGGTCAGTTCTTTCAGTTTGCGATGCATGTGAACACGACTCATTCCCACTCCACTTGCCAACATTTCCACATTTAAATCGGAATCGGCAATATTTTCATTGATAATCTTCATGATTTTCTCGAGTAAAATCTGATCAAATGATCGCAATACTACCGGTTTTATTAATAACTGATTTTCTTCAGAGTCAGAAGGTTTCATTTCCAATCGTTCTCGATTATCAATTATATTCGCAATACGTTTTCTTAATAATTCTACATTAAAAGGCTTTACGATGTAAGCATCCGCTCCAATATCAAATCCTTCGGCTTTTTCTTCATCAGTTGATTTGGCAGTTAATAAGATGATAGGAATGTGATTAATATTTATATTCGATTTCAACTTCTTACAAAGTGTAAAACCATCCATCTCTGGCATCATCACATCGCTAATCACAAGGTCCGGTTTTTCTTTCAGGATGTAATCCAATGCTTCTTTACCATTGCTGCATTCACTTATACGGTAAATTGGTGAAAGTTCCTTTCGGATATAATGCCGAATATCTTCCTCATCATCAACTACTAATATCCTATATTTCGTTTTGGGTTTTATCTTTTTTGAACCATCATCTTCTTCTATGTTTTCTTCCCACACTGTGTTGTTGGAAATTGGCAAAACAGATGGAACCATTGATTCTGCATGTTCAATCTCCGATGGAGTTAAATGATTGCTTCCCAAAGGTAATCGAACGATAAATTCACTTCCAATCCTATCGTTTCTATTACGAGCTTGCAGGGTTCCGTGTAGCAGTTCAACCAATGAGCGTGATAAGTGTAATCCAATCCCGGTACCAAAGTTTGAATTTGTTTGGTCGTTATCAATCTGATAAAATCGTTCAAAAATTTTCTCAATTTTATCTGCTTCGATTCCTATTCCGGTATCAGAAATGATTAATTCAAAATAA
>DATCHW010000243.1:0-6233 GCA_036508135.1 Ignavibacteria bacterium
TTAGCTGGGGTAACGTACCAGATCCGCTGAATGCAGGTTCATATGTAATTTCTCTTAAATTTACCCCAAGTGTTGACAGCTCCGTAAACTTTAATCCAGTATCAAAGGATGATATTGTATTGACTGTCAATAAAGCCAATCCAACTATTTCCTGTGATGCTCCTACAATAACCTACGGAGACGTATTGGGAGATCCAACTAATCCTACTGCGAAATTTAACGGTAATGATGTCGCAGGAACATTTAGCTGGGGTAACGTACCAGATCCGCTGAATGCAGGTTCATATGTAATTTCTCTTAAATTTACCCCAAGTGTTGACAGCTCCGTAAACTTTAATCCAGTATCAAAGGATGATATTGTATTGACTGTCAATAAAGCAGATCCTGGATCATTAATATGGGATTCAAAAACCATATCATACGGTACACCATTGACTTCAGACCAGCTAGACGCACACTTTACTCCAAGTATAGCTGGAGATTATAAGTATACTCTATCAGACCAAACCATAGTAGTAACACAAGACTCCAATACCATTTTGCAGGGAGGCATTCAGACATTGTATGTTTTCTTCACAAATCCTAACTACATATCTAAATCAATTAGTACTACGATCAATGTCCTGCCAGTAGCTGGTATAGGAAGCATTACCGTTACTGGTCCTGCAAATACCGGTGAAAACTATCCAGTAACTCTTAAGGACGCTAGTCTTGGAGGACCTATTAGTACATGGTCATGGACTATTACAGGAAATGGTATTAATAAGAATGGAAACATTGTTCCAGTTACAGTAACTAGTAGCGCTGCCAATCCTTCGATAGGAATCTTCAAAAGTTCTGGTTCTTATACTGCTAAATTATCAGTAAGTAATGCAGCAGGTAGTTGTATTACTCAGGCAGAAAAGACTTTTACTGTGCCATAATCATAGGCTACCGGAAAAAATAGTTATAACATTACGAATATTTTGGAAGCGAGACTGCTTCCATTCTATTTTTTAGGGGTAGTACCAGCGTAGGTGTCACAACCCGCAAAGTAGGCCAACGCTGTCCGTAATATCTTCATGGAAAAAGAAAGATACAGACTGAGATATTCAGAAAATCCTGTTTTTATGTGGTTGAAAACAAGGAGTAGAGAGCTAATTAGAGTTTTGTGTCATTTACTTTGCGGGTGGTGACAGTTATGCTGGTATTAGGCCTATTAACATGGATAATCTTTTCTTCTCCCAAAGGCAACATGACGAATTTAAATAAGGCCAATTTCCTTCAGATATCATTTCGAAAATCTCATACTGGCTTTCTAGATTGATTAAACGATTTTTAATTTTTTCCTGTTCATAAATGTCGATATCTTCTGGCTTTGATGAAGGAAAAAGATTAGCTTCTTTAAATTGCTTATGTAAATTAGTTCTTTTAATTTTAGCTATGTGCGAAGTTAAATAGCTCTTTAAGAACGATTCATTGTCTGTCTTTGATAATATTTTATCCCATATCTCTGATATATTATTTTGAAGCTCCGGATTTTTCTCTAGCAACTCTAAAGTAGTTGATCTTAAAAAATCTCCAGTTGCTAGCTCTCTCCCTCTATCGTTTAGTACTTCGAATAACTGATAAGTACCATCTAGATCATCACATGTAATGTGAATAACGACAGACTGTTCTATTAATTTATCTTTAATTTCTTGAAGATGATCTATTTTATCACTAACTGTTAATGTTTTATTTTTCAAAATATTGCGTATAAGTCTTTTATCTATAGTATCCCAGGCTTGTTGAATCCTCTTATGTGATTCTGCTTTAGGCTTAGGTTTATTATTTTTAAGTAATTCTTTGTAGAATTCATTATCAATTTTTGAGAGAGTCAGTCTATTCTTTTGAACTGGAGGCCTTTCTCTAGTATCGGTATAAGTCAAATAATAGTCGTTTAAATTTACAACTAGGGTATTCTTGCCCAACGCCCGAAAAAGTAAAATAAGGAATATCTTTTATAAAATTTAGATTATAGTTATTGATTTTCGTCATCTGTTGGGCGAAATGTAATTTTTATCTCCTGTAAAGATTGATATTTCATTGTATAGAAAAACGTCCATTTATTATTATAACCTTAACTCCGACGAATTAGGGCATAGGTATTGAATATTGGCTCCATATTCAACAACAAGAGACATTTCGCAGTTCATTTTATTTTAAATGATGCATTCCCTATTAGGGAATGCAAAAAACAAACCAAAGTTTTCATATTAGAGGTTATTGATGTTGGAAATTTATGAGTTGGAATTACTTATTCCCCATAAATGGCGGAGTTAAGGTTATAATAATGTGCTATAATAACGCTTGAATAATGATATACAGGAATGAGATAAAATAATCTCATATTCACATTATCTTTTCAGGTGCAAAAATGGAGTATAATCAGCTAAATCAGGATCAGTACGGACAAATAGGACTTGGACGAATGGAAACATCTTCTCTTATTAAATGATTAAATAATGAAAATTTTATAAAATTAGTTGCTTATTGACTCAGTACCAAAATCCAGTGATAAACGTAAAATTAAAAATCAGTAGATTTTGAAAATGGTTACAATCTTTTGAACATGACCTATTGAATAATGCCGATAGAGCTCGAATAGTGAGTTTGATTGAAGACTGAATTCTCCTCTGAAATTCGAGCTTTCAATCAAAAAATGTAAAAATCACTAGATTTTGGTACTGAGTCTGCTTATTTTACTTTATTGGGCGTTGGGCAAGAATACCCAACTTATTGAATCTTTTATGAACACATGCTCAAAAAAATCAATTATTTTGGTTTGAATCTCACAATGTTCAAAAAAGCTTAGTCAACATTTGTGAAAATCAATGAAAATATAGAAAAGTTTAGCTATATTTAAAAAAGAATAAATAATTAATATAGAAATTAGAGTGAAATTAGCAATAAACTGTATGAATAAAAAAATTAAGTTGTGTTTTTTGGGAGGGGGTCGAAATGTGAGTTTTCACATAAAACGTTAGGATTTTACTACAACCTTTATACTTAAAACATTGTAGTAAGTCACTTTTGAGAGGATTAAAACAACTCTAAAACCCGTATTTCAAACCATTTACTACAATCTTTTAATATTTCATTGTACTATATACTATCATGGAAATTTCAGAAAATGGTTTAATTACATCAGATGGAACTAAAGTATTGACAGTAGAAGAGTTTGACAGGTTAAAAAACTCAGTGCATAAGACAGCAAAAGCACTGTTTGAATTGAATGTGATTACTGGGCTCAGATATGTAGAGGTCCAAAGATTGTACGAAAATCCAAAATGATACCACGAAACAAGAAATCAAATTATATTGCCAAAAGAGGCACAGAAAAAAATAAAACCGAAGCAGATTAAACGGACTATTGACAAACTACCTTCAACTTTCTCATATATCTTTAACGCCTTTCTTGAAGGCAGGAAACCGCCTGAGTCTTCAGCATGGAATAGAGATTTAGCGAGGTGGAGCGAGCTTGCAAGTATCAATCCGGAAGCAGGACCAAAGACACCCAGGAAGACTATATAATCATGGATGTTGGGTATTTTTGCATATGCCCCGAAAAAGCATATTAAGGAACGATAAATATATTATTTCAAATATTTTTAAGTCCTTTAGTGGCTCCTGACTCTTTTTCTTACATTAAAAATATTTCAAAAAAAAGTAATCTTTGAGGATAGGACATTTCCTTTAACTTCTTAAGGATCTATGAAGGTCATTCACTTAGGTATTTGAAATGGCTCCCGATATTCAATTTTCTGAATTGTATATTTAGTAAGTATTAATATACTATTTCGGGTGATATGCAAAAATACCCAATATACCTTTTCGGGGTTTCGTGCAAAAATACCCAAGATAGTTCAGAGTTGTCAAAATCTTCAGGATTAAAGAACAGGCGAAAATTCTAAGCCATTACAGCCCCTTTCAAAACTTCCCATAAAAACATATTTGTCTATCATAAATAACACAAGCCTAGAGTCTGAGAATAAGCCCAATTTCACATTATAAACTCAAACACTTTGAAACAGGTAATTGATAGATTATTGGAGATGTGAGATTAATTAAATTTTCAAGAGTTCCACAGGTTACAAAGGAAAAGCACCCTTACAAAATCCTCTAAATTTGTCCTGCAATCACCTGTCAAAAATGAAACTCAATTTTCACAAAATTAGTATGAAATATTTCCTGATTTGTGATACTCTGTTTATATGCATACCTCAATTTTACCTAAATTTCCACTGGAAAACTTCAAAATCATGTAAGTGCTTGAAATCGGGCTTCATGCCCCATTTTTACAGGTAACTTGTTAACAAAATCAAAATAATCAATATCGGCTTACTCTTGCTATGCGAATTAGTTAATATCTATTCCATAGACTATAGAACGGTTTTTAGAAATCGTTATCATTATGCTTGATATTTCGGCAATGGTATTTTTACCATCGATCACTGCGTGATTAAGTGCAAAAAAACATAAAGAAACATATAGCACCCTCCAAAAACAGTATCAAGAGCCACTTTTTTACGTGCCTCGGTTTTGTTCTATCTCCCATTTATCCTTTATGGAGTGAAAGGCAAAAATGAAGAATTTAATCTTATAGAAATTAGGGAGTCCTTTTTTTAATTTTAACCGGATCGTCACTATATTTTCGTGCCGTTAGAAACTGTTTTGTTTGAATCTTTTCTGGCTTCTCTTTATTACAACCACAAGAAAGCTTTTCATTTATGGAAAGTAATTGATACAATCCTGCGATTTGAAATAGACGGTCATGCATTTTCTCAAACATTATTTCAAACTCCCATATCCAAAATTACCACCAATAACAGAAGCTCTGGCGTGTCCTCGTACCTTGAGACGTTATCAAAACAGTGTTGGTTAGAGAGTCCTTTACGTGATTACATAAACGCTTTCACGAAAGTGATCACGACTGCGAGGAACATTAAGAGTTCCTCAGGGTCGAACTCGAATACGAATTTCATATTTCCGCCTCCTTTCTGTTGCCGGATTGACCTGAAGCGATTACACGCGCTTCGTCGTGCATCCTTCTCCCCTGTGGTCAACAACGGTGCATTAAGGACTCTCAACGCAACGGTATAGAATTCACAAACGTCGTATTAAAAGTAGATAGTTCTGTTTGGTGTATAGACCAGACCTCTCATCCGATCCCCTGACCCGCTCTCACCTGTCTTACTGGCGCGTGTGTGGCCAGTTTAGACCTGATGGTCTGGTCCTTCGCGTCCGTTTTCTACGTCCTTGGAAAACACCATAAGAAACGGCAAGAAAAGAAATATAGTAAATTCCTAATGCAATTTTGCTGATTACCCAATAAATTTTATATTAAAATGCTTGTATTTTTTTTGCCTTGCTCTTTCTTCTGGTGTAACATTGACATAATACAAACCAGCATCTCTTATTAGAAATTTGGTTTATTTTCTATTTATGATGGTTCAGACTAACGTTTTTAATATAATACTCTTGAAATACTCCCACGTTGGGAGTATCGAAAAAGTTATTTGTTTTTGGGAGTATTCTTACTCCCATGCCAAGCGAAAACAGGAGTAACCACAAAAAAATACAGGTTTGGATTCCATTACCATTATGGAATGAATTGGTGTCGATGGGATATTCTAGTCCTACCAATGCAGTGATAACGGCACTTCAATTATTAACTACAAAATCCCAAGATACTCCCATAGACTCCCAAGAAACTCCCATGTCAAATGAACTGGGTGAGCTAAAAATGAGGTTAGAAGAAAAAGATGCTAGAATTGGAGATATTAAAATACAGGTTGAACTTCTAACAGAGCAACTTCGCAAGCAAAACGCAAGCGATGAAATAAGAATCACTGAATTAAAAGAAAACTACCAAAACCGAATGGAAGATTTTAAAAAACAGATGTATTCGCTTGATAACCAGTTAAGAACAAAGGACGACCAAATAGAAAAACTAAATGAAAATATGCATAAACAGGCAGTTCATATTCAAACCTTGATACAAGAGATGAGTCAGTTAAATGTAAAGTTACTTCCTGAGAGTACAAAGCGGCCGTGGTGGAAGATCTGGTAATTTCGGCTCTTCGTTGCTTTATGTGGGTAGCTTGAAATCTAACTTTCCTTTTTTTAGATAGATCGTATTAATAAAATATTGAGTGTTTCGAAACCCTCTGGCATTTCTTTTTATTAACTGTACAATACTGTTCATACCT
>DATCHW010000244.1:0-1474 GCA_036508135.1 Ignavibacteria bacterium
AATTGCAATTTATCGTAATACAGATTACCGTAATATGGATTACGATAATGCAAAGATAACATTTTCCTTCAACAATATCAACAAAACAAATCAACTCACAGTGAAACTTTGACCCCTATAAAGTATATCCGCCATTTATTAATTAGTGTAATTCGTTTTAATTCGTGTAATTAGATTCTATTCGTATATCAATAATACCCTCCGGTAACTAAAATTCTTACAAAATAGATTATTCCCATGATTACATGAATGGAAAACAATGAGATTAAAGACATATTTTTCAGTGTTTTACCTTCAAATTTTATATCCTTGAGTAATGCTAACAAAGATACAAAGAAACATATCCAGATGCAAATAACGATTTGCCAGTAAAAATTGCCGTGTGAAGCTCTTGGTCCTGATTCGGAAATAAAGAAAAAAATCAGTACCGAAACAAGAAAAGAAAGAGAAGTATACCAAAACAATTGATTTTTAACCAATTTAGGCAGATTAAAAAGGGTATAGAGTATCGGAAAAAACATGGAGAAAAGCATTGCAATAGGAATCAGGTATAAGTCTTCAAATTCAGGATTGCAATAAAATGGCATGAAGATAACAGAAGATGCTTCTTTTGTGGTTGGTTGCACGGTTTTATAAATGATGATATATTCAATAATGAGGATTATAAAACCAACAACTAACGGAATTATGCTATACCAGAATTCTTTTTTCAGTTTATAGTTGAACAACAATAAGAATGGATAAATACTAATAAACATAAAGAAGTAACTTGGCTTGATAAATAAATTTAATAAAATCAATAAAAATATCCACCCGTTTCGTTTTGCATCATATGTTTTCAATTGTTTGTATGACAAATCGAAAAGCAACATGGCAAAAGGGAATAAAAAGAGAATAGTTGAATTATGCCATACGTTGGGTACATAATTTCCAATATACATAAAGTAATCACCTAAAAAATAGTTCGGTATGGGAATTGCAAATACAAACAACATGCTTAATGCCAAGAAGTGTAAATATAGTTGATTGGTTGATTGGTTGATTGGTTGATTGATTGGTAATTCTGAATTTAGTACTTGATTGATTTTTTTAACCGACAACTGATAACGATAGGTTCCGGCAAATGCCAGTAAAAAACATAAACTGATTTCGGTTGGAGTGACTTTAGCACTGAAAAAAGAGAAAACATTGACTAACAGATAGACCAGAAAGTTTCCGGTATAGGGAATCTCTCCGGTACACATTTGTCGTGCAAATGCTGCATGATCGTGTATATCGTTATAATCGGCAGGAATAACTTTTAAAAGAGCATAATATGCTGCAAAAAGAAACAGAAAAAGTATCGGTAGAATTATACGATTTTTGTTCATTAATTTAATTTGCAGATGTGGTGATTTGATCATTTGTTGATACTTATCATTAATCATTAACAATTAATCTTTAAAATGAAATATTATAGTATTAATAATCTTAT
>DATCHW010000245.1:0-1685 GCA_036508135.1 Ignavibacteria bacterium
TATCACATCCTAGCCATAGGTAGCTGGAACCACCTGTGGCTATGGTGTCAAAAAACCTCATTTTACAAAAAAACGATGATTGATACAGTTTAAGCGAATACAAAACAGCCAGCGAGGGTTCACTTCATCCCCGACCTAAAGGTCAGGGTATTCGTGACCCTCTGCGCTCCCATAGTAGTAAATAATTTTAATATAAGTATACCTAAGTAAATAATTTTAATATAAGTTTACCTAAGTAAATAATTTTAATAAAAGTTTACCTAAATAAACTATATATAATATTCAGGACTTTACTATGGTAAACGGGTGATGACGTGGAAACGAAGACTCTAAAAATAAATGCCGATATTTACGAATCCCTAATGTTTTGCCGAGATATTGGAAATACTGAATCTATAAACTTTGTTATTTCTCATTTACTAAAAGAGTACCTCAAATGCAAAAGCGAGATTGTAAGAAACGAAGACGGTTTTTATCTAACTATAGACGGACGAAATAAAAAAATTCCAGTATTTTCATCACCAAATAAAATTATCAGAATACATAAACATCTTCACGCATGGCTTAATAAACTGAAGTGTCACCCAGATGAAAGCTACAACACCCTCTTATTCAAAATGATTTCATGTCACTATCGTAATAAACCAGTTTATAGGATATTCGGAGGCGAAGGGTGCGGGCTATGTGCTGATTTGGAGAAATATGTTACTGAAGAATTAATGGAAATACAGGAAATACATGATGGGTTGTTTGTTGAAAAACTACGCTGCCATGATCACATGCCACTTATGGAAAAATACGATGTAGATCTTATGCCCCTATCAATACTTTATAATGCTGATGGGGAAGTTGTATGGTATGCAAAAGGGGGACATAACAAAGACAAGGTAAAAATGGCAATTGAAGACGTAATTAAGTAAATTCTCTTTTTTATTCTATCGAAGACAATTAGGTCTGTTTTCTGGCTTCTGACTCGACTTTCGCGTGCTGTCCTGTGTGTTTGTATCTCCTTTGTTTTTAGAAGGGCTGTAATAAGCTTATACTAAGAGTATATTTTGTCGTCACATTTAGTAAAAATATTTATACTATTACTACAATATAATAAATTAAAATAAGGGGTTATTACAGATGGAAAAGAGAAGCAGCAGGCCTTCACAATCTAAAGAACTATTCCTTAACTCAACAATCTCAATCAATTTGAAAGAAACGGATATTATTCAGAAATTCACCACAAACGATAATGGCAATATACGCACCAATAAACGCGGTTGGGACGCTCACAACGCTACAGTAATACTAGGAGATACCAACGTACTAGACGGTAAAATAGAAGTTCTTGAAGGCGTGAGAATGTGGTCTTGTAAGGTATACGGAGGCGGGATAATATCATCAATAAGCTTGAAGAACGAGGCGGTTACCGTGATTATTCATATGTAATCTATTTTTTTTTTTTATCGTAATCAAAGTTGCGCTGGCGCACCCCGCTGCAAGCAACGGGGTATGTTCGCGCCACCGCTCCAAACTCCGTAAAAGGAAACAATAACCCTAATGTTCATGTCCAGAGACCTTCTGCAGTAAATTTGATTTAAATCTTCTGACATATTTAAACACAAATCAACATCTATGGTCAAGAGGCTAAATACTGCAACTTTAGATGAGCTACAAAATGTCATTTGTTGTAGCAA
>DATCHW010000246.1:0-2615 GCA_036508135.1 Ignavibacteria bacterium
TGCATTGATGCAATCCGCTTTTTAATTATTTCAAGGTAAGTATTCAGAAGTTCTTTCTGCCTTGCAAGAAGCAAAAGATTAAAATAACAGGTATTTATCTGTCCACGCAGTTTATAGAGGTCCGTCTCGGTTTGTTTTTCATTGACATTAAGGTCTGCTTTTTCGAGCTCTCTTGCTCCTTTAATTGCCCCTCCGTCGTAAATAACCTGGTTAATGTCGAGAGTAACTTTATATTGTTCATGGGGGAGATGTTTAATAGCTCCGGCTATACCTGGTATTGGTAAAGAACCGAGTACTCCGCTCAAGTCGATAACTGAAGAATTATAGATTAAACTACCGTTGGCATCGAGTGTTGGGAGCCAACCCTTGCCGAGATTTTCATCTCTGAGTTTTGAAATGTCCGAATAACCATTTTTTTCACCAGACAGAGCATTTGTTGAATAAGACTGGTCGTAACATTCTTTAAGGGTCATAATTTTCTGTGCCTGTAATTTGTCAGGTCCCAGAAAAACTACTGTCAGTAAAATCAATACTATTTTTTTCATTTATTTTAAATTAATACTTTTCAACTTTAGTCATTACAGGAATTTTTTATTTGGTTATTGCTTTAATAACAAATTCCGCCGCAAATACTTTTCTTTCCTCAATATATTTATCGAAATTGACTCCCATGTTTTGAAAAATGCCCTCAAGAATTCCTCTTGCCGCAAAAGGGAATACGCTCATTGATGCAATAGTCGTCATTATTTGTGGCAGGTTTTCCTGTGTAATATTATATTTATGGAGCTCATCCTTATGTTGTTCGCAAAGAATTGTCCAGACTTTTCCAAACTCGATTGTGCTCAACAGTTTTTTTATGCGTGCCGGGTTTCTGTTAATTTCATTCAGAATAAAACCGGGAAGTCGCGGATTATCCTTCATAAAGGAAATATGCGCATTGAAAATAAACCTGATTTTTTCTTCAAGAGGGATCTTTTCGTCAAATACGGGTGCAAGTTTTGAGAACATTCTTCCTGCAATTTTTTCGAATACTTTACTAAAAAGCTGATCCTTTGTACGGAAATAGTAATGCAGAAGAGCTTTATTTATTCCTGCATGGTTTGCAATATCCTGCATGCGGGCTCCGTCCATGCCTTTTTCAACGAACACATCTGTTGCGGCTTCAAAGATCTTCTCTTCAGTTTGTTTATCGTTTTCGGTCATATTTTTAACTTTTTAACCAACAAGATTAACTATAAGGATTAACCAAACGGTCAAAAGTAATTCATTTTTCAGAATTCACCAAATATTTTTTGAAATAATTTTGTTATGATAAAGTAATGTGCTTAAATTTAGCGACATATGGTCTCGCTGACCTGGTAAAATATATTTTAATGTTTTTTATGCATGAAAGGAAACTGATCAGGTTACCTGGATTTGATTATTCTGCTAGTCGATATTATTTTTTCACAATTTGTGTGAAAGACCATATTCAATCATTTGGATTGGTTGAAGATGGCACAATGAGATTGTCAGAGAATGGAATAGTTGCTCTCGAACAATGGAGATGGTTGAAAGATCAATATCCTTATAGTGATTTAATCGCATTTGTTGTTATGCCTGATCATGTACATGGAATAATACATATTGATTCAGACTATTATAAAAATCATGTAAAGAACGGGGATAATTATAATGTAGGGAACGGTCGCGACCGTTCCCTACAGGAACATATTAACAAATACATGAAAATTAAATCGTTACCCGAATTAATAGGTGCCTATAAAACAACAGTATCAAAACGCATTCATCTACAAGGAGATGGCAATTTTAAATGGCAAAAATCGTTTCATGATCATATAGTCAGAAACCAACGATCACTATACAGGATCATTTCCTATATAGAGACCAATCCCGGAAAATGGTAGATAAGAATCGTTAGAAATATTAGAGACTTAAATCATAAAAGACGCTCTCTGCAATTCTCTGAACATCCTAGGCGAAACTTTGCGGTTAATGGGTTTCGACTTCTTTACCTCCATAATTTTGAAAATCAGAAATCAGGGAACTTTATTCAACACTTTAAAGTCTTATAATTCAGGTTCTGAAAATAATTTCAAAAAATTAGCATTTATAAATAATAATATTTTATATTTGCAATATATAAGCAACTTATATATTCTATTATGATACCATCGGACCTGATTAAAGGATCTTTAAAGACAATAGTTCTGAAGCTATTGAAAGAGAATGGCAGAATGTATGGATATGAGATAACGCGGAGAGTGGAAGAACTGACAGAAGGCAAGATAAAACTTACCTACGGAGCGCTTTATCCGGTATTACATAAGCTCGAAAGCGAGGGGGTTCTTGTCACGGAATCGGAAAATTTCAACAACCGGATCCGTATATACTACCTTCTGACTCCTCATGGTCATTCTGTTGTTGAAGATAAGATAAAAGAACTGAATGAGTTCATTGAATCCCTTCAGCGGATTGTTGATACTAAACCCGGGTTGAGCCATGCCTGAACTTAGTCTGCAACATATTGATCAGATCAGCCATGATATAGGCAGAGAGGAGATCACATTTTCTCACCTGCTGGAAGATCTCATTGATCATGTCTGCTGTGATGT
>DATCHW010000247.1:0-23370 GCA_036508135.1 Ignavibacteria bacterium
GCGAAGGAGCTATTAAAAAGTATAATAAAAAAAATTAAGCTGTTTATTATTTAAATGTCTTGAATTAATATTATTTTAAGCGAAACAGGCCTTGTACAGACTAACATCAAGGACTGTTTTTTTAAAGGATTATATCGAAAAAGCGATTTATGAGGAAAACTGTTAAATAATCATATTTGTATATAATAAAATTAAGAAGTTAGTTATTATTGTACAAACCCACTAAAAATATGAATGGAGAATCTTTAAGAATTACTCAAGACCTGTTAGAAAAACTAAAATCTGTTTTCCCCGAAATCGTAACTGAAGGAAAAATTGATTGGGAAAAACTTCAGGTCTCTCTCGGGAAAGAGAATGCTGAATTTAGTAACGAAAGATATGTGCTGAACTGGGCAGGAAAAGCGGAGGCTTTTAAAGTATTGCAACAATCCACAACTGCAACACTGAAACCAGTAAATGAAGAATCCATAAACTTTGACACAACTGAAAATGTATTTATTGAAGGTGAAAATCTTGAAGTTCTGAAAGTTTTACAGAAGGCTTACTATGGAAAAATTAAAGTTATAGATATTGACCCGCCTTATAATACAGGTAGCGACAGCTTTATCTATCCCGATAGTTTCAAGGAAAGCAGGGAAGAATATCAGAAAAGAATTGGTGAAAAAGACGAAGAAGGTTATTTAATGAAAGAGGGTTTTTTCCGTAAGAACAGCAAAGATAGCGGACATTACCACAGCAATTGGCTTAGTATGATGTATCCCCGTTTGTTCCTTGCAAAAAACTTATTGCGTGATGACGGTGTTATTTTCGTTCATATTGATGATAATGAAGTTCATAATCTACGGATGATAATGAATGAAATATTTGGAGAGGAAAATTTTGTTGGCTGCTTTATTTGGAGAAAAAAAGAGGGTGGTGGACAAACGGATGAGTTTTTTGTTACGGAACATGAGTATATTTTAGTGTTTAGAAAATCCTCAAAGTTTAATTGGCAAGATGAAATAGGAGATGATAATGAAACAAATTATAAATTATCTGATGAAAAGGGAAAATATAAAATTGTAAAACTTGCTAAATGGGGAAGTGGAGCTAGAAAAGAAGATAGACCAACAATGCATTTTCCAATTATTGCTCCTGATAACACAGAAATTTTACCAAAAGCACCAGATGGTAGTGCAGGCAGATGGAGATTAGGTAAAAAGAAAATGGATTTAATAATAAAATCAAATAGTGTTCATTGGGAAAGAGCAAAAGATGAATGGCTTCCTTATGAAAAAATTTATTTTGACCCTAACAAAGGAAAAACAATCAAAGACAGAAGTATTTTGTACAATATAGCAAATACAGGAGATGGTACTAATGTATTGACTGAACTTTTTAGAGTTAAAGATATTTTTGATAATCCTAAGCCTATCGAACTTGAGATAAAATTTATTGAGAACAATGTTGATGATGATGAAATTGTTCTTGATTTTTTTTGTGGTTCTGCATCCACTGCACATGCTATAATTGAACAAAATATGAAAGATGGGATAAATAGAAAATACATTTTAGTTCAATTACCAGAAGAAACAAAAGAAAATAGTGTAGCTCGACTTAATGGGATTAATACTATTTCTGAATTAGCTATAGAGCGAATCCGCAGAGTGATAAAGAAAATAGAAAACAAAAAGAAAGAGAAACCCGAATTATTTGAGAATGGGAATCTTGATTTGGGATTCAAAGTCTTCAAACTCTCATCATCAAATTTTAAAATTTGGAGAGGAAGCGAAATTACCGTTGATAATTTAGAAATCCAATTAGATGCGTTTACAAATCCCGTAAAAGAAGGAAGTGAAACAGAAAATATGCTTTATGAATTAATACTCAAAGCAGGCTATTTACTAACAGACAAAGTCGAATATGTCATTGCGAGCGGAGCGAAGCAATCTGCCACAAATGTCATTGCGAGCAAAGCGAAGCAATCTAATGAATTTGGATATTATTCCATCAACAATGGTGAGCTGATTATCGCATTGGACAAAATGAATCAAAAATTAATTGACAAAATAATATCAGCTAAGCCGAAAAAAGTAATAACACTCGACAAATTATTCACAGGCAACGACCAGCTAAAAACAAACACCGTCCTTCAAATGAAGGACGCCGAAATAGATTTTAAAACTATATAGTATGATAAAAATAATTGATAAAAGAATAATATTATCTAAATTAATTTCTCCAAGAAGAGACTTTAAACGACCAATTTATAATTGGCATTCTTTTAAGCACAGTTATTCGAAAGAATTAGTTGATACGTTTATTAAAGAATTTGAATTAAAAAAGGGTTCCTGGGTTTTAGACCCATTTTGTGGTGGTGGGACTACTTTACTTGCGAGTAAACAAGCTGGATTAAATTCCAATGGCTATGATATCCTTCCATTCTCAGTGTTTCTTAGCAATGTAAAAACTGATGAACATGATTTGCAACGACTAAAAGATGTAAGAAAGAAGTTTCAAAAAATCGATGGAAATATAAATACTTCATTTGTTTTACCGAACTTATCAATTGCACAAAAAGCCTTCAGACCAAAAATTGAGGAGCAACTTTTTCAAATCAAAGAAAGAGTGAACATAATTGACGATATTACTACCCGTAATTTTTTCAATCTTGCATTTCTAAGTATTCTTGAACTTGTTAGTAATACTTCTAAAACAGGTGGATTTTTAAGAATAGTTAATAATAAATTTATCACCGATAAAGTATGGCCAACTTTTTTAAATAGAGTTGATGCTATGATAAAAGATGTTGAGCAATCTAAGCTATCATTACAGAAAAATGTAACAACTAAAGCATTTTATAGCGATGCCAGAGAAATAAATTCAGAAATACAATACAACGCAATTATCACTTCACCACCCTACCCGAATAGACATGATTATACAAGAATTTATGCCTTAGAATTGATGTTTGATTTTGTAAAGAGTAATGATGAAATAAAACAAATTCGGTATGAAACCCTTCGTTCTCATGTAGAAGCAAGAAAGAAATATGAAGCTGAGAATTATATTCAGCCAAAACCATTAAATAAAATGATAAAACAAATAAAAAAGAATGGAGTTAATAATTTAAAAGTAACTGAAATGCTTGAAGGTTATTTTGAAGATATGTATTTAGCCCTTTCTCAAATGAAGCAAAGATTAAAAAAACAAGGTAAAATCGCTTTAGTCGTTAGTAATGTAAGATTCTCGGGAGTAAATATTCCTGTTGATGAACTGTTGGCAAATATTGGTGAACAAACAGGATTAAAAACCAAGGGCATTTGGCTTGCAAGAAATCGAGGCAATAGTGCTCAACAAGTAAATGAATATTGTAGAAAACCTTCTAGAGAAAGTATTATTATCTGGGAGAAAAAATAAATCTATGTCAAAGAAAAAAGTAGTTTATTTATTCGGAGCAGGTGCGACTCAAGCAGTTTTGAAATCAAATAATCCATTAGATGGTTTGTTAATAAAAGATATTCAAGAACAAATTAAAAAAAAATATACATCAAAAGACTTAGATGGTAAAATTTGGAACGAACTTATATCCATAAACAGCGATATTGAACATTTAATAACTGTATTAGAGACCCAACACAAAAATACAGCTTCTGAAAAAATTAGAAAGTATTACAGAGAATCAATTATTGAAATCGCAGAACCTATTTCAAAAAGTTTATCTGAAAAAAATTTATACTCAGTATTAATTGATTATTATAATATTAGCAAATTGGATGAAGAGTTATTGTGTTTTATAACACTCAATTATGAAGATATACTTGAAAGAATAATAAAATCATGTTTTAATCTTGAAATTGATTATGCTTTACATTCAAATAAGAAAAAATCCAAGACAGATGCTATAAAAGTTTTAAAGTTACATGGTTCATTTAATTGGCGAAATACAAGACCTGTAAGTATCATAAAAATGACAACAAAAAATTCATATAATTCATTATGGATTCCACCTGGGGTTGAAAAGAGAAAAGATAATTATCCGTTCAATATTTTATGGGGTCAAGCAACAGAATATTTAATGCAATGTGATATTCTTAGAGTAGTTGGTTGTTCGTTGAGTAGGAATGATTGGGGTTTAATCCCGATATTATATACTATTCAAAAATTTAATGATTCAAAAATGAATACTGAAATTGAAATTATTGATTATCCTTCAACTGCACTTAATATTATTGAAAATTATAAATATATGAAATTTTGTTCAATAACAGATATACCTGAATTTTTAGAATTTCATAAAAAAAAGTTGCCAGCTGCTTCTGATAGTGAGTTAATAAAAGAAATCAAAGCAAAATTTTCTGATAAAGATAAATCAAATCCATTTTATGAATGGTTAGATGCAAAGATTGATTTCTTGATTGATAAGAAAGTCGACATAAAAACTCCAAAAAATATTGTTTATAACTTTTATCATAAAATATGAAAAAGATTAATCTTAAATGGTCAATTGAACACCTTATTAAAACATATAAGGCAATAGAATTCCCTGAATTTCAACGCGAACCTACTGTATGGGGATTAGACAAGAAAAGAAAGCTTATTGATTCTATTCTACGTGACTTCGATATAGCAAGCATTTATTTATTTAAGCGACCTGATGGTATATATGAATGTATAGATGGTCGTCAAAGAATTAATACAATTATTTCCTTTCTGGGATTAAATGAAGATCATCAAGATAATTCATTTGGAGATTACAATAACAATTTTAAATTTATTAGTTCAGATGAATTATTAGGAAGTGATTTATTAAAAGATTTTGATAACAAAATTTTTGAACAATTTAACCCTGCCCAACGGAAAAAGATTCTTCAATATCAATTTAATGTAATTGAGATTGCTGAACTTAATAATGATGGGGAGGAGTTAAATTTAATGTTTCTGCGGTTACAACTTGGAGCACCTTTAAATGCAGGTGAAAAATTAAATGCAATGGTAGGAGACATGAAAGATTTTATATTTCATAAATTAGGAAAAAATAAATACATCCATTTTTTAAATATTCCAAAAAGAAGATTTGCAAGGGAACTTATTGCTGCACAAATTGCTATAAATTTCTTTTCTTTGAATGAAAAGAAAGGTTATGAAAGAGCACGTTTCATTGATTTACAAGAATTTTTCAAAGAACATTTAAAATTTAATCCTAACGATAAAAAGTTGGCCACTCTTTTGGAAGAAAGACTAAATGATGTATATAAACATGTTTCTACTACAAGTTCTTTGATTTTAAAAAATAAAGCAATTGGTCTTAGCGTCTTTTTCTTTATTGTTTATTTAATTCTAAATCAAAAAGAAAAACAAATTAAGCAATTTATTAAATTCTTAAATGAATTTTTAAAGCGATTAAAAAATCAGGTGGCAAAAGGAATTGATATTGACAAAGAATATAGAGATTTATTAAAATTTCAAACTTACATTTCACAGGCTGCCGTGGAAAAATATGCTATTGAGAATCGTCAAAAATTTTTAGAAGAATATTTTAATTATTATGTTGAAAATGAAAAAATTATTGGCGATAAATAAAACCCCTTATGCTTAAACTCCACTTTGATAGCAAACAAGAATTTCAATTAGAAGCAGTAAAGTCCATCACAGATATTTTTGAAGGACAGCCATTGAGCGGCGGGGATTTTGAATTCTCAATTTCTCAACAGGGTGCATTGCTTACAGAAAATGGTTTCGGGAATAAGTTAGAATTTTCCAAATTAGATCAATTGACAGAAAATATAAAGCAAGTTCAGAAAATTAATGGTTTGAAAATTTCTACTGCAGACGAGATTGAAAGTAATGGATGGAATTTCTCTGTTGAAATGGAAACAGGAACGGGGAAAACTTATGTTTATCTGCGAACCATTTATGAACTGAATAAACTATACGGATTTAAGAAATTTGTTATCGTTGTTCCCTCAATTGCCATTCGTGAAGGTGTATTGAAAAATCTACAAATCACAGAAGATCATTTCCAAAACCTTTACGATAAAGTTCAGGTAACTTCCGATGTCTACGACAGCAAAAAGGTTTCTAATCTTAGAGGATTTGCATCTGCAAACTCTATACAGATTTTAGTAATTAATATTGATTCTTTTGCGAAAGATTTAAATATTATTAATAAGCCTAACGACAAACTTACAGGAAAAAAGCCAATTGAATTTATTCAAAGTACTAATCCGATAGCAATTATTGATGAACCTCAGAACATGGAGACGGATATTCGTAAAAAAGCAATTGCTAATTTGAATCCACTTTGCACACTTCGGTATTCGGCGACTCACACAAACCTATACAACTTGATGTATTCGCTTAATCCTGTAAAGGCTTATGATTTAGGTCTTGTAAAACAAATAGAGGTTGATTCTGTATTAAGTGAGAACGATTTTAACAGTCCATATCTACAGTTGGAAAACATTAACAGAACAGGGAATTCAATAAAAGCAAAAATCAAAATTGATGTAATTTCAACAGATGGTATTAAAAGGAAATCAGTAACTGCAAGCGGTAAGAATAATGATTTGTTTAAGCTATCAAATGAAAATGAGAGATATGAAAGTATTAAGATTCAGGAATTCGATTTCGGTAACGAGCAGATAGAATTATCAAACGGAACAGTCTTGAAAAAAGGTGAAACTCAGGGAGGAATGGATGATGAGGTTATGAAATTTATGATAGGTAAAACAGTTGAGGAGCATCTCAGGAAAGAAAAGATATATAAAGACAAAGGAATAAAAGTACTTTCGCTTTTTTTTATAGATAAGGTTAAAAACTATAGAGAATATGACCCGGATGGAAAACCAAATAAAGGAAAGTTTGCAAAATGGTTTGAAGAGTTATATCAAAAGGAAATCACAAAACCTGTTTACAGAGATTTAATTCCTTTTACAGTTGAAGACATACACAATGGTTATTTTTCACAAGACAGTAAGGGAAGAGTTAAAGATACATTAGGAGAATCGCAATCTGATGATGATACATATAAGCTTATAATGCAGGATAAAGAAAAACTACTTGACTTGAACATTCCTCTTCGTTTTATCTTTAGCCATTCTGCTTTACGTGAAGGTTGGGATAATCCGAATGTTTTTCAGATTTGTACATTAAATGAAACCAAATCGGAAATTAAAAAACGTCAGGAAATTGGCAGGGGTTTGCGTTTATCTGTTAATCAGGATGGTCAAAGAATATTCGAGCGAAACATCAATAAACTAACTGTAGTTGCTAACGAAAAATATGAAGACTTTGCAAGAGAGTTGCAAAGGGAAATACAGGAAGATTGCGGTGTAGCGTTCGAGGGAAGAATTAAAAACAAGAATGCGAAAAAGAAAGTAAAATACAGAAAAGGATTTGAAGTAGACCCGAAATTTTTACAGATATGGGAAAAAATTAAGTTTAAAACCAAATATAATGTAAATTATGATACTGATAATCTTATCACACTTGCCACAAATGAAGTGAATAAGATGGATGAGACAAAAAAGCCAACAATCAGGTCAACAAAAAGAAAGATTTTGATTACTGGAGAAGGAGTGGATGGTTTATTAGTAAGCGATAGTGTGGTAGATGAACATGGTTTACAATTTGATATTCCTGATATGCTGGCATTCATACAAAGTAAAACGGAATTAACTAGAAACACTATTTTGGAAATACTGAAAAAGTCAAAGCGACTAAATGAAATATTGATTAATCCTCAATTGTTTATGGATAATGCCGTATCGAAAATTAAAGAAGTGTTACACCAATTAATGATTGACGGGATTAAATATGAAATAATTGGAAGTAAGGTATATGAAATGACACTGTTCGATGACTCTAATTTTGAGATATACATAGATGAGTTTACTCACGTTGTTAAAGATGCGGACAAAACAATTTACAAAAATTATATTCCTCTTGATAGCGGTGTAGAAAACCAGTTTGCAAAGGATTGTGAAAGCAGTGAACAAGTTGAATTTTATTTCAAACTTCCATTTTGGTTTGAAATAAAAACTCCAATCGGAAATTATCGTCCTGATTGGGCTGTGGTTTTTAAAGGGGAAAAGAAAATCTATTTTGTTGCTGAAACAAAGTCTGCTGGTCAGGAATTAAGAGGTAGTGAAAAGCTGAAAATAGATTGCGGAAAAGCGCATTTTAAAAACTTTGACGATGTTATATATAAGAGAGTTTCATCAGTTACAGATTTAAGTAACTAAGAATAAACTCTTATAATTCACAATCAAAAACTACAACGATAAATTATGAAAACCACTAATAAACAGGGATTAGTTTATTGTATACAGCCAGAACAATATGACATTTTTGATGAACGGATAAATAAACCGATTTGCATTAAAAACGTTGAAAACGGAATTGAGAAAGGTTCAATGGTATTTCAAGAATTAGATGAAGTATATTTTAAGAAAAATCCATTGACATATTTTCCTCCTAATAACGTTGGTCTATTATTATCAATAAGTAAAAACCATTTAAAAAATGCCAAAGAATTATTTAATACTGAAATTAATCCGAATAATGTAAATCATTCATTTGTAAATACGACTAATAACAAAAAAGAGTTTTTAAAACAAAAATCAAAGTTAGTAGCTGATTATATAGAAATAATCCAAGTTTGTATAGTCTTTGGCTATACAACTCTTGAAGCTTTTACTAATCTTAGTATTACTGAAGATTATATATACAAAGTTAATATTAAAAAGAAAGGTGTTACAGAGCATTATGACAAAAGCGCAATAGAACGTTGGGTTAGTCTAAATGATAAAATTTCTAAGATATTAACCGATATTTATAAAACAAAGAAGGTTGAAGGTACAAAATTTTGGAGTTATTTTGTTAAGCTAGAAAAATACAGACATGATATAATTCATCAAAAATCAATAGAGAGAACGGACTTTTATAAAAAATATTTTACCAGTGATATTTTTGATATTTGTGCTTGCCCGGAATTAATCTTGAAGTTCTTTTATGAAGCAAACTCTTCAAAACAAAAAACAAATCCCTTATGGCCTTGGTTAATAAATAAAGATAAAGAATTTCCTTTTACAACAGACTTTAAACCTACTAACTTTGAGGTAATTGGCAATTTGTTTGAAGGAAAGAAAAAATAATGATAAAAATTTTATATTAAAGCTTCAATTGGAAATCGACTTTAAAATTGAATTAAATATTTAATTATGAAAAATATAGCGTGCAACTTAATTTATAACAATGGGGATGAAGGTGTTTATGTTGGGTTCAATAAAAGGTGTAACATACAAAACATCATTTACAATGTAAATATAGACAAGGGTAGGTGGTGTAGCCAAGCTAAATGTCCATGCAGAATTTATTATAACAACGGATTTAAAGGTAGGTTGGATGAATATCCGTGTAATGAAAGCAAGTTATTTAAAGATTGGGAGTGGAACCCTGGCAATGAATTTAAAACTGGGAAACCATTTAGAGTCATAAATACTGGCGCAGAAAAATATGCAGTTCTGACAACGAGATTCCCTAATTGCCCTGAAGCAGACAGAAAAATAGTTGGGTTTATGAAAATAAAAAATGTAATTGATGATTATTATCGTATTATTGCAGATGAGAAGTTGAGCTTAAGAATGACATTAGATGAAGCTCATGAGTTGAATTTCTGGAATTATCATTGTAATGATAATAATAATATTCCGATGTGGAGACAAGGAAGATTTAGATATTTAGAAAATAATCAAGTTGCAGCGATACTATACGACTTAAAAGATGTCGTTCAAAATGAATCTACACAATCCATGATTATAGAACTTCTTAAAAATGATTTTCCTGATTACACTGACAAACGACCAAATATAAAAGGAGCTCTTAAGGGAAATTATATTAAAAATTTATTACTATTGAGAAAATATGGGAAAGGTGGCGAAAGTAAAGAACATAAGCGTTTAAAGGAATACATTGCAAATCATCCCGAAGAAATTGGAATAAATGAATATAAAGTACATTCTATAGTTGAACATTCGTATGTTTCTGGAGATATGGTTGATATATTATTTGAACCAAAAGATGGGATTATTAATACGGTATTTGAAATTGAACTGGATAATGTTTTACCAGGGATACACCAAGCAATCAAATATAGGGTATTAAGGTGTTCTCAGCTAGGAATATCTCTAACTGATGAAAATGTTAGAGCTACTGTTGTTGCGTGGAAATTCAAACAATCAGAAAAAGAACTTTGTTCAAAATATAATATTAACTTTATTGAAAAAAAATTGTAAGTAATTATAATTGTGTTTCAACTAAAATAAGGATAATTAAAAGTGAATATTAAGAATAATGATAGCTTTAGTGGCGATTTTTTGAAAAATAGATTCGGTCCTATACCTAACGAATCCGGATTTAAAAAACGTATGCATTTACATCAAGGTTGGTGGAGGACATATGTTTTAGATGAGCTTCCTGGTATGCATCCAACGAAAGCAACTGAAAATATTTGTAATACTATTCTTAATGGCCAACAATCTAACAAAAACTTTCTGACAAAAAATACAATCTCCACTGTTGAAAAAACGCTTAGCACGAGAGATGGCTCAAGTCTATGTATGATTGAAGAAGACAGACTGTTCAATAATCTTCTTTCAAGTCAACCATTATGTTTTAATTTTTTTTCCGAGCTTAGCATTAACAAAAATATCGGATTGAAATTATTACAATACTATTATCCGGAACTAACAGAGCTTATTAATGTATATTTTGAATACGCACCACCAGAAAACTATACTAATGACAATACTGCTTTTGATGTTGCATTCGAAGTTATGGCAGGTACGAAATCAGGAATAATTGGTTGGGAGTGTAAATACACAGATAATTTTTCTACATATGAATACGACAAACCAGAATATCGGGAATTGTACTCTAAAAGCAAATCATTTAGAGGAGCTTATGAAGAGTTAGCAAATAGTAGAACCAATCAATTATTTAGAAGCCAACTTATAGCAGAAGGTCTTTTACAAAATAAAAAATATGAGTTTGTATTTACCGGGCTTTTTTGTCACCAAGATGATATAAACGCAATAAAAACAGCTAACGATTTTAGCGAATTGTTAAATTTCGATAATATAAATTTTCGTGTAGTCACATACCCTGAATTTATAAAGTGTATGCAAATGCTTGATATTGACTGGAGTTTAAGAGAGTGGTCGATGCTTTTATGGGCAAGATATTGTGGAACGGTTTTAAGTGAGTCTACTGTTAATAAACTTTAAATTATTTATATACTTTAAGTAAATGGAATATATTGAATTCAACTAATGATGTTTTAGTCGAAAAGATATTAGACAATCTTTATGCTACAGGTCTTACGAAAGAGACTTGTGAAGAATTATTTAACTATGCTATGTATTCTTATAAGACAGACGATAGTTCGCGATTTATATCTAATATAATGTTACATGGAGGACTAGATGTCGTCAGGAGTTTTTTATTAAATGAAATAAATAAATTTAATTATCAAAATGAGCGAGAGTTATATTCTTTTACTTTTTCGAGTCATCAATTTGAAAAAGCTATTGAGAACTATAATACAGTGAAGGGGATCTGTAAGTGTCCGTAAAAATTTTTGTGTTTTCAATGGCTGTAAGTAAAAATTAAATCATTCAGATTTATTCAAACTTTTCAATTGAAAATGTATCATGTTTTCCAACCAAACAAGGCATTCCTTTTAAGACACCTCTATTTTTTGTGCAGATGAGATATAAACTTTTTGTTTCTAATATAGCAAAAATAGTTTCATTTTCTATTAAATCAATTTTTCCAACTTCGCCATAGTATTCTTTTCCATTATATTCATAATGTATAGAGAATATTTTTTTCTCTGTTATATCAGAACCGACAGTTTCTTTCGCAAAGTCTTTTATTGCTTTATAAACAGTATCTCTTTTTTCAACATCTTCAAATCCTGGGATGAAAAATTTGGCATGAATATCAAATTATTAGTTTTAAATCATTATTGATAAATTCAGCGAGTGGTAAAAAAATCTTATTATTGCCAATTGCTTTATTAATTATTTTCATAATATCTGGTCTGCGCTCTATTTTTGTCTTAGGATCTCTACACCAATCATAAATTATTATTGAATTAACTGCTTTCAAATCACCTTTAATTTCTAATAATTCATCTTTTGTAAATTTAATATTATCTTCAGAATTATTTTTATATTTAAATTTTAAAATACAGATATCTTCATCTTCTTTTTTTATTATTTCCCAACTATTATTCATTATTTCATTTTTAAAATCAATTTCTCTTTTATTTAAATATTCTATTCCTTTTTTCGTTATTTGTGCATAAAATCCCGAGTCCCAAATTGATTCAAGGTGACTTATATATCCTAATTCAAATAAATGATTTAAAATCGATGAATATTGTTGATAATTTAACCCTAATTCCTTTTTCCAACCGGAAATGTCTAATACACTATAACCATCTTGTTCGTAATTAATATAGAATTTTTCTAATATTTTGATTTCCCATTGATTTAATCTCATAGCTTTGTCATGTATTATTAAAGTTAAATATAATAAAATCAACAGATAATTAATACATCTAATTATGACAATAAATTCAAAAGAGTCTCATTTATTAATATTAAGAAACTCTTTCTTTATAAGCTTTTTTATTTATATACTTTTTTAAAAGCTGATTATGAGATGATAATAGAAAAGGAAACCCTATTATAGCCTCCTTCACTCATTTTTTCAAAACAATCTCCGCTCGATGTCTGATAATATTTTCAATCATTCCACGAACAGGTACTGCAACTAATGGCAGATCCCCGGTTATCAATATGCCATTTTCACCGACATACAAAGTCCCGCTGACTTTAAATCCGGAGATTTTGAGTATAAAAGTGCCGAAGATAAATTTTAATTTTCATTAAGGTTTCATTGGGTTTCGAAAATAGCTTCAAATAAATTTACACGATTTTAATTCACTTTTAAATGAAGTTGTTGGGTGGAAATTATCTATAAACCATTTCCTAACTTCCTTAAAAGTTTCGTACCGGCTAGTGTTATCAATATTGGGACATTCCGGATCAAGTATTTCTACAACCATTGTTTCATCTGTTTCAGGGTCTCCTATTACTACATGAAAGTCGCGGTCATCCTCTAATTTGTATTCAATTACATATGCTTCAATTTCATATACAGAAGTTTCACTTTTCATTCGAGACATGTTTTTAACTTTAGAAGGCCTGGTTAATGAGCATTGTTCGGAAACTTTTGAGGGGATTATGTTCTCAAAATCAATTTCGGTAGTATCCTTATCGATTAAAGTCTATACTGCTAAGCGCTCTTTTCCGCACTGGGCGTAGAATGATTTAATAAATATTAATTCCAATAATAGTATGAATAGAGATACAAATAATTTCATAAAAATTATTCTCGGTTTGTTATTATAATTCAAGATTCTTCAAAATTTTCTAAAAATATCAGTAACTCAGGCCACCAAATATTAACTACATCTTCATCAGGGGTGTACTTGATATTCTGATTTTCTTGAAGTCTCCAATCACGAGGTAAATCATTTATTTTACCCCAATATGGTACAGCTTTTATATCAGGAGATACCATTGGATTTTCTGGGAGGGAGTCGAGATTTCCATCAATAACCTCATCATTAATTCTCACCCAAGCATGATCCCATCGGAATATTTCTTTTGTGTTATCATAATAAATTGCCTTTCCAAAAGCTAGACGCGCGTCTATTCCAAAGTGTCTGAGTGCCATTGTTAAAAGTTCTGCAAATTGTATACACATTTCTGATCGACCAAATATATTTTCGTCTACAAATTCAGCAACCTTATCGATTAACATAACCCTAAATTTTGGTGTCAATATATCAGATTTATCTAATAATTGAGCTGATGGTTTTATTCGTTTACCTTCCTTTTTCATACCTCTGATTTGTTCAACAATACTTCTTTGTTCTTCTGAACACAGTTTCAAAAATTCATCGACACTTACATTTACAACGGGAGAAATTTCTCTCATGATTGATTATAATAATTAATATAAAAATGATAAATTAAATTTAATAGTTCCTATAATTATTTATTTAATTTTTAAGAAATATTTTAAAAAATCCATTTATTTTTATTTAAATTATACTTCGTTGCTTTCTTTCTGTAAAAATTGTTCATGTAACTCATCGGCCACACGAATTCTTAGAATAATATCATCAAGCAATTTGATTAATTGATTTTTTTCAGGACAGTCCTGGATAATTTCTTCTAAATACAGCCTATTAGTTTCTGCAGAAAGTAGTCCAGCAACAAATACAGGCTGAGGTCTTGGATAGCCCCATCGTGTTTTTGGAGAGAATTCACCATTTTCATATTTAAGGTGATATGTTATGAGATCCTGCCAATTTCCATGCACAGTATGACTTGGTAAACCAAAAAGTCCAATATAAGCATCTTCCATTCCAATACTTTTTGCACGCTCATAGATCTTCTCTCCCCATGGTTTCCATTTATTTTCATCAACCTGATTTAAATAAAATGATGAGATTTTAAAGGTTCGATCGATAGACCGTTTCATTCGAGTTTCGATATGTAGTTCATTTCCTCTTTTATCAATATTTTGATTAATTGTATTCAAGAGTCGCTTTTCTTCTCTAAGTGAATATTCTATGTACTCATTAAAAATCTCATCAGTATTCTTGTTTAACAAATATCTCATATTGATTAGACTTTCATGTAAACACCTGAACAAAATCATTGCAATCTCTAAACGTTTCTGGCAAATTTGCTCAAGACATCCTATTTGCAACTTACTAATTCTGACCATCAAGCCCCCGAGTGCAGCTTCGTTCCTCGTCCATTTTCTAGGTTCATTTTTTTCATCGAGTCTGCATGCGCATGATAAAATACTTGTTATTTGACAGACTTCCTTAAAAAGTTCTATGGCTAAAGACATAAACGGCTCTTCTGAATCAAATTTTTTAATAGCTTCAACATTTACTTCCGTTTTCGGAAAGTCAAAGTCATTTAGCGTTAATAGTTTTTCTTTCATTTTATACCTCTTTTAAGAGTAATGGCAACCATAGTTAAATTATAAATATAATGACAAAATCTGTTGTGCAAATAAGTTGAGTCATCCTCTGACATAGATTTGGTCCTAGCTAAATTGTCTTTCTTGAGTATGTGAGGCAATATATCATTCTCTACAGTTACTATTTTGGGATAATTAAGTTTTTCCATTATTCTTATTCTGTTCTTCTTTAATTTTCTTCAACTCTTCCAATACCTCTTCGTGTGTTAACAACCCTTTCTTCTCCAGCACACGTATGACCGCTTCTATCTCATACATATTGGATACTGTGATTTCTTCTAGCGAAACTGTTTTTTTGGTTTTATCTTTCATTACACCTAAAATAAATTCTTGAATTCTAAAGGAAGTTAATGCTATCAATATTAAAATTGAATTCTTTAGAATATAATTTGATTCTTAATTTATTTATAGTGAGATTTCTATCTGAAGATCAGAATTATCTATTCAGGGGTACTCAAAATAGATCTAATTGTTTTAATATCATATTAAAAAAACATCATCCTTTTATGATATAATCATCTATTTGATTATATTGTTTCTAAAATTAACCTGAATGTACAAATCTTTTTATTTTTGATCTTTTCAACAATTAATTTTATTTCGGTATTATGTTGTCTAGCAACTAATTGTGCAACATGTAAACCATAACCCGAGCCTTCTTTTGTAGATGTTCCTCTATATCCCTTTTTAAATACTTCATCTGTTAGATCCATACTCATTGCGATTTCGTTAACAACTTTTATTAAACACTTGTTATTGTTTTCACCATGTTTAATTATTTCAACATCAATTTCTGAACCATAAACGCAATATTTTAAAGCATTATTAAGCAAAACATTTGCAATAATCGGAAAAGTCATATCACATGCTCTAACTACTGGATGATAATCTGTTGGAGCTTTAATTCTAATTTGATTTTTCGAATCAACAATTTTTCTTATTTTATCAAAAATTTTATAAACTTCGCAATTACTTTTAAGTTCTAATTTTAACAAGCTATCACTCGCGAGAATCTCAATTATATCATGCTGTTTAGACATAAGCTCTGAAGCTTTAAATATTCTAAGCAAATTTTGATTTTCATTATCATTTTTTAATAATACTTCTGATATTTGTTTAATTGTTCTATTATACTTTCTTATTTCATGCAATGCTTTTGAATAATTCTCGAAAATTTCTTTTTCCTTGGTATCTAAATGGTCAATGACTGAATGTAAAATCGAATTTAAATATGTAATATTTTCTCTACTGTATTTATTATCTGGATACTTCTTTGCATGTTGTCTCTCCTGTAAACTACCTTGACGTGGAAATGGAATAAAGCAAGTTAAAGCATAATTAATCTCCTTATATGTAACAAAAAAGGATGAAAAACCAAATGGACATTCAATAATTTCGTTTTTTCTCTCAATTGATTTCTGATAGTGTTCAATACACTTATCGTTTCTTGAAAATATATTTTTGCAAAAGGTTGGAGTTTTACAATAAATGCCATCATAAACTTTTTCAGGAGTTGAAGTATTTATTATAGGCAAGGATGAGAAGATTTTAATATCATCAAATGTTATCATATTATAACCGCTTTAATTCCTAATTCTAAAAGTTTTTCTAGTATCAGTAAAGTTATATTTTTAGATACGTCCATATTATTAAATTTATAATTATTTCTAAACTTGTCCATATTTTCTTTTCTTAAAACACCTTTAACATAAGAATTTTGCAATTCAAAATCTCTCTTTGAATTCTCTTCAATATTTTGGGATTTCAAAAAGCTTCTCCAACAATTTCCAATGTTCAAAACATTTTTCAATCCTTCCTCCAAGAATTGAATTGTTTCTCCAATTCCTGCATCTTTAGACAATGTACCATCAGCTTTTGTATAAAAATCGGATTGTCTTGCGTTGAGTGATCTTGAAGTATATGCATATACCGCAGTATATACATTTACTTGTTTTATACGCCCTAAAATCGAATATCCTTCATCATTACCAATCTTTGAACCTACATTTCCATAATCTAAGAGTATTAAATCATAACGTGGTTCTTCAACTACATATAAATTATCTGGTATAATATCCTCATAATAATCTACTGAAAAACCGTTCTTCATTAAAGGTTCAAGTAACGTATCCGGTTTTTCGTCATCAATTATCAATATTCTACCCATCCTTTTTAATTCTTCACGATTAATTTCTAATTTTAGACTGTTAAGTTTGTATTTTTTAAATGGCAATCTCATAATCATTAAATTAATTTAATAAATATTAAAATCAGAAGTGAAAAAATTCCCCAGTTTTATTAATAGAACACTAAATGTAATCATTATTAAGACTTATCCTAATTATCTTTCTAAGTATGATTGAATATATAGAAATTAGTCGATTATGAAAATAAATCAAATATAAAAATATAAGGTGGTATAATAAGTTTTGAGAGCTTTAAGTTATCGTTTTTTCTTCTTATACGTTTTCTTTGAACTAGTTTTTTTATGACGATGCTTTTCCTGAGCTGTTTTATATTTATGGGATTCTTTGGTAATCAATTGCATATTATCCGGAGTATCACTGCCACCTTCTGATAGAGGGCGAATATGGTCTACCTGATATCCGTTAGGTACTCTTTTATATCCCATACTTTTTAGAAATTTCTTTTTAGCATTTTCATTTCGTTTAACCTTTGCATAACTGGTTGTTTTGTATGTTTTGCCGTATTCATATTGAGTAATATAGGTTTTCGATTTGCGCTTCCCTTTTTTACTCTGTGAATATGAAACGGATGTAAGAGAAAAGAGAAATACTAAAGCTATTAGAAGTAAAAATTTCCTGTTAAGCATAATAAATTTAATACTTTGGCGGAATGAAATTTTATTGAATTTACTTAGTATTTATTAAATATTCTATGATTATTTCAGTTGAGCTTTTAGGGGCTTTGTTTTTTTTGTCATATTTGATATTTTTAAATAAGCAGTAAAGAAAAAATCATTTCTTTCATTCCTTTCTTGGATATGTTGGAAGGTTTTTGCACGCACTTTACTGCTTATTTATTTTAGCTTATCTTAATTGAATTTTATTATTATATTTAATTTTCAAAAAAATTTATAAGGAGTATTTTATGGGGAATAAAACCAATTATAATTTATTACATGATGTATATAATAAATTTGATGTTGAGTTAGCCCAATACAAAGAAAATGTTGAAAATATTTATAAAAAATTTATAGATGGTTTAGTAGAATTTTTAGGCTGTGATAAAGGCAATGTTGGATATACTGATGAAGATAATATTGCAAATTAACCTAAAACTCCAAAACCAATTATTGAATCAATGCATTATGATGATAGAACGGGTTATTGGTCTTTAGTAATAATTATTAGAATTAATCTTAAACCGCTAACCATAATATATTTAAATACCTTAGTTAAAATTAAATATGATATTAAGAAAAATAACTATACATTTTTTATAGAACATAATAATGAAAAATATATGATTGAAAATAATGATGAATTTTTTAATCTTTGTAAACCTATATATGATTTTATTTTCAAAAGTTTTTATGATAAAGTAACTAAGGTGATGGGTAATAATTTTATCAATGAAGAAAATAAAAGTTTACATAAAATAGGTTTTTAAATTATTATGGAGAATACAAAACTGAATAGGAATAAAATTATCTTTCAATTTTAATCTTTCTTACTTTTTCCAAATTGTCATACAATAATTTCCTTATTATTTTAGTAGCTAATGGGATAACCTTCGTATATGTTTTATCTGGATGATATGTTAAATGAGCTGTTGCCCAACTACCAGTAAGGTATGCTTTTGCTAATATATCCTGTTCTTCTTTATTTATTGAATTTAGATCGGCAAATTTGCCTTTTAAATCTTTAACTTTCACATCAAACGCTTTACTACCTGTGGGATAATATTCTCTTTTTTCAACAAGGTTGTTATTTTTGTCAATTCCAAGTCCTAAAAATTCCAGTAACACCCGGCAAGCAATAATGGAAGCTTCATATGCACAATATAATATTTTATGCCTGTTACTAAATTCATCTTTAATCTTTTCATAAGTTGTAAGCATATCAATTCTATATGGTAAATGTTTGTGAAAAAAGTCATCTTTTTCTTTTTTCGTTAATGGAATTATTCTTTTTTCAAGCATTTTAATCTATTATGTTTGGTTAATTTGTATAAATAATAAAAACTATAATTAACTCTAACAAACTAAATATTGAAAACTATTGAAGGCGCAAAAACCGCAGGTTAATAAAGTTATCTTATCTTATTATATACTTATTAATTGCCTTATTCATTATAAAAGTTTTAATCTAATCCAATAAGCTTTCCTTTATAACTACCAAGCAGAAATTTTAAATCATTAGGAAATTCCTCAGTTTTTTCCATACCCCATGTTTTTATAAATACTTTTATATTATCATTCTCTATAGGAATTAAATATAAAATAATATCCTCTTCATAATATTTATTCCGGTCATCACCTATGTCATATTTACAATGTAACGAAAGGTTTCCAATTGAACCTGAGCATAGTTGCATAAGATGATAAAAGTCACTTAATAATTCCTCTTTTACTAACTTTTCCTCTTTCTTTATAGATTTTTTATAATACATTTAATATAAATTATATTATCAAAATGATAATGGTTACCTTTTTCTTATCATCAATATATCAATACTATTTAAACCATTCAATCTAAGAATTTCCAAACAAGTAATTAAATTTATCCATAACAACAATCATATAAATAAAAGATGAAAATAATTATATTGATTAAAACTTTTTATATTAGAATGGCACACTCAATTTCAAAAACAGTTAAACAACTAATTAAGGATTCAGAAATAGAAAATCTTAATCTTAAACAACTCGCAGATAAATTAGGATTTAACTACACCACATTTGTAGATTTCCTAAAAAATGATTATGATAGTTGGCAATCCAAATACTTAATACTTGTAGCTGATTATTACCATACCTCAGTTGATTTCTTATTAGGCAGAGATGAGAAGGCTGAAATAAAGAAATTGAGAAAAGAATTACATGAAGTAAGATTATTATTAAAGATGATTGCTAATAATAGAATACCAGTAAAGGAAGTTACTAAATTTTACAGGAACAAGTTCAATAATCCATCAATATTATTATCTTAAAAAATTTGTTAGTCTAAATCCTTATCTATATTTTCATTTAAATATTGAGTTTGTTTTTCTTTCAAAATTGAATATTTTTAATATACATATACCTTTAAAGCAGTAAAGGAAAAATCTTTTCTGCCAACCTTATTCAGAAAAGATAAATCCCAATTTGTTCCCAAATAAGTATCCTTTACTGCTTATTTTTAAACAAGCCATAATAAATGTAAACCTGCGGAAACTGTTAAGTGATAAGGGTTCTCAGGATTATTGTATTTCAGAATAGTGGCGGGTGAAAAAATGAGCAGTCCTCCGACTCATTTTAACAATTCCTCTGCCTTAGTTCTAATAGTTGATTCAATTTTAAATTTGAATGGTAATGCTATGAGCGGGATGTTCCCTTTTATCATTACAGCAGATGTATCCACATTCAACGTATCATTGACTTTGAGGCCTGAGACAGTGAAGTTGAATGTCCCGGTGTTGCCGGACCAGGATTCTTCAAGGTCGCTGATTTACGCGAAATCTTGTCTATTCCCTTGTTTAATAAATCACTAGCGCTCTTGATAGTACTTTTGGCTTTTTCTTTCGCTCCGCTCAATGTATCGTTAGATATTTTCTTACCTTTTTTAATAAGCTTGTTTGTCTTCTTGCTTATATCCTTTTTTAAAGTTTTTGTTTTCATTTCTATTTTATTTTTTATGTTTATGTATTCTAATTCTTGTTCAATTATTATTTTATGATATATCATAATCCTTTCTTAATGAAAGTAAGGAAAGGGAATTTATTAATATATAGTGCAGAAGGACGAAAAAGGAACTAATCCGAATGGATTAGTAATTAATTATATTTTAATATTTTTTTCCATGGTATTTTTGTTAATATCGATACTACTGCTACCGACATTTTTTATTCCTATTTTTTTATTAAAAAGATTTTCCAGTATACAAAAAAAAAGAAGGTTTTTACCCCTGATTCTTTAAGTCTAATTATTACTTCACAATTACCATTCGTTTTGTATCTATAAAGCTTTCTGTTTCAAGACGATAGAAGTACACACCACTTCCGTAATTACTCGCGCTCCAATTGACGCTGTAAGAACCGGCATTTAAATTTTCATTTACTAGTGTTGCTATTTCTTTCCCCAGTATATCAAATATTTTGATTTTGATTAAACTGTTTTGTGGTATATCAAATTTAATATTTGTAGTCGGGTTTACAGGATTCGGATAATTCGGATATAACTTAAATATCGGTGGTTCGTTAGAATTTATGAAATTTATGGAGACTGAAGATGTGAAAGTAAATAATTCATAAACCGGCAAATGGTCAGAAGAATAATGTAATGCATTTGCTACAGTCTGAGAAACCGCTGTATTTGGAGGTTGGTTAATTGAATCATTTAAATGATTTCCGTCATTTCCATAAGGAGTTAAAGAATTAGTAACGTAAGTGATACCACCTGGATTTTTAATTCCATTTGAATATAAAATCATATCGAATCTATCATCAAGCCCGCCGGTAGCTCCACCACCAAAAGCTCTAACTCTAGTCGACTGTGTGTGATAAGCTGAGTATGCAGGATTATCTTGCCAGGAACCCGGCATATTAAGAGGGTCATTAAAATTTCCATCATTACCTGCTGTTATCTGAAGCAATTTCTGATAAGCGGGTTCATTCGCACTATAGAAATTAAAATCTCCGCAGACAATAAAATATGAGTTGGGAGGTAAAGTATTAGTAACTTTTCTCAGACTATCAACTTCAGCTGCCCTGGCAAGTTCATTGGCTGTGCCTGTACTAGCTTTTAAATGCACCGAGTATATCCTTAAAGTATCGTGGGTAGTTATGTGTACAATTTTAAATTCATTTATATCCCTTAAAGCGGTATGGATGGGAGTATTACTGAGGAAAATGAATAAAGAAGTCTTGTAAAATATTTCTTGATCGGTATCAGGGCCGTCTATAAATATGCCCGGGCTGTAAAAATTACCATAGTAATTCATAACTCCGTTTAGAAAACCGTTAACGCCTGCTTGAGAAGCCATTTCCTGAACAACCAGGATATCGGGATTTATTGAACTAATGACGGTTCGATAATAAGGATGACGTGTAGCTGTGTCTGTACCTGGATAACCTAAAAGATTGTATGAAGTTATTTTTACCTGGGCGTGAGAAATACCTATAAAGATAAAGAAAAATATTAATGTTTTAGTAATTTTGTAAATCATTTGATTATTTATTTTGTAAAAAATTAGAGAAATGGGCTGTTAAATACAATGTTATAGAACAAATCAATTAAATGAAAAAGGAGACAGCTTACGTCATCTCCTTTATCTTACCGATTACTCTGAATGTTTATTATGCTTGTGTTTTCTCAGCTTCAGTTTGAGATGTATCTTTGAATGCTTCAGCCTTAGCTTTTTCAGCTTCAGCCAAGGACATACCTTCTTCCAGCCATGCCTGCAATTCATAGTCCCACCACTTATTCGGCGGAGGGAAAAATGGGGACGGGTTTTATTTTGTTCGAAAATTCTCGACAGAATAAAAAAGGGGGCTTGTGACCCCCTGATTCCTCAATTTCTATTAATATTACTTGATTAGTAACATTCGTTTTACATCTGTGAAGCTCTCTGTTTCCAATCGGTAGAAATAAACTCCGCTTGCTAAATTATTAGCATTCCATGAAATTTCATAACCACCGGCTGATAAATACTCGTTTATCATTTGATTAATTTCACGCCCGCTAATATCATAAATAGTAATTTTTGTATTAGCATTTTTCGGTAAATCAAATCTTATTTTGGTTGACGGATTGAATGGGTTTGGGTAATTATTATAGAGTTTAAATTCTTTAGGTAAATCATATGAATATTGATAAACGCCAGTCGGATTAACTCTAAAATTCCATATAAATGACCAGGGTCCAGTACCGGCTAAATTAACAGCATTGATTCTCCAGAAGTATTTTACATTTGCAAATAGAATAAACGGACGCATTTGTAGATAAGAACGCGTTACTCCGCTCGTATCATAAATCATTGAGTTAAAGAGAGAATCTGTTGCTATTTGTATTCTATAAGAACTGGCAGATGC
>DATCHW010000248.1:0-1332 GCA_036508135.1 Ignavibacteria bacterium
GAAAACAACCAATGGAGGTATAAACTGGGGATATCAAGAAACAGTCGATACTTCATATCATTTTGGTGGAGGTGACGCGATTTACTTCATAAACTCAACATCTGGATGGATGTACGGTTCGGGAGACGGAGTTCATACAACAAATGGAGGCGGACCGATAATTTATACTGATATTTCTAACAATTCAATTAATCTTCCAAACACTTTTGTTTTGAAACAGAACTATCCTAATCCTTTTAATCCAACGACAACAATTGAATTTTCATTATCAAGGGATTCATATGTAAAATTAAAAATTTTTGATATATCCGGAAAAATTATATTCACTGTAATTAATGATTTTCTTCTTTATGCAGGAAATCACAAATATACGATTGATGCGTTTAATACACTGGGATTATCAAGTGGAGTTTATTTTTACCGGCTCGAAGCAACGGGCAGAAATAAGAACAATGAAGTTTTTATAGAAACAAAAAAAATGTTGATGATAAAATGACGTTAGTCTTTTTATCAGAAATCCCGATGTTCTTTATCGGAATGCTTCTTATCGGGAATTTATTTGAAATAAAAAAACTGAATTCAGAATAAGAATATTTTAGTAATAAAATAAAGGGCAATATCACTTATGAAAAATTACCCCGGCAAGGTTTTCAGAAGTAAGTTTATATATAAGTTATTTTAAAAAAATAATTATGTAAATTTATACAAATAAAGTATTATGAAAAGAATAATTTTTTCTTTGTTATTTGTTTTTATTGCAAATTGCACATTGACAATTGAAGATTGTATATGCCAGTGGTATCCCTTACCTATATTTCCCACATATCTGGAAACATCTGATGTGAAATTCTTTGATGAGAATACTGGGATTTTACTGCTTAATAATGTAACTAATACCAATCCCGGAATACTCCGAACTACAAATGGCGGGTTGAATTGGACACAAATAAAGAGTTGCTATACATATGGAAATCAAAAAATAGATAGTACAATGATGTATATTATTACTAGACTAAATGGTTATAGTTTTATATATAGGACATTCAATAAAGGATTAACATGGGATAGTGTATCTTCTTCTTATCTTGGAAATGTTTTAGGATATTTATCATTCGTAAATAAGGATACCGGTTGGATAACAGGATTTGATGGCGCAAATTACTTAGTATGGAGAACAACCAACGGAGGATTAACATTAACATCACAGTCTACTGATGCGGGCAGGGGAGAAGTGTTTTTTTACAATAAAAAAGTAAACGGAGAATACATTGGCTGGGTTAATAAAGTTAGTGCCCTTTGGAAGACCACAAACAGCGGGAATAATTGGTTTCA
>DATCHW010000249.1:0-1783 GCA_036508135.1 Ignavibacteria bacterium
AGAGGATCTCCCGGAACAAATCAGCAAACCAGTTTTGCTTTTTAATAGGGGGTGACTTTCTAAATAGAAATAATAACAATTGATTATCATGCAATTAAAGATCAAAAATCTCAGATTTGCATGTTAATCGGATAATAGTGAAACAGAATATTAAATTTATTACATTTGTTTTATTCATACCGGAGGCTAAGAGTTAATCATCCGAATTAGATATATATTTATATCGAAATATCTTCTTCTCTACTTTAAAGAAATCGTAAAAAGATGACTGAACCAATAGCAGGTCTTGAACAGGGGATTGAAATTTTAGATCCATTTTTAAAGCAACATGATTTCCGTTTTCATGGCTTCGAAGACATTAAAGGTTCGGGCAGGCATTTTACGCTCGCTAAATTCAAAAACGAACGCAAAGAATTCATTCTTGGGTATCACTTTTCTGTTGGGCAAATCGTGTATCAATTTGACAAACTAAGCGTTGGTCACGACTTTTACCTTGACAAACTCGGATTTGGAGACAAAAGGAAGTTTGTGGATATCCAGACAGAGGATAAACTTTTACCATTTCAACACATCCTTTCCGACTTTGATTATTTGGTGGAAGACTTTTTTAGAGGAGAATGCCAAAGACTGAAAGAGTATTCACGGCTACAGGATAACATCATCAAAGAATATGACCAAAAAGCCAGGGAAGGGTATAACCGACAATTTGATGAGCTGAGAATTGAACAGGCACGGGCGGAATTCAAAAACAAAAACTTTAAAAAGAGTATAGAACTCTATATGTCAATAGACTTCAAAAGTTTAATGAATGACCTTGACGGAAAGATTATTGAATTCTGTAAAAAACACTTTTGAAAGTTGGAAAACGGCTATTTACTGAAATGGATATAAAAATAGGGTGGATAAAATAAGAATTATTTCACCTGTAGATATAACCTGACATAGAAAAGAATAAACCCGACAAAAGTACCGGAACTAAATTCTACTCAATTAGTTTCAATAACAAATAGAATCTTGACGCTACCTATTTGATTGATCAATTAATTTTCGATCATGATTTTTATCGTGATTTCAATTTTTCTGTCAATTCGGAATGTCCACGCATCTTTTTTACAAGAAAATAAACAAGAAAAGCAGATAAGATAACTCCTATACATCAAAGTCGGTTTGACAAAGAAAAACCATCTCCTAAAATACCATGGTTTCAGAATCGCCAGGAATCCGGAGAATACAAGGATTAGGTCCGTTTTGATACATTTCTATTTCCTTTTATGATTTATTAACCAAATGTGCGGTTTTTGCAACTCCTGTGGCCTGATAATTGTAACTAATAAAAGATGTTAGGTTAGTTAGTTTGGTTAGTTTTAGTAAAAGGATGGCACCGCCCGGTTCCATCCTTTTCAAATATATAATGGTTATGACTCAAATGAATTTGGAAACAAAAGAGATGCAATAATTTGTATTTGTATATAAAAAAACACCAAAATATTGAAACCATTGTGAAAACATTTCGAATAAGTAGATAATTTAAATTGTTAAAGATAGTTATGCGTTGCAAAAGGATGGAGCCGCCCGGTTCTGTCCTTTTTGCGGTAACAGAAGTTCTGAAATAAAATGAATTGGAAAATTCAAAAGACAAGCTAAATCGTTTAAATGCAGAAAAAAAATTGCAAAAAGAATAAAATTTATTTCATATCTTTGCGATTAAACATTTGGTTAGGTGTTTAAAATTAGGTTTAAAATTTGCAAAAGGATGGCGCCGCTAGGTTCCATCCTTTTCTTT
>DATCHW010000250.1:0-11329 GCA_036508135.1 Ignavibacteria bacterium
AGAATACTGGGAAGTTCCCTCCTGACAAAGGACAACATCAAGGACCTGCTCCAGCCTGTAGAGGTGGAGCAAACCCAAGATGACGGGCAATTGCAATTGGAGTTCGATGCGCGTTAACATAAATTAAGAGACACTAGTGATGTTTTGTGTTTCTTTTTTTGAAGAGATTAGATGCGTATTATATTTCATTGCAAAACTTATGTTTCGTGTTTGTTTTTTTCATTTTTGATAGTGTTTATTTAACTTCGAAATATAATAAGAATCCAGTCTAAGCACTTGAACACTCTTCTCTGTTATTTATGCTAATTATTGTTTCTTACCTGTCCTTTTAGTATGCTCCGTTCATCCAAAGATCTGAAATCCTTAACAAACTGACTGAATAATAACTGAGTTGATAATATTCCAACCAATGCCATATTATCAACTTCTGAAGGGATTTTAGCTGTTTTAATCTTGTTGATCAGTTTAGTTACAGATTCGGAATTGAAAACTCCGCACTCTTTCAGACAGTCTGAGGAGAGCATATCATGGACATAGTCAGGAACATTTGAACCCATAAAAGCTTCAAGTATTGGGGCGCGATAAGCCTGTTTATTCCGTTTCAATACGGTTTGTGGTATTTCGTCCTTCATCAGCTCCTTTAAAAGGAATTTTTCATTCATCCCTTTGAGCTTAAATTCATCAGGCAATGAAGCAGTAAACTCTAAAAGACGGTAATCAAGAAAAGGATAACGCCCCTCAATTGAATTTGCCATTGCCATGCGATCTCCTTGAGAAGAAAGCAAATAGCCAGACATAAAAACATTAGTCTCTATAAACTGAGCTTTTGAGAGCAAAGAGATCCCTTTAACCTCCTTTCTTATCATATCTGCATACTGTTCAATCGGATGGTAATGTTTTAGTTGCTCTTTCAAATCATGCGTAAAATGATTCTGAATGTTACTAGTGTTGTGCCATCGCAACAAGTGGGAATATACCGGGGAATCTGTTGCTCCAAGCTGGTATCCGAAAAACATCCTCAACATTGCCGAACTTGCCTGACTTATATTAGGCAAATAAGGATAAAGCTTTTTCAATAAAAGTGGTCGGATTTTGGATTGGGGTTGCCGGGCCCAAAACTGTCTGATCAGAGTTTCTTTGAAAATATTATAGCCAGCCAAAGCCTCGTCAGCACCTTCACCCGTAATTACAACCTTGATACCATGTTGGTGAACCAATTTTGATAATCCCATCATAGGGGCTGGCGAAGTTCTCAACAATGGTATTTCCGAATGCCATACTACTTTTGGAAACCAATCGGCGATATCAGTGGCGGAACAGATAATACTTTTATGATTGGTTTGGAAATGGTGCGAAACATCTTGCTGATATTTTGTTTCGTCAAAAACATCGTCAGAAAAACCTATGGAAAATGTGTTCAAATGACCAGGTGCGACCTTCCTGATTAATGCAGTAATTGCGCTTGAATCTAGTCCACCACTCAGGTAGGCAGCTACTGGAACATCTGAACGTAGACGCAACGTTACCGAATCATATAAAAGATATCTGAACTGATCCAGTGCATCACTAAGTGTTCCGGTAAATCTTGTCGAACTTGTGGCATATCTTAGTGACCAAAACTTTTTAATCTCCAAACGACCATTTCTATACCAGGCGCAATGCCCAGGAGGCAATTCATAAACTCCATCAAAAATTGTATGTGGTGTAATTGTTGTCCAAAAGGTGAACACCTCTTTTAATGCTTCTGAAGAAAAATGCCTTGTGATTCCTGGAAACTCAAAAAGGGATTTAATCTCAGATCCGAAAACCATTGTACCATTAACCTCTGAATAGAATAGAGGTCTGATCCCAGCACGATCTCGTGCAAAGAAGCATTCTTTTTTTTGATTATTCCAGATCGCAAAAGCAAATTGGCCGTTCAGATGCTGGAGTGCTTCGGCACCATATTCCTCATACATATGCAGGATTACTTCGGTGTCACTCTGCGTTTTAAACCTGTGACCCTTTTTAATCAACTCTTTATGAAGTTCAATATAATTGAAAATTTCGCCGTTATAAACAATCCACAATGATCCGTCTTCATTAGATAAAGGTTGATAACCACCAGCAACGTCAATAATACTGAGACGGACATTACCCATACCCATGCCGGGTTCCAGGTATATTCCGCAATCATCCGGTCCACGATGATGAATACGGGTCATCATCCGATTTAGGATCGACTCACCATCAACTTTAGATAAAGATTTTCTTGAATCTATTAATCCGGCAATCCCGCACATAATCCATTTGCTTTTAACTTCCGTTCAAGAAAAGATGCTATAGCGTTGATAGATCCGAAATTGGCGGCATCCAATTCTGAATCATCCACTTTAATACAAAAATCTTTCTCTAAAAATGAGATCAGGTTAAGCAGGCCCATCGAATCAAAGATTCCCTCATCAAAAAGGAGTGTCCCATCATTAATTTTTTTTGGATCGCTGAAAGTAGTCTTTCTGACAAACTCATGTATTTGTTCTTTCATATCAATTGGTTAAGTAAATTAAACTTTAAAGCCATTTACGTAATAAAATAAAATAATGTCGTATAATCTTGTAATATGTGAATAAAATAAATATAGTTGACACACTATGAGATATATAACACTGTAAGCAGAGGAGATTGATGCACTAGAGCAAGTTCTTAAGAATAGCTCTAATAATACAATTAAGAAACGTTGTCTATGTCTTCTTTTAAGCCATAAAAGACGAACAATAATGGACTTGCCGGCCATTTCTAATGCAAGTCGCAGATCGATTGAGCGTTGGTTTGTTAAATGGGTTAAAAATGGGATTGATTATCTTCCCATATTGACCGGCAGAGGAGTTAAGACTCGCCTGAAAGGTTTTAAAAAAGAAATCTCAATACAACTAGAGGTTCAAAGCAAAAATCTAAAAAATATACTGCTTTATTTAGAGGATCAACACAATATTATAATCTGCAACAGATCCTGCAGAATTTTTTAAAGATACTGGCCTATATGGAAAAGGGCACGATTGTCATTAAAACACAAACGCCATCAGCATGAATTTGAATCTATAAGGGATAAATTCCCCACCGCTTGCGGCGAAATAAAAAATTAATCCATCAAGATACCCTTCAGCTTGCGGCGGGGAGATTCATTTTAAACAACAGTGACCAAAAGTACCTTACGCATGTCAAACGAAGGAGAACTCGATATAGCTACCCGCTGCTATAGGGAAATTTCTTAATGTAGTGGGTTTAATGAGCCGTAAAAATAAACTGTTCTTTGTGGTACATGAAAGAATATTCAATTCTGACAAGATTATTTTCTTTACGGATAACTTTACTGTACAGACAGTTAAAAAACAATAGTGAAACTTGATAATTCGCCCATTCATAAATCCAAGAAGTTCAAGGCCAAAATTAAAGATTGGAAAGAAAAAGATTTATTGATTTACTTCTTACATCCAGTATTCTCCGGAATTGAATTTGATCGAAATCCTATGGTGTTGAATCAAATACCAGTGGCTTAGTTTTGAGGTATATATCTGTTTCCAGAATTTCAAAGAACGATTGATAAATGTCTTGCAAAATGTTGGAGTAAAATACGACATTGTATTTTAACCATTGCTTTTGTTTTTAAAAGTCTATTGTATTTAATTTAAAAAATATAAACATAGGATAATTTACAGCGCTTTACAGTTCAATGTTTTATTAAAAGTTGACAAGTTAAAATTTTTAATATGATTTCTAAAATTAAATAAATTAAACCCGGAACTAAATATAACACATTAATAAAGATTGTTTTCGTATTCAATGATAACGCGTTTGCGGCCATCTTTTAGATTTAGATGTTCCACTACTTTTGCTCCTATAAATTTGTATATTACAAGGAGATTTTTATTGTCAATATCAACTTCCGCTTTTATGGAGGACGCCCCAAGAGTAAACATAATTTTAAGCCAGGTCTTTAATAGTGTAATTGACATATTGCTTTTATCATTATGCCTCCAAGCCCAATATTCGCTTCTTGGGCCACTAGTAGCACCGTACTGAATATATCCTTCTTTCAAGAAAACAAACTTTTCATGATCTAATAAAATATTTAATAATTTGGGTGATTTAATTAATACTGGTAATATGGAAAACCCAATTCTTAAAACGTTTCTTTTTAAGTTACTTAAATGTGCTTCAGCATCCATTGTTCCTGAAGCAAATCCAAGTAAATTTCCATTTTCATCATCGGCTATTAGAATCACACTGTTTTTTTCTTTTATTAACAATTTATAGTATGTTTTTAAGAATGGAAGTCCTAATTTGAACATAAACCCACTTGGTTGGCTTTCTGAGCATTCAAGATGTAATTTAGCTAACGAGCAGAAATCGTTTGGTTTTGCGAATCTCAATTTCATATTTGTGATACTTTACGGATGTACAAAAAAACAATATAAAAAATATATGTGTTATTTGAAAAATAGGTTATTTAAATTTGCTGATTTGTTGAAATAGTTTTTTCGACTAAAGAAACCATTTTTGGTAAGTTAACTTTTTGGGAGAACTTTTCCATTGCATAATTGAAGCCATTTCCTCCCTTTATTGCTCTCAACTTATGGGTTTTTTTACTTATTAATTTAAACATATCAATTAATTGTGTTTTGTTCTCCGGCTCGATTACCCACCCACAATCTGATTTAATAATGGAATCTGCAGTATCGCTATCAATATCAACACAACCAATAATTGGTTTTTTCGAGAACATATATGCAGGTAATTTTGAGGGTATAGAACTCATAGCTGAACCTTTCTTTACTGGTAGCAACATCACATCGGCTTGAGCCTGTATTTCATAAACTTTATCACTTGGAACGTCAATGAATTCTATATTTAAGTTTTCAAATTTCATACTTAGTTTTTGACAATAATCTTTCATTGAGCCTGAACCTGCGATTACTAATCGTGCAGCTGATAAATTTGCCATGGCAAAACTTTCAATCAGGAATTCAACACCAGCAACTGGTCCAATATTTCCTAAATACATAAAAGTTAGATTTTCAGAATTTGTGATAGGTTTTGTTTTCGGTTGAATCCTATTACAATCTTTTTCGTCTTGCCAATTAGTAACAACAGAGATTTTTCCAATTGGCAAATGCCTAGTTTTCATTAAATATCCTTTCATCTTCTCTGAGATTGTAATAACATGATCTGAATTTTTTAAGACATATTTATCTATTGGTAGCAAAAACCAATTAAAGAGTTGCTTTATTGGAGCAGGTAATTTATTTGTTTGAGATTCCGGATAAACATCCTGAATATGTGTAATAACCTTTATATTATATCTTATCGCTGCACGTAATATGTAGAATTGCGCAAATAGAGGCCAAACATTCATGTATATTAAATCAATTTCTTGACAATTATTTCTAATGAATGCTTTGCATTTTTGCCCAAAACTAACACTTTCCCTAAACCGTCCAAATAAATTCAATTCTGGACATGTATATGAATCTATTACTTTTACGTTAAAATTAAATATCTCAACTTTTTTTACAAATTTGAATCCCAAAGGCCGGGATGAAGATGGACATACTACAGTAATAATATTATTTTTTGATAGTTCTAAGGCTAGGTCATAAGAAATTTTTGCAGAAACAGTGGGTTCTGGAGGAAATGTAGCGGAGAATATAATAATCTTTTTCACCTGTGTTTTTATCTTTTGAATTTTCTATAAAAACTTATGATTATCGGCTGCGGTTTGCCAAACTACCTCATATTTCTTAAATATTTTATCTAGCGTAAAGTTTTCTAGTACCCTTGTCAACCCATTTTGCCCATATTTAGTCCCCAATTCTTTATCTGACAATAACTTTTCAATTGACGTTTTTAATGCTTCAATATCTTTTGTAGGAATACATAGTCCAGCTGGTGAATTACTATTGATATTCAGCATTTCAGGAATAGCTCCAACATTGGTAGCAACTACAGGACATGCCATTGCCATCGCTTCGAGGATGACATTTGGAAAACCTTCTGTATAACTGGGCAAAACCAAAAGTTCGGCTGAACTAATTTCTGAAAAAACGATCTCTCTGGGTTTTGTTCCTGTCAATAATAGCCAATTACCATCTTCTCTTTTCATTGCTATATTTTTCAATTCAGCTTTCACCTTATCCTTAACTGGTCCGATTAATTTTAATTGCTTTACTTTGGGTAGCGTAACGCATGTTTCCACGAGTTCATAAATGCCTTTATTTGCAATGATATGCCCCACGAAAATAACTTTACCCTCTACTACATTCCTATCAATATTCTTTTGTGTAACGGCGGCTTTCGCCAATTCTTCCGATATAGGATTAGCAATATTTATTACATTTTTAAAACCTGCGTCAATTAATATCTTGTAAGAGTTGTCATCAATCACAATTGAATATGCTGACTTACGGATAATATGCGTGATCAAGTACCATTCCCAATTTTTCCTTAATGCCAAATCAGGGATTCTTCCAAATCGCCAGTGGATTACTAATGGTGTTTTATTTTTTTTTGCTACCCTCAAAATCAGAAGATCTTTAAATAAAGCTAACGATGCGCTGCTGGTTAAATGAATAACATTCGGTTTATTAATATGAATTGAAAGTTTTATGGCTCTAATTAAGTCAATGGTTACTTTGATTCCTGCAGAAATGCGTTTCCAAAGTCCCATTTCAAGGATGTCTTTGTATTTTACTGACGAGTTAATATAATTGAATTCAGTTTGATCTTGATGCTCAAGAAAATCCAATAGATTAACGGTCCAACTTTGTATACCTCCAACAGGTAGTGGAGAAGGCGAAACAAGTAATGTTTTTAATTTTTCATTCCTTTTCATCTGCTTATACCTTATCTTTTATTGTTCCTGTACATTTTGAAAACCATCCAAACTTCTTCAATTATTTAAATACCAGGATCTGTAAGTGTTTCATATAGCATTCTATCCGATATTAAAACTTCTTCTGATATTCTTTCTTCTTCCCGATATAATAAACTTTCATGTTTTATAATATCTATGATATCCCATCTGAATTTTATCACTTTTGCAGGAATCCCTCCTACTATGGCATATGGAGGAACATTTATATTTAAAACAGTTCCAGCAGAAATAATTGCACCTCTGCCAATATTAACTCCTTTTAGGATTATTGCCCCAGGTCCGATACAAACATCATCATTTATAATAACAGGCTTATCGTCAGTTGGAAGTTTATCACTGCTAAGATAATCTGCCATAAATTTCCCAATAATATGACTTCCGCGTACACCTCCACGAATAATGACATTTGGACCGAAAATAACTTTATTCCCAATGTAAATATGACTTATAGAAGCAATAAATGATACCCCTTTTGCAATGCTTACATCATTACCTATCGAAATATTTTTATATAGGAAATACGATGTCGTTGGAGAAAATATTACATTTTTTCCGCATTTATAAAATAATGATCTGTATAGGTACATTTGTAACCTATCATTGACTTTCCCGAAGTACAGTAATAAATTGGCCAAGTATTTCATTACAATTTTGGTTTAAAATTTTAATTCATAAATTATTAATAATTAAAAATTCTATTTATTCTGGTCAATGAATGTTTTTTCAGAAAGTAATCTGATATTTGTGTTGTACTTTCAGTAAATAGTTTACCATCTGGATTTATATTTACTGAAACTTAATAATTGTTAATATTTTTAGTAACAGTTTTCTGAATTATCTAATATTACAAATATATGATCAGAAGTAACCACTTTCTTTAAATCGGATATTCATCAAATTATAAGAAATCGTTAAGGACTCTAAATCAGGGATACTCTCAAAACCCAATAGTATGACAAAAGTTGCATTAATTCTTTGCTGCCAAAAAGATGTGATTATTTTTTAAGAAAGCAAATGAAGCACTATCTTGTTAAAATTGATGCTTTAGGTCAAAAGATTCAAGTACTGATTTATAATATTGTCCTTTTCAAAATGTAATTTGGCACATTCATAATTTTGCGCACCTATTTCTAATAACTCTTCATTACTAAGATCTATTATATACTTTAATGTATTACATATTGAAGTATAATCCTTTGGATCAAACAATAGATTTAAATTATTTGAAAGTAGCAAAGGAATATCGGAAACGGTGGAACAAACGATGGGTTTACTACATGCCATTCCTTCACAAATGGTATTTGGAAATCCTTCATGAAAACTAAAAAGTCCAACAATATCAGCTTCTTGTGTTATTTTATCTATTTGTGAGGTGGCTGGGAGCAATGAAATCACATCTGAAAGATTATATTTCTTAATCTTTTGTATTGCGTCGATCATCGATGAATCCTTGCTGACTCCATACCATTCGATTGACAAATATTTTAATTCTGCAGCACTGATTATTTTTAGTGCTTCTAATAGGCCATCTAAATTTTTTAGATATCTGTGAGCTGATGCTACTATCAATCTAAGCTTTCCATTTCTTCTTGGAACATAACCCGGTTTGGGTTTCCATATTTCAAAATTAACGGAGTTATAAATTACTATTGTTTTTGATCGCGGTAACAAAGGATTAATTGATTTTACAATATGAATATTGGATAATGAATTGGCAACTACATAATCTGCAAAAAAATGAAACCAACGAAAAAATATTAATCTTGGAGATTTATAGATATTAGGATTAGCGCTTCGCTCACCAACAATCAATTTCCATTTTCTATAAGGGAGTCCCGCTAGTTCACAATAGAAATTGGGAGATTCTAAAAATGAAAGTACAGAATCATACCTCCCTTTGCGAATGAAACTGCGGATTTTTAAAAAACGTTTAAAATAATTTGGTTCTTGAATATAATTGATTAAAATTCCAGCGCTATCAAGCAGGTGATTGAAAAAGGGGATCTGACGATAAATCAGAAATGAAACGGTATGTCCTTTTTCATTAAAACCAAGAGCTAGTTCCACTAACTGGCGTTGTGCTCCTCCTTGGCACAAACTATCTATTACGCAGAGTATCTTCATTTTAATAAATTATCTATTTAGTATTCAATTTATAAGAATTCGATTTTTATTAGATTATTGCGTATTAATTAAACAAGGATAGAGGCTCAATCAGTATACAAACAACGTAGGCAAATATAAACTGAATTTAAAGCACAGAGAAAAAGCGAATTTAATATTGAAGAAGCAAATTTGACCAATATTGACAGAATTATTCAGCTCTTTGCATTGGTATTGATCGCTTTTGCTGGAGCCGGCAAGGTTGAAATATGCTGAAATTATCCATCACCCAATCAAGATCAAAAAGCAAGCTGAAGAGCCCAAAGCTTATTCAAAGACGGATTAATAGATCCTGCAAATGTTCTGTCCTTGAATGATAAAGATAAATTAGTCTGTGTTGAAAATTTTGTCATGTACTTAAACTTTTTATTCATTTCTAATTTTTCTGACTTTAAAAGAAAATAGTTATATCAAAAAAGTAATCCGCAATTGATATATTGTCATTTCAACAATTCTATTGGGCAAAAGGTAGGTTAAAAAATTCTAATTGGTCAGTTTTTCCAGAATGGATTTGATTACGCACTGAGGTTCGACATATTTTGAATAATAGATTTTTGCTCCATTTTCCAGTTGCTTTCTGTAATTATCATTTGTCGTTAACAATTGAATTGCTTCAACAAGTTCCGAATCATTTGTTACAATATGAATGTTTTTCCCATGAACTAGTTTTTCCGGTAATTCATTTGACAAAGGAGTTGAAATTATTGCTTTCCCCATCGCTAAAAACTCACCCAATTTCCATCCATGACAATTGTGAACTGCGGGTGTGTTAAAAACGAAAGATGACAATTTAGTTTTTTCAATGTAGCTTTCAATAGGATATTTTGTTGAAAATATAATGTTTTTTAATTCAGCATATTGTGGATGTGACGAATTCGCAAATAATCCACCCTCGAATTCAATATGTTTATTTAATTTGCAAAATTCAATGTATTTTTTTCTTAAAATATTGGTGCCTACAATACAATTTTTATGATCCCATAGTGTCGAAATGAAAAATACATATTTTTTATCATTCTTTAAATTTTGCAAATTATTGGATGTAGGATTTATGTTATAATAATCTTCTATTTTTGAACGTCTATAGTATGGAAGTAAATAATCTATTATATGCACTTTTAAAGGAACTATTGGAGAAAAATTGCATTTCAAAAAATTCGTTGAGCATAAAAAAATTGTCTTCAACAAACTCCATCTTTTTATTCCAAAGCCAGGACTAATGGATATTATTTTCTGATGGAAACGGCCCTCTGTTAGTATCTTGTTAAAGTTGATTTTTGCGTAAACGTCACACCATATGTATGCACTCTCTTTAACTGAGACTTTATCTCTAAAATCAATGACAATGTTCTTGATTACTGCTCCGTCTATTATAACAAAGGCCATGTAATGATCATAAGAGTGTGACTCAGTCTTTCTTTTCAACTCTTTAAAATATTTGGATGAAAAGGAGATATTTTTTTTCCCGAAAATATCTTCTAATCCTTTAATATAAAATAAAGAATAGGTAATCTTTGTGGATGGATCTATAATAATTTTTCGCATTTATAATGTGCTTATTGAATTTTTTATCCTTTCTGTTTCTGAATAAATAATGGGCGGTTCTAAAAATTCGTTTTTTTAATATTATTCAGTCAAATTTTTCTGACCAAACCATAATTTGATCTTTCTGTATTTTATGCAATCTTCAGACTGCAATGAAAAGACCTATTTTTGGGTCTTTTATGGACAAAAATTATCTGATTCCTTCAATTTCAGCTCTCTTATATATTTGTTTTACAGCTTTTAAGCAGTTCTTCTGATCAATTGTTCGTATCTGAAAATATTGTATGTCAAATTAATTAGCCCTAAAATACCAGTTGCCCTGGGCAATCCGACAGACCAGATATACAACCCTCTCATGATTTGCTCCATGAAGCCGAAAACGTACTCTACTCGTGCTCTTGTTTTTGACTTTATTCTGTTATTAGCTTGTTGTTCGGTAGTTAACGGGTTATTGCGGTATCCTTTTTCGCATACTTGATTGCTCATTTTGTGCTCTATTATTATCTGTTCCTGTTTGGCTCCGGCATATGCACTGTCGGCATAAAGTGGTTGATTTTCATCCTCTTCCGTAGCAGCATATCCAGAACCTTTGAATCGTGTACTGAAGCATCGGAAACCATATAAGTGTCTATTAATTTGCTTTTCCCATCAATCTTGATATGATTTTTATACCCATAATAATCGTCTCCATTCTTCTGAGTCCATCTAGCA
>DATCHW010000251.1:0-1606 GCA_036508135.1 Ignavibacteria bacterium
GGCTCTGTACCCCACGTTTTCAACCGCAAAAAATCAGGATTTTCTGAATATCTCAGTCTGTATTCTTCTTCTTCCGTGAAGATTTTATCAGATAGCATTGACTTACTTTGCACTTCACAACAGCTTCGCTGGTAATAGGCCTAATAAGATCTTTTTTTGACAAATTTAAGCATTTATATATTTTCTTACACTTTTGCTGCAAATTACCTTGCTAACGATTTTATAATTAATTAAAAGGACATTTATAAAATTCATTTCTTATTTTACTTTATTGGGCGTTGGGCAAAATTACCCATATTATTCCTAAAAATAAAAAAGGGAAAGGGTGTTTTTTGGAAACACAAAAAAAATAGAGTGAATAACTACACGTTGATAACATAGTAATTATTTATGTTGGATAATCGTGTGGTTCCAGTATATGATATACAATGCCTGGCTACTGCCTTATCATATAGGTAATTTTGATCCCATACATTAAGTCCAGTGGATGAAGGGTTCCCATATATTGCCGTATGGCCAGAATATGTTTTGCTTCCTGCTGAACCTGTGAAAGTACCTATTGCGGTTCCAATTGGTATACTTGAATCAATAACTTTCTTTCCATTCTGTGTAATAACAACTGGTCGGCCCCTCATCCAGCTTCCAACTTCAGTAGTTTCAAGATTATGACCACAGTTTTCACAACACAGGGGAGAATGAATTATGATATAATCAGGGTTTGATGTCATTTCGAGAGTTTTTCCAGAATGACCTTTTTGACCACCAGGTTTTTTGCCGTTACTTGAGCGGCGACTTTTAACTTTAGGTTTTTCATTACAAAAAGCGTCACTCGAAGGAGGCTTACTGCTATTTTGACTGTTTTGATTCAAACGAGCCTCTAAAACTCTTACACGTTCTTCATGTTCAGCACTCTGAGAAGCTTGTTTCTCTATGATAGACTCGAGTCTCTGAAATGCAGTAATAACTGCTTCAGGACCAGCTTCATAGATCTCAAGAATTTCTTCACGAGTAAGCATGATAATATAAAAACAAAATTATATTATATACAATTTTTGTTGGAAAAAAATTTAAATTACATTTACTCAAGAGTAGGCTGAACAGTTACAAAAATAGATAATAAATGCTTATTTTTCCAAAATATTACACTTAAACCCTCTATTAATAACATGAAAACGCTGAAGGTCATGAATAACTCAATCAAGACTCTATCAACCACGGAAAGCACTGAAAAACGGTGCCCTTTTTTCCTTTATTTCCGTGTTTTCCGTGGTTTAAGTTTTCGTTTTTAAATGATTAAAACTCTCTTCATTTAAAATTATTGACATAATACTACATTAAATTGTTTTTAAGTTGTTTTAAGAAAAATTTTTCGCAAAATAAACATTATTATCAAGTATTATTGAAAAATAAGGAATATTGTGGATAGTGGCAAAACCTCAGTTTCATTATAACCTGAACGGTGGCACGAACATACCCCGTTGCTTGCAGCCGGGTGCGCCAGCGCAACTTTGATTGTGATATTAAAGGAGTAAGGAAAAAATGACATGTTAGCCCCAACTGCGTAAGTCCTATAAAAACCATAGGCAAAAGAATCCCCATTCCTAAA
>DATCHW010000252.1:0-1942 GCA_036508135.1 Ignavibacteria bacterium
CCACCTATATGTCCCAAAAAACTATCTTTATAGAGACAGGTATGTTTTTGAATTAAACTTGCTGTAAACGATAAAATTTTATCTCCATTTTCAAACCCATATGCATCATTAAATGCTTTAAAATCATTTATATCAAAATACAGCAGTGAAAATTCTTTCTTCTCTGAAATCAATTTAGAAATAGCATCTTCAATAACTACATTCCCAGGTAATCCTGTTAATGGATTGGAGTATTTAGCCACATTTAGTTCAAACTCCATTGTTTTTTCAAGCAAGTAAATCACAGGAACAATGCGGTAAGTTGTATAATGAAATGACCGAAGAGTAACAAAAAAATAAAGACTCAAGAGAGATACTCTTGTATAATGTTAAGTGACTAAACCAACATATACGGGAGGATTTCACATGAGTCAATTAAATTTTATCACACAGAACAGAAAAGGTAAACACATAACCTACGAGGAACGCATAAAGTTAGAAGCTCTACGCAAAATGGGACTTAGTTCAGGTCGTATTGCGGAGCAAATAGGTGGGCGTTCAGAACGTACAATAAGACGTGAAATTGCTAAAGGAATGGTAGAACAATTGAATAGTGATTTAACCACTCGAATGGAATATAGTGCCGAAATCGGACAGTCAGAACATGACAGACAAGGTACAGCTAAAGGTCCTGCCTTAAAAATAGGAAAAGATCACAAATTGGTGAAGTACTTAGAAAAAGCCATCGGTATAGACGGCGAATCTCCGTATGCGGCTATTCAAAACATCACAAATAAAGATCTACAATTTGAAACAACTATTTGCTTCAAAACTGTGTATAACTACTTGGATAATAATTTGTTTTTAAATATAAGTAACAAAGATCTGCCCGTTAAAAAGAATGCTAAAAAGAGAAACTATAAAAAAATAAGGCCAGCGTATAATAATACCAAAGGAACAAGCATATCAGAAAGACCTGCAGCGGTAGCTGCACGTGATGAGATTGGACACTGGGAAATGGATACTGTAGTCGGCAAACAGGGTACAAAGACTGTCTTAATGGTGTTAAGCGAAAGAGTAACCCGTAAGGAGTTGGTCTTTAGAATACCATCTAAATCACAGAGCGCTGTTGTGAAGGAATTGGATAAATTGGAGCGTAAAATGGGAACGTTATTCTCAAAAACATTTAAAACAATCACCTGTGATAACGGCTGTGAGAATCTTAATTTTGAGGGTATTGAGAACTCAGTAAGGAACAAACGAAAGAGAACAAAAGTGTATTATGCCCATCCATATAGTTCATGGGAGCGAGGCACAAACGAAAATATTAATAAAATGATACGAAGATTTATCCCAAAAGGTGTGGATATTTCTGCATTCTCAAAAAAACAAATTATTCAAATTCAACACTGGATAAACAATTATCCAAGAAGGATTTTTAACGGTTTATCTGCTAATATGATGGAACAGAAAACCATTACAGCTTAACATTATATTTTTTTAAAATTTCCGGACATTTTATATTGCAATCTACACATTAGTATTTTCAATAGAATAATCTTGACAAATATCTTAAGCAAGATTATAATGAACGAATAGTCTATTAAACATATATGAATAGTGCAAAATAACTATAACATGAAACTGACTGGATAACTAGAGGTTTTAGGACAGAATAATTCTGTCCTAAAGCCTTTTTTTATTTTAACAAACAAAAATTGATTTTAAAAAATCATGCACTTTGGAAATGAAATTTTATATTAAATTGTAAAAGAGGCGAGATACATGGATGAAAGTAATAAAGAAAAAATGACTAAAATGGCGAAAGGCTATATGGGAATTGATAAAGAAACAGATGTTTTCCGTTTTAGAGAAAGTACAAAGATAGTTCGAGGATATTCAGGTATTGATAAGGAAACGGGAGCTGTGAACACGCCTATTTATCAAAGTACCACATTTGCTC
>DATCHW010000253.1:0-8159 GCA_036508135.1 Ignavibacteria bacterium
TGCTCTGGTTATCCTGATCCTTAATACCACAACGGGTATGTTTTTACGCCCGCCGCTGTTGGCTTTCATCGGCAATTCCAGAGTTGGGAAGATTCCCTTTACCGAACTGGATACTCCTAACCCATGGTTTGACCAGTTACGAAGGATCTTTTATGATCAGGAAACTGATAGATTTATTGTGGTAACAATGGACGGTTTTTACTATTCTGACAACAACTTTAAAACTGCTCTTAAAACATTCAAATTTCAACCACCTGCAAGTATCATGGGGGTCACAGTGTTCGAAAAAATTGATTCATATAAATATCTTGTTGGTTCTTTTGAAGGATTGTTTGTATGGAACTCACAATCAGGAGAAGTTTTCGATTATATTAAAAAACAGCAATATACTCCCCCTCCCCGCAACAGTCGGCCCATAGGCGAATTTTTAGTTTCAGGGTTTACCCGTGATTATAGAAATCAGGAATATTATTTCGATTATAATATTGGGGCAGTAAATATCAATGGGACTGAAAGATTTGCCATTTTACCGCAAAAAGTAATTGGTGATACACCTATATCGTTGTGGAATGTTGCTCTGGAAATTCATACAGGAAGAATATACCAGTCAATAATTGGCGATTTTTACGTACTGATAGTTCCATTAACTGGTCTTTTTGTTCTGTTTATTCTGATTTCAGGTTTTATAGTCTGGCTAAAATTGAGAAAAAACAATTAACCTTAGTACCTCATCAGTTTTGGACAATCAGATTCATTAATAGTTTTTCATGGTGAAGTGATATATAGAGATACAGTTGCACTAGAAATGTTTTTGTTTGTTCCGGGGCAAACTAAAGTTAAAGTAATTGATCAGGGTGAAAGATATTATAAAATCATCTATGGAGATAATATAGGGTGGGTTCTTAAATCAAGACTTTTTACAGAGGCTGAGAATATTAAGTTAATAGAGGAACAAAAATCAAAAAGGAAAGCAGAGGAACTAGCCAAGAAGCAATCAGAAACAAAAGCCAGACAAGATGCATTAAAAGCTAAGCAAGCAAGAGAAAAAGCACAGTTAGAGTCTCTAAATAAAAAAAGAGCGGACTTTGTAAAGAAATATGGTTCTCAAGAGATTGCTGATAAAATTGTAGCTAAAAAGATTTGGCTTGGAATGACGGATAGGATGGCTGTCGACAGTTGGGGTATTCCAGTTGATATTAATAAAAGTGTTGGTTCATGGGGAGTACATGAACAATGGGTCTATGGAGATAAATACCTGTATTTTGAAAATGGAGTCTTAACAAGTTGGCAGGAGTAAAGTTCTCACATTGCAGGTTTACATTATTTGGAAAAGATTTGAAACAGAAGCATAATGGAGAATATAGATTGGACAGGGTTTGATTACATTAAGCCCAGAAAAAACAAGTTGCGAAAGATTGCAGAACAAACTAAAAAGCCCTTTGGAGAGCAATTAAAAGAATTGCAGGATCAAGCTTTTTTGTCAAATCCAACTGGAAAATCCGGAGTGTATGTTTTTCATTCAAAGGAAGATGATTTCTAATATATTGGGAGTGCTCACAATCTTGAAGGAAGACGACAATCACATATTGATGATTTAGTATTGAATCGACATATTAATTGGATGTTACAATTAACCCACCATAGGTATGGGTTAGACAATTTTTCCTTTTATATAATTGAATTCTGCTCTCCCAAGGAGCTTTTATCGCATGAAGCTGAATATATATATGAATTTGATCCTGAAATAAATATTAAAGGAGTAAAATGGAGTACTTTAGGTTTAGATTTCCCTTCAATGCAAGAACAACAGAGGGTAAGAAATGAATGGTGTAAAACAGAAAAAGGGAGAGAGTATAAAAGAAATACCATTGATGTAAAAAGAGCAGAGTGGATAAAGACCAAAATTGGGAGAGATTGTGTTAGGGAAGATCTTAAGAACCTAAGGGAGCAGCTAAACAATTCAAGAAGGACAGTTGGTGAAAAAGTAATTGAAATCCTTGAATACTTTAATGAATACTTCCCCGACTTTAATATTGAAAGAGAGGCAGTGGTTAAGTTTATCAATGATGGAACTACCTTTAAACCTCTATGGAGTAGATCAATTACACCAAAAACCTAGCAACAAAACAAAAATCACCTACAAAAAATATCGTAAGTGATTGATTATCTGGTTGTCCCGTCAGGTTTCGAACCTGAACTCTTCTGATCCAGAGGAATATGAGAATATAATAATCTTATCTTAACACATTGAATATCAATGGTGAGTTATAAAGACAAAATCATTACATTTCCATTATTTAATACCTGTTTTCCCCAATACCTGGCAAGAAACCTGGCAAGTATTTTCAGATAAGATCATGAGAGATTTAATTAATACCCGAATATTGTAGGGAAGGGGATAAGTGTTTTAAAAACGGTGGTAGTTGCCACCGACCTTTAGGAGTCCCAGTACCAGACCTTCCCAGATTAATTCTGGTCAATTCTGGGGAGCTTTATTGATAAAGACAAGGGCAAGGTTGCCAAACGATGATCTATCACGATAAGACCTTATTTAACTCCGGATTTGGATGGTCAGTTTATTCCGCGAGATATGTTCAGGGTAATTTGGTTCTCCGTTTGGATTAATAGAAGAATGGTTTTATAAACCACCGACCATTAACAATATATTTCATATAGAATCTCTATATTGGTTATTTTATTGATACTTTTATAAATAGACTGGCTGAAATAGATTCTTATATAATATTTAAAGAATATTTGTGCTTAAAATGAGTTTATACTAACAACTAACCCTATTCTATTAATGATTAAACTTTTTCTACCTTATAACAAGTCCATTCTGAAGACAAGCATCATATTCTCAACTTTCCTAACAATCTTTTCCAGTTTACTTTTTATTGGTGAGTTCACATCAGACAACATTATAAATTTTTTGACACATAGTTTTATACTCTGGATCTTGACAGGGGGATTCCTAATTTCTGCTTTCTATTTTGACCGAACCAGAAAAAACGAATATTATTTCTATTATAATCTTGGCTTTAGTAAAATCAAACTTTTCTTGATTGCTTATCTTTTTCACCTCGTGTTTATTATCCCAATTTTATTTATCCCGATTTTATGTCAAACCTTCTTGAGGTAGATAGTGTTCGCAAAGAATTCGGGACTGATCAGGTCTTAACAGACATCTTTCTTAAATGTCAATCTGGAGACGTTATAGGGCTACTCGGTAGAAATGGTTCAGGTAAATCAACACTTCTAAAGATAATTTTTGGGACCCTTTATACCGACCACAAATTTATCAGGATCAATGATAAAAGAATAGATCAACCCTTTAAAACAAAAAACAAGATAGCATATCTCAGTCAGGATAATTTTTTACCCCAAAATATAACTGTAAAACAAGTAGTTAAGATTTACTTTGGCAATAATGATCAAAAAGAAATTCTTGATGATGAAGTTCTTACAAAAGTTGCTAATACAAAGATTCAGGATTTGTCCGGAGGAGAATCAAGATATCTTGAGGTTAAACTATTGTTAAACATGGATACTCAGTTTGTTCTTCTAGATGAACCATTTAACGGTATTTCTCCACTCCATGTTGAGTTACTTAAGAAAATGATTCTCGACCAGTCCTTAAAAAAGGGAATTATCCTAACTGACCACGATTATAGAAGTGTTCTTGATGTTGCTAATAGGTACTATGTACTGTTCGATGGAGGACTTAAAAAAGTAGAGACTAAAAAAGATCTGATTGATTGGGGATATGTTCCTGATACCAAAGAAGCAATTAAACATTCTCAAGATAACATAATACCATTTGATGTCGACAAACAGACAATTAGAGACCTCGAACTCTTCCCAGACAGAAGAAATGACAATTCAATATATTCGTTCTACAAGCGAACAACCACCGTGGGAGGACAAGAATTACTACATGAAATGTTTAATGCTCCTGTTTCTGACTTTGAATTTCTACAAAATCGCAAAAACGAGATTGCCTTCTTCTTCGAAAATAATTTGTGTTTGGAACTTAATTCCGATCAGCTTGATTTCATAGAATACTACCTTAGAAACCAAAGAGTCCCATTAAAAGACAATATCATTGATGCCTCGTTTGATGGTGTAAAAAACAAACTTAAGTTAGATCGTGACTATTATACTATTTCAAAGGGAATCTTACATATAATTCAATTACTGAGTAAACTCAAATTGTTTTTAGCAGAGTCCCAATCATTTCCTCTACATCTAATGCTTAATGAAGATCTTGACAAAATCAGGAAATTTGTTGCATCAAAAACTTTAAAGAAAGCCTTAAGTCAAACAAAAGATTTAAGCTTTTCTCAAATCAACAGACTTGATCAATTTTTTAGAGTTAGCAATAAAAACTCGTTAAGAGAATTATTAGAGACAGTTTACAAAATTGATGTCCTGCAATCATTAAGCAAAATAATGAAGAGTGATGGATTCACTTTACCAGATTATAGATCGGGATCACAACCTTTGTTTGAGGTTATAAGTGCTTTTCATCCGCTTCTTTCTACACCAATTCCAAATAGTTTTATATTTAAACCTGACTCAAATTTGTGTTTTCTTACTGGACCGAATATGTCAGGAAAATCAACATTTCTTAAAACCATTGGATTACATATTTACCTGGCTCATTTGGGATTTCCTGTCCCGGCTAAAAAATTAAAAATATCTGTATTTGACGGATTGTTCACAACAATTAACCTTACGGATAATCTTAATCTGGGATATAGTCATTTCTACTCTGAAGTAAAAAGAGTCAAGGATATTGTTCTTAAAATTAATTCCCAAAAAAATCTTATCGTAATATTTGATGAGTTGTTTCGAGGGACAAATGTAAAAGATGCTTATGATGCCTCCCTGATAATTATCTCCACATTAGCTAAAATTCGAGATAACCTCTTCTTCATTTCGACTCACCTATTAGAAGTGGCAGAAAATCTTGACAAGAATGATTCAATAATGTTCAACTGTTTTGAATCAGAACTTATTAATCAAAAACCCCTTTATGATTTTAAAATTAAGGAAGGAATATCTAAAGAACGAATTGGAATGTTAATTATTAGAAATGAGAATATTATAGATATCCTCGAGGAGATTGTTAGAAAACAAAAAAACAGCCATAATTAAATACTTGATGTTTAGGAAACCGAGTTGCTTTTAAACCAATCTCTGAAATCAATTTTAATAAATGGAAACGATTAAAGAACAAGAAAATGTAATTAAATCAGGACTTTATAGTCAGAAGCAATTATTTCTAACGGCAAAAATCGGAGGTCCTGCCATCGCCGCTTTTATTATAGCATGTAATCTTTGGGCGACTGAGAAGAAATGGTTCGCAATAATCCCAGTACTTCCTGGATTGATAATGAGCTTTGTTATAGTGTTTTTTATTGAATCTCTTCTTCACTTTATAACGACTCCTCACATATTAACAACAATTGTTCTAAGGCATGTTGCAGCATTTGCATTGTACTTTCTTTTACTTGCAGGATTTGCTGCCATAATAAGGGTTATTCTTAAAAGGAATAATAAAATGGAGACGTATATTTTCCCTGAAATAAACACCAAAATATTTCATCCCAGAAAAACCTATCCGGTTATAATTATAAGTTTCATTTATTTCCTTACAATTCTTACATTTAATATCTATTTGTACTCTGTTCTTGTGTTCTATTTGTTTACCCATTTTTATGGCTATATATTAATCCATAGAGCATTTGGCAATAATAAAATTGCAAAACCTTTTCTTGTTTCTATCATTATTTTTGCCTGTCTCTTACCCTTCATAGATACAACTGGACAGATACTTTCAGTCTATGGACATTTGAAATTGTTATCTTATACTTATTTGAATCTGATTGTAGGTTATTATGCAGTATTTATATTATATATTTTCCTTTTTATTCTTGGCCTGCATATCCTGTTGTTAATTAGCAGGTTTATCAGAATTGTACCTTTTAAAATTCTTAAGAACAAAACCTTAGTACTTGTTACAATACTTTTTTCTATCGTCTTTGGAGTGACCATTTTGGTAATTGGGACTCATATCAATAACAATCCGGTTATTACCAAATATTCCATAACCATACCAAAAAAATCCTCCACACTTAATTCTCTAAAAGTTATAAGTGTTTCCGATCTTCATTTAAAAAACATTACAAGTACTATCTTTCTGAAAAAGCTTGCTGATAAAGTTCGTTCGGAAAACCCAGACATTATTTTTTTGCCGGGAGATATTGCTGAGACGTATGGAAATACCAGCGAGGGAAAACTTAATGAGTTTATTGAAATATTGAAAGATATAAAGTCAGAGTATGGCATATATGCAGTAAGAGGAAACCATGAATTACCAAGAGTTAATGTGGCGGATAAAATTGATTTTAATAGGCGATTGGGTATAACGATGATAGCAGATTCATTGATAGAATTAGATAATAAGGTATTTATAATCGGACTTAAATATCGGGGCAATAATGAAAAAAGGCCGATTGATTCTCTTTTAAGGTCTAGGACAAAAGATCTACCCATAATACTCCTGGATCATGCTCCATATTGCCTTGAAGAGGCTTACAAAAACAAAATCGATGTTCAATTATCAGGGCATACACATTACGGGCAAATTTGGCCATTTAATTATGTTACTGATGCAATATATGACATAGCCTGGGGCTACAAGAAAATTGAAAATACTAATATTTTTGTTTCATGTGGGGCGCAAGATGCTATATTACCCGGTAGACAAGATCTGAGTATACCAATGAGAATTGGGAGTTTTTCGGAAATTCTGGAAATAAACATTGAGTTCAGGTAATTTTAACTTCACTATTCTGGATTAATACCAGCTGTATACCATAAAATTTAACTGACTGAAAAATAAATATATCATTATATTGGCTTCCCTATAATTAGGTCCATTCAAAATTGGAGTCTTAAGTTTAAAAAAAGGTCCCTTATTGATTTCCCACGTTTTATCATATCCAGACTCGCCAGATAGTGTTCCGTGACCCAGAAGGTAGAATGTCCCATCATTTCTCCGATCTTGTCTCTTGACTTGCCAGAACGTCTCAAAGTGGTAGCCTAGCTGTCTTGAAGTCTTGATCCTCCGATTTAGAAGACAAAATCATTACATTTCCATTATTTTAATACCTGTTTTCCCCAATACCTGGCAAGAAACCTGGCTTTTCCACATATATTCGGGAAATTCATCGAATCCTAACTGGTGATTCTGGATTTGAAAGTAGAATTCTTATATAAATATGTAAATTATGCAACTTCTTTTAAATATTATGTAACACTTACAAAGTTAGAGTTATATAACTTTGCAAGGTTAATCTGTAAATAATAATATACAATGAAAAAACTTCTACTTGTATGTACTTGTCTGGTACTTACTTTAATCATCAATGCACAAACAATAGACAAAAAATGGAACATCGGTCTTCATGCTGGCATAAGCCAGTATAATGGTGACCTGGGAAATACTTTTTATACATCCAACATGAAGTATGGCCTGGGAGGCATTTCTGTTTCAAGATACATAGGAAGTCATTTTGATTTAAATATGCAGGTTACCAAAGGAACGGTTGCTTTTAATAAAGAAGGTGGAATCGGGAACTTTAACAGCGGTTTTACTTCTGCTCTTTTAAATTTCAGGTTCAACATATTAGGCCCAAAATCGTTTGTAAGGCCATATTTATTAGTAGGAGGAGGGGCAATGTTGTTTGATAAGGATTTAACCATTACTAAAGATAAGGTTGATTACATAGCTCCTTCATTCGGAGGCGGAGTAAATATAAAATTAGGTCAATCCGTAATGTTAAACCTGCAGGAATCTTTTCTCTATTCCACCTCAGATCTTAGAGACGGATTAGTCGGAAATACGAATGACATGTACCTCTTTCACACGGTTGGGTTCACCTTTAATTTTGGTAAGAAAGATGATGCGGATAAGGATGGAGTGTCTGACTATCGTGATAAATGTCCTAACACACCTGTATCTGTAGCAGTTGATAAGGTTGGATGTCCGCTTGATAAAGATGGCGATGGCGTTGCTGATTATTTAGATGAATGTCCTGATGTTGCAGGCACTAAGGCATTAAAAGGTTGTCCTGACAGAGATGGTGACG
>DATCHW010000254.1:0-1208 GCA_036508135.1 Ignavibacteria bacterium
CTGCATTGTTCCAATTCTGGTATCTGTATTCTTTTGGAAGCAGTTTTCTGTTAACATCAATAACTGATAACGCATTGCGGTGATTAAGAATAATTCCTGAAAAAACAAAACTCAAAATAATATAAGCAAAAATTACTCCAAACCATTTATGGTATTTTCTGAAAAATTTTATCATCTGATATTAAGAAATTTGTTAGGTGGGCAATTGTAGAATTATCTCTGTCCAACGCAATACTTTACTATCGCATCTACATGAATCTTAGTTGTATTTAACATAGGAATACCTGCATAAGAACTTTCTTTCAGGATAAGCGGAAACTCGGTGCATCCAAGGATCAGGGAATCAATATGCTGTTCCTGTACCATCTTCTCTATGATCCCGATAAGCATCAGGCGTGTATCATCTTTAAAGATTCCAAGTTCAATTTCACTGAATAACCTGTGATTGATAAGATCACGGTCTTTCTTATACGGCATGATGACATCAATACCCTGTTCTTTAAATATATCAGTGAAAAACGACGCTTCCATGGTAAATCCGGTCCCAAACAATCCGGTTCTCTTATACCCTCGTTTAAGGCTTTCATTGCAGGTAGCCTCAACTATACTGATCATTGGAATCCCGCATTTTTCTTTTATCCGGTCGAACAGCAAATGAGGTGTATTAGCACTCAGAACGGCAAATTCAGCCCCAGCCCTTTTCAAACCTTCTATTTTTTCTAATAGAAGAGTAGTAACCTGATCATATTTTTTCTCCTTCATCAGGCTAAGAAATTCCGACATATTTACGCTGTAAATAATTATTTCAGGATAATTTAAATCTCCCTTCTCATTTTTAAAAGCATTTATTATTTCCTTATAATAATCAATTGTTGCTTCAGGTCCAAGACCTCCGATGATCCCGATTTTTTTCATACCAGTCGTAATTATAATCTTGTTAATACCGCTTTTTGTTCATTTATTTTATTAGCGAGTGCCTGAATAGTCTCTTTTTTAACTAATCTGAAAAAGCCTCCTCTCACCACAGCATAATCATCATGTAAAGGACATGGACTTTCTCCATCACATCGTTTTAAACCAAATCCGCATTTTGAAAAGAACTTTTCACCTTCCATTACCCTGATTACATCATATATAGTTAATGGAGTTGCAGACTGGTCAAAGAAAAATCCTCCTCCTCTTCCTTTAATCGATGAAATTAATTCCGC
>DATCHW010000255.1:0-1570 GCA_036508135.1 Ignavibacteria bacterium
TAAGCGAAAAAGTTGAGAGTGCCTTTTTTCCTGATGAAGCACGTCACGGTTGGAGTCACAAGCTACTCCCTAATCTGCTGGATCGTATTCAGGGTAAACTAAACGAATGTCAAAGTGTCAATTCAATTGCCAAAGAAGAAGGATTCTCTGAAGGTAGTATTCGTGCTGCCATAAAACATGGGTGTTTAAAAAAAACTTCAAATCAGAAGTAGAATCGTTCACTACCCTTAATGAACGAAGCAGTAGAGATGCTTAAGGTGCTGATGATATTGGTATTGCAGTCACTCGATTTGAAGAACGTGCATTAGCAGTAATAGGGGCACAACTGTTTGTTCAAAGTTTATTTGATGCACAGGAGAGTATACTCAATGCCGGAGTATTATTTTCTATTCTATATATTATATCTCAATGACTTAACCATTTTTAAGTCTTTACCAGCTGGATTTTACGGCCTACACTATTTGATATTAATATTGTATTTCATGGCTCTTTGCAGGATAAAAATTTCTGAACAATTTTAAAAAATATACACCTGGAGAATTAAGCAAACTTCAATATTCGCCGAGTTGTTTATCAAGTCAAATAGATTATAAATTGATGTTTTTGTTGATTTATTTAAAAACAAATCCATTACAAGAACATCATGCAGCAAGTTTTGGTATAACACAACCTCAAGCTAATATACTGATACATTTATTATAAGACCTTTTAAGAAAGGCATTAAAGCGATTAGGTGAACAGCCTGAACGGAATGAATATAGGATAAAATTCATTTTAAAATCATGTAATAATGTACTTTTTGATGGTGTTGAACGTCCTATTCAAAGACCAAAAGCAAACGACCTTCAAAAAGCCCGTAATAGCGGTAAAAAACTCATAATATGAAGAATAACCTATTAAGTTTGCCTAATAGGCGAATTATTTGGCTTAGTAAAACTGTTGATGAAAGTGTTCATGATAAAAAGATATGCGATAATCAGCCAATCCGTTTTCCTTTGGGCATTATCTTATGGCAAGATACAGAATTTCAGAGATATACTCCGAATGGTGTTACTGTGAAGATGCCTACTAAGAAACTAAAAGAAAAGTAGCTTTCAGATGAACAAAAAAAAGCAAATAGCTCAATTTTCTCTTTTCGAGTCCTGGTTGAACATGCAATTGGTGGCGTAAAAAGGTGTCGCAACAGTCAAAAATCGTTTCAGATGCCATAAGTTTGGTTTTGAAGATTTAGCAATGGAGCTTGCCTGTGAACTCCATAATTTCAGAATATCATAGAATATTAATGCAATGTAAATTTAATCGGAATAAAGTCTCTATTAAATATACCCACCTTCATAAGATAGCAAAAAATGTTTGAATCAGGTTTTGTTAGTTTTTCATTATAGATAAAAAGTATATTACACCTGAAAGTAAACTTTTATCAATATTCATCATCAATTTGTTGTTATTGAATGAATAAAGTGTGAATTGTGTAATTCTTTACAAAAATTATGTAACTAACAACTCTTTAGATAGATTTACATTTGTAATCTACAAATAAATAATTATTCACAAAAAAACAACATTATGA
>DATCHW010000256.1:0-1576 GCA_036508135.1 Ignavibacteria bacterium
TAAGCGAAAAAGTTGAGAGTGCCTTTTTTCCTGATGAAGCACGTCACGGTTGGAGTCACAAGCTACTCCCTAATCTGCTGGATCGTATTCAGGGTAAACTAAACGAATGTCAAAGTGTCAATTCAATTGCCAAAGAAGAAGAAGGACTCTCTGAAGGTAGTATTCGTGCTGCCATAAAACTTGGGCGTTAAAAAAAACTTCAAATCAGAAGTAGAATCGTTCACCACCCGTAATGAACGAAGCACTATAGATACTTAAGGTGCTGATGGCTTTAGTATTGCAGCCACTCGATTTGAAGAACGTGCAGTAACAGGGGCACAACTGTTTGCTCAAAGTTTATTTGATGCACAAGAGAGTATACTGAATGCCGGAGTATTATTTTCTATTCTATATATTATATATCAATGACTTAACCATTTTTTCAATATTTTTAAGCCTTTACCAGTTGGATTTTAGGGGCTACACTATTTGATATTAATATTGTATTTCATGGCTCTTTGCAGGATAAAAATTTCTGAACAATTTTAAAAAATATACATCTGGAGAATTAAGGAAACTTCAATATTCGCCGAGTTGTTTATCAAGTCAAATAGCTGATAAATTGATGTCTTTGTTGATTTATTTAAAAACAAATCCATTACAAGAACATCATGCAGCAAGTTTTGGCATAACACACCTCAAGCTAACATGCTGATACATTTATTATCAGAACTTTTAAGAAAAGCATTAAAGCGATTAGGTGAACTACTTGAATGGAATGAATATTGGATAAAATACATTTTAAAATCATGTAATGATGTACTTCTTGATGGTGTTGAACGTCCTATTCAAAGACCAAAAGCAAACGACCTTCAAAAAGCCCGTTATAGCGGTAAAAAAACTCATAACGTGAAGAATAACCTATTAAGTTTGCCTGATAGGCGAATTATTAGGCTTAGTAAAACAGTTGATGAAAATGTTCATGATAAAAAGATATGCGATAATCAGCCAATCCATTTTCCTTCGGGCATTACCTAATGGCAAAACACAGGATTCCATGGGATATACTCCAATTGGCGTTACTGTTAAGATGTCAACAAAGATACCAAAAGGAAAGGAGTCTATAGATGATCAAAAAGAAGCAAATCGCTCAATTTCCTCTTTTCGTGTCTTGGTTGAACCTGCAATTGGTGGCGCAAAAAGTTGTCGCAACAGTCAAAGATAGTTTCAGATGCCACAAGTTTGGGTTTGAAGATTTAGTAATGGAACTTGCTTGTGGACTCCATAATTTTAAAATATCATTGAATATTAACGCAATATAAATTTAATCTGAATAAAGTCTATTAAATATACCCACCTTCATAAGATAGCAAAAAATGTTTGAATCAGGTTTTGTTAATTTTTCATTATGGATAATAAGTATATTATACGTGAAAGTAAACTTTTATCAATTTTTATCATCAATTTGTTGTTATTGAATGAATAAAGTGTGAATTGTGTAATTCTTTACAAAAATTATGTAACTAACAACTCTTTAGATAGATTTACATTTGTAATCTACAAATAAATAATTATTCACAAAAAAACAACATTATGA
>DATCHW010000257.1:0-1944 GCA_036508135.1 Ignavibacteria bacterium
TTAAGAGAGGGATGGATGAAAAAGCAATAAAATCTATAACAGGAAGAAGCTTGAATGTCATAAGACAGTATATTAATTTATATTATGATTTTAATAAAAATAGCCATAATTAATTACGGACGACAAATGTCGTAATAGTAAGTAAGACGTTAGATGTAAAACTTAAGACGTGAATCCAGACGAGTCGGGACAGGTTGTAAAACTTAATTTTCAAAGCTGGCCATTCTGTTGCATACCGCTGTCACTGTTTTGCCCGATCTTGGCTTTTCAGGTTATGAGTATTCAATATTCGTTCTTACACTATTTTTAATTTTTGCATCAATTATTGCCTCGCGTTCCCAATGTATGAAAAGTCAGGAAATAAAACAGGATATTCAATAACAAAGATAATTATTTCAGGGAAAATTATAGATTACATTACTTTTGATAATTATTCTTACCCTATCTTCAGCAGAATAAATGCAAAGATAATATAAAGCAGAGGCAATAAGGGTTTAACCAGCTTATTTATTTTATCTATTGAATTTTTCTTTTCACTCACATATAAATTATAACCGGCTATCACCCAGATAACCAGAAGGAGATTAAAGAAGAAACTTACTATAAACAGAATATCCACTTTTGTCGGGTAGTTGACCTCCGGCAACTGTGCGGCTATCGAAAAATGAAGTGCTATTATGCTCAGCAGTGAACTTATCGCTAATCCTGTCCCTGCTCCAATCTGGTCACGCGGTACAAATAAGTTCAGGAAGGCAATTGCCATTATTATGAACAGGGGAATTATTATTTTAATAAAAACAGAAAAAGATTTTCTCTTAATCTCAACTGCAAATTCAAACACGGAGAAATTATCTTCGGAAATAAATTCCTTGTTAGCAGTTGCACCGACCAGCTTAATATCCCACTCACCGTCATAAACATCTTTTGCGATTCCTGTTTTTGATGTTTCGACTTCATACATAAGACTATCGAAATTCCAGTCGTAATCGCTTATCCTGATTTTCAAAATCTGTTTATCGAAAGGATATTTCTCTACGTCGAATCTTGACCTGAAAGTCCCCCGAACTTTTGCCGATACTCTCTGTAATGAATCCGCCCATTCATCATAAAAAATATTTTTATAATCAGTAACATTGATATATTCTATGTTCTTTCCCGGACGACCTTCTTTCCATTTCAGCCACAGATAGAATTCTGCTTCAAAAGTTTCTTCCTTCGTGTCGATTTGTTCCAAATCCGTTAACATAAGTGAAATAAAAACCTTCTGCTGTCCTTGCTGCTCCGTCTGGGATAAGGAAACAGAAGAAAACATCATTAATAAAACAAAAAGAATATATATTGTTTTCTTATTCAATATTTTTGTTGATGTGTTTTGTTAAAATTATGAGTCATTTTTATAAATTTCAAGTTCAATATTCTTTATCTTAAATACATAAACCGGCAAAGCAAAAACAAAAAAGAACTATAAAAATATTTAAACACTTAGACCACTTAGTCCCTGGAGAAAAACTTTTTTTACATTATAATAAAAATAGTTGGTTTCACAGAGTGGCTCAGAGATTTAGCACAGAGAGAACAGAGAAATCATAATCTGGCAAAACCAAAATCAGAACGAAAATGATTATAAAAAATAATTTCAGTAGAAAGGAAATATATCGCTTAAGGTATATAACCAGCTTGGACAGGAAGTTGCAGTTTTAGCAAATAAAGTTATGGATGCTGGATATTACTCAGCAGACTTTGACGGTACACGTCTTTCAAGCGGTGTTTATTTCTGCAGGCTGATTTCGGGCAGTTACTATGCTTTGAAGAAAATGATATTGTTGAAATAACGACATTTGTCGTCCGAGAAAGTACTAATTTTAGTATCTTTAACAGAAAAAAGGACGACAATGAAGAAAACAGAATTACAAAAGAGATATAAAAGAAACAAAACCAAAACAA
>DATCHW010000258.1:0-1427 GCA_036508135.1 Ignavibacteria bacterium
GCAAAAAATCTGGCTTTTTTACAAAATCAGTGAAAACCTTCACAATTCGGAAAGTTAATCCATTTCATTAGGAAGAAAATGACACATAAAGGTGAAAAATATAGTGTCAAATTGAAGAAATATTATTTTTGCAACGGAACCGTATATGTTATGCCAGTAAATTCCTTTAAATGGAAGCATTATGCAGGGGAGATTATCTTATTAAACGTGAGATGGTACTTAAAATATTCATTAAGTTATATAAATTTAGAGGAAATGATGGCAGAGAGGGGAGTAACAGTTGATCACACTACAATTATGAGATGGGTACATCAATACTCTCCTGAGATTGAAAAGAAAGTACGTAGATATTTAAAGCTAACAAATGATTCATGGAGAATGGACGAAACCTACATCAGAGTTAAAGGTGAATGGAAATATCTTTACAGAGCAGTTGACTCAAATGGAAACACAATCGATTTCATGTTAAGTGCAAAACGAAATAAAAAAGCTGCAAAGAGATTCCTTAAGAAAGCTTTGGGTTCAAAACACAATCAAATGCCAAGAGCAATAACAGTTGATAAGAATCCAGCTTATCCATCTGCTGTAAATGAACTAAAAAATGATCGAATATTACCTCAAAATGTAAGCCTTCGGCAAATTAAGTATTTGAATAATATTGTTGAACAGGATCATAGATCCATAAAACGGATAGTACGTCCAATGTTAGGCTTCCAGTCTTTTCATACGGCTATTAAGACTTTAAAAGGAATTGAAATCATGCATATGATAAAAAAAGGACAGGTTGAGAATTTAAATAGATATGTTCTTGCTGAAGTCAATTTTATAAACCAGTTATTCGGAATAACTGCCTAAATCTGGATGTTATCTGAGAAATATTCTGCTTTTTTATATTCTTTGATGTGAAACTAAAAATTTGCTTTGATATTAGGATTTTTTGCACCACAACCGTTGTATAATGTTGGTACATTTCCCTTGAATATTTTGATTTTTATTCATTACTTTTAGATTTACATATTTTTTAGAATTTTTTGCAACAGAACCCTTTAATCAATCAGAAGGCTATAGAAGCACCGGGAGCAAAAAAGCCCTGGTGGAAATTTTGGTAATATCTGAGAGCTTTAAATATCCTCTGGATTTATCTTTGCGACTATCGGTTGCATGTTGAGATACATCGGAATGAAATTTTTCTTTTTGTTTTTCTCTATTTCTTGGAACCCATATTTTTTATAAAAACCGATCACCTCAGGTTTAGAGTCTACAAGAATATACCTACATCCAACACTCTTACAGATTGATAATGTTTTACCTATGGCAGCATATAACAAATGTGTGCCTATTCCTTTTTTTTCAAATCTTGAATCGACGGATAATCTTGCTATTTTAATAGCTGGATATTTAGCATATTTATATTGCTCGATCCCATC
>DATCHW010000259.1:0-377637 GCA_036508135.1 Ignavibacteria bacterium
CTTCATCTCCGTTCCGACTATCCAGAAACCATTTTTCTTTAAATAAAGGATACTATTCGTAAGGTTTGTTTCCTGAGCGATAGGAATATGTTTCACTGCTCCGGAAGATGTTTTATATACCGTATGATTTACTTCCGCAGAATTATGGCGCGGTATTATTATTCCATCTGCTCCAAGGCACGATGCTGAACGGATTATTGCACCAAAGTTTTGAGGATCAGTGATTTCATCAAGTAATATAATTAAAGGATTAACAACATGCTTTATATCGTCAAGCATTTCTCGCAAAGGTTTATATTCATAGTCTTTTATAAAACCTAATACTCCCTGAGAAATTCCCTCATCTTTATGTTTTCTATCAAAGAATTTCATAAATTGGAAATGATTTAGATATATTAAAGTTACTCCTTCTCTTTCTGAAATTTGTACGATTTCTTTAAGTCTGGGTTCCGGCTTAATGGTTTTTAGTAAAATTATTTTATGGATTTCCCTCGGTGTTGATTTTAAAATTTCGAGAATAGGATTTTTACCAATAACGAGCATATTTTTAACTAATATTTATAATTATTCAATTTATTTTACCTTTCAATATAATTATATTTAAAATTAATATAAATTGTGTTTTAAAAATTTAATGAAAGAAGATTTAATAGATTTAAACCATTTTTTAGAGAAGACCGAAGATTTAAACAATGTTTCTGCATTAAGGCTTTATGTTATATCGACACCGATAGGGAATTTGGATGATATTTCTTTCAGGGCGCTTAATATATTACAGAGAGTAAATTTTATATTAGCTGAAGATTCAAGAGTTTCAGGAATATTGCTGAAGAAATATAATATCAGGACAAAAGTTATAAGTTATTTTTCGAGATCTGAAAACCAAAAATTAGATTTGATTATATCTAAGTTATTAAATGGAGAATCAGCCGCATTGATTTCAGATGCGGGAACTCCTTGTATATCTGACCCAGGTTCTATTCTTGTAAATGAATGTATTAAGAACAGTATTTGTGTAATAGCTGTTCCGGGAGCATCTTCTATTACAAATTCGCTTATATTATCCGGATATAATATTGATAAATTTTATTTTCACGGTTTCCTGCCTGTTAAAAAGGGTAGAAATAAAACATTTGGAGAATTGAAAAATATCAAAATGCCAATCGTGATTTTTGAATCGAAATATAGAATCAAGGAAACACTTAAAGATTGTTTAACTGTTTTCGGAAATAAAGAAATCAGTATTTTCAGAGAATTGACAAAGAAATTTGAGGAAGCTATAAGCGGAAGATTGAAAGATGTTTTAACTAAAGGAAAATTTATTAATAAAGGCGAATTTACATTAGTAATTAATAATAAGTAGATGAATTCAGAAGTTAGAGTAAGATATGCACCTTCACCGACTGGTTATATACATATCGGAAATCTAAGAACTGCACTATACAATTATTTATTTGCACGGCATAATAATGGCAAATTTATACTTAGAATCGAGGATACAGACCAGACAAGGAAAGTAGAAGGAGCAGTTGAAAATATTATTTCCACTCTTAAATGGGCAGGACTTGACTATGATGAAGGTCCCTTAAAAGGAGGACCATTCAAGCCTTATTTCCAGTCGGAACGACTTGGAATATATAAAGAACATGCTGATTTTCTTATCAATCATAAAAAAGCTTATAACTGTTTTTGCACGTCAGAACGTCTAAATACACTCAGGGAAGAACAAAAGAAACTAAAACTTCCGCAAACAAAATATGATAAACTATGCCTTCATCTATCAAATGAAGAAATTAACCGTAACCTGTCCGAAGGAATTTCACATGTAGTAAGATTGAATGTCGAAGAGGGAAAAGTGATAAAGTTCAATGATCATATTCGTGGGGAAGTTGAATTTTTAAGCGAATTGGTCGATGACCAGATATTAATAAAATCAGATGGATTTCCAACTTATCATCTTGCTAATGTTGTTGATGACCATCTTATGGAAATCTCACATGTTATCCGAGGGGAGGAATGGCTGCCTTCAACACCAAAACACGTTCTTTTATACAATTCATTCGGTTGGGAACTACCGGTTTTTGCACATCTTCCTCTGCTTTTTAATCCTGACCGCTCAAAACTTAGCAAACGTCAGGGAGATGTAGCCGTAGAAGACTATAAAAATAAAGGTTATCTGAAAGAATCGCTGATCAACTTTATAGCACTTCTTGGATGGACTGCAGGTGATGACAAGGAATTTTATTTTATGGACGAATTGATTAAAAGTTTTTCTCTCGACCGTGTAAATGATTCAGGCGCAGTGTTTGATATTGAAAAACTGAACTGGCTGAATGAAGAACATTTAAGAATAAAAACAGACGAAGAACTTGTCAGAATGCTCAGGGAAGAGTTAAATAAATCAAAATATTCTTCACTTGAATTCACCGATGAATATTTAATTGAAGTTATAACAGTTATGAAACCCAGGATATCGTTCATAAAAGAAATTTTTGAAAAAGGTTATTATTTTTTCGAAGAACCGGATGTTTATGATGAAGTTGCAGTTACGAAAGGATGGAAAACTGACTCTTCCATTATTCTTGAAAAGTTTACTGAAAAAATAAGTGCGATTGAATATCCGACGAAAGAAGATTATGAAACTTCTCTTAATGAAACAGCTCTAGAAATGAATACTGGAAAAGGTAGTGTCATACATCCGCTCCGCCTTGCTGTATCAGGAGTCAGCGGTGGTCCGGGTATATTTGATATAGTTTTCATAATCGGGAAAGATAAGACAATCGAGAGAATAAATAAAATAATAGAAAAATTAAGTTGATTAAACATGGAAGAGAATAAAAAAACACCCTCAAATTTCATTCGAGATATTATTGAGGAGGATATAAAAACCAATAAACATAATCAAAAGGTTCATACACGCTTTCCGCCGGAACCAAACGGCTATCTTCATATAGGACACGCAAAATCTATTTGTCTGAACTTCGGAATTGCGAGAGATTATAACGGTCTCTGCAATCTCCGCTTTGATGATACAAATCCCGTAAAAGAAGACGTAGAATATGTTGATTCAATTCAGGAAGATGTGAAATGGCTCGGCTTTGACTGGGATAAGAGAATGTATTATGCTTCTGATTATTTTCAGCAATTATATGATTTTGCAATACAACTTGTTAAAGAGGGGAAAGCATACGTTGATTCTTCCTCTGCAGAAGAAATTAAAAATCAAAAAGGTACACCCACTGAAGCTGGATTAAATTCCCCTTACCGCAATCGATCTGTTGAAGAAAATCTCGGACTTTTTATTGGGATGAAAGAAGGGAAATATGAAGACGGAGCGCAAATCTTACGGGCAAAGATAGATATGTCATCTCCTAATATGCATATGCGAGACCCTGTGATTTACAGAATTAAAAAAACAATTCATCACAATACCGGTGACAAATGGTGCATTTATCCTATGTATGATTATGCTCATCCTCTGTCAGATTGGATAGAGGGAATAACACATTCATTATGTACACTTGAATTTGAAATTCACCGTCCTTTATATGATTGGTTTCTTAATGGACTTAATCTCGAAAATCTTCCCCGACAAATAGAATTTGCGCGTCTTAACCTCTCCTATACTGTTATGAGTAAACGCAAACTTCTTGAAATGGTTGAGGAAGGACTTGTTTCAGGATGGGATGACCCCCGAATGCCAACAATTTGCGGTCTTCGAAGGCGGGGTTACACCCCGGAATCAATTCGCAATTTTGCCGATAAAGTTGGTGTGGCAAAACGTGATGCAACCACAGATTTTGCCCTTCTGGAGCATAGTATAAGAGAAGATTTAAATAAACGTGCTCCGAGGGTTATGGCAGTCCTCAATCCACTAAAAATTGTTATCACAAATTATCCTGATGACAAAATTGAAGATATTGAAACTATTAATAATCCTGAAGATGAATCAATGGGCAAGAGAATTATTCCTTTCGCCAAAGAAATTTATATTGAGCAAGATGATTTTCAGGAAGTTCCGCATAAAAAATTCCATAGATTATATCCGGGGAATGAAGTTCGTCTTAAATCTGCTTACATAATAAAATGTAATAATGTAATTAAAAACGATTCAGGTGAAATCAAAGAACTTCATTGCACTTATGATCCTGAAACAAAAAGCGGTTCAGGTAGTTCACGCAGAGTTAAAGGCACAATTCACTGGGTTTCCGCCCAGCATGCAGTAAAAGCTGAAATAAGATTGTATGATCGTTTATTCATATCCGAAGATCCCTCCACCGACGATGAAAAAGATTTCAAAGAGCTAATAAATCCTCATTCGCTTGATATATTAAAAAATTGTTTAATCGAACCTGAACTTGTTAAAGCTAAACCGGGCGATAAATTTCAGTTTGTTCGCAATGGATACTTTTGTGTAGATCCGCTATCAACAGATAAATTATTAGTATTTAACAGAACTGTTCCATTACGCGATTCATGGTCTAAAATTGAAAAGCAGAAATAAGCTGTAGGGTAAGTCCGAATTGAATTCAGACAGTCATAGATGTAAGTAGAAATGATTTAGTTACAAAAATTTTTAATTAAAAAAGCCCTTCTTACAAAGGGCTTTTTTAATTAAAAATCAAAAAAGATATTATCTTATTTTTTTCTTATGTCTGTTTTTACGTAATCTTTTTTTCCTTTTATGCGTCGACATCTTCGCTCTTTTTCTTTTTTTACCACAAGGCATTTATTTTTAGCTCCTTTTATTTAGTTTTAATTTACTATTTATTTTTTTATTAAACTATCCTGAACGATCTTCTTGAATTCTTTTGATACTTTAAATTTTGGTATAAAGCGTTTTCCGAGTTCTATGCTTTCACCTGTTTTGGGATTTCTTGCCATTCTTGGTTCCTTTGCACTGTTCTTAAAAGTACCAAATCCTCTTATTTCTACACTATCGTTTTCTTTTAATGCTTCAATTATGCAGGTAATAAATCCTTCTACTACAATCTCCGTCTCTCTTTTGCTTAATCCGGTAGCATCTGCAATTTTTGCCGCTATCTGTGCTCTTGTCATATTGTAATAAAATTATTTTTCAAATTTATATTGTAGAACGGGTGTATTTAAAAATTCAGTTTTGAATTCTTCTTTTATTTCTTTTAGTTCACGAGCAGCAGATGATTCAAAGAACAAATCTAATACTCCTCTTTTTGATTTTTCCCTTACCAGTGTGGGTTCGCCTTTAATTCCTACCATATCAGCTGCTATCTTTATTGCATCCTGAAATGTTCCAATTGTATCTACGAGCTTCAGTTCTTTAGCTTGCTTGCCTGTATAGACCCGACCACTGGCTATAGGTTTAAGAGTTTCTTTGTCGATTTTTCTCTCTTTAGAAACGACGTCAAGGAACTGATCATAACTGTCATCTATGATATCCTGAAAATATATAATATCCTTCTGATTTATATCCCTGAAAGGGCTTCCGGCGTCTTTAAGTTCTCCGCTTTTCACAGTCGTATATTTTATCCCTAATTTATCCGCGAGTTCTCTCACACTCATAAATTGGGCTATCACACCGATACTACCTGTAAGTGAACCAGGATTTGAGACTATCAGACTTCCGCCGCAGGCAGTATAGTACCCGCCACTTGCTGCGATGGAACCGAAAGACACTATCACAGGTTTGCCTGAATCGCGTGTCTTCTTAACTTCTTCATACATTTCCTGCGATGCCGCAACACCACCTCCGGGTGAATTTATGTGAAGAACTATTGCCTTTATAGATTTATCTTCACGAAATTTTTTGAACTGTCTCACTATCGGTTCGGAAGATATTATAGTAAAATCCAAATCTACAATTGCTATTTTACCTTCACCAGAACCTGATGATTCCAGATAATAATCTTTATCTCCTGAAGTAATTATCTTCGAAGCAAGAATCATAAAGGAAATTCCTACGAATATCAATACAATCAATATCAGGGAAATTAATATTCCCCAAAATAATCTGCCGGATTTTTTATTTGAGTTATCCAATTTCTTTATTTATTTTTGAAGTTCAAGTTTTTTCTTGGAAATTTCATCTTTTTTATCTGGCATATTTAATGCATCATAGCAGTTTATAAGAATTTCATATGTAGCACTTAAAAGATCCTTATCTTTAAGTGTTGTAGATAATGGTTCCAAACTATTCACAGCTTCATTTAGAAACGGTTTAAAGTCTTTTCCGTCTTTCACTGCTTTTTCCGCAAGTGCATAATTACAATATCCAATATTGAATACGGATGTTTCGTAATAAGTATTATCTTTCGGCAGATAATTTATTGTTACAACTCTTTTGAAAATTGTAAGTGCTCCTTCATAATTATCTGCTTGTCTTAACTCAATACCGTTTTTATACATTATTTTGGCAATATTGATCGCATCGTCTTTGCTCTTGGATTTATCAAGTATGGACGTGTAAACTAAAAGTGCACTATCAGTTTTTCCAAGGTAAGAATAACTATCGCCAATCATTTGATATGCTGTAATGCTATCAGGAAGGATAATTGTTGTAGATTTGAAACTTCTCAATGCTTTATCAAAATTTCTAATTGCACCTAAGCTGTCTTTAATTTTTCTAGAACTTAATCCATCGTTAAATTGTTTTATACCGTCATTATACTTCAATATCCAGTAATTAAGTTGCTCGTTTGCAAAAGCATTTTTACTTTTTTCAAATGGGATTCTTGCTTCTTCGTATTTTCCTATTTCAACTCTTGATACTCCAAGCATATACCATGCTTCAATATCCTCTTTATCAGTTTGTAAGCCTTTTGATAATTCAATTTCTGCTTTTTCAAAATCTTTTTGCTGGAATGCAAGTTTGCCGGTTGTTGTTTCAGGTGAGGAAATGCAACCTGATAAATATACTGTTGACGCTATTATTAAACTGCTTAATAATAGAAAAAAATATTTATTATAGTGTTTCATTATAAAATTGCTCCTGTGCATAATGCACGAGTTAAATAGTTTATAAAATGTATACTCTAAAATACGTAAAATAAGGAATTTATTCAATTTATCTATTTATCCTGAAAAATATTTTTAGAGCTCGGTTAATGTATTTAGCAATTGGTTAAAATGAACTATATTTACATAAATGAAAAATCAGTTTTATAAAATATTATTTTCTATAATTATTTTAATTGCTTTTGCCGGTTTTTATCAAAAATCGGCAACACAGGACAAAATTATCCGTTCAGAGAAAAAAATTGAGACGATTGTAATTGATGCAGGGCATGGAGGCAAGGACCCGGGTACCATTGGATTTTCCGGAGTTTATGAAAAGAATATAGTTCTTCCTATTGCAAAAAAAGTCAAGGACTTACTGGTTTCAGAATATAATGATGTTAAAGTTGTCTTAACCAGAGATTCAGATGATTTCATTGAAGTTAGAAACCGGGGTAAAATTGCTAATGACAGCGGAGCAAACCTTTTTGTTAGTATTCATTGCAATTTTAAAAAAAGCGAAGAAAATGACAAAAAAGGATTTGAGATTTATGTTCTTGATTTAGCCAGAATTCCCGAAGCATTTAAAGTCTCTTTAGAAGAGAATAATTTACTCAATATTTTTAAGCAGAAAACTGATACAAGCGTTCAGAAATTTATTTTGACTTCTCTTGCACAGAATGGGATTTTCCACAACAGTACCCGATTTTCTTCCATTTTGCAGTACACTTTTGTTACGGGTACCAAGCTCGAAAGCAGGGGAGTGAATCAGGCAGGGTACTATGTTTTGCTTGGTGCTTCAATGCCATCCGTACTGATAGAGTGCGGGTACCTTTCAAATAAATCTGATGAAGATTATCTCAGGAGTGACAAGGGTCAATCAGATATTGCGAAATCAATTTATAAAGCGATAAGATTTTATAAATTCGATTACGAATTCGAATCTGAAAATTATTGAATTCATCTTTAAAAACCCGCTATAATTTTTTATCGAATATACGGTATATTTTATATAGCGTTGCACCGAGCTTTTCCGCGGTTTGAACCATCGGAGTATTATCTTCAAGTACCCAGGAGATTTCTGCTTTTGTAATACCTTTAGCAATACCATTCTTAATCGTATGATAAACAAATACTCCATCTATACCTTTTCTCTGGTATTCAGGTATTACGCCCATCATAAGTACTCTCATAGTATCAATCTTTTTCCGGTTCTTCAGGAACGTAAAAAAGCCGAATGGAAAAAGTCTTCCGTTCATTTTAATAAATACTTGATTGAAATCAGGAAGGGATAATGAAAAACCAACCGGTTTCCCGTCAACTTCTGCAAAAAAAACAAGATCTTCTCTCACTATTAATTTCAGGTTTTCAGCATTGTGGTGAAATTCTGCTTCCGTCATAGGAACAAAACCCCAGTTCTTTTCCCATGCGGTATTATAAACTGCCCGAACCTTCAGAATTTCATTTGACAAATCTTTAAGATTTATTCTGCGAATCTTTATATTTTCTTTTTTCTTAATAAGTTCGCTCATTCTTTCGAGCCTTGAAAATATATTATCTTTCATTACCTGTTCTTTGTCAATCAGATAAGCATATAGGTCTTTTGCTTTTTGGAATCCGTTTTCTTCAATTAATTTTAAATAATATGGAGGATTAAAAGTCATTAACAGTACCGGAGGATTATCATAACCTTTTATCAGTAATCCGCATTCGTCGTTTGTAGAAGGATTCATAGGACCCCGTAAGGTATCCATCCCGCAATTTTTTAAGTATTGAGATACCATATGAAATAATGCATTAGCGACATCTGAATCATTTATACATTCAAAAAACCCAAAAAAACCAACTTTATCATTATGCAGGTTATTATGATTGTCATTAATGATAGCTGCTATTCTGCCGGCGAGTACTCCGTCTTTTTCGGCAAGCCACATTTCAATTCTTGAATGTTGGTAGAAGGGATTATTTTTTGTATCAAGATTGTTTCTGACATCTAACATTAGAGGGGGAACCCAGTTTGGATTTCCTTTATAGATTGTCCAGGGAAGTCTGATAAATTTGTTTTTTAAAACTTCATTGTCAACATTAATAATGGAAATATTTTCGCTCACTTGATCATCCTTTAGATTTAAAATTATATCGCTAACTGGTTAATATATCGGTTAACGATTTAAATAGAAATTTACTAAAGAGTTGCTTGTCCGGGTTCCCAGTTACAAGGTGTTAATTCTCCTGTTTGAAGTGCATCAAGCACTCTAATTACTTCAGTAACATTCCTTCCTACACTTAAATCATTAACGCAAACCCAACTTACAATACCCTCGGGATCAACAATGAAAGTTGCCCGGTAAGCTACTTTCTCATCATCATTTGTAAGTATTCCGAGAGCATCAGCAAGTGACTTCGAAGTATCAGCTAATAACGGGAATTTCAAGTCTTTTAAATCCTTGTGATTTGTGCGCCAAGCTAAGTGAACATATTCTGAATCAGTAGATGCACCGATGAGCATCGTATTCTTTCCCGAAAATGTTTCAAAAGAGTGGTTAAATTCCGCAATTTCCGTAGGACATACAAAAGTAAAATCTTTTGGATACCAGAACATCACCATCCATTTTTTTGCCTGAATATTATCATCGGTGTTGATTGTAGTGAATTCTTTTCCAGGCAGTACTGATACTACTGCAGTCTTTTTCATTACAGGAAATTTCTCTCCTAAATTAATCATTTTTTTCTCCTTTAAAAATTTATTTTAAATATTTAGTAAAACTTCTTCGACGTGTCCTTTTACATTCACTTTCTGAAATATCTTTTCAATGATTCTATTTTCATCAATAATGAAAGTAGTTCTTTCGATACCGAAATATTTTTTTCCGTACATACTCTTTTCTTTCCAGACGCCATATTCCTTTATGACCTCAGTCGATTCATCGGAAAGTAAAGTAAAAGGCAACTCAAACTTTTCTTTGAATTTTAAATGAGACTGAACACTGTCTTTACTTATGCCAATTATTATAGCGTTATGCTTTTTGAAAACTTTAACATTGTTCTTGAAATCGCATGCTTCAGCAGTACATCCTGAAGTATTATCTTTAGGATAAAAATAAAGAACAACTTTTTTTCCTTTAAAATCTTTGAATGATATCTCTTCTCCCTTTTCATTTCTTAAAATAAAATCAGGTGCAATATTTCCAATTTTTAACATATTATTTTAATTATGTTTTTCTTTTATAAATCTTCCAGCTGATAATGTACTGCCAAACACACCGAGAAAAATCCCAATAAGAACGATGTATATTAAATAATCGAAACTTAAAAACTCAAATTGAAGTTCAGTCTGACCCATTACAGTATTAAAATACAAAAAAATCAAGTAAAGAATTCCGATAGAAAAAACTCCTCCGAGAAGTCCCTGAATAAAACCTTCAAGTACAAATGGCGTCTTGATAAAAGTTTTGGAAGCACCTAATAGGTATAATGTCTCTATATTTTTTTTCTTGGCCGAAATTACGAGCCGGATTGTGTTTGAAACCAGGAAGATTGATGTTATGGAAATCAGGATTAATACAGTCAGATTGATAAACAGCCAACCGGAAGTGTTCTTTTCCAATAATTCAAGATTTTTTTCAGGAAATACAATATCGGCTACGTTTGGGAATGCTGCGATCTGACTCTTAATTTTATTCATAATATCAAGCGATTTATATTCTTCATATACATTAATTTTCAGAGAAGCTGGCAGGGGATTGAATTCGAAAATCTCAAGCATTTCCTTCCCGAAATCTTTTTCGAAAATCTTAGAGGCATCATCTTTCGAAACATAGGTTATAGTTTTCACGCCTCCTATTGTTTTAATCTTATCTCTTAATGCATTTAAGTCTCCCATACTCACATTATCTTCCAGGAAAACTTCAATCTCAACTTTATCTTTAATGGATTTTAAAAGTTTATTGGAATTAACGGATAGTGTTAAATAAATTGAAACGAGAATAAGTGATAACGTAATTGTGAAAATTGAAGCAATAGTTGAAAACTTTGCTGTATTAAAACCTCTTAATGTTTCTTTAATTATATAACCAATCTTCATATAAATTTTATCGGATAGTTTCCCATCCTCTTTTATTTAAATCATAAAAAATAATAGCACCTGCAATTAAACCTACAATAATAAATATAAATCCTGAGATATAATCACCAAAAATTATTTTTCCGGTACCAAACAAAAACATATATACTAAGATAATACCAAGAAACCAATCAATAAACAGAAAAAAATAGTTTGAATCGGATTTGACTTCAGGAAGTTTTTCATAAATCTTTTTCCAGCCTGCACCACCCGGATGCACTCTCTTATAAAATTCAATTAATTTGGATTCTTCAGTCGGTTTTGTTATAAAAGATGTTATTATCCAAACAAGAGTTGTTATAGGGACGATTATGAATAATGTATGCGGAAAGGAAATTGAAAAAAGATCCGCTTTATTTCCAAAATGTAAAAACCCATAAACCAAAAATGGAGTAATCGTAGCAGCAATTTCGCTGATAGCATTCACTCTCCACCAAAACCATCGTAAAATAAGAACGAGACCGAGTCCTGCGCCACACTCAATAACGAAACTCCAAACACCCGAAATGCTTTCCATTTGAGTTGTAACTAAGACTGAAAGGAACATAAATACGATCGTCATTAATCTCGAAATAAGAACATAATGCTTTTCATCTTTTGATTTAATAATAAATCTTTTATAAAAATCGTTTATGAAATATGATGTACCCCAATTAAGATGTGTAGAGATAGTGGACATATATGCTGCGAAAAATGCCGCGAGCAATAAACCTTTTAAACCGACAGGGAGGAAATCATTCATCGCTTTAACATAACCTAACCCCTTATCTGCCATAGGAAGATTCGGATAAAGAATTGTTGCACATAGACCAACAATTATCCAGGGCCAGGGTCTGATACAATAATGTGCAACCTGAAAAAAGAAAGTAGCTAAAAGCGAATGCTTTTCGTTTTTTGCACTCATCATCCTTTGAGCAACATATCCTCCGCCTCCTGGTTCAGCACCCGGATACCAGGCAGCCCACCATTGAATTCCGATATAAGCAAGAAATGTTGAGATTGTAATTGCAAAAGCACCTGCATATTCTGACGCAGCATTTTCAGATGAAATATCCGGAGTGAACTTTAAAGCCCAGGGAGGTAACTTTGCCTGAAGTCCTTCAATCCCACCAATTTGAGGTTGATTAACAACTATAATGGCGAGTATTATACATCCAGTCATGGCGAGAACAAACTGAAATGCATCTGTAACTGCAACACCCCATAAACCGGATATCGCCGAATAGCCTGCAGTAATCAACATACAGATTCCTACATAAATAATTACATTACCGGAATTAATATATTCCGGAAACATACCCATCAGAATTTTCATCATTGCTAGATTTACCCAGCCCATTATAATAGTATTCATAAAAATCCCAAGATAAAGCCCTTTGAAGCCTCTGAGGAATGCTGCGGCTTTACCTGAGTATCGTAATTCTATAAACTCCACATCGGTTAAAATATTCGCTCTTCGCCATAATCTCGAAAAGAAAAACACTGTAAGCATTCCCCCTATCAACATATTCCACCAGAGCCAGTTACCTGCGATTCCGTTTTTACCGACTAATTCTGTTACTGCAAGAGGCGTGTCTGCGGCGAAAGTAGTAGCCACCATTGACAATCCTGCAATCCACCAGGTAAGGTTTCGTCCGGAAAGAAAAAAATTCTCTGTACTACCGCTTGCCTTTTTACTATAATAGACACCTATCAAAAGAGATAATAAAAAATATAGCCCCAGTATTAACCAATCAATAAATTGCATAGAGTAAAGTTAAATTTTTTGGAGTAAAATTTTAAAATAATTAAAAATAAATTAAATTTGAATTTAAAAGATTGAATCGAATCGATAAATCAATAAAATTTAAAATGTGATAAATAAGAGAATTTATTAATGCATTTGAAATTTTATCAATTGAATATAATAATTAATCAAACTAAATTACGATTAAGATTATGAATTTAATAATTTATTTAAGAGAGTTTATTCAATTTTAAATACGAATTTTTAATGCAATCAAAAAGAGTTACATTCTTCAAAGGGATTATTACCTTTTTTTTCACATCGTTTTTAGTATTTGCACTTTCTTCTTATTCAATTTATTTTCCATATATTGCATCTCCGAGGCCTTTTGATGATGTGAATAATAAGTTTACTAATGCCGGTAACATACAGATGACTGTTACTAATTATGGTACTATTGGGAAAGGTTTTTGCGGCACTCAACCTTCTTGTATGTATCCTGCGGGTTCAGGAATTGAAAACTTATGGCTCGGCGGTTTGTGGGTCGGCGGTATTAAAGGTGGACAAACATACGTAACAACCGGAGCAATTGATGTTTCGAATGCTAACAAAACTGAAGGATTTGAATATACTAACGGTCCCGGATCTATAATTACTGAAAGATCAACATTGATCACATCACCATTTTATGATCCAAAAGCTGTTTCACATCAAGATTTTATTTGCGAATTTGTTGATACAAATACAACAGGTATGCAGAACCACATACCCTTGGGTATCAAAGTTTTGTTGGAAACGTATACTTATAATTTGAACTTTGCGAATTCATTTGTAATTTTAAATTACAAAATTGTGAATATTGGATATAATGGTAGCACTTCTTCTATAGATAGTTTATACATTGGTTTATGGAAAGACTGTGTTGTCCGTAATCTCAATGTAGCTGTTAACCCTTGTAGTCCGGGAACTTCATTTTATTCTCATGGAGCCACCGGTTATGTTGATTCATTAAGAATGGAGTATACTTATGATTATGACGGAGATCCAGGATTTACTGATAATTATGTAGGTGTAAAACTTCTTGGAGCATACCCAAGAGTTGATACAGAAAAGGTTAGTTCAAAATTTACTATATGGCAGTTTAAAAATACTTCTGATCCTGTTTATTTTTCTCCTACAGATGATATCCAAAGGTACAGTAAAATGAAAGGATTCCTTGCTCCCGGAACAGTTATTGACACTAATAGAATTAATTATCTAAGGTTAAATCCTGCAAACAGGGTTACTTTAATTTCATACGGACCTTTTAAAAATATAAATGGAACTCCTTTGACTTTAAGGTATCAACAAGATACTATAAATGCAGTATTTGCTGTTGTTTGTGCTAAGAAGAATGGTACTGACCCTGCAAGGTTTGATACAGATTTCCAAAGAGAAATACTTTATAAGAATGCAGGTTGGGCGCAAAGGTCTTATGATAACGGTTATAAGCTTCCTTCGCCGCCTGATATTCCAATCACAAGAACTGAAATTTCTGATAAAAAAGTAACTTTATGGTGGACAAATAATGCTGAAAATTCAGTTGACCCAATTTCAGGGAAAAAAGATTTTGAAGGTTATAGAATTTATAGAACTAATACTGGAGCAGATTTAACACAGAACCTTGATTTAATGACTGCATTAAAATTAGTCGGAGACTTCGATTCTTGTTGTAATGCATATTTTAATAATACCGGTTTTACGTTTATAAAGTATAGCGATACAGAACCAAAAATGTTTTCCGGCGATACTAATAAATATTGGTACAGGTTTGATTTCTCAAATCAGCTAAACGGATTTCAATATATTTATTCAATAACATCCTATGATAAAGGTGACCCATCGCAAGGGCTTGAATCGCTTGAAAGTAGTTTGTTAGCTAATATTAAGAGAGTAATTGTTGGAACATCTGCCAAGGATAATTCAAATGCCGAAGTGGGAGTTTATCCAAATCCATATTATGGTAGTGCTATTTGGGACGGAACAGGTGGGCAAAAAGAAGTATTACGGAAAATATATTTTTATAATCTGCCATCAAAATGTGATATTTCTATCTGGACTCTCTCAGGAGATTTAGTGATAAAGCTTTCTCACGATGCTTCAACTTATAATGGCAGTGATATTAAATGGTTTAAAACATATTCGGATGGAAATCAAAAATTTGCTGGTGGTGAGCATGCCTGGGATTTAATCACTAAAGATAATCAGGCAACTGCATCGGGTTTGTATTTATTTACTGTTAAAGATGCAGTTACAGGTGAAATTAAAAAAGGTAAGTTCTTAATTGTTAAATAATTTTAAAATTAAAATCGATAATTAAAATACAAATATAAATTTATGAAAAAATTAAAATACTTAACATTGTCCGTAATATTTGTTATGTTTTCTTATATAGTAATAGCAAATATTATGACTTGGATGAATGTTTCTTTAATGCAAATTGAAACAGTTTCAAACGATTCTCTTACGGTTGGAAAAGACTGGTCTCCTATGATAGGTGATTCTGTTCAATTCATTTGTAGAGTTGTTGCACCTCCACAAGTTTCTATCGGTGGTGTTTATCATACACTTTTAAGAGGAACTGCAAGTTGGACCTGTTATGCGCAAGACACTTCAAATAGTGTTTATGGCGGTATAGTTATAAGACAAGGTTCAAGGTTTACCAATACATATTTACAAAATCTTGACACAGGTAACATTATAACTGTTAAAGGTATTGTTCAGGAGTTTTGGTCAACTTCGGTAACTGGTTTAGATAGAAACAGGTCGGGTTATTTAACTCAAATAGCTCTTGATACGTCAGCCGCAATAACTATAAATTCTTTAGGCGGAAACAGACCAACTCCAAAGTTAGTTAATATTACTGATTTTGCTATTGGAGATTATCCAAATGCAGGTGGCTCTATTAATTATGTGGGCGGCGAAAAGTATGAAGGTATGTATGTTGAGATAAGAAATGTTACAGTTGGTCCCGGTTTAGTAAGCAGACAACCATTTAGTATAGTAGATGCAAACGGAAATAAATTATACGTCAGGGATTATTCAAATTTTTACCCGGGTGCGGGTGGTCCTTCACCTGTGTTTGATACATTGAGACCTTGGACAGCACCTGCTCAAGGTACTATAGTTAATTATATAAAAGGTGTTATTATCAATTGCAATAACGAAGGTGTTCTTGGAAATACTTTACCTTATGTTATAGTTCCTATTTATCCGAATGATTTAAGTTTAGGGGGTGTCCCTCCGCAACTTTCAGGTCCGAGTAAAACTCCCGGTGTTCCTACACCTACTGATAGTGTACAAGTGACGGTAACAGTATCAAGCACAACAACGATAACGGGTGTTAACGTTGTTTATAAAATAAATGGCGGGGCATTTACAAGCAAAAATATGCCAAATGTCGCCGGAAATATTTTCTCAGCAAAATTACCTCCAAGACCATTAAATGATTTAGTTGAGTATTATTTCAGTGCAAGTAATACTGCAGGTTTAACAAGACTTCTTCCTGCAGATACTTCAATTTCAAAATTGTTCTATGTCGTGAAAGCAAGTGATTCGCTTTCAGTTCAGGATGTACAATATTGTGTGAACGATGGTGGACATTCAGGTTATGAAAATGCAATCGTTAGAGGAGTTGAAGGTATTGTTACAGCTGATACTATTGATTTTAAAAACTACACTTGTACTTCGTGTCCGGGTGGAGCTGTTACTGCGCCTGTCAGAGTTATAATTCAAAATGGTACAGGTATTTTCAGCGGTATTTGGATTAGTGGTCCGCCTACTGATCAATTACGCAGAGGTCAACAAGTTAGGATTAGAGGAACGGTTACGTATAATTTTGGAATGAATACAATCTTAACATCCTCTCCGTCGGACGTTCAGATTTTATCAACAGGAAATCCTTTACCAACTCCTGAAAATTTAACTGCTTCGGTTCTTGCTAACAGTAAAGCAGGTGGAGATTTATCTATAAAAAAATGGGAAAGTGTTCTTGTTAGGTTGAATACACCTGTTTGGATTACCTGTATTAATGCAAGTAGAGGAACAGCTTGCACAACTATTGATCCTTTGATTGATACTACATTTAGAAGAAATTTTGGTGAGTTTTTAGTAATTGATAATTCATACACAGAGGCAAGAGTAATGCTTCCCGGAGCTAATCATACATTCACCAATAATTGGGATGGTGTAACTTCAGGAAAAACTTTGCTAACTAAATACGATTCTATTTCTTATATGCAAGGTATATTATATTATGCATACACGAATTATAAAATTTGCCCGAGAAATAATTCTGACTTTGGAACTGTTATACCTGTTGGAGTTAAACCGATTTCGAGTGAAGTTAAGTCGTTTAAATTAAATCAAAATTATCCGAATCCGTTTAATCCGGTTACAAGAATTAGTTTCTCGTTATCGATGTATTCGAAGGTTATTGTGAAAGTTTATGATTTATTGGGTAGGGAAGTCAGACAATTAGTAAATGAAAATATGAATGCGGGTAGTTTTATGATTGATTTCAATGGCGCAGATCTTGCAAGTGGTGTTTATTTTGTCAGGATGACTGCTGATGGCAGGGATGGTACGAGTTTCGCTGATACCAAGAAAATGTTGTTAATAAAATAGTGATTTTATAATTCTCGTTACGGAACTTTGGTTTCGTAACGAGAATGTTTTTTAATAGATAGATGTGTTTAGTGCTTTGGGATGTGTTAATTTCCTCTGAATCTGTGCAGATTGGTTTAGAAGAAAAGTTAAAAATGAGCTGTTTTCGAGGTTTTAGTAAGAAATATATTTAAATTTATATTTTAAGAGAAATAATATCATAATTACATGATTAAAAATTTTACTGCTTTGTTCTTATTTATTTTAGGGTTTATGTATTTTGCTTCATGTAGTGACCCTATTACAGGAATTAAGCCTAATATGCCTCCGAATACTTATCTATCTGTATTTTCGATGCCGGGAGATACTATCGCACCCGGTAGGACAGTCAAAAAGATTTCGTGGTGGGGAGACAGCCCGGCAGGCATAGTTGTTGGTTTTAGGATTTCATTTGATTCCTTAAATTGGGCGTTCACAACACAAAATGATAGTACATTTACTTTTACAATAAGTGGTCAGGATAGTCTATTTAAAATTTGGGTTGCTTCAGTTGATGATAAGGGGATTGTTGATCCTACACCTGCATCGAACTTATATCCGGTTGTGAATAGTGCTCCTTCAATGATTTTTGACCCGTCAGTAACTTTACCCGATACAATATTTCCTATTGCTACAGTGAAATGGATAGGTACAGACCCTGACGGCGATGGTACGATTGCAAATTATTTATATTCTATAAATGATACTATACATTTTAAACCACTTCCTGGAAGTCTGAATATTATGACTCTCACGAAGGACAGCGGTCTTGTACAGGGAAGAACCTGCATTTATATGAAGGCACAGGATAATGCACACGCGTTTAGTCCGATTGTTCGTATGCCCCAGGATACTGCAAAATATTTTTACGTGAAAAATACGACGTCAAAGATTCTTTTAATAAAGGATATGCCAACAAGTGAATTTAGTACTGCGGAAACTTATTTCGGACAGGTTATGGATACGATTCATTATGATGTACTTGATATTAGATCAAACAACGGAAATTTAATTCCAAAGATTATTAATCCAATGTTTATCGAAACGCTGAAGTTGTTTAAAATTGTTATGTGGGTTGCTAATCATAATGGTGGGGGAAAACCTGAAGATGATCCTAACTTGAATCTTGCACAGAATTCACTTCCTTATTTTATTAACAATGGAGGGAAATTGTTCTGGTCATCTGGTTTTCCAAATGTTTCAATCATTCAAGGTTCATTATTTAACTTTGCACCTATAGATAGTATAAAAACAACTTGTTTTCTTCAAGGGATTCAAAATACTGATACGACTTTTCTATGGTATGAAAATTCTTATCCAAAATTGTATGTTAATAATACTATTCCTTTTTTTGGAGCAGGAACTAAAGGAATCTATCCTTCGGTTGGAACAAAAATATTGTATAGAATTTATCCAAGAAATTATTGCACTAACGATACTATAACAGTCGGATTCACAAGTCCTGTAAACAATCCGAATTTAATGTTTATGCTGCTGCCGATATATTATTTAAACGGAAATGTGAATGCCTCGAAAGAATTTATGCATCAGATGCTGATAACAGATTTTGGTTACGGAACTATGAGTTATAAATCAAGAGGAAACAGAAGAACATTTTGAAAAAAAGAATCCTAAAAGATATTAATTTAAGTAATATATGAAAAAAATTTTATTAATCTTGCTGATGTTAATTTCGGCAAACGTTACATTAGCGCAAACACTCACGGGTTCTATATACGGTGTTGTAAAGGACTCATCGAGTGGAACATTAGAAGGGGTTACTCTTAAACTGAAAGGAACATATTTGGGAGCTGTAACAGATTTAAATGGTAAATATGAGATTAAGAATATTCCGAGTGGTTCATATACAATGCAAGTAGATTATATCGGTTTTAAGACAGTTGAATATACTGATGTTCAAATTAATGATAATGAGAAGAAAGAAATGAACATTCAATTGAAAATTACATCGTATACAGTTGATCAGGAAATTGTAGTTATTGGTGAAAGACCGTTGCTTGATATTGAGGAAACTTCAAGCCGGCATATTATGTCGAGCGATGATATTTCGAAAACAAATGTCGTGAACGTTAAAGATATTGTAACGAATCAGGCAGGGGTTGTTCAAAGTGATAATGAGCTTTATATAAGAGGAGGACGAAATTATGAAAATTCTTTCCTACTGGATGGTGTAAATGTTCAGGATCCTTTGTCTGGAACCGGCTTCGGACTTCAATTATCTGCAAATTCATTGGAAGAAGTAGAAGTTATAACCGGAGGATATAATGCAGAATATGGCCAAGCTACAAGTGGAGTTGTAACAGCAAGAACAAAAGAAGGAAGATATAGTGAATATAATTTTTATATTTCGTATTCAAAAGATAATTTCGGGAAGAATAAAAATGACGGAGGCAGCTTTAATACAGACATATTGGAAATGAATTTAGGAGGTCCGGAACCGATTACAAAATACCTTTTTAAAGCATTGAAAATTAAACCACCCGGCGAAATTACTTTTTTTGCCAATTTCTTTATGGGTTTATCCGACGGTTTTTATATTAACAGATTAAAATCTGAAAATTTATATAACGACGGAGCAGGAAAAGCAAATAAAGTTTTCTCTTCTATTTTTGGAGGAACAAGGTTTGCTCCCAGACAAGATAACAACTGGTATTGGCTCGGAAAAGTGACATGGAAATTTACTCCTCAAATGAAACTTACATATTCATTTAATCAATCAGTTGCAATAAATCAAAGTTCAACTTCATTGCAATCAAACCTTGAATATGTTGAACCTTCACCGGGATATCAGTATAATTTTCAGGAATTGATGGATAATGCAAATACATACACTTCGAATACAATGATAAACACTCTGACATGGACTCATACAACAAGTGCAAAATCATATTATGAAATAAAATTGAATCGATTTTATACAAATTTAAGGGTTGATGCGAATGGTACAAACTGGAATCAATATAACGAACCTCTGGATTTAATCAAACCTCCTTTTATATACGTTCATACAAATGATTCACTAAATAGCTGGACATTAGTTCCCGGAAATGGTTTTTATGATATTGGAAATCCATATACCTGGCATGACCATTATGTTATTGAAAATTCTATAAGAGGTGATATTACAAACAACTTCACATCTAAAAGCAAACTTAAAGCAGGTTTTGAAGCAAGTTTTCAGGAAATGCAGTTAATTGATATTTATCAACCGTGGATTAAACCAATGGGACTTAACAATGATGTTTATAGAGTATTTCCTGCATTTGGTGGATTATATGCCCAGCATTCTCTTCAGTTTAAGGGTATGATTTTAAATTATGGATTAAGATTCGATTACTGGTTCCCCGGAAAATTTGTAGATGATGCCGTTAAAAATCCTGAGGTTGTAACTATACCGGATGAAGTCAGGAAAAATTATATGGATCATACATACGATTTTTTCGGAAGACGATGGAAAGGGAGAATTTCTCCAAGACTTGGAATATCACATCCAATAACCAACAATCAGACATTGTTTTTTTCGTACGGACATTTTAATAAGCGACCCAAACCGCAATTTGTTTACGCAAAGTTAAATCCTCAGACTGCGAAATCAACATTTCAAAAATTTGGTAATCCCGATCTTAATCCTGAAACAACAGTTTCTTACGAACTCGGAATCAGAAATCAATTTACAAATGATGATGTGTTGACTATTACTGCTTACTATAAAAATATTTATGATTATGTCTCGACCAAAAGTATTATTATAAATAGTGGCAGATATCTCGGTAAATCATTCGTAAGTTATTTTAATCAGGATTATGCAAGGACAAGAGGGATTGAAGTCGAATATAAGAAAAGAATCGGACAATGGTTTAACGGAACGTTTAATTTTACTTATTCTGTTGCGACCGGTAAGAGTTCTTCATCTGATGCCGGTTTTCTCGTTGTTTCGCAAGGTGTCCAGGAATCTATAGGCGAAAACTTCCTGTCATGGGACAGACCATTCCAGGGGAGTGCTAATTTATTTTTTAGTATAGAAAAGGGAAAAGGTATTTTTGGATTCGGAAGGAATATATTAGATAATATAAATATTAAAACAAAAATTTTCTTTCAATCAGGGAAAAGATATACTCCTCAGTTATTTGAAGGATATTTAGAAAACGGCAGACCACTTTATGAATCAGATTATAATAATATATATGGAAACATCGGTGATAATTGGTTTTATATTGATTTCGACATTGATAAATATATAGATTTATGGGGTATTAGTTGTATAATTAATTTTGGTGTCAGGAATCTCCTTAATAATAAAAACTCAGCAATAATTGATCCCGTAACAGGCAGGGCTTATGAATTTGGAGATCCGACTCCAAATGGCTGGAATGATCCTCTTTATCCGGATTTACAAGCCCCTGTGGATCCATATCCGTTTAATCCGGCTAGATATTTAGCACCAAGACAAATTAAATTTGGCATTTCACTTAAGTTTTAATGTTAAAGGGTAAATTAATTGAAAAAATTAAATAAGATATTTTATAAGATTTTTTATGTTTTTATAACCATTGCATTACTTTTCATATGCGAAAAAAATGTTCAAGCTCAACTTATACCTAATTTAGGAGGGCAAAGGACAGGGACAGCTTCGTTGCAATTTCTAAAAATTGGTAATGGGGCAAGAGGTACGGGTATGGGAGAATCATTTACTGCAGTGGCTAATGATATATCGGCATTATGCTACAATCCCGCGGGTTTAGTTCAGTTTAAAGAAAACGGAGTAATTTTTTCGCATACGGAATGGTTCGTCGATACAAGACTCGAATATTTTGGAGGTGTATATCATTTCGGAAGCAATGCCATCGGAATAGGTGTTACTTCTCTCAGAACCGAGGATATGAAAATTACTACAGAATTTCAACCCGAAGGTACCGGCTCATATTTCAGATTTTCCGATATTGCTATTGGATTAAGCTTTGCTAGGCAGATGACTACTCAGTTTTCATTTGGTGCAACTGTAAAATACGTTGAAGAAACCCTAGGGGAACTTAAAACGAGAACCATATTGGGTGATCTTGCAACATATTATATGACAGGGTTAGGTACTTCCCGGTTTGCTGTGATGATTTCAAATTTCGGAGGTCAAGTTAAACCTTCGGGATCTGTTAATTTGTTAGAAGGGAGAACAGTAAACGACTTTCAGAGTTTTCCCCCTCCGACAGTATTTAAAATCGGATTTGCTTTTGAGCCATTGTTAAATGAAACTAATAGAATTACTACAAGCATTCAATTAAATAGTCCTAATGATAATAAAGAAAATTTAAACATAGGGGCAGAATATGCTTATAAGGACTTTCTCTTTTTCAGAGGTGGTTATAAATTCAATGTCGACGCAGAAAGTTTTTCTGCCGGAGCCGGATTAAAATTTCCAATTTCCTTTGCAAAGGCAAGTTTAGATTATTCTGTCAGCAGATATAAAGAACTTGGATTTACTCACAGGTTATCTATGAATATATTATTTCCGCATAAATAAAGAATTTTAATTATGAAAATGAAAAAAAATAATTTTGTTCGCTGGATTGTTCTAATAACAATATTTATTTCCACGTATATCTTATCCGGATGCGGTGATAAACTAGACCTTGCTCAGTTTCCGATTACAAACAACGGAACAGTGAACGTCAGCGATACGGTTTACGTACAGCAATATCCGGCTTGGTATCAGTTTAATAATCCTGAAGACATTCTCGTCGGTAAAGAGCCATTGATTTATGTCGCTGATACAAAGAATAATACCGTTGTCCAGTTAGATTTGTCAGGTGGGATAATAAGTTCTAAAAATTTTGGTACGAACGTATTTCCAAAAAAAATTGCACAGGATGGAAATTTTGATTTATTGGTAATTTGTGATTCTATAACAAATGTAGATACTATTTCTCTTGTTTATCGTCTGAAAATGGTAGCAGGTGGAGGTATTATAGGTAATGCTCCGGTTTTCACTTTGATATCAAGTTTATATCCAACTCCTAATACAAGTAAATTTAGAAAATTCAAAGGAATTTCTGTCTTTCCTGATAATTCTTATATTATAACAAGAATTGGTCCTGGCGACCCGATAGGTATTGATCCGGGAAATGCTATAATTAAATTAAAGGGAATTGAATTTATTACACATGTAGAAAAGCTTACAGGTTTCCAAATATCAGGAAATAGTTTTTATTCTATAGAAAATACTTCGGGTATTACTGTTGCTAAAAACAGTTCGGCTGATTTTATTATTGCTAGGAATACTCCTGATACTGTTTCATTAAATAAAGTTATTTGGTTTAATTATAATTCTTCGAGTGGTGCTTATGACCCTAAATTTACTTCGCCCATGCAGGATATAGTTAATACTAAATTCGGAACTCCGAATGGAATTGCTCAAGATGTAAACTCGAATGTTTATGTGATAGATGCTTTACGCAATCATTTATATAAATTTAATAGTGCAGGATTATTGCTTGTTGAATCTTTCGGATACTTTGGAAGTGGTGATGGTCAGTTCAATTCGCCTATGGGAGTTGCACATTTCAATAAAGTTTTATACATAGCCGATACTCAGAATAATAGAATTGTAAGATTTAAACTTTCTACCGATTTAAACTAAAATATATTGGCAAAGGAAAAGAAGAAATCGGCTAAACAAGAGGTAGTTAATTATGATGAGAAACCTCTTTTTAACTACGGACTTCTTGCTGTCTTTTTCATCTTTCTGATTTTCTTTACTACCTTTAAAATTACCGGTGATGATGATGTTTTCTGGCATCTCGCAACAGGTAGGTACATAATAGAAACGGGGAGTGTACCGGCAACTGATGTTTTCGGATTTATAACACAAGGACAGAAATGGATGCCTTTCGAATGGGGGTGGGATATACTTACATATTCAGTTTACAATATTGCAGGCTATATTGGTTTGTCAATTTTAAGAACTTTATTACTTATAATCGTATTTTCTGTCTTTTTGTTGATTCTGAGGAAGTTTAAAGTAAATTATAATCTGGTTATTTTAGCATTAATTACACTTTTATTCTCTATAATTGACAGATTAACCCCACGCCCGCATCTGATGTCCTACGTATTTTTTGCATTAACTTTATATATCCTAATACAATACAGGTATTTTAAAAGAGATAATTATAAAATACTCTTTTTCCTTCCTTTAATATTTCTTTTCTGGGCTAATACTCATATGGGAATAATTGCCGGGATACTCTTATTAGGAGTTTATGTATCTTCTGAATTAATTTCTTATTTTTCATCCAATTCTTCTAAAAATACTGAAATAAGAAATTTAAATAAACCGGAAATCGTAAGATTATTGATGATTTTTATTGCATGCCTGCTTGTAATGCTCATTAACCCAAATGGAATTGCAACTTATATTTATGCATACGACCACACGAAAATGAAAATGCTTGAAACCGTTAATGAATGGGTTTCTCCTTTTAGCGAAAAATATACTGATAGTTTTGTTTCATACCTATATAAAGGATTTCTATTTTCAGGCATACTGGTATTATATTATGCTTTTAAAAAGAAGGATTTATTTTTAGGATTGTTATACATCGTATTTGCGGTATATTCTGTAAGAGCGATGAGATTTACTGTGGATTATATTCTTGTTATGTTTTGTTTTACAATAATTTCGATAGACTATTTGTCGGGAAAGGTGAATTCTCGGAAATTAAAAAAATATTTTTCAATCAACCCTGTACCAAAACTAATAATTTCGGCAGCTCTGATTTTACTTATATTTCCGGTAAAAGATGATAGTTTATATCTAAAATTTTTAAAATATTACAGGGTTACCGGATTTGGAATAAATTCCGATTTTATTCCAACTCAAATGTTTAGTTTTATAAAAGAAAATAAAATTAATGAGATAGGGGAACGACCCTTTAATCACTTCGGAACAGGTGGATTTTTAATATGGAATTTTCCTGCTTCAAAGAATTTTATAGACAGCAGGAATCTTAATGATTCAATATTTTTTGAGTATAATACAATTATAGGAAAAAAACCCGGCTTTGAAAAGAAATTTAAAGACTATAATTTTGACTATGTCATATATTTAGCCCCGGATTTAATCAGAATGCCCGAGGAAATGGAGCAGACTATAATATCATATTTGTCAAAAAATTCTAATGATTGGAAACTGGTATTCTGGGATGATAAATCTTTCCTTTGGGTAAAGAATTTGCCGAAGTTTAAAGATTTGATTGATAAGTATGAGTATAAATATATGACACCGTATAATTATGCATATAATAAGCCTGTGTTAGAGAAGGGGATTAATGAGGATTTACCTACTTTGAAGAAAGAAATTGACAGGAAAATGGCTGAAGATCCAAATGGCATTGTGATTAGTTCTGCGATGAAGATTTATGGGAATAGAATAAAGTAGTAAATTTGGAATCGATTTATAGTTATTTTTTGTTTTATTTGGCTTAGTAAGAAGATTTATTTGAGTTATTAATGGATTTAGTTTTTGTTTTAATATAATTAGTTTAGTATAAAATAAATTTATAAATTTAAATAATTAATGTTATGTTCAAGAAATCAATCATATTAGTAATTTTGCTGGTTTTAGTCAGCAGTGTTTATAGTCAGGTTATTACACTTGACTCTTTAAGAAAACAAGACGCAAATGGTGTTCCTTTATTATTAGGTCAAACAGTAACCGTTCAGGGCGTTGTAACAACGCAAGGTGAACTTGGTCCTCCTTTAGTTTATCTGCAAAGTTCTACAGCGGGTACAGCCGCATATGACGCAATATTCGGTGCAGGTGTTGTCAGAGGTGATAGTGTTCAGGTTACAGGTTTAGTAACAAATTACAATGGTTTGACAGAACTTCAACCTATAAGTGCTTTTAATGTAATTTCAACAGGAAAAACTACAACTCCAGTTGTAGTGACTCCGACTCAAGCGAGAGAAACCGGTGAACTGTATGAAAGTAGGTTGATTAAGATAAATGGAATAACAGCAGTAAAAACTACTGCCGGAGTTATCGCAACAAGCTGGACAACATCATCTTCGGGAACAAATTATAGAATATTTGTTGGTACAGACTCAGTGGATATTAGAATTTATACATCAACAAATATTGCTAACACAATTATTCCGCCGTATCCATTTTCAGTAACAGCTCTTGAAAGTCAATATAAGACATCTTCGCCTTATTTTGGTGGATATCAAATAATTCCAAGAGATCTTAATGATATAATTACAGCGGCAGTTGGTCCGATAATTTCAACAGTTCCTTTAGAGTCAGCAATCAATCCAACAAGCATAACGTTGACTTTTAATACATTAGCAGAAGGGGATACAAAGATAAAGTATTTTGTCTCTGATTCGCTCGGTCAACCGATAGTTTATACGGATTCATTGTACAATGCAACATTGGTAACAATGCATACGGCAACATTAACAAATTTAATACCGGGAAAAATTTATTATGCACAGGTTTCATCTACAAATGGAGCGGGTACGAGTACATTTTCACCGAAATATTTTTCAACATCTTCACATTCGGCTTCAACAGGAAAGATGGAAGCGTATTTTAATTATCCAACCGAACCATCAGTTGCCTTACCAAACAATTTAGCGAATGGCAGCGCAGATTTTCAAACAAGATTGATACAGAGAATAGATTCTACTCGGTATTCAATTGACTTAGCGATTTATTCTTTTAATGATTTAACTAATATAAGACAAGCGTTACTAAATGCATTTATACGTGGTGTGAAAATAAGGATAGTATATGATTCAAGAACGATTCAAGCATTGATGCAGGAATTAATAAATGCCGGAATTAGAGTACAACAGCGTCCAACAGGTTCGGCATTGATGCATAATAAGTTTTTTGTGTTTGATGGAAGAGATACAATAGCATCAGCATATTCGCATAAATGGGTATGGACAGGTTCAGCAAATATAACATACCAGCAATTTTATCAGGATGTCCAGAATGTAATATTTATTCAGGATGAAGCATTGAGTCATACGTATACAAGAGAGTTTGAAGAAATGTGGGGTTCACACAATGATGTGAATAACCCAGCGAATGCAAAGTTTGGTACTGCTAAATTAGATAATACACCGCACTTGTTTAATATAAATGGAAAGAGATTAGATTGTTACTTCTCACCATCAGATGATATTGCAACAAAAATTGAAAATTTGATAACAAATGAAACGCAACATTCAATTAATTTCTGCATATATTCGTTTACAAAATTTTCAATAGAAAATAAAATGCATGCTAAGTATAATCCTCCTACAGTAATGGTAAGAGGTGTATTTGACAGAAGCACAAACGGAAATATAACGAATGGTCCAGTTTACTTTGAAATGGCGGGATTAGGCGGAACAGTCTGGAATCCGACAGCAAAAGTATTTCTTGATAATTATAACACATCTTATTTATTCCATGATAAGTATATCTTAATAGATGCTGAAACACCTTCAAGCAATCCTGCTGTTGAAACAGGTTCATATAATTTTTCAAATGCAGCATCTTACGATAATGATGAAAACGTAGTTATTATTTATGATTCATTAATAGCAAATCAATACTATCAGGATTTCGTGAAGCGTTTAACAGATGCGGGCGGAACGACAGATGTGAAACAAATCTCTGAAAATATTCCATCCGATTTCAATTTAATGCAAAATTATCCGAATCCGTTTAACCCGGTAACGAATATTGAGTTTTCTGTTTCAAAGCAAGCAAAAATATCTATAAAAATTTGTAATGTATTAGGTCAGGAAATCATGACTTTGGTTAATGATAATTTCAACCCGGGAATTTATAATGTAAAGATGAATTCCGAAAAATTATCTTCAGGTATATATTACTATACTATGTTTTCTGAAAACAATATTATAAAAACGCTAAAATTAACAGTAATTAAATAAGTTTTTAAAGTTTTGTTTTTTCGAAATAATTTGATTAAATTATAGTCTATAAACTATATTTTAATAATATTATATGGCAAATATATTAGTTGTTGACGATGAGTTGACCTCTATTGCTATTTTGAAGAAAGTACTTGTCGATTCAGGTCATAGTGTTACAACCGTTTCTGAGCCACATAGTGCTCTGGAAAAAATCATGCAGTATAAATTTGATATCATGCTTACGGATTTTAATATGCCAAATATGAATGGTATTGAACTTACGCATGAAGTATTAAAGATTGAACCTGATTTGATTGTTATACTTATCACTGCATTTGCAACTATAAGATCTGCCGTTGATGCTATCAGAATCGGAGCTTATGATTATCTTACAAAACCCATAGATAAAGAAGAACTCTTACTTGCAGTAAACAGGGGACTCGAGCGAATTTCTTTATTGAAGGAAAATCTTTTATTAAAACATAAACTAGAAAAATTCGATCCTTCGGAATTAGGTGATGAAGATTATGGAACCAACAGCAATGTTGTTAAGAATATTCTCTTTGAAGCTAAAAAAGTTGCTAAATCTGATTCAACGATTCTTATTACCGGTGCAAACGGAACGGGTAAAGAAGTTTTAGCTAAATATATTCATAAGCAAAGTAACAGAGCAGAACAACAATTTGTTGTGGTGAATTGTGCGGCAATTCCGGGACAACTTCTGGAATCTGAACTTTTTGGCCACGTGAAAGGTTCATTCACCAGTGCAATAAAAGATCATAAAGGATATTTTGAAATTGCCGATAATGGAACTATATTCCTTGATGAAATCGGTGAAATTGATACTCTGCTTCAAGTCAAATTGTTAAGGGTTCTTCAGGAAAAACATTTTTCAAAAGTAGGAGATACAAGAATACAATCTACTAATGTAAGAATAATAGCCGCAACTAATCAGGATCTAAAAAAGATGATAGAAGATAATAAATTCAGAGAGGATTTATATTACAGATTAAATGTTTTTGAATTTTACCTTCCCAGTCTTAAAGACCGTCCTGAAGATATTCTATATTACTTTAACAATTTTATTAAAGAATATTCTATACTAAATAAAAAACCGTTACCAAAAATTGAACCGAAAGTTATCGCTGCTTTATCAAGATATGAATGGCCGGGGAATATTAGAGAGCTTAAAAACGTAGTCGAAAGAATTTCGATATTAAGTGAAGGAAATGTGGTTTCTCTTGATCTTCTTCCTTTAAATGTGCTTGGGAAAACAAAAGATAAAATAACTACCAATGATTATTCCGAAAACAAAGAATTTATGATTAAAGAATTCGAAATCAATTTCATAAAAAAACATTTAAAAATCAACAAAGGAAATGTTGCTGCAACAGCAAAAGATATAAATTTCCATCCTGTGAGTTTGCGGCAAAAAATCACTAAACTTGGTATCGATCCAAGAGAATACAAAATAACTTAATCATAGAATTATTTCCCAAGCAGAAACAAAAAATGAAAGAAGATTTTTTGAAATTAAATAGAATTGACCATCTTGAATTTTTTTCAGGAAATGCTAAACAGTCGGCATTTTATTTTCAGAAAGCTTTTGGATTTAAAGTTACTGGTTATTTAGGTCTCGAGTCAGGATATAAAGATAGATGTTCATATTTACTTGAACAGGGAAAAATTAAATTTGTCCTTACAACACCATTAACTCCTGATAGCTTTATTGCCGAACATATTAAAAAACATGGAGATGGTGTGAAAGATATTGCTTTTGAAGTCGATGATGCAGAAAAGTCTTTTATTGAAACAACTTCCCGCGGCGCAATACAGGTATTAAAACCTACTGAAATAATTGATGAGAATGGTTATATTATAAAATCATCAATTTCAATTTATGGAGATACTATTCATAGTTTCATACAGAGAAAAGATTATAATGGTTTATTCATGCCCGGATTTATACTTCCGGGTACAAAAGCAGTTCCTGAAATTCAAGATCTTGGCCTAAAAGCAATTGATCATGTAGTTGGAAATGTTGAATTAGGATTTATGAATTATTGGGTTGACTTCTATTCAAAAGTAATGGGGTTTTCTCAATTAATTTCCTTTGATGATAAAGATATATCAACCGAATATACATCATTAATGAGTAAAGTAATGCAGAATACTTCGGGGAAAATTAAGTTTCCGATTAATGAACCTGCAAAAGGTAAAAAGAGATCCCGGATAGATGAATACCTCGACTTTTATCATTCGGCAGGTATACAACATATTGCACTTTCGACGGGAAATATTCTTGAAACAGTGGGTAATTTAATAAACAACGGTGTTGAGTTCTTATATGTCCCTGATAAATACTATGATAGCCTGGAAGATAGAGTTGGAAAAATTGATGAGAGTATTCAATTTTTAAAAGAATTAGGAATATTAGTTGATAGAGATGAAGATGGATATTTATTGCAAATATTTACTAAACCTATTGAAGACAGACCAACGTTATTCATTGAGATAATTCAAAGAAAAGGTGCGAAAAGTTTCGGAAAAGGTAATTTCAAATCTTTATTTGAAGCTATCGAACGCGAGCAAGAATTGAGAGGAACACTTTGATTTTGTTAGTAATCTATTATTTTAGCTGAATAAATTATATTATAATATATAACAATTGAAAAACTTTTTTAGAAATAATGAAGTATCCAGTGTTGCTTTTTCGAAACTCTTTTCGAAGAAATTTGCCGGCTACAGTGAGTTTTTCAAGTACTTTATCCGGTTAGGTAATCTTCTTACAAACTCAGAATTTGGATTGTTTTGCAGTTTCGATAATAATATGATAAAAATTTTATATTCGTCAAGAAATCCATATTTCTTTGCAGGAGATTCTTTTAATCTTGATACATTTAAAAGATATAACATTCTGACCGGTGAAAATAAATCTGAATTATTAAAAGTAAGAAACGGGACATTAATAAACCGAGAAATTTTGTTTGAATCTGACAATAATTTATTTTGTGTTTCTTCGCCTCTTAAAATCTTAAATAAAATATTTGGATATTTTATTTTTTTCAAAGCGGAAGATAAATATTTCGATAGTGCTCTCGTAATTATTGAAAATATGTCTTCTTATGCCGGGATTCAACTTGATAAATTAATTAATAATCAAACATATTCTTCTCGTAAAGTTAATTTGAGCGATGAAGATTTAAATAATTCTAATCCTGAATTTGAAATTAATAAATATATAAAAATAAATTCTCTTAACAAAACTGACAAAATAATGGATTTATCTAATGAAGATATTTTGGATATGAATATGATCCAAAACCTTAAAGATCTCGGGGGTGATGACGATACTTCTTTTTTGAAAGAAGTGATAGACTTATATCTAAATCAGGCACCGGGGCTGTTGAATGATATCCGAACGGCTGCCAATGGAGGTATTCCTTCAAAATTATCACAAGCATCTCATGCATTGAAAGGGGCAAGTTTAAATATTGGAGCTAAGAAATTCTCCGAAATATGTAAGACCCTGGAACTCAAAGGAAGAAATAATGAAATGACCGGTCTTGAAATTCTATTAAAAGAACTGGATGAATGTTTTATTATTACTTCGGATGAATTAAAAAAACTTACAAATTAAAAATAATTAGGTTTTTAAAAAAGATGAATAAATCAATTCTGGACAAACAAATAAAGGAAGTATTTGGATTCGAAAACCAAGCGGAACTTCAGAATTTACTAAACTGGTTTAAACAGCTGGATAGTGTTATAAAAATTCCCGAAGAATTGTCTAATGTGGCTGATAATTTTCCTGTTTTTCTAAATTCTATTTTAGATACTTATGAAAAATACGAATCAAAATTAGATCAATGGGAAAAAAAAGAATCTGAGTTGATTCAAGCAAAAGATACCGCAGAACAGGAAACAAAAATAAAATCGGAATTTCTTGCTATGATGAGTCATGAGATTAGAACACCAATGAATGCTGTTATCGGGATGACAGGCTTATTATTGGAATCTGAATTAACTCCGGATCAGCGGGAGTATGTCGAAACGATCAGAATTAGCGGAGATACTTTATTAACGCTTATTAATGATATACTTGATTTTTCAAAAATAGAATCAGGGAAAATGGATCTTGAGGAGCAACCATTTGACCTTAAAGAGTGTATTGAAGATGCATTTGATTTATTAGCATCAAAGGCTGTCAAGAAAAAACTTGATTTACTGCATTTAATCGATAAAGATGTTCCGGAATATATAATCGGAGATATTACCAGGTTAATGCAAATATTTATTAACTTAATCAGTAATTCAATAAAATTTACTGATGCAGGTGAGGTATTTGTTACAGGGAAGAGATTAAGCCAGCAAGGAGATTTATTGGAGTTACAATTTTCGGTAAAAGATACTGGTATTGGTATTCCGGAAAATAAACACGGAAAAATCTTTAAAGCGTTTTCACAAGTTGACTCCTCAACTACTAGAAAATTTGGTGGTACCGGGTTAGGGCTGGTGATTTGTGAAAGATTGGTCAAACTAATGGGTGGAAAAATCTGGTTTGAATCAAAACAGGGAATCGGAACTACGTTCCATTTTACAATTAAAACTAAAATTGCTAAGAATATAACTGCAAAATTGCATGGTGTTTCTGTTCCTCTTTTCAAGAATAAAAGGGTATTGATAGTTGATGATAATGAAACTAACAGACAAATACTTACACTTCAATGCCGCAATTGGGGTATGATGACAAGGTCAGCTTCAAACGGAAAGAATGCATTAAACTGGATTAAAGCTCTCGATCCTTTTGACCTCGCAATATTCGATATGCAAATGCCTGAAATGGACGGTCTCGAGTTATCTAAACGAATAAGAGCTTATCGAACAAAAGAAGAATTACCGATCATTATGTTAACTTCAATTGGCAGACAGGAAATGAATGAAAAAGATTTAGGAAATATATTTTCGTTCTTCGTGTCTAAACCGATAAAACAATCACAACTATACAACATCATACTTTCAATTTTCTCTCATGGAGAAAGAATTGAATCTGTTCGGAAACCTCAACCTCAAAAATCGCGTTTAGCAGATGAAATTCCACTGAAAATTATTGTAGCAGAAGATAATATTATTAACCAGAAGCTAATAACGAAAATACTTTCGCAAATGGGTTATATTGCAGATGTTGTTTCAAATGGTCTCGAAGTTATTGAAGCCATAAAAAGACAGAGATATGATCTGATATTTATGGATGTTCAAATGCCTGAAATGGACGGCCTGGAAACGACAAGAAATATTTTGAAGAACTGGAAACCTAATGATAGACCGGTTATTATTGCCATGACTGCAAACGTTATGCATGGCGATAGAGAAATGTGCCTTGAGGCTGGTATGGATGATTATATCGGGAAACCAATATTAATTGATAAACTAACGGAGAAAATCCGTAAATGGGCTAATTTCAACAGTAAAAGTCAGTTAAATGAACAACAAAAAGGTCAGACATTATTAATGCTTGACTCGGAAATAATAAATAGATTAGATAATACAAACTCCAATCAGTCGAAAGACCTAATGGAAATTATTAAAATGTATTTTGAAATAGCCCCTATGCTTATGCAGGATATCTGGAATTCGATTGAAAAAAATAATATTGAAAAACTTAAAAAAGCAGCTTATAATCTAAGGCGCGCAAGTTCTAATATTGGTGCAAACCGGCTGGCAGAGATGTGCATGAAACTCGAATCAATAAATGGAATAGAAAAATCCGAATTAAATAAATTAATAGATCGTTTAGATAATATCTATAAACTTACTAGTATAGAGCTTAAACAGCTCACTCATTAAAGATTCTGAATATTTAATTAACTTAGGAATAATGAAATTTTCGAAAAGAACGCATAACTGCGGTGAACTGAATTTAAATTTTCTGAACCATAATATAACTTTAAATGGATGGGTCGCAAAGAAAAGAGACCTGGGAGGTTTAATATTTGTAGATATACGGGACCGGTATGGTATAACTCAAATTAAATTTAATTCTGATTCTCCTGATATATACAACTCTGCTGAAAAACTTGGGAATGAATTTGTTATTTCCGTTTCCGGTAAGGTAATAAAAAGGGAAAGTATTAATAAAAATATTCCTACAGGTGAAATTGAAATTGAAGCAGTAAATCTTGAAATTTTAAACGAATCCGATATTCCTCCTTTTGTTGTAGAAGAAGATGTTAAAGCATCCGAAGAACTGCGGCTCACTTACCGATATCTTGATTTAAGAAGAAAGTCGCAGATGGAAAATATGATTATCAGAAATAAAGTTTATCAGATTGTCCATAAATATTATGAAAACTTAGGATTTCTTGAAGTGGAAACTCCTATATTAATGAAATCAACTCCGGAAGGTGCACGGGACTATTTGGTTCCTTCACGAGTACATAAAGGTCAATTCTATGCGCTTCCTCAGTCACCCCAGACTTATAAACAGGTTTTGATGGTAGCAGGTCTGGATAAATATGTTCAGATTTGTAAATGTTTTAGGGATGAAGATCTTCGTGCTGACAGGCAACCTGAATTTACACAAATAGATGTAGAGATGAGTTTTGTTGATCAGGGAGATGTTTTTGAAATTTCAGAAGGTCTTTATAAGAATATCTGGAAAGATATTTTGAAAGTAGATATTGAAATACCTTTTAAAAGAATGACTTATGATGAAGCAATTTCAATATATGGTATTGATAAACCTGATTTGAGAATAATAGGAGATTTAAAGATTTCAGAAATTTCTAATGAGTTAAAAAACACAGATTTTAAAATATTTAGAGAAGCATTAGAAAAAGGCGGAATAGTTGCAGGTATAAAACTTTCATCTGTCAAAAATGTAAAGAATCAAGAAGTTGAAGTTACAAGGAAAGTGATTGATATGTTAAACGATTATGTGAAAACTTTAGGTTTCGGAGGGCTGGGATATGTTAAGATAAATGCTGACGGAACATATACTTCTCCTTTGACAAGATTCATTGATTCTGAAACACTTAATAAAATTAAAAATAAATTCGGAGCAAGCGAAGGGGATACTATATTCATTCTTTCCGGAACAAAAATTAAAGTGCTTACTACACTTGGTCAACTGCGCTCGAAAATAGCAAATGATTTCAATTTGATTGATGAAACAAAATATGAGTTTTTATGGATTACAGATTTTCCACTCTTCAGGTATGAAGAAGAAGATGGAAGATTCTATGGAGAACATCATGTTTTCACAATGCCTAAGGACGAATATATTCCATTGCTTGACAGTAAAAATAAGGAAGAGATTGAAAGCATAAGAGCTAATTGTTATGACCTTGTTCTGAATGGAAATGAAATTGGGAGCGGAAGTATCCGAATACATAAAGCTGATATTCAGCAAAAAGTATTTAATGTTATTGGATTAACGGAAGCTGAGTCATCCGAAAAATTTGGATTTATTCTGAAAGCTTTCAAATACGGTGCTCCTCCACACGGAGGTATTGCATTTGGTTTTGATAGGATCATAGCAGTACTCTGCGGATTAAAATCAATAAGAGATGTAATTGCATTTCCTAAAACAATAAGCGCCTCATCATTAATGGATGATACACCAAGCACTGTTACCAAAAAGCAGCTTGATGAACTTGGGATTTCAATCAATTCTGGATTTAATAATAAAACTAATTAATGTATATTGCTCAAATTCAAAAATAAACGGAGATAAAAATTTAATGGCAAAATTTAAAGTAAAAGATCTAAAATTAGCTGAGCAGGGAAAGATGAAAATCCAATGGGCAGAATCGAGAATGCCAGTTCTTGCAGCTTTGAGAGCAAAATTTAAAAAAACTAAACCCTTTAAAGGATTTAAACTCGCAGGCTGCCTTCACGTAACGAAAGAAACAGCAGTTTTAATAAGAACTTTCATTGATGCAGGGGCAGATGTTTCCTGGAGCGGATGCAATCCATTATCTACCCAGGATGATGTTGCTGCGGCACTCGCTAAAGAAGGTGTTTCAATCTATGCATGGCACGGAATGAATACAAAAGATTTTTACTGGTGTATAGATAGAACGCTTGATTTCAAACCACAACTAACTTTAGATGACGGTGCAGATTTAATATTCACGGTCCACAAAAAATATACTAACTTAATTCCTACAATAATCGGAGGAACAGAAGAAACAACAACAGGTGTTCACCGTTTAAGAAAAATGGCAGAAAAAGGAGCATTAAAATATCCGGTATTTGCAGTAAATGATATGATAACAAAATGGGATTTTGATAATGTATACGGAACCGGTCAATCCACTCTTGATGGTATTTTAAGAGCTACCTCAGTTCTTATCGCCGGTAAGAATTTTGTTATTGCAGGATTTGGACATTGCGGCAGCGGAGTGGCAAACAGGGCAAAAGGTTTGGGTGCTGATACTATAATCACAGAAGTAAAACCTACTGCCGCCTTGAAAGGAACGCTTGAAGGACATAAAGTAATGACGATGGATGAAGCCGCTAAAGTTGGCGATATTTTTGTCACAGCAACGGGTGTAAAGGATGTAATAGTCGGTAGGCATTTCTTATCGATGAAAGAAGGTGCTATCATTTGTAATACCGGACACTATGATTGTGAAATCAATTTGCTTGAATTGGAAAAAATTACTAAATCAAAGAGAACAATCAGACCTAACTGTGAAGAATACACATTAAAGAACGGGAAGAAAATATTTATACTTGCAAAAGGCAGACTTGTGAATCTATCAGCCGCAGAAGGACATCCTTCAGAAGTAATGGATATGAGTTTCGCAAATCAGTTTAATGCACAGTTAGCATTGGTAAATATGTACAAAAGCGGGAAGAAATATTCTTTAGGAGTTCATAAGCTTCCTGACGAAATGGATCAGGAAATTGCCGGTGTAAAATTAACCACAATGGGTATAAATATTGATAAACTGACCAAAGAACAAATTAAGTATTCGGATGACTATTCGGAAGGAACATAATTCAATTAAAAATTGAGAATTAAAAATTAAGAATATTTGTTATTAAATTTAGTAAGATTTTATGAAAGAAAATAACATAATTCTTGATAAAACTTTTAAATTTGCAGATTAGAATAGTTAAATTACATAAGTATTTAAAAGACGAGAAGAAAGAATATGTACTTTCTAAACAAGTTTTGAGATGTGGAACGTCAATTGGTGCGAATGTAGAAGAAGCAATCGGAGGAAGAACAAAGAAAGATTTTGTCAATGTTTTAACAATTGCATATAAAGAAAACCAGGGAAACGAAATATTGGCTGAAATTACTTAGTGAATGTGAATATTTGGAAAAGATTCTTTTTAATTCAATTTATAACGATTGTGATGAAATATCGAAGATATTAAGCAGCATTATTATATCGAGTAAAAAAGGAATTTAAACGCAATTTATTTTCAATTATAAATTTATTTTTAATTCTTAATTTATAATTTTTAATTGAAACGCTAGCGTAGCTCAGTTGGTAGAGCAGCTGATTCGTAATCAGCAGGTCGGGGGTTCAAATCCCCCCGCTAGCTCATATATAAATAAGGGAGTTATAAGCTCCCTTTCTTTTTTCAAAAAATTCTGGCTACGATTTGGCTACGATTTGGCTACGAAATTCGCTGTCGTGAGAATAATAATTTTTCATCCATAATCTTGGTTTTATAGTAAATATATCCAATATGTGCGAAAGTTTCCCCAAATATAAAAATTACAACAATATAAAACCATTTTTATAAGCAAATTCAGGTGGAATTTTAGTATAATAGTGTGTTAAAATTGCAAATATTATACCTATCGAAAAAATTACTAATTCGATTAATTGTTCTTGTCTAGTTAATTTCATAAAATTATTTTTAATTTTATTTAATTAGTTCCTTTAAGAAGACTAATGTGCACATGTAGTGATGATTATATATCATATTTAACTTTACGATTTACGAAAGCTGGCTTTGTTCCTTCAAGTACATTTAAAACTTTTTCTTTAATAATTGGATTTTCTAAACTTCCCGAAATGTAAGTGATAAGATTGTTTTTTGATTTATCAATATGTGCGTAGATAACCTGTTCTGAGTCACAAACAACTGCTAAATTAGGATTATGTGTTACAATAATTATCTGTCTTTCTGATTTAACTTGTTTAATAAATGGGACTAATCTTAGAAATACTGTTTCGTTGTCTAGATTTTCTTCTGGTTGATCGATAATAATCGGTCTCTTATCTATATCTATAAGTAAATAAAATATTAATAACAATGTTCCTTTCTCACCGGGTGAAAGATTTGTTATTTGCCCATCAGCATATTTTATTTCAAATTTTATTTCTATGTAATCTAAGGAAAAGATGAAATCATATAGTTCCTTACGAGTTTTTAACAATTGAGAGTCAAAATCTAACTTTTCTTTAGTTGTATGATTTACTTTTAACGCTTCTATTATTTTGTCAGGTAAACTTATGATTTCATCTATTGAGTGCAATTTTATATTCATTAATATTTCTTGAAGTATTTTTTTGCCATCATCTTTACCTTGAAATGTTCCTTTTCTTTGTTGATTTATTAATTCTAAAAATAAATCTATAACGTTATCTACAAACTTTAATTTTGCATCGAAAGTAATAAAATTATTCTCATTTATGCCGAAATGTTTAGCTTGATTTATTGCATACTCTTTTGAAAATTTATAAACTGAAGGATAGATATCTTTAGAAGTTAATAACAATTCTGCTATTTTTTTTGATTTGGTTAATCTATCTTTCCTTAAATTGTTTAATTTACTAGGGATAATGGTTTTTATAAAATTAATTTTATCATCAAAATATGAAATAGTATCCAAAGTAACTTTGTCACCAATAATTTCTCGCTTTTTCCGCTCCCACTTTTCAATACTTTCCTTATATTTTTGATATTCTTTTTGTTCTTCATCCAGCTTTTTATTGATTTCTTTTAGTTCCTTATTACTCGCATTTATTTCTTTTTCAGATTCACCCCTTTTTAATTTTAAAGTTTCACTTTCTTTTTCAATTTCTATTATTTTGTCTTTAATGACTTTATCATCTATTTCTAATTTCAGTAACATATTAACATCAATTGTATATTTAACTATGGCTTCGTTATCTTCAATCTCTTTTTTCAAATTATCGAATACTATCCTAATATATTTCAGTTTATCTATAACTTCATTTAAGTTCTTCTTGTCTAATAATATTTCTTCGAGTCTACTATTTAATTTTTTAAATTCATTTTCAGAAGTAGTTATTTTAGTTTTTAATAAATCAATTTGTTTTTTGACCTCTTCTGGTAGTTTTTTACTAGGTTCTGATACGTCTTTTGGTTTTACAAGCTCAACTAGTTGTCTTTTCTTTTCATCTAATTTATTAGTTAATTTCTCCAAGTTATTCGGTAATTCATACAATTCATATTCTTCTACCTTTTTATTAATCTCAACAATCTGTTCTTTAATTATAGAAATTTGATTATTAATAGACTTTCTCTTCATATTGATCAGCTCATCTAAGTCTTCTGCATCAGGTTTCTCCTCTTTTGGTATGTGTGAAAAAATCACTCTGTTTATTTCATCCTGCAATCTTGATGTACTTAAATCTTCACAAAGTTCTTGAACAAAATACTGAGAAAGATAGACAACTTTAGAAGTAAGTTCGTTTACATAATCCGGCTTAGCAAATTGTTTTGTGTTTTCAAAATTGTCGTGCAGTTTAATAGAAGCTTTATATTTTTTACAGCTGCTATGACTAAGAAATTTAAGAGGGTCTAAAAATGAAAATTTTCTCATATCAGCATTTCCTGTCATCCCAATAATATCCGCTAATGCACTTTTACCACTTCCTTTTTTCCCTATTATAGAAACTAAACCGGGATTTAAATTAATCTCGTTTGGTTTGTCAAACCATTCGTTATCATCTTTGCTTGTTTCTATTGTAATCTTATCTACGAAAAGTTCTTTATTATATTCGACAAATTCTTTTTTAGGTGGGATATCACCAATGAATGTTCTTTCATTTGGTTCTATCAAAATCTGCTTTAATCCATTATAAGTTGGATCCGATTTAATCCACATCAAATTTCCTTCTTCATCAGGTTTTGCAATATCTTTCAAACAGCGACAATCTGAGGCAATTGTGGGAATAGGATTAGTAGTTAGATTAGGCTTAGTTTTAATAAATGCTATAACTTCATCAATTGCTTTTTTGTTTATGCTTTGAAGGATAATATTACAATGATAATTGAAAATATTAGCTAAATGTGTTCTATCCGTCTTGGTTCTTTCCTGTAATAACCCATTATCTGAATTACAATGTGGGAATATATATAGAAAATTAGTATCTCCTGTCTCTTTCATTATATCAATAACAGCTTTACTACTACAAACAGTTAATATACCATCATCATCCTTACGTGAATGAATATCTATTCTATCTAAAAATGTCTTAGTGCCTTCTGAATAAGATTGTTTACTAAATGGTGGCTTCTCAAATGCGATTAGAATATGAATACCCTCAACATTGATTTCAACGCCGGGTATTATTTTTAAGTTACTTCCCTTTGAAAACTCAACGAATTTATCATAAAGAATTTCGTGGTTATAATTATGGTCAGTTAATAAAACACACCCAAGATCCGTTTTGAAAGTTTCACAAAAAGAAATAAATGTTCTTACATAATTATAACATCGTATGTTAATATCAATTGAGGAATCATTAAAATAAAGTTTAGAATCGAATTTAAGAGCATTATCTTCTCCTCCGACTGAAGTTACAAATTTTTCCCAATTATCAGGATTTGATGCTTTAATTTCTTCATAATAATCTTTTAATTCAATATATCCATCATCAATTATTGTTTGGACCTGTAAATCCCAAATCCTCCATAAAGAACCAATACTATAACTCATATTATTTAAGTTAATTTATTTTAAAATTTTCTGTGTTGTTAGGAGTTTCTCTCACGACAGTTTAACTCTTACTTAATTTACTCATTTATTTATTTTCATTAACTATAAAAAAACCCCCTGTTTTCACAGAGGATAAATTTTTTATAACATTTTTATTAATCGAGTATTTAATATGTTGTTTAGTAGTATTTACTTTTTTCCCCTTAAAATCATCTAATTCTTTAAGCGAAGATGTCTTTCTGCCATTTTTCAGGTTTAACTCTATAAAATCAATATGATTATTGCTATTTTTGCTCATATAACGTATTATTCAGGTGTCATTTTTTGACACTTCAGTAATACGATGTATAGAAATAAAAAAGGGGATTTGGAAATCCCCTTTAAGCTATGAGTTGTAAATAAATCTGCGTAGTTGATAAATTGGAATGACCTAATAAACTCATAATTTCATACAAAGGTTTTCCTTGCTTTGAGAGTAGGGAAGCATAGCGGTGTCTTAAGTTATGAAATCCCCAGGATTTCTGCCCAAGTGTTTTAACCTTTCTTTCCAAGAACTTCGGTTGTTCAATCCAATTCGGGAAAAGTAATTCATCAGGTTTTAATCTAATACGTTTCAGACATTTAGGTAGTGGAATTTTTCGCGGTACTAAATTCGAGTTCTTACTTTTTCTTGTATAAAGAACAACATATTCATCAAAGATATCAGAACCTTTTACTTTCAGGGCTTCGTTTATTCTGGCACCGGTTTCGACTATGAAATCAATTAAAAATTTCTGATTATTATCACATATTTTTTTAACTGCTTCTATGTCTTTATCCTTTGGTATATATTTCAATCTTTTTACTACCGAAAAATGTTTAATTCCATGACAAGGATTTTTTATAGAAAGATCATATTGCTCTATAACGTGATTAAAAAGAGCTTTATAAATAGCAAGCATTGCATTAACAACATAGTTATCTTTATTATGTTTTTGAAGTCTCTGGGAAGTCTGCAATAGTAAATTTTCAATGTCGGCTCGTTTTATGGTATCTATCGGAATATCTCCTAAAACCTCTAAAATTACCTTATAGTAGCGTTTATTGTCTTTATAATATGCTTTACACTTTTTTGTCTTAACGTAGTCCAGTCGGGCGTTTATAGCCTCTAGTAAAGTGATAGAGGCATTTCCGGAATCTAAATCACGGGCTTTTTTAGAGACTTCATCAAATTTCCTGTTTTCGGCTCTTTTTGCTTCGGCTTTGGAAATATAGATGCATTTAGAGATATAGGTTTTTCCTGAATAAGAAAATTTGTACCAGTATTTAATGCCTGATTTAAGTTTACGGGAATATTGGCTCATTTTTTACCTCTTTTTTTAAGCTTTTTATTAATCTTTTCAGTAATACAGTCTGTTAAGGCTTCATATAATTGGCGGTTAATGCTTAATGTGTTCCTGAGCCTGAATTCTAAAACATCTATGTCTTTAGCAAAAGTCGGGATCTTCACTATTACAGGGTGAAAGACGATATTCTCTTCTTCTTCTTTGTAGTAATATTCTTTGATTTCTAAATGTAGCATTTTATTCTCCTTTCAGTTTTAATTTTAATGAACTATTTTTGATTGTGGTAAAAATTTGGTCTGATATGTGTGATGGTGGTGTGTTTGGCTTTTGAAAAATTAAAAGGGCGTTGGGTAAGGAATTGTAATGAAACCTACCCGCTACCTGTCTGTCAAAGAAGTAGCCGCTATCGTCAGAATCAGTGAGAAGACTGTCTATAAACTTATAGTAAAAGGCGAAATCGCTGGACACTTTAAGTTGGGGTCTATTCATTTGATTGATGAAGAGGTTTTTATGACAGATTTGAAAGTTAAGGCAACAACTAAGCACTTGGCCAAAAAAGTAACGGAGAGCCGTGATAAACACGGACTGCTCCGCTAACCTTGAAGCCTGCCTTTTTAGGTGGGCTTTTTTAATCATCTCTTTTTACCACCGCAATATCTACGATGAGTACTTAAACACTTAGGATGATGTTTTGTTCTGTTTGGTCTATGAGATTTTCCAAAAGCAAATATTCCTGCTTGCCTTTTAAATTCTCTACCAAAACCACCGGCTTGTCGCCTGAATTCTTTTGACCATTTACCCATTGTGTAACTCCTTTCTTTTTTAATTTTTAGGGTTACTCAAAATTAAATATAAGATTGTAAAAGTACATTAAACCCTTTTCTCTGTGAAAGTAAATTTAGGAATATCTTCGCCTTTTTCGGGTTAAGAAATCTGAATTAGTGGTGTGTGACTAAATAAGTTTGATATTTAGAAGGTTGGAATGAGCGATTTGAAATACAAAGAAAAGATAAGCAAAAAATTCAGGTAAAGTCCGGTAAATTCAGGGAAAGAAAAATAGTAAAGAACTATACTCTTAGTATAGCAAAGCCAGATAATTTTTACAAACAATATTTATTAAAAATATCAATTATTTAAAAAGATTAGTATCTATGGTTTTAAGTAGAGATAATGTTGATAACTTAATAAAGCAATAATAAACGGGCTTGACAAAAATAATTGGTATGATAAAATGATAATACCTAAAATATATTTATAGAAAACTAAACGAGAAAAGTCCATTGATTTAGGCTCTTAGTCGGCTTTTGCGGACCTATTCCTTCAAGGGTAGTTAATGAGAGCCTAAGTTAGCGGATTTTTTATTTTTTAAACTGTCTAACACTTTTATAAGGATATATACAATTCAATCTGCCGGTGGATAAGTTTCTTGGCCGGTATAAAATACAAGAGACTTTAGAAAAATAATATTTATAACATGTCCGCAAGACTAATAAACAATGCCGCAATGAACTCATTACTTTTAAGTGGTGGTTTTTGCGTTTTAGTAATTTATAATTTTTATCTCAAAAGCAATAGGACCTTTAAAATTAAACGCTATTTTGAAATGTACTCTGGAATTAAATGTAATTTGATTAAAAACATTATCCTCAAAATCTTCTGCCTTTGCCAAAATTGTATCTCCAATACCATCTCTTTGTATTATACAATAATTAGAACCAATTCTGTTTACTTGTCCAATAAATTCATCTTTTAAAAGATAAAGTTTCTTTATTTTATCTTCATATGCTAATCTTGCTTTTTCTAGATTATTAAATAAAGATTTCATTTCGTGATAATCTTTACCCATAATATATAATTGCCTCGCATATAGAATCTGTGCATCATAATTATTATCACCAGGAGTAAAAGCTCTTTTTAAATGATATAAAATTAATTCATTATCACTTTCTTGCAGTTCAATTAATATTTTTGAATAGAAATAATGATGTTTATTTTCATTTCTATTTGACTCTATCGCTTTTTCCATTACCTTTTTAGCTTCAATCAAATTTCCATCCTTAACATATTTTTTCGCCAATCTACTTGCAACATAAGTATTTGTCGGATTAGCATGAAACGCGTTTTCTAAACATTTTATTACTTTATCTGAATCGTAAATATATTTTGCCAAATCTGCTTCTGCAGATAATAAATATGAATTTTGTGGATATTGTTGTAATCCATCCATTAAATTCTTTTGTATATCTTTTATTGTGTCCTCAATTTCTTTATTACTGATATCAAAATTTTTAATTTTAAAATCTTCTAATTTTTTTAATCCAATTTTAACGAGTGTATGATAAGCATAATAAGTTTTTGTATATGAATTTTTAAGTTTATTAGCAAGATTAAATGCTTCATTTCTATATTTTTCTTTTTCAAGTGGAGTATCAACTTTATCTGACATTTTTAAATTATATTCAGCTAATGTATGTCTAATAATATCATTATCTGGTGATAAGTCAGAAGCTTTAGTTAAAAATTTCAAACATTCTTTTAGATTACCTCCAGCTCTATTCATTTCATAAATAGCCATTTGATGATATAAGCTTGAATCTTCACCAAGTATATTCTGAGCTTCTTTAAAAATAAACTTAACTTTATTTGAATCAGAAAATAAATTTTTCAATTCATTACCTTTTATCATCTGTCTAAAAGCTTTTTCATCTGAAGAATACGAAGTATTTAATGCTTGAAGACAGCTTAAATAATTATCAAACTTTTCATTTTGATCTCTAAGTACATTATCAAATACAATTTGTGCTATATATGGATGCCTAGCTTTATATTCATATTCTTGAATATATTTATTATCATTTGTGAATATTACTTGTTCAAGAGGTTTAAAAAATTCTTTTTCAAATTCCTCAAATTTTATTCCATGTAATCTTGATATTATTCCTGCTCTTACAGGAACATCAAATCTATTTAAAATACAAATGGTTAAATACATAGATTTCGCTTTATTAGGAGTAATATTATTGTATTCATCAACAATAATATCTTCATATTTTTTACCTAAAGTTGCTTCATGCAATGCTACTAATAACTGTCTTCCCATTCGTTCTGCAAACTCTTTTCTACATTCGTCATTTGTTTTTCCAGTTAAATTAGTACCAAGAGCATTATGTTTTCTTAATAATTCAATTAAATTATCAATTTCCTTAAGATTTAGATATTTTAAATCAATTTTAGAAGTTATAAATGGAAACAATTCTTCACAAGATATATTCAATTCATTAATTCTTTCACAGCCAATGACAGTTAATTTCGAACCTTCGGAACCAATATTTTTAAATAAATGCCTTATTTCTTTAATTCTTCTTGAAATATTATCTACAAATAAAAATAAACGTTCACCGGATAAAATTATTAATTCTTTTATAAAATCTGTTTTTATAGAACCACCAGTTTTGATATAAAGACACAATTTGGCATAATCCTTTGCTGCATCCCACGCAATTCTTCTTAAAAGAATAGATTTTCCAGCACCAGCGTGAGCTTGTACAATAATAAATTCAGGTTTATTATTATACTCTTCTTCTTCAATCAAAAAATGGCTTAATAATATTTCATCAGATAAGTCTCTCCTAACATCCAAATTTTGCTCGATAGCTGACCACTCTTCATTATATCCTCTATAAAAATCTTTAGCCCGGATAGTTTTTGTAGAAATAACTGATTTAACATAATCAACATCGTACTTCAAAAACTCAAGACAACTAGGACTAATCGAGGAATCATTCTTTATGAATTTTTCACCTATAGGATGTTGAAATTCTTTCTTTTCAATTTTTAACAATTCTCTTTGATTGTCTGGCAAGATTTCTTTTGCTGATTCAAATAAATCTTTAAAAGTTCCTTTAATTAATGTTACTCTTTTTTGCTCCCAAAATCTTTGTTCTTCATCTTCAAATGATGGTATTACAGCAAAATATTTTGGTCTAGATTTATTTTCGAAATCAATTTGTTTTAAAATACTTCTAAAATTTGGATCATTCAAAGAATATCCAACAAATAATATCTCACTATCACTTGCCCAAGAATAGAATTGTCTAAACACATTTCTTCGTTCATTTTCATAATTTATAAACTGTTCGGAACTTATTATTAAAGGACAATTTTCATTAGTTATTCTTGAAATACAACCATGTAGTTTTAATAATTTAATATTTATTTCATTATGCATTGATGTGTCTACTCTATCAGTATCATCAATAAAAGGTATTGGGTTTTGTAATCTCTCAGGACTTTCTTCATATGCGTTTTCAATAAGTCTATCATAATTAGTAGTTGCTATTCCAACCCATTTAAAAGTAGTAATACCTTTGAATATTTCGGTAGGTTTAAATCTATCAAATATTTCTTTTAGAAATCCCTGAAATGTAAATAGATCTGATTCACTTATAGCTAAATCAGATATTTCCATCAAATTTTTAGTTAGAAATTTCCCTTTTAAAAATCTATTCGATATTAAACCTCTTAATTCTGAACCTGTTGGTGGTTTTTTACCATTAGAATCTTTAGATTCCTTTGACGCACCTGATCCTAGAAATAAAACTAATTTTCCGTCGATAAGTTGATTTTTTAAATGTCCTGGCAGTTCCATAAAAATTATTTTTAATTTAATTATTTTTATTAATAGTAATCATATCCATTCTTTTGTTAAGGTGTTTATTTTGTTCATTTGAACTATTGTAAATGAGATTAACTTTACAATATTTCCTACGTTTTCGATTTCGTCGAGGGTAATGGTTCTGCCTTTTCTGTCTTTTAAATATTTGTCGAGTACCTGATAACCTCCGATGAAAAAATTATAAATTTCTTCGGGGCTGTTATCAAAACCTAAATTGCTTAACTGTTTTATATAATAATAAAATATATTCAAATAATTTTTTTTGATATCAATTTATTCTTCCATTTCTCAAGTCTGCGAACCATTTACCATACTGTTCAGGTGTCAGTAAATCAAAGGTATAAAGTGTTTTTAAATCAATTCTGAATTCCTCATCAATGTCAATCGGATTAAATGAATCAATAACTTTATTTAAACTTTCAAAGTGTGCGGTTCCCCATCTTTCTTTTGCATTCGTAACTTCAGTTTTATCATCATCCGATTTTATTTCGACCGATTTGATTATTTTTGTTTTTCCTTTATCTTGAAGTTCTAATAAATTAGAAATATTAATATCTGGATTTTCATTTGTAAGTTTAATAATGTAATTATTTATATCAATTTTAATAAAGAAGTCCGGGTTAAAACTTCTTCGTGTTCTATCTTTGCCCCCTTTAAAGAATTCATAATCTAAACTGTAAAAATCCATATCTCTGGATTTAATCCAGGCATCTATATATTTTGAATTATCGATTAATCTTAATAAAAAATCTCTTTCAGGTTTATGATTAACAATGACTAAATTTTGCGGGGTTTTAAACATTGATGTATTAACGGCAAACACAGGTTTGAATTGAATACATTGTCTATAATATTTTGAATCTTCTACATCAATGAACTGAATTCCTATTTGTTCTGCATTTCTAGCTTTTGCTAATCGAGTAAGTTCGTCTATTACAAAAATGTTTTCTCCCTTCAATTCTTCTTGATAATCCTCTGAAATAAAAATAGATGCGAATTTATCTAATTCACTCGCTCTAATACTTGAAGCCTTCATCACTTCGGTTTTAATTCCAAATGGATTACCTTCAATATTAATTCTAACAACTTTTTTATTTCCTCTTGGTAAAAACTGATTAAAGAATATATCAATTTGTTTTTTATTTTCTTCTGAAAGTTTGTTGTCAGTAAATCCTGCAACTTCCATAGCTAATCTGATTACTTTATCAATATCTTCTCTTGTAGGCAATGAAGTTAAAATTATTCCATTACCAAAATCAAAATTTGTATTTTCAAATTGCCTGACTTCAAATCTCGTTGCTATATCTTCTACTATCTGGTCTACAGAATAAAAATTATGAGATAAAGAAAACTTTTTAATGTCAAGAAGATATTCAACTTTTAATTTCAATGTTTCAGTAGGTTTTGTTAGTATTAAAGTTCTGTTAGATAAATCCTGTTGTAGGGGTTTGGAATCTTCTATTTTTTGTGATGGAATGTAATCCAAATTTAGTAAATTAAAATTGTACTTATTACGTTCGTACACTTCATTAAGTTTAAAGGTTTTTGAATAGAATCTTGTTTCGCACTCTGTAACAGCATCTAGTAAATCTTTTATATGCTCAGCAAATTTCTCATGATTGGTAATCGTTACTTCAGGGTATCTATTCATCACCTGCGTATATGGCACATTTCTTGGTAATCTAAGTCCTCTGCCAAGAACCTGTGATATTAATAACTTTGAGTTAAAAACTCTGTCTTCCATTGGAACTATTTGATATACATTATCAACGTCCCATCCTTCGGAAAGTTTATTAACCGCAAAAATAAACTCAACTTTTCCGCCCATCTTTTCCGGGTTTAATTCTTCAATTGCCTCCAATTTTTCCTGATAATCATCATCCGTTGGTTTGCTTATAACGCATATTACTTTCTCATTTGCAATTTGATACAACATTGAAGTAGGAAATTCTCTAAAATCCTCAAAATTATTTCTCAAGTATTCTGATAATACGTTTATAAATTCTTGAGTATTTCTTTCTGCTATTGTTTGTTTAGGGTTTATAAAAATTGTTATTGGTTTTAACCTTGTTTTGCCTAATGTATCTGGATAAGAATATTTTTCCTTATTTATATAATGTGTTTTTATTATTTGCTCAAACTTTTGATATGGTGTTAAATCGGGTTCGTCACCTGTCTCTGATTCAGTATGAATGATTGGGTTTATCTTTTTAATAATTTTATCGTCAAGTGCATCTTTTATTGAATAATTGTAAATCACATCAGTAAAATATTCATCTTGGTTATAAGGAGTTCCTGTAAAACCGATGTGCCATTTTATTTTAAATTCTGTTCGTATAAACTTCATCCATAATCTTTCATCTTTTACTTCACCTGTTCCACCCTCTTCAAGTTCAAAATGGTCACCTGAATAGTTTAAATGTGAATAACAATGGTGTACTTCATCGCTTAATACAAGTACTTCGTCGGTTTGCGAAAAAAGTGTGTCCCCGATGGCATTATTATCCATGTTATAAATGGAGTTGATATTTTCAATCACAATAGAATTATCTTCAATTGGGTGATTTTCATCAAGTAGGTTAATTGGGATATTCCTGTATTTTTCAGGTAATTTTTCTTTTAGACGTAAACCTGTTGTCCCGAATAAATATTCCTTGAATTTTCCTCTTAAACCGCTTTCAATAACTGTAGATGAAGGTCCTAATACCAAAACTCTTTTAACTTTTCCAAGTAATATTGATAAATAAGCAATTGCAAATATTACATAAGATTTACCTGTTCCAGTAGCCATATGAACCACACCCGATATTCTATCAGGAAGTGGAAGATGTCTTAAAAAATTTTCTTCACTTTGGAAACGGTGCTGAATCGATATTTTTTTTCCGTAATTTTCAACAGCTAATGATTTTAAATTGGCATATGCACCTCCCCATAGGTATATTAATAAATTTTTTATGGCACCGTATTGGTAATCACGTCCATTTGTTAATTCGCTAACATACTCCTCAATCTCAGAAAAGTCGAACTTGTCATATCTACATTTTCTAATGTTTATATCCAGAGTATGTTCTGAAAGATTTAATTTTTCTACAGCCATATTTATATTTTTATCGGTTTACTTTCATTTCCGTGTTTATCAATTGCAATTAGATATGATGAATCAGTTAAATTCTCAATTTTAATTATATTTTCTTTTATTTCTTTTGCATAGATAGCTGTATCCATCTCGAATATTTTGCCATCATAATTAAAATCGACGAGAATCAAAGCAAGACCTTCGAGACCTTCAAATTTCTCTTTATTTTTATTAAGAATATTTGTCTTAAATTCTTTTATTTTTATTCCCGTTTCAGTTCGTTCGGTTTTTATTTTAACTTCTTGATTAAAATAAAAAGCAGTTGATGAAATCAGTTTGTTTATATCTGATTGTGAACTCGCTTGTTCTTCAATTTGAAATTGACGAGAAAAATCTTCAAGCACTTTATAAGGAAATTTGAGAAATTTAAAATTCACTTTTTCATTATTATCATTTTTAATAGTTATATCATTTGTATTAGTACAGGATTCAGGAGTAATTATATAATAATCTCCTTTAATTTTACTTCCTGATGCTTTAATTATATCACGAAGGTAGTCTTCATCAATTTTGATATTTATTAAATATTCGTCCTCCCAAATTGGATAAACTTCAACCGGATTATTATCTTTTTCTCCGAAAATATTATTAATCTTATATTTCTTCGAAAATTGTTTGTTTTCTTTGGGAATATTAAATAAGCCAAGTACAAATGATATATATGATTCTTTATTCTTTCTTAAATCCATTATTTTTGAAAAGTCATAAGCACCTGTTGAAACCACACAAAATGGTTTAGGAGGTTTCCTATATTTTTTCTTTTTATCAGTTCCAAGTTCTTTTGATTCTGCAATATTCATAATTCTCTTCTGCATAGTGTAAATCGAATGTTTTCCGAAATCGCATACCACCCATCTCCTTTCAAGTTTTTCTGCAACCGCAGCTGTTGTTCCAGAACCTCCAAATATATCCATTACTAAACCATTTTCTTTTGAAACACTTAAAATAATTCTTTCCAGTAATTCTTCTGAATTTTCTGTTGGATATCCTGTTAAAGAAGTATATCCCTTTAAATCCATCCAATTTGAGTCTATCGGAGTTTCCTCGCTTTGAAGATATTCCGGAATACCTCTAATCTTATCTCCATAAAGATTTGTATATATGACATTATTATTAATTCTTATTCTCCCTTCTTCTATCATTTTGTTAATTTTATCTTGACTGTAGGTCCAATGCATTTTTTGTGGTGGAAGCATTATTTTGTTAAAAATATTTCTTTCAGGCGGATTCCTTAGACCAGAAGAAATCATAACATGCCATTCTGGATCCTTTTCTTGACCACAAAAACTACATATTCTTTTCCTTAAAGGTTTATTAATAACTATATCTATGGATTTTGTATAAAAAAATATTACATCGGTTGAGATATTAAATTTATTCGTTTCTTGTGCACTTTTCTTCCTTCGATTTATTATTAATTCATTTAAAAATTTTTCTTTTCCAAAAACTTCATCAAGTATTAATTTTACATAATGTCCAAAATGATAATCAATTCTAATAAATATACTTCCGTCATCAGCGAGTAATTCCCTGCAATATATAAATCTTTCTTTCAATGATTCTATATATTCCGCACCCATTAATCTTGCACTATAACTCATTTCTCCGTCTTTTCCCCCATATTCATCTCCCGTTCCGAATGGTGGGTCATTATAAAATAATTTAACTTTTCCTTTTATTTTATCTTTTATTAGAGGGTCTTGATTCATAAAACAAGTTTTAAGAAATTGAAGGTTGTCACCCTGAACTATTAAATTCTTCCAATCCCCATTTTTACCGTTCGCAAAGCTACGAACAATTTGCAAAGGAGCTGCTCCACCTGTAAGTGAAGCTTGTGCGAGAATTACGGCCTCAGACCTTTTCCCGGCATATTCAAGACTTGGGATTTTCATTCTATCTAGGGTTTTAAAATCGAAATTTCCAGCCATGCGTAATTTTTCAAAAAATCCCGGAGATAGTTTTAATAACAATTCTTCTGGAATTTCAGATTGATTTTCAAGACACTCTATTACTTTTGTAATCTCTTCTTCTGCTAAATTTATTTTGGACATTTAATTAATATATTTTTATTTTTCTTTTCTATTTAAAAGCATTTATAAGTAAATTGTTTAATACATCCAGACTTGATTCAATTTTACTTTTTGGTCTTAAATTAAATTTATTTATACGTAAAAACTTATATCCATAACTTTCGAGTTCGAGCTGTCGTTCTATATCATAATCCAAATATTCCTGAGAAAAATTATGTTCAGTAACTATTAGGGGATTTTTAGTATGATATTCAACACCATCATATTCTAATATAAGGGATTTCTCCTTGCCATTATTGGAGAGTGTAAACAGAAAATCTACTCGATATTTTGGAATAAACTTATTATAAGTTGATTCAATGTATTGACCTATTGGAAACTGTGCAATAATTTTAATTTTATCTGAATTATTTTTATAAAATTCAGTTTGTGTTATTAATGAATACAAATTTTTCTCAGCAGGTGAACCAAAAATGTTTTCGTCTGAAATATAGTTATCTATGGAATTATCAGATAGATTTTTGTAAAACTTTAGAGCATCTCCAAGCCTTGATTTATGATATTCCTCAATTGGCATACTGTGAACAAAAACCATTGTATCTTTAGCCCGGCTAAATCCAACATTTAATCGTTGCATTTTTAAACTTCTTATTGTATCTGCCGATCCATCTATAACAGGATAAATTGTACCTAAATCAGCATTATCTATTTTATTATCCTCTACAAATGAATAATAAACGATATCTCTTTCCTCTCCCTGAACATCTCCAACAAACCAAATAGTTAATTTATTATCTCTTTTTAATTTATGAAAATCCGGAAGTTCTTTATTAAGCAGTTCTTCTGTTTTATACTTTTGTTCTCTAAAAGAAGTGATAATCCCTATTGTGCCATTGAAACCATTATTCATCAAATTAATAATATCATCTTTTATGACTTCAATTTCATCAATATTAATATTTTTTCCTGAATTTCCTTTGGTTTCAACTTTTAAAAATCTTAATACTTCTTTTATAGGTTTTGTTCTGATTCTATTGATAACTAAAGGTATCTGATTAGGTCTGTAAAAAAATTCATTTGAATAATCAATAATTTCCGGGAAACTCCTAAAGTGAACATCTAAAGATGTACTATAATTTTTAATTGCTTTTGCAAAATTAAGTGTTGATGTTCTAATGCTGAAGGTTTTTAACCATTCAACAGTACCATCTTCAGGTTTATATATTGGTTCAATAATTATATCATCTTCACTGATTTCTTGTGAGGCAAGATTAGAAATCTCATCAATTTTGTTTGAATCTATTGGGATACTATTATCATTGGAATATTCTTTTAATATTTCTTTAAAATATTCAGTAGAATACTTTTGATTAACATTTACAGCACTAACAGCGCCATATTGCAATTCATCTCCAAATATAACAACTTGTTTTGCTCTCAATATTAATGAAATTGATTCAGCGATAGAAACTTGAGAGGCTTCATCAATTACAAGAATATCAATTGAGTCTTCTTTCATTGGAAAATATTTCGAAATAATGTCGGGTTCTGATATTATACAAGAAATATTTTTCAAGAGAATATCAAGTTCTTGTTCTTTTAACCTTTTTCCTTTTTGAATAGAAAGTTTAATTCTTTCTACATCCCCGGTATAATTATTAAGGTTCTTTATTCTTTTGTCATTTATATATTCAGTTTCTTTATGAATATAAGAATAATAATCAGAAAGAAGTTTGTTATTAAATGAAGTATCTGACTTATTATTATTGAGATAAATTAATAGTTTTAAGTATTCTATAATGGAATTACTTATTTCGCTATTATCAAACAGTATAGAAAATGATTTTAGATTATTTATATTTACATTTAACTTACCGAGCAAGGAACTAAAATATTTATTGATATTAACGAAGTCTTCAATAATGGCGATATCGATAGAGTTAATAATATTTTTACACTTGGTTAAAATGGAATTAAATTCTAAAACAGATAAACTTTCGAATCCGAGCTCTTTCTTAAATGGATTAATCAGATTAATTTTATCAAAATAAAGATTAACATCTTTTAACGTATTTAAACTATCGTAAAAATCTTTAATAGTTAAATTAAATTTATCTTTATTATATATTGTAGATATGTCTGAAAGAAGAACAGAAAATTTAATACTTTTTAATTGTTTTAATTTATTTTCAAAAGCTTCTTTATTTTTCCCATTTAATAGATTTAATCTCTTAGAGAATTTAAACCTTAGCACATTTCCATCCGGAAAGACCAGTGAATCAGGCTTTAAATAATCATATATAAATTTTATAGATTGAGAAAATTCTTCCAATACATTATTTTCAAAAGGTAAAATCTTATCAATGTTATTAATATCAACAGGTAAATCCTTTATCTCTTTGCAAACTTCGGATATTTTTTCTAAAGAATCTTTTTTATTAATAAGAGTTGATAGCTGTTCGAGGTTTATAGAATCAAGATTTGATTCATAAATTAGTTGAGATAACTTCTTAATTCTATCCCAATTTATATTAATTGACACAGTTAATTCAATTGAGTCTTCTTCGACAATATTTAAACTCTTTAATTTATCTTCAAGTTGTTCAAAAATTAATAATTTCTTCAAGTATTCTTCGTAAATAGAAGTTTTACTAATAAATTCAGAATAATTATTTTTTATTTTTTCTTTCCAGTTATCAATATCTTTCTTAACAGCTTCATCATTAAATTGATTGACTCTGTTATTCGCTGCCGATAACACAGGACTTGATAAAGTATTCTGAATGGAATTTATACCTTTATCAAGATCATCTAATCTCAATACTGATGGCTTAGATTGGGGATGTAGTTGCTTGAACTTATCTGTTAGCATTCTTTCGATTACGTCAAGCGCTGCCTTTTTATGTGAGGAAATGACTATTGATTTGTTAACTTGATTAGCCCAATAAGTAATAGCTGTAATTGTATATGATTTACCTGTCCCTGGAGGACCGTCAACAACAATTATCTTATTTTTTTCATTTTCTAATGCTGTTAATATTCTCTTTTGCGGTTTATTTAAGTTTAATGGAATCGTGGAAATTAAACTTTGTACTGATTTACGAGGATATTTTTCGTTATATAATAAATCCACTTCGTCTGTTGTATTATAAACATTTCCCGAAACATAATTTTTTACAAAATCTAGAAATTTACCACCTAAACCAGCATCAATATGCGTTATTAATTCAGAGTAATCTAATAATTTTCTGTTCTCTTTTTGAATAATCTGAAAACCAATTCTATATTTTATTTCTGGTTTATTCGGTAATGATAATGATTTAAAAAAAGGTTCAAGAATAAAATCATTAAAACAATTGTAGTTGACTTGTAAAAATCTATCAACAGAATTTAAGTAGTAATTTGCATCAACAAATCTGCTTGCTCTAGGCGTTGTTAAAATATTATCAAAACCGAAAGTGTTAATTGCGGGAACATTTATAATAACGATGTCCCTAATACTATTAACTATTATTTCGTATTGGTCATCTTGAAACTCAATTTCAATTAAAAACAAAGGATATTTTTCTTGAGATTCATCAATTTTGATTTGATGAAAAAACAGATACATAGAACCAAGTCCTATAATAGGCACCAATTTTCTTATAGTTGAAAATAAATCATACATGACAAGATTGAATTCTGTGTTACAAACATAATCTTTAATCTTTTGAATAAATTCATTGGGGTCTAATGTATGTCGGGAAATATCTTGTAGTTTATCATATATTTCTTGTTCAACTGCATTTGGATTAAACGTAGAAATTGGAAGAATATCAAAATTATAGAGATTCTTTAATTCATCGATTTTTTCCTTTTGTATATCCAGGATAACTTCGCGTATTGAATTTCTAAATTCAAGATTATATTTCCGGAATGAATTTCCGAGAATAATATTATTATTACAATTAGTATTATTTTCCTTAACTTCATCTATTATTTGTTTAAGGAAATTAATATCATATTTTTCATTTAAAGAATTTAGCAACGAATTTTTAAAAATATTAGAATCAATTTTTATACAATATTCGTTTTTCTTAATAGAAATATTTAAAGTCTTACCTGATTTTATTTCAGAAAGTACCTTTTTTTGAAATTCTGGAAAGACAGATAAATCTGCAGTCAATGAATCATCAGTCCATGCATAATCAATCTTTCGACCAAAGTTGAAGCGGGTTTCGGTAAATGCTGCGAAATAATTTAATATACTCTTTGCAAATTTATTCATTTTTCAAAATAATATCTTGCATGTAATGTGATTAATGCAAATTAAACTATAAGATAAGAATATTAATAAACCTTAAAAAGTTAATTATTTGTTCATCAAAGTATTATATTATTGAAAAATAGGTTACTTATCATTAATAATGTATTTTAAAATATATATCGTTTTCACTTATAAAATCGTTTTATACAATAAAAATACGCTCAAAGCTAAGTTAGGGCGTTTTTTACAAAAAAGCCTCTCTAAAGCCAAATATTAGCCTCTGGTGAAGTGTTATTTATCCATTTCCAGAATAGAAATAACTATTTCCTCAAAACGAATATGTACTTGGAATAATACTTGCAAAATAATTTACAAATTTAATCAATAATAAAATCACCGAACTAATCAATTCAAGAGTCTCATTTCCGAAAACGAAAAATATTATATATATAAAAATTAGGAAAAGTATGAAGCGAATCATATAATTAATGATTTCTTTTTTTTAATACGTAAATAATTATCAAAAGCAATATAATGTTAATATTATTCTGATTTTTTATTCTTCTAATTAAATTCAAGATTTCGATCATAATGTTATTTTAGGAATTATAAGTTATATTATATCAAACAGGAAAATAATTGCAAGTAAAAAGCCCTGTCAAGAGGATAACAGGGCTTTTAATTTATAGAAAGGACTTAATATCTTCATCTGTAAGTTCAGATATGTTTTTATCAAGCTGGGGTGCTTGTATAAAAAGGTGCTTAGATAGTCTGGTGACGATATTATCAGGTTCAGAGTGAAGTAAAAGAATATGCTTGAATGCTTTAAGCTGTCTTTCCTGTTCTTCTGTCAATGATTTAGCCATTAAAGCTACGGCGTTAGGATAACCGATTGATAAAAGATGAAAAACATCAAAAGTGCTCGGTACTACAATAGCAAACGGCTCTTTTACCCTGTGAATGTTATAAACAGTTCGTTTAAAATTCTTAGGGAAAAGCCAATTTCCTGTTTTATTATCATAAGCGATGTAGCCTGTATGATTCCCGTTTTCATCATAAACCTTAAAAGCAATTTTACCGGCAAAGATACTCTTTTGTCTGACAAAACCTACTTCATACTCGTTAGCGATTTCTTCTGTAATTCCGTAAGGCTCTAACATCTTGTGGTGTTCAAGTAAGAGATTTGGAAGTTCTTTCTTCGGTTCTTGAGCCTGTGATTGAAATTGCGTTTTTATTTCAAGCGCGGCTGTTCTTAAATCAACTCCCTTTATATTAGAAAGAAAGTTTATTATAGAACCTTTGTTTTGACCTTTAGGTTCAAAGAAAAGGTTTTTTGAAACATTGATAATAAAGCCTTCTCCTTTTAATTCCCCGTTATTCTGTTGATAGGGGATATTAAGCCAGTCCAATAAATCTTTGAAAGGAACCGTGCTTATTTCTGCGAAATTAAGATATGTGTTTGACAAGGTACAATTCTCCTTATTTTAAGTTTCTTTAATTGTACCATATAGCAAAAGAAATAGCAAACTTTGTGATGCTATTCCTAATGCTTTAAGTAAGTCTAACAATTAAGAAAAGTTTGTGGGACTAACTCGTCTTAACCGCAATTTTGAGCAAGTCCTTCTTCCCATATATCCCAAACCCCCTAAGGCATTACACCAGAAGGGCGTGCAAACAAATAGTTGAATATACGGTCATTATACTCAATCTTAAAAGTGCTACCAAGTCAAGCAACACACTTCAGACTTACTTTTCAATTATATCAAAAAGAAATCCAAGAGTCACTGTCACCAAGAAAATTATAAACAAAGGGAACTTCTTTATTGAGTGGTTTAATTTTAATTTGCGGTGTTTCTTTTAGTTTTGGTGGGTATGTTTTAATAAGAATGTTTTTATTTTTTATTCTTAACCAAGCTTGATAATCATCTAAATTAAATATCTGCTTAGTCGTGGTGTCAAAAATAGGAGCAAATCTTTGAGCTTCTAAGTCTCCACACCTAAAACAAATCTGTGTACTGACTGTTCCAAAAATATCACTCAATATGTTGTTAGGTATCTGATGAAAGGTCTGATGTGCCAATGTAAAACCTACTTTAGAGCTTCGACTTCTGGCTAGCAATTCAGAGAATAGGGAAGAGACAACAATCTGAAATTCGTCTACATAAACCATTAAAGGGTTTACTTTATTCTCGGCAAACTCACAATAAGAAAGTACAGCATAAACCAAAAGATTAGAAAGATAAATACGACTATTGCGGTTCATCTTTGAAGTATCAACCAAAACAACTTTGTTATTATTAACTATATTAGAAATGTCTAATTCATTCTTGCCAACGACAAAATCTTTCATTTCTCCTGTAGATATTTCAGAAAGTCTAGCTGATAATCTTCTCGCGCTGTCTGCTGTCTGGTAGTTTTCTTTGTAGTCAAAACTTTTCCAGTAATTATTCTCGTCTGTCCCCTCAGCAAAAGTAGCGGCTAACTTCTTTCTTACATCTTTATAAAGTAAAAGGTCTGTTAGGTATTTAATGTTCTTGTCTTCTTCACGTTTAATAGAACGCATAGCAAAGCCAATAATCTGTCTCATCATTACTGTGCTTTCAGGATTGCTGGCCGTAAGTGTTATGAGTACATCTAATATCTGAATAAACTCTTGTATCAGGTTATCTAACTTATATCCCTCTTTGTTTATAGGATTTATAACCAGGGGGCTTTCAACTGAAATATAAATCAGGCGAGACTTGTCTTCGGTAAGTTCAAAAATCTTTTTAACACTATCGCCTTTAGGATCAATAAAGATTGTAGCCAAGCCTAAGTTAATATCATATTCAGCCATTCTCTCTAGTAGAGTAGATTTACCACAACCAGTTTTTCCAACCAAGTAAGTATGCTGATAGCGTGTTTCTAAACTTCTAACAATAGGTAAGTCGTGGCTAAGGTCTTCCTGATAACCAAATCTAAATTTATAATCCATTTTTGTTTTGTTGAAACCTCCAAGCTTTTAAATCATTCTCAATTTTTAAACTTCTAGCTTCCTGTTGTTTAGCTTTAATCAAAGCATCTCTAAGTTTTGGTTCAAAATTTATGTCACTAAAAGCAGTGTCTATTTTACCAAATAGGGCATTAATCAAACTAATTTTTAATATATCTGGCATTAAAGGAAAATACTTAATACCTTCTTGTAAATAACTAACCTTAACTGTATCGGCGTCATTAATACATTTCTGATATTGTATATGAAGTAACTTATCAAGCATTTCATAATTCATCATTTGTCTTTTGTAAAACTCTTGTAGCTTCTCGGTTTCTTGTCTTTCGTTTTTCATATCAAAGGTATAAAACAATCCGTCTATATATTTTACTAATCTTCTATCAACAGAACTCAATTCATCTATTGGTTTTCTTTTTAATCTTTCATATTCATCTACAATGTTAAAAACATTATTACTAGTTTCATTTATGAAGTCTAAAAAACTGGGAGAGATTTGAATATCATCATAGTCTTTCACACCCAAAAGGCGACTATTAACCCAGTGACCAACGCTTGCTGTAAATCCTCTTTTTTTCTTCATTGTTTTATTATTTTATAGTTAAATTTAAATTCTTCTATAGTCGGTTTTTTAAATCCTAACTTATCACACTTAGTAATCCACCAATCATAAAACTGTATATCTTGAGATAGTTTTAAATAGTTAGCCTTTTTTTCTAATATCCAGTTATTCCAGTCAGGTTTAGAAGCTTCAACCTCTATACAGGTTAGTCTATACTTATCGTTATTTTTCTCAACTAATAAAGCATCAGGAATAAGATAGCCAAAGCTAGGGAAAAGCAAAGTATAAAAGTGTTCTTCTTTTGAAAGTGTAATAAATACATCAGTATTATTCAGTTCGTTTATATCTCCTTTACCTTTTGGTTCATCAGGAAAAACATAACCTAAATCAGCTTCTTTTAAAAAAGGGTCAACCTTTTTAGTAGCACAATAAACGTCTTTTTGAGGGCTGAAAAGATACCCTCTTTCACAATATACTAAGAGTTTTTTAGTAGCTGTACATTTATAAAAAAGGTTGTCTATCTTTCTGTATTGTTGTTTGTGTACGTACTTGAATAAACGGGTATAATAAAATGCTTTTAATAATTTACTCCAAGTGCCACCACCACTCTTTGAAATTTGATCTTCTAATTCTGGTATTTTAACTATTTTAACAATTTCCATACATTTTCATTATAAGATAAGAGCCATTTCTTATCCGTCTCTTTAATATCATCTATTTTATTACGTAAACTTTCATTATCAACATTATATGGTTGCCATTCTGTATCAGCTAATCTAGTGGTAAATTTATCATCACTCCAAATAGAAAACCTTATCTCACCGTGTTGATTCGAACAGTAAAAATCGTGAAGACTTTTATACTTTTCAATCAACCAAAAACATTCACCCTGAAATAGTAATTCTCTAATGGGATAGTCTGATAGTCCATATTCATCTCTACGGCTACAGCCTATAATCGCTGTTTCTCCTTCAAAACCTACATCTAATAAAAATCCAACTAACTTTGAATTAAAATTCAATACTTTCTTGATCTGTATTTTATACATTTTAATAAATTAAGTTTATACGAGTGCCGTAAAATAGCAAAAAAAGCCGTATAATTAAATATACGACTTTTTCCTAATAACCTTTTATAGATAAAACACTTAGGTATAATATACGGTCTCACATTATACCAGTATCTCATACAATCTCATACATCCATAATAAAAGGTCTTTTGGGCGGGTAAGCGGGTCTTAACTCTCTTTCTTTTATCTCTTCTAACTATTCTCCATGTTTTTATCAACTCATCTAAATCTACTAATACATTCGTAGCTATGTCAAATTCTTTATTATTTATTTTCAATTCATCGTAAGTAATCAACTGTACATTCATATCAACTTCCTGTTCAAGGACTCTCTAATTCATATCAACTTCCTGTTTTAAGGATTCTCTCAATTTCTTTCTTATGCTTTCCTTCATCTCAAGGTTCAACTCTATACACCAGTATCTCTCTAATTTTTATCTAATATTTTTTCACAAATTTCTTTAATCTTAATGTTTTTTATATCTAAGTTATTCTGATATCCTCTCTAATCTTCATTTATTTTTGTCTTTAAATTCTTTTTTTCATATCTTTTTAATCAGTGCGGATAATTCCGCTTCATCTAATAAATTTATATTTTTTATTTATCCACACTTCGAGTGAATGTCATTGAGCGAAGCGATATTGACATTTATAATGAGAATGTGTGGTATTATTTTTAATTTATTTTTTCAACAATCAACCATTACGCTTTGGTTCGTAGTTTCTAATTCCACCTATTAGATAATTGTAGTTGTCTAACGAGTGGGATTTTTTAATTTTTCTTAAAATCATTTCCTTAATCCGTTGAGGTCGGATTTTCTTTCTAAAGCTTCGTTTCATATTTCATAATGATTTAATTCTTTTGATTCAGTAGTGAATAATGAATCTTGTCTATATTTAATCGTCTGATTTTCGGGTCGTAAAACAATTTTTTCTCGTGTATATATTTTTATAAACTTTTCAGTAGGATAAAAGGTTTTGAATTTACCGTCTTTTTTTCGATGCAATAATCCTTTAGCTAATAATTCTCTACAACGCTTTGGAGTTTCACTTCCAAAAAAGCCTTCTTTGTATTTCCTTTCGGTTAACTTTGCCGGTGTAATATTTCCAAACTCTTTAACGTATTCAATTACTAATTTCCATTGTTCCATATTAGAAAGGTATATTAGCTATTGCCTTATCTAATTCATCTGGCAAATCATCATTTATAAAATAAGGCTCTAATTTATAATACCAATTGGCAAGTTCTTTAACATCTTTCTTAGCGTCTTCAATACTATATTCAGCAAAACTATCAATTTTTTTTGATATAATTAAAGAAGCATTATTTATTGCATTCATCCATTTTATATCATCCCGCTTTTCATTTCTTATCTCTTTCCATTTTTCATCTTCGCCTGTTACCTTTGACTGTGCCGTCTCTATTTCATCCTCTTCCTGTTTTACGGGAATAGCGTTTGCGATTGTTCGATAAATTATAGTCTTGCCTCCATATTCTCCTTGTTCTTCACGATAAGAAATATCAAATGATTTTCCAACTCCCATTTTAGGAATACTGCTAAAAGCGATATAAGCCATGCTGTCTGTTCCGTCTTGTTTTGATTGCCATAATTGATAAGACTTGTTATCACTTCCTTTAATCTTAAACATTGTCTTGCCGTTTTTTGTAGTTTTTTCTTCAACTGATAAAATAGTTATTGTTGTTTTAAGTAATTCCATATTAAAAATGATTAATAATAAATTTTATTTATTGCATATTTCACAATCAGCGAATGAACACTTTCCACCGGTATTATGAATTTCCTCTTTTCTTCTTTGTTTTAAAGTTTCTGCTAATGCTTCTCTCAATTTTTTATTATGTTCTTCCATTATAGGATTTTCTTTTTTGTGTAGATTTGGTCTGTTATAAGTTCCCATATTATTTAAATAAGTTTGTAATGTAGTTTTCTAAATCTTCCTGCATTGTTCGACCTTTAGGATATTTATATTTTAGATATGCCTGATACCTTTTAAGTTTTTCATCGTAAAGTTTTAACTTGATAGTTTTAAACTTTCCTAAAATCCATCTTTTTTTCATATTATTAAAATTCGACTTCTTTATTTTCCAATGTTTCTTTCATTGATTGTATCTGTTCACCAATATATTCTGTATCTATAATAGCTGCTTCGTGATAATTACGAGAGATTATATTTCCGTTCTCATCTCTCAAAGTTATTGTGTATGTCATATTGATTTATATAGTAGGGCTTATTTACCCTTATACTTTCATTATACACCCTGATAATAAACCTGTCAACCCCTATAAAATAAGGGTTTTCAGAGCATTTTATAATATCGTGGGTACTTATCCACACCTATTAAAAAAGCCACTATTTTCAAGTGGCTTTTGTGTTCCTGTTAATTGAAAGAGCTTACTGTTCCTCCTTTCTATATTAGCCCTTTATTCTTAAAGGATAGATAAGATGTTTCGGTTATTATTAAATGGTCAATAACTTCTATTCCTATGTACTTACTAACTTCTACAAGTCTTTTTGTTATTTTAATATCATCCTCGCTTGGTTCAGCTTCTCCTGATGGGTGGTTATGAGCAATAATTATCTGTGCAGAGTGTCTTTTAATAGCGGTCTCAAAGACTTCCCGTGGGTGTACAAGACTTGCCGTCAATGTTCCAATACTAATAATATCAACAGAGATGAGCCTGTTTCTGACATCTAAACAGCAAACGAAAAAATGCTCTTTAAAATAATCGGTGGTCTTTTCTTTTAGAATAGTGTACAGCATTTCAGGTGAAGTTATTGCTTCAGTTTTTAACCTTGATGATTCATTTACTAAGACTTCATCTTTTATAAGTAGGGGTCTAAGAAGTTCATCAATAAGGCGTGTCATTGGTTTCTTAACTTCTTTAGCTTTCTTATAAAGAATTGGGATTAAGTCCTCCCTTATTTTAGGCGTGTACAAGGTTTAACTCCTTTCTTAGAATTAAGTTTAAGATTTTTTCAACATCTGAAACGACTCGCAAAACTGCGGAGTGTGGAGTGATATTCAAGTCTTTAGCATAACTTTCTATATAGCGGTAAGAATTACCAAAATATTTATCACCGTCTTTTCCAATTATTCGGCAAAGAGTATGAGCGCCAAGTTCTGCAATTATTTCCTGTAATGGATCTTGACCATTTTTCAATTTGCCTTTTATCTTTTCATCAGCACAATGGCATAATTCATGAAAAAAGGTTTTTTCTTCAGGAGTTGCTAAAGCGATTATTTTCTTTTCAGGACTGTAATATCCGTAATGTTCATAGTTTCCCGGAATTGCTTCTACTGATATGCCCCACTCTTTTGCTCTTTCAATCAAAGGAAGTTCAGGCAAGACTAACTTCTGATAGTCAAGTAATTCACCGTCTGTGTCTTCAAAGCGAAAGACATTACCAGAAACAAAACCAACAAGCGTTAATACTTCTTCATCCTTCTTATCTTTCTGCTTCTTGAAATAGGGGACTAATATAGAAAACGATTTAGCTCCCTTTTTAACATGTCGGTTTACTTCAAGCCATTGACGATAACCTCTGGCATCACTTGTCTTTGAGAAAAACATAATAAGGTGGTTCATCAAACTCCATTTCGCTGACGGTATATTGGGAATAGGGTACATCGAATAAGCAATAGCTTCAGGTATATTGGCGGTTTTAAATTGTTCAATAACTTGATCTAAAACCTGCTTTACTTTTGGAAGCATATATTTTTCCTTTCTTGACGGAAAATAAAAAACCGGATGCGCCCGTCTTAACGCTATCCGGCAATTTCTTAACAGCAACGGAGACCTCGTTCTTGTCAAGGTGGAATTTACCTTGATAAGAAAAGAGGTGTTGCTAAAATTAAAAAGACTGGATAGCGTTAGGTTTTAAGAGGAATGTTTTCGGAATTAGTTTTTCCAAAACATAAGACAGAATAAGAACATAAAGTATATGGTTTATATGTAAAGTTAATTCTAAGTATTCACCATACATAGCAGGCAAATAATAGTAGTAAGTTAATACGTTAAAATCTCCAATGGGGATTAAAACTATAAAACCCTCAATATTTGTCAGGATATATTCTGCCAATAGGAATAAGATTATAAATCTCATTAATAACTCCTTTCTTTAATGTTTATTTAGTTGTAATGAACTAAGATTATTATAGCACTAAAGAGATTTTATTACCATCCGGGGTGTACCATACTTTTTCATTCAGGCGGTAAAAGTCAGGAAAAGGCATAAAGAGGTACTTGTCAGGAAGGTTTTTAGCTAACTTAGCCAATTCTCTTGTCTTTTCGTGGAGTGTTACAATTTCATTTGTAAGGAGTTCATATTGCTGTGGTCTGGCGAAAACATTATACCAGGTATTAGTATAAACAAATAGGACGGTAAAGTTTTTAGGATTATCAAACTTTTTATTTCTCATATTATAAAACATTTCATTGTATATTTTAAACTTTGCTCTTTCGGTACGATCAATAGTTTTCTTTCTTTCTATTTCAATTAGGAATTTATGAGTTTCTTTTCCATTTATAGTAATAGTTATGTCAGGCATTAAAGAACTAAATCTCTGGTTATATCTTATTTCAGTGTTTCTACTTCCATAAAAATTAAGCCAAGCTAAGGCAAAATCGAATTTCATACTTTCATGAAAAACATTAAAAGGCGATTTTGGCAAGCCTCTGTATTTATAGTCATCTCGCCCGGTGTAATTAGCTCCTTGTTTTGTGATAGCATAATAAACCTCTTGAGATGGATTACGGGGGTTGATAATCGGATCTAACTTTTTTATAAGTCCATTCTTTTCAAAAGATGAAAAAAACCTGCGGGCTTGCAAAAGGGAGCCAGCGTAGCTTGTGGCTTTAGGTGAGTAGAAATTGTTTAAAGTGGCTACTCCTCCAATGTCTATTATTTTTTCTAGGTAGGATTTTTTAGACATATTATTAAAATTATATTATTAAGCCGATATTAGTTCCGACAGGATACCAACACGTTTTGTATTATCAGATTATTAGAGGTAATCAAAATGGGTTGGTGTCCTGTGATTGAGCATTGCGAAATCAAGGACTTGATATCGGCACTATATTATAATTTGCCTTATTTAAAGGTCAAATAAATTATAGCACAGTATTATTAATTTGTAATGTGGATAAAATTGTGGATTAAATAGATTATATGTATTTTTATACTATACCTATTCTATAAAAATGTCAAGTTCTGAAAATGAACGTATATATCACAAAAATTATTTTTAAGCTTATCAAATTCTGTTTGATAAAATCCCGATATTTATATATTTTCAATTCGAAATCCAAATTCTTCAAAAAATTTTCTATCATCGGAGCTCAATTTTGGTGTAGCCAAAACAAGTAGATGTTTTGGTCTTGAGAAAGCAACATATCCATATCTTTTATATTCATATTCATTTGCATTACTTGGAATTTGATTAAACCAATCTTCCCAATGTCCTCCTTTACTTTTTTTATCTAAAGAGCTTACAATCATTACAGAATCAAGAGTTTCTCCCTTGACATCATGAATTGTTGTCGTTCTAATTTTACTTCCAGATTTATATTGTGAAACATTATCCGAAACAAGAGCTGTCCCTAAACCACTTTCAGCTTTAATTTTTACGACTGATATGTCAATATATGATTCAATTGGAAGTTTTGAAATTAATACGGGAAGATATTTTCGTACAATAATAGCCCATTGGCTAAAGGTAAGGTTGTTACTTTTTTCATCCTTAAATGGATATAGCTCATTGCTTAATTCTGTCAATAATGTAGAAAGAGATGTACGCCACTTTACGTTAGAAATAGATTCCTGACAATATTGATTACGAATATTCCCCTCGTTTTTATAAAAAGTCTTTGATAAAAAATATCCAAAAAGAGAAATCGCACTTCCAATTATTTCAGTATTTTTTTGTTTTGAGTTCCATAATTGCAAAGCAATTGCTAAAATTGTTAATGGACTATTACTATCTGTCTTAAAAGGGCGGAACTTGTTTAATAATGTTGAGCCCCTAATAATTATTGATGATTGAGGCACTCTAATTATTTCTTCTTTTGCTTCTTCATTCGCTTCAACTATTATTTCCTGATAACGTTTTATTAATTGCGGAACTTCATTTTCATCATATTCAATTAAAATTAAACAATTTTTGAGAAGTTGCTTTTCGTTTCCATTAATACTATTTGAGAAAATATTACAAAAAACATCAACAATTTTTTGATTACTTCTAAAATTAATTGATAAGTGAAGATTGACTAATTTATTTTCACCTATGAATTCAGTAATTCGTTGTGGATCGACTTCTCTGAACTTATAAATAGACTGATTTAAATCACCAATAAAGAATACATTCAATCCGTCTTCGACTAAGTAATTAAGAATTATGAGCTGCATTGGAGATAAATCCTGACATTCATCTATTAGAACATATGGAAATCTTTTTATAATGTTTTTACGGATGTTTTGCTTATTATGAAGTATTTGTAAAATAATGTATTCACAATCACGAAAGGTAAGAAAACCATCACCCCAAAAAGCTTTTTTTGAAGCCCAAAATCCGTCAATTATTATTTTATTAGTCAGCCAGCTATCTAATTTGTCTCTCAAATATGCCTGTTGTTCTGGTTTATTTAAAATCTCACTTAATGTTGAAGAAACTCTAACATTTTTTATAGGGGGTAAAACAATAAAATCATCTATAATTACATCATAATAAAATCTGTTAGCACTGATTGGTATACCAACAAAAGCATTAGCTCCTGGCAATGTACTTTTGTTTGGTATTGCGTAGTATGTTTTAGGTTGATACTTTTTGTTATTTAAAAAATCTGCTTCTGACCTTTCATCTATAATTGTTCTTGGGCTGCAATCTCCATTTTTGCCTTTAAATCCAACATAACTATAAAAGAAAGGACATAATACATATTTGTAGAAGAAACTATCAAGAGTGCCAATGAAATGAGGATGAGCAGTCGCATTTGTACCAGCATATTTTTTAGCTCTTTTTTCTATTTCGCTGGATGCATTGTTTGTAAATGAAACAATGGCTATTCCAGAAAATTTTTCTTTCCAATCAATTAATTCATATGCAGCTTTAATTCCAACAACTTCCGTTTTACCGCTACCGGGACAAGCTTCAAGATAACAAGGAACATTAATATCATGCGTAATAAATTCCAATTGTTCTTTTGTAAGCCGTTCAATATTGTCATCTTTAACAGAAATATTTAATTTTGTATAGATAATATTTCGCAATTGTCCCTCAGTCATGATTTACTCGACTCTTCCGAAATATTAATTATCCATTTAATTGCTTTTTCAATATATTCAGGTACTAATATGTCAGCCTCTTTCTTATATAACTTGAAAGAAAGTTGCTGTGCATACTCCCCCTTCCCTACTGGATCTGAATTATTTAATCTATCTAATAACCATTTAGAAGCATCAGCTTTTTCTTTCTCTTCTTCTTTATTCCAATCTGTTTTAGAATATTCTGATGCCTGTTTTTTTAAAGCGCCATCTGTTGTAAATGTTTCTAATAAAACTTCATTCATAACTTTTAAGTTTTCACCTTCCATTGAAAGATCATATTCAAAAGTTTTAAGGTTGCTAAAAAGCCTACATTTAAGGCTATTTTTTTCTAGTTCGTTAATCATATATAGGTATCGATTTTTTCCAACCTCTAAACTGTTTTTCGTTGGTTTTGTTTCAACTTCCGGATCATTATCTGTTATACCCGCACATAATATATTTATCTTATCAACATTTTTATTAATAGAACCATCTAAATTCCTTAAATAGCCTGAAAAGAGTTGCATAAAATGATCAAAATAAATTCCATTCATATTTATAATGGAGATACCAAAATCTTCTAATGTTTCCGGTTTTTTTTCTAATGAAAATGAGGATTGATATTTTTTAATTACAGTTTTTGCTAATTCTGGAATTATTAATGCTTCAGCAATCCCTTCAACAAATAGTACACCTCTTGCAAATAATAAGGTTGATTTAGTAATATCAAGCCATCTTTCAAGAAAAAATTTACTATTATCATTCAATCCGCACTTAGATAATTCACAATATTCAGGTTGGCCTAAAACCGAAGACATTGTAATAACTTTAATTGCATCAAGACCGACAGAAGCAGCAATCGTAGGAGAATGAGTTGTAACAATAATTTGAAAATTATCCATTTTCGATTGCTCTTTCAAATATTGTAAAAGTTTTGATTGCAATTGAGGATGAAGGTGTGCTTCAGGTTCTTCAATAAGTAATATTTTCAGAAACGTTTCTTCTTTTTTAAGTCCTTCTAGTTCTGCAAGCACAGTTGCCAAATATAAAATATTATTATACCCCAAGCTATTCTCATCAAGTTCTCTATACATTTTATCTTTATCTGGATTTTTTTCAGATTTCAATTTCAGATTTGGATAAAATAGAAGTTTAAGCCTTTCGATTATACGGTTAAAGTTTACTTCTGAAAATTGAATCATTGCATCCTGTCCCAAAACAGAACCTACAGCATCAATAATTTTTTCTTTTATTATACTATCAATTTTCTGAATATCCTTATCCTTCAATAATTCCTTATTGAATTCATTAGCTTTTTCTTCTAAACCATGCTTTTGTTTAGGGTCTTCATTTTTTGTCAGATTTCTTATTAATCTTGCTAACCTTGAACCTTTATAAGCTTGTAATTTATCTGGTGCATTACGTAATGGAGGAAGATAAATACAGCGAATAGCATCAACAAGTTCCACTTCAAAAATTCCGCTAACTGTTTCATTGCCCCATTTATTCCATTTATATTTTCCTAAATTATCTTCCTTATTTTCGATTGAAACATTTAATATAGCTTTTGTATTATCAGAATAATCAAGCCAAGGTAAATAAGCAATTTGTTCAGTGTCATTTAGGCTTGAAAACAATCCTTTAATTAAGATTTTATCTACACCTTTTTCCTTTGATTGCTTGGTAAGTTCTCTATGAAAATCTGATTCGCCAATACCAACTCTGCCAAATTCATCTTCGGATAGCAAAACTCTAATAGAATCAATTATCGCACTTTTCCCTGTGCCATTTTCTCCTACAATAACCGTTAAGCCTTCATTGAGTTTTGCTTTAAATTTCTCTTTGAAAATCTTATAACCTTCTATTTGAACTTCTGAAAGATACATACCAATATTTTTGTTAAATAAATTTTATTCTTCTTCCATCTAATCTAATTATTTAAATAATAGATAATGTTTACTAATCCTCTCTGCTTTGGCGAAAATTTATATTATTATCCCTTTTATTTTTAAATTTCCTTACAACATTTATTCATAAAAATACTTATTCTAATTAGAATATAATATTACTAAATAAATTCTTAACTTTTAAGAATTATTTTTAAATAATTTTTAATATTTAGACTTTTTAAAAAAAGGTTTTGATTATAAATTATAAAGTATAACGCAGACTTTTATTAATATATTATTTCTTAATCTGGCTACGATTTGGCTACGATTTATAGAGAAAATAGGGTATTTTATAGAAAATCGTAGCGAAAAGAGAATCGTTAATTGCTTGATAATTATAATATTTAAAGATTTTAAAGATTTTCAATTGAGATTCGTAATCAGCAGGTCAGGGGTTCAAGTCCCCTCGCTAGCTCAAGAAAAATAAAGCACTTATGGACTTTTTCCTAAATGCTTTTTAATTCTGGCTACGATTTGCTGAATTTATTTAAAATCTTTTATTTCCAATTTGATTATTATCATTAAATAATTAACATAATTTTGTGTTTAATTTTTATAATTAATAATGAAAATAAGTAAATAATATAAAAAATCTATTAATTTAATCATATTTAGTCATTTTTGAATTTATTATTTTGAACATATGATTATGCAATTTACGAAAAATTATTATTATGAGGCAAAATAATTTAAATATACCACAATATGTCCAGATTTCGCGTTTAAGAACAAACCAAATAGTTATGCATAACGATTCTTCCAAGATTAGTTCAATATTTCATCTGCTCTTTTATCAATTTGGGTTCTCCTTTTATACTCTGAAAAAGATTCAGCGGGGAAGAAATGTCTTCTTCATTTTATTATTTCTTAACAAACTAATTATTCACTCAATATTTTTTCATGATTGAATCACTTTCAATACCGGTGCTGCTGCTCATATTTGTCGTGAGTGCGATGGTAATATGGTTTGCCGGAATTAAATTATCCGAAACTGCTGACATTCTTGCGATACACTTTGGTTTGGGTGAAGCATTAGGCGGTTTGATTTTGCTCGCAATTGTAACAAACCTTCCGGAAATTGCCATTACTGTGAGCGCGGCGTTACAGAACAACCTGGAACTTGCCATCGGAAATATTCTCGGCGGCATTGCAATACAAACTGTAGTGCTTGTTGTATTGGATGTATTTGGGTTGGGCAAAAAAGATCCGCTAACTTATCGTGCGGCATCGCTGGTATTAGTGCTGGAAGGGTTAATGGTTATTATTGTTTTAACATTAGTGGTTGTTGGCAACCAGTTGACACCTTCTGTCATTTACCTGGGAGTATCGCCTATTGATGCGATAATTGTGCTGGTTTGGCTTGCAGGTATTTATATGATAGGGAAAGCCAGAACCAATTTACCATGGCATCAATTAGGTGTTCTTCCGAACAGTCAAAAAGAGAAGAGAGGACACAGCATGAGTAAGAAGCTTGAAGTGGCAATAAAAAAAGGGGTGAGCATCAAAACGGTTATTCTTGTGTTTGCTTTGTGCTCATTATTTACTCTAATTGCAGGTGTAGGGTTAGAATTAAGCGGCGATGCCATTGCCAAACAAATAGGAATGACTGGAGTGTTATTCGGTGCTACTATTTTAGCTGCTGCTACTGCCTTGCCTGAAGTATCAACCGGTTTAGCTTCCATGAAATTGAAAGATTATCAAATGGCGATAAGTGATATTTTTGGAGGCAATGCTTTTTTGCCCGTGTTGTTTTTGGTGGCAACTGTACTTTCAGGCAAATCTGTTCTTCCACAAGCGCAAAAAACAGATATTTATCTTACGGGCTTAGCCATACTTCTTACCATCATCTATGTGGCCGGATTAATATTCCGACCTCGAAAGCAATTACTGTGGATGGGCATTGATTCATTCTTGGTAATGCTCGCATATTTAATTGGATTGTTGGGATTATTTGCTATTTCTTAGTAAAAGATTCTAACATAATATTAACATTAAACACGTTATGGGGGAATAACGTTAATGACAGTTTTTTTCAGCACTATTATTTACAAATCGCATTTAATATCTAAAAAGTATCCAATCGTTATGAATAGATTTATATCGGTATTAGTTGTTGTTTTATATAACGATTTTTGATTTTTTTTTAATAGTTGTTTTTTTCAAGCCACAAATTATTTTTTTAACTACCCGTCACATCCATTTCCTCAAAGAACAAATCCCTTTCAATACCCATTCCAAATTTACTTCGATAATTTTCTATCTACGATAAAGTATTTATTATTACTTCGAACGAAGAAATGGTCTGTAAAGGTGCAAAGAGAGGATTGATTTCAATATTCTGTGGCATTATTCTGCTGCCAATGTGGTTCTAAGCTGCTGCATTAATTATCGGTATAATTTAATGATTATTTGCTGTATTTTAATATTTTTCATGAATTATTTAACATACATAGTTTTGTTATATTAATACTTTTATTAATAAATAATTATTATTATTTGATATGGAAAAATTGATTTATAAAAAGGCTAAAAACTACATAAACGGGAAATTCTCAGATAACGTGAAAGAAACTCTTGACGTGATTTCGCCTCTTGACGGGAAGCTCATTTCTAAAGTTCCGCTCTCGGCAAAATCTGACCTTGATGAAGCGGTTGCCGCAGCAAAAGCCGCTTTTCCCTCGTGGTCTGTGACGCCGGTTAAAGAAAGGGTGCAAGTGTTTTTCAGGTATAAAGCGATTCTGGAGAAGAACCTTGACAATTTAGCATACATCACTCACATAGAAAACGGAAAAACGCTTGGTGAAGCGAAAGCGGAAGTAGAAAAAAGCATAGAACTTACTGAATTTGCCTGTTCGATGCCGCAATTAATTGCGGGCGAAATACTTGAAGTTAGTAACGGAGTTGAATGCAGGATAGATTACTTTCCTGTCGGCGTTGTAGCTTCAATTGCGCCGTTTAATTTTCCGCATATGGTTCCGCACTGGACAATTCCAAACGCGATAGCGCTCGGAAATTGCATGATATTAAAGCCTTCGGAAAAAGTACCTATTACCGCAAGTCATATTGCCGAAATGCTGAAGGAAGCCGGATTACCGGACGGAGTATTTAATGTAGTAAATGGTGACAAAGAAATAGTTGATGCGATATGCGACCACCCCGGTATAGCAGCAGTATCATTTGTTGGTTCGACCAAAGTAGCTAAAATTGTTTATATACGTTCAACATCAAACCTTAAAAGATGTACGGCACTTGGAGGCGCAAAGAATCATCTAATAGTAATGCCTGATGCAAACACTGAAATGGCTGCTTCAAATATAGCCGCTTCAATGTCGGGTTGTGCGGGACAGAGATGCATGGCTGCTTCGGTTATGGTAGGAGTAGGTCCTGTTGACCATATAATCGAGAAGCTTTGTGAGGAAGCCCGGAAAATCATTCCAGGAAAAAATCTGGGTGCAATAATCACAAAAGAATCAAAAGAAAGAATTGAGAAATATATCACTGATGCTGAAAAGCAAGGAGCGAAGATTCTGGTTGACGGAAGAAATGCCATCGTAGAAAACAAAGAGGGCGGCTTTTATGTGGGAACTACAGTAATTGATGAAGTAAAACCAAGTATGGCTATTGCAAAAGAAGAAGTATTCGGTCCTGTGCTTGCGATAATTAGGGTAAAGACACCTGAAGAAGCGATGGAAATTGAAAACAGTTCAAACTACGGCAACGCGGCATCAGTATTCACGCAAAACGGAAGTTACGCCAGATTCGTTATGGAGAAAGCTTCAGCCGGAATGATAGGAGTGAATATTGGAGTACCCGTACCGAGAGAACCTTTTTCATTTGGAGGATGGAATGAATCGAAATTCGGAACTAATGATATTACAGGAAAAAGTTCCATCGGTCTCTGGACACAACCAAAAAAGATCAGTGTAAAATGGAATCCGGAAGCACAAAAAAACTGGATGAGTTAAGAAAACTATATAAAACGAATTAATTTTTATTTAGAATTAATAATTTTAATATAAAGAAATTTAATATAACTATGGATAAGAAAGAAATTCTGCATAATAACCTGACATATACATTTACGTCGTGGTCAAAGCAAAAAGGTTTGAACCCGATGTGCATAAAAAATGCGAAAGGAATTTTTCTTTATGATTTTGAAGGAAAAAGATATTTTGATTTTTCTTCTCAGTTAGTCTGCGTAAACATCGGACACGGGCATCCAAAGGTTGCCGAAGCAGTAGCAAAGCAAATGAGCGAAGTGAGTTACGTATATCCGGGTATGATTACATCGGTTCGGGGTGAACTTGGAAAGAAACTTGCTGAGGTAGCGCCCGGTTCACTAAATAAAACTTTCTTTACACTTGGCGGAGCGGAAGCTGTTGAGAATGCCATCAAGCTTGCAAGAGTTTACACCGGACGACATAAAATTATTACTTTCTATCAATCTTATCACGGCGCGACGTATGCTTCGGCATCAGCGGGCGGGGACCCTCGAAGACATGCGATTGATACACAGCAGGCACCGAACTTTGTACACGTTGAAAATCCATATTTCTACCGCTGTCCGTGGAACAGCAAAACAGAAGAAGAATGTTCGATAAACGCCGCTGCTCACATAGAGCGTGTAATTCAGTATGAAGGACCCGCCAATATTGCGGCAATTATAATGGAAGGGGAATCAGGTTCTTCCGGGTGCATCAAATATCCCGCAGGGTTCTGGAAAAAAATAAAAGCTATAGCGGAGAAGTACGGCATTCTTACAATTGACGATGAAGTAATGAGTGGATTCGGCAGAACGGGTAGATGGTTTGCGATAGAACATCACGGAGTGGAACCTGATATAATGGTTATGGCAAAAGGTCTTACTTCAGCGTATTTACCGCTTGGCGGAATTATGGTAAAAGATGAAATAGCAAAAGCATATGACGATAAACCTCTGCCGCTCGGATTAACTTACTCCGCGCACGCAGTATCCTGCGCAGCAGCAAATGCGGTACTGAATATATATGAAGAAGAAAACCTGATCGAGAATGCAGCTAAGATGGGTAAATACATTGAGGAAAAAGTCGAGAAAATGAAACTCATACATCCGTGCATAGGTGATTTCAGGAATACGGGATTGCTGGGTTGTCTTGAACTCGTGAAGAACAGAGAAACAAAAGAGCCTATGGCGAGATGGAATGCGCCGCCCCCAGAGATGGAAATAATGAATAAAGTTATGGCAAAAATTGCCGAACTCGGAATGTACACGATGGGCAGATGGAATATGATATTTATTGCTCCTCCGCTTTGCATTACAAAAGAACAGATTGACGAAGGAATGGAGATAATATCAAAAGCAATTTCTATTGCAGACGAATATTGTAATTAATATGCATTATTTCTGCAATTAAATGTGTTATCATAACATAGTTTTCTGTAAAAAAATTATTAAAAACAATTTTTAATTTTATTGAAAATTGATTCTGAAATATTGCCTGAAAGCGTAAAGCTTTCTTCTGAAAAACAAAGTTACGGTTAAGAATTAAAATAAATATGTTTGTAAAATTAATTATTATTATATGTCGCTCTTAATAAAAAACGGAAGAATTATAACAGCATCGGAAGATTACATAGCCGATATTTACACAGAAGGTGAAAAAATTGCCCTTATCGGAAAAGACCTGAACGTAAAAGCTGATGAAGTGATAGACGCAATGGGTAAACTTGTAATGCCCGGAGGAATAGACCCGCACGTTCATCTTGAAATGCCTTTCATGGGGACTTTTTCTACCGATAATTATGAAACAGGAACACTTGCGGCGCTTCATGGCGGAACCACTACCGTGATAGATTTTATACTGCAGACCCAGGGTAAATCATTGTTATCAGCATATGAAACTTGGAAAGGGAGGTCGGACGGAAATGCTTACGGGGATTACGCGTTTCACATTGCAATAACAGATTTTAATGATGAAATAAAAAAAGAGATTGGATATTTTATTGACGAACTCGGTATTACGTCATTCAAAACTTTCATGGCTTATAAAGGTTCGCTGATGATTGATGACAGGCAGATGACCGGTTTGATGAATGAAGTTAGAGACAGAGGTGGTATAGTAACGGTACATGCAACAAACGGAGATATGATTGATTTCCTTGTGGCTAAGAACAAGTCGGAAGGCAAACTTGCGCCGTTATACCATTATCTATCGCAGCCTGAAATAACAGAAGCGGAAGCATCCGGAAGGTTTACCGATATGGCTTACAATGCAGACGTGCAGGCATACATTGTTCACATGACCTGCGAAGGTGCTCTGAACGCCGTAAGAAGGGCTCAGGCGAGAAATCAGAAAGTTTACGCCGAAACATGCATACAATATCTTATACTCGACGCATCCTTGTATGAAAAGAATTTTGAAGGTGCAAAATGGGTAATGAGTCCACCACTCAGGGAGAAAAAAGACCAAACGGCTTTATGGGGCGGAATAAACCAGGGTTCAGTGCAGGTTGTAGCGACCGATCATTGCCCTTTCAACTGGAATCAAAAACTCACCGGCAAGGATGATTTTACGAAAATCCCGAACGGACATCCTGCTATTGAAAGCAGGATGGAATTGCTTTTCAGTGAAGGCGTGAACAAAGGAAAGATATCTCTTAACAAATATGTTGAAATCACTTCAACAAATTCAGCAAAGATATTCGGAATGTATCCTTTCAAAGGAACTATCGGAATTGGTTCGGATGCCGATTTAATAATTTTTGACCCAGAAGAAGATCACGTGCTTTCGGCTAAGAGTCATCATATGAATGTGGATTATTCGGGGTATGAAGGCTGGAAAGTTAAAGGAAAATGCAAGCAGACAATAATGCGCGGAACGCTTGCAATTGATAACGGAAAAGTGAAAATTAAAAAAGGATATGGAAAATTTATAAAACGCAACAAAGTAAAACAAATTATTTAATATAAAGGAAATAAATATGCCAAGAAAAATCAAATCAGGATTAATTCAGATGTCCCTTCCCAAGACAGAAGGCGAAGGCACGATAGAGGAAATTAAGGAAGCTATGCTTCAGAAGCATATTCCTTATATAGAAGACGCGGGAAAAAAAGGAGTTCAAATACTTTGCCTGCAGGAAATATTCAATACTCCGTATTTTTGTCCGGGTCAGGATAACACCTGGTATAAATCAGCGGAAACAATACCCGGCAGAACTGTGGAACGGATGCAGGAATACGCTAAAAAATATTCAATGGTGATAGTTGTTCCGATTTTTGAAAAAGAACAAGCGGGGGTATTATATAATACAGCCGCGGTAATTGATGCAGACGGAACACTGCTGGGAAAATACAGAAAGAACCATATACCGCATACAACAGGATTTTGGGAGAAATTCTTTTTCCGTCCCGGTAACCTCGGGTATCCTGTATTTCAAACGAAGTACTGCAAGGTGGGCGTATATATCTGTTACGACAGACACTTCCCTGAAGGAGCAAGAATACTCGGATTAAACGGAGCAGAAATAGTTTATAATCCTTCCGCTACAGTTGCCGGGCTATCCCAATACTTATGGAAGCTTGAACAGCCGGCGCATGCTGCCGCGAACGGATATTTCATGGGATGCATAAACAGGGTAGGAGAAGAAAAGCCATGGAACATAGGAAAGTTCTACGGGTCATCTTATTTTGTTGATCCTAAAGGTCAGATATTTGCGCAGGCATCTGAAGACAAGGATGAATTGCTGATATCCGAATTTGATCTGGATATGATTGAAGAAGTAAGGTCGACCTGGCAGTTTTTCCGTGACAGAAGGCCGGAAACTTATTCACGTATTATTGATTTATAGAACAATTAAAATTATTTATGTCAGAATATAAACAACCAAAAAACGAACGGGAGTTCTCAAAGAATTTTGACCAGATAAAACCGCTGATGAATAAAACAGAAGCGATTTTTGAAAGTTCGCGCTGTTTGTTCTGTTATGACGCACCTTGCGTTAAAGCCTGTCCTACATTGATAGACATACCTCTTTTCATAAGGCAGATAAATAACGGAAATGTGAAAGGCGCCGCAAAGACTATTTTTAACTCGAACTATCTCGGTAATACATGCGGGAAAGTTTGCCCGACAGAAGTTTTATGCGAAGGTTCCTGCGTTTATATTAAAGAGGGAGTAAAGCCGATTGAAATCGGAAGATTGCAGAATTACGCTACAAATAAAGCAATAACTGAGAAGATAAAAATATTTTCAGCCGGAGAGCCTGTAAAGAAGAAAGTAGCGATTATAGGTGGAGGTCCCGCCGGATTATCCTGTGCCTGCGAATTAAGGTCAAACGGAATTAAGGTAGATATATTCGAGGGAAAATCGAAAGCAACAGGGCTGGCTATACACGGAATAGCCCCTTATAAAATAGCTAATCAGGAAGTTGACGACGAACTTGAATATCTCCGCGCGCAATTCGGGTTTAATATTCACTTTAATCACTATGTTCACGGCACGGAAGAATTAAAAAAAATCGAAAAAGAATACGACGCTGTATTTATCGGAGTAGGAAATGCCAATACAACGATGCTGAACATTCCCGGAGAGGATAAAATAAATGTTGTAGGCGCGATAGAAATAATTGAACAGTTAAGAAAAAAACATCACAAAACGGTTTTCGGAAATAAAGTTATTGTGCTTGGTGGTGGGAATACGGCAATGGATGCCGCCTCCGAAGCATCTAGAATGGGGTCGGAGACAGTTATACTCGCTTACCGCAGGGCTAAGATTGATATGAAAGGATATGAATTTGAATTTGACCTTGCAAAAAGTGTAGGAGTAAAGGCATATTTTAACGTTGCGCCGGTGGAAATACTGGGCGATGAAAAAGTAACAGGAATAAAATTTATAAAAACAAAAACTGAAAACGGTGTAATAACGAATGTACAGGGTTCTGAGTTCGTGGAAGAATGCGACATGGTTATCAAAGCAACAGGACAATCCAGGCATTTTGGTTTGCTTCAGAATATAGAAAATCTGGAAACAGATGAAGACGGAAGAATAATAGTCAACGATGAATTCCGCACTACAAATTCGAAGTATTACGCGGGCGGTGACGCTGTCAACGGCGGAAAAGAAGTAGTCAACTCTGTGGCAGAAGGAAAGTCAGCAGGGAAAAGCATAATTTCGTTGTTAGTTGATGGTTGTTAGTATTTCGTTGTCATTTGTCAGTAATAAATGAATAACAACAAAGTACAACTCACAACAAACAACTCGTAACTAATTTATTATATATTACAAAAATATAAAAAGATATCATTTTAAAAATATGCAATGAATACAAACACCGAAAATCTGATAACTAACAACAAAAAACGGACAATTAATTATTTTGAGTTAGATGTTTGGAAAAGATGTAGAGAACTGGTAAATGAAATTTACGAATTAACGAATAAATTCCCGAAAGAAGAAATATACGGAATTACAAATCAAATTAGACGCTGTGCTGTTTCAATTCCGTCCAATATCGCGGAAGGGTGCGGAAGACAACACACAAATGATTCTTTGCAGTTTTTCTATATTTCAAGAGGGTCATTGTACGAATTGGAAACTCAGTTATTTTTATGTAATGATCAAAATTATATTTCAGAAAATGAATTAGCATCAATATTTAAATTAGTAATAGAATGTAAAAAACTATTAAATGGATTTATAAGATATTATAAAAGTTTAAAAAAATTACAATAAAAAATGAAGATCCAACAAGCAACAACTGTCAACGAACAACGAACAACTAAAAACGGAAAACTATTTTCAAATTTTGCGGGAATTAAATCGCCAAATCCTTTCTGGCTCGCTTCCGCCCCCCCGACTAACTCAGGATATCAGGTTATGAGGGCGTTCGATAGAGGTTGGGGCGGTGCCGTCTGGAAAACACTGGGAGTACCGATTATTAACACGTCAAGCCGTTATGGAGCAGTGAATTACAGGGATAAGCGAATGGTCGGGTTTAACAATATTGAGCTCATATCCGACAGGCCATTAGCCGATAATCTTCGCGATATAGAAGAAGTAAAGAAATATTTTCCCGAGCATGCGGTGATAGGTTCGCTTATGGTTGAAACAAAAGAGCAGTGGCATCAGATAATCAGGGATGTTGAAAACGCGGGCGTTGACGGAATAGAACTTAACTTCGGATGTCCGCACGGAATGTGCGAGAGGGGAATGGGTTCGGCTGTCGGGCAGGAGCCTAATGTTCTGATACAGATTGTATCATGGGTGATGGAAACCGCGAAAGTTCCTGTGATAGTGAAACTGACCCCAAACGTATCACACATTCAAGAACCCGCAATTGCGGCAAAAAGAGGCGGAGCGAATGCAGTATCACTGATTAACACGATTCAAAGCATTATCGGTGTTGACATAGATAATTTTGTGCCTTATCCGGTTGTTGACGGAAAAAGCACTAACGGAGGATATTGCGGACCTGCAGTGAAACCGATTGCGATGAATATGGTCAAGAACGTCGCGAAAATTCCGGGTTACAATCTACCGATTTCGGGAATAGGAGGAATCGAGAACTGGCGGGATGCTGTTGAATTCATACTGCTCGGCGCTACTAACGTTCAGGTTTGCACGGCGGTAATGCATTACGGTTTCGGAATCATAAGAGAAATATTAGCAGGGTTTGAACAATACATGTCGGATAAGAATTTCAATTCAGTTGATGAAATGATCGGTAAGGCGCTGCCGAATATAATGAACTGGGAAGAGCTTAACCTGAATTATAAAGTTATTGCCGAATTAGACGAATCAAAATGCATCGGATGTCAATTGTGTTATATTGCCTGTGAAGACGGCGCGCATCAGGCAATCGGATTACCTCAAAACCAGGACAGCAGAATCCCTCATATCATTGAAGAAAACTGCGTGGGATGTAATTTGTGTTCAATAGTTTGTCCCGTTGAGAATTGCATAACAATGGTCAGGAAAGATGAAAACAAAGAAGTTATCAACTGGAAAGAAAGAACGAATCAGGGAAATATTCCCGTATCGTTCAACGATAAACTTGCGGGCGGTGTTGGTCACCATATCCCCGAACCGAAGGAAGCAATCGCTTACAGGTTGAAGTAACTAAGGTATAAACAAAAGCCCTGTAAAACAAAGATTTCACAGGGCTTTTTAGTTACTCTCAAATTATTATTTTATGAGAACCATTCTTCGTGTTTCAACAAAGCTACCCGATTCCAGTCTATAAAAATACATACCGCTCGCGAAAGAGCTTCCATCGAATTGTACGGAATAATTTCCTTCTGTCCGCAATTCATTATTGATAAGCGAAGCAACAAGTTCTCCTTTGATGTCATAAACTTTCAGCGTAACCGTTCCCATTTTTGGAATTGTAAAGTTTATCATAGTCGCAGGATTAAACGGATTAGGATAATTTTGTAAAAGCTTAAACGAATAAGGTTCGGTTTGATTTTCCGAAATTCCCGAAACTGTTGAAATCGTAAAGTTTGTGTTGGAAATATCAAAGAAAATATTATCAACCGCTGCAACTTTAATCCTTGCAGTCGAATTAGCGACTACCGGTAAATTCACAGTTTCGCTTCCGTCGTTCGGAGTGTTTGTCTTTAAAACAGTCGGAAAAGTTTGTCCTCCGTCTGTTGAAAGTAAAATATTTACATTAGCACAGCTAACAGGTGCTGTGTTTGTATTCGCCACATTCCATGTTACTGTTTGAGGAGTATTCGCGTTCAAAGTAACAGCAGTATTCGGAAAAGTAACAAGGAACGGACCGGCAGTCGCTGAAACGTCAAATGTTATGTAATCAAAGCCCACTCCACCGCCGCCAGCTCTATTATCCCGGGCAGTAAGACAGAACGTTAAACTTCTTGTATATGTTGGCAGAAGTTCTCCGATGGTTTGCGTATTATTTAATAAGTTCGCAAGCTTGGGAAATGTTCTTGTTCCCGAAGTAACCGGAGTAAATGACCTAAAAATAGGGGCGTTCCCCGATGGTGCATTTGGCAAACCCGCCGGACCTAAATCGTATTCTTCCCAGCAATATTTAATCGAGTCACCGTTACCATCAGTAGCTGAACCTGTTAAAGAAAATGGAGTAGAGATTGGAATAGTATTTCCTCCTGCTCCTAGCGTAACTACGGGATTAAGATTTCCCGTCGCTGTAATTTGCGCGCAGGTATTTCCTGAGCCGCCTGTAGTAAAGTTGATTATTTCATCTAAACTTTTCGAGTGAAAATATGCATCGCTATGCGGTTGAAGGTCGCCCGCACCACAAATACCCGCATAAGCCATAATTGTAGAGCCGCTTCCCGGTTCGTATGCCGCACTTGCGACTCTGTTTCCGCCTCCGCAGCTTCCACTCGTGCAATTAAACGTATGGTTTCCTCCGAACTGATGTCCCATTTCGTGGGCAACGTAGTCTATATCAAATGGATCACCGATTGGCTGCGATGAACCTGTAACGCCTTTTGCTTTACTGCTAGCCACGCATACACATCCTAAATACGCCACTCCGCCGCCACCCGTGCTGAATATGTGACCAATGTCGTAATTGGCGGTTCCGATAACATTATCCAGATTTGTCTGGTTTTGTCCCAGCATTGTACTTCCGTTATTATTTGTGTAAGGGTCAGTCGAAGCATTAGTATAAATAATTAGATTATTGTTTCCGACGAGAACCATTCTTACAGCTACTTCATTTTCATAAACTCCGTCAACCCTGTTTAATGAAGTGACAACAGCGGCGAGACCCGCGACGACTGTACCGCCGTGAAACGTAGTATATTCACCAGTCGCGGCAATGGCGATGCGGTAAGTTCTGAGCTGTCCCTGCGTGCGATTTTCAAAACGTAAAGGTGTTTTATCGGTGTTCTTAAAATCATTATCAATTACTTCACAAGTGAAATTATCAGCGTCTTTCCTGAAATCTTTTTTATAATAACTTATATAATTATAGTTATCACTCATCGCGTAAGGGTCAATAAAAACGATATCGGTTGCGTTAAAAATAATAGCATGAAATCCGGCAGGAGTAAGGTCGAATCTGACGTTTGAATAGGGATCATCTATGCCTTGTCCGGCGTAAGTTTTTATATCAGGGAATTTATCCGCAAGCTCTTTTTCCATAACGGGAGAATCAACGATTCTGAACCTTGAATAAGAACCGTCCGGCAAAGGAAGGGATATAATAACATTTGAATATTTTGCCAGAGTTATGCTTTCCGGTGGAGCAGTGAGCAATATATTTTTTATTTCAGCCACATTCAGAGTTAAAGTTCTGAATATAAGCGGTTTAATAATTCTTTCTCCGGAAGTCTGAATGTTATACTGGGGAATATCATTCCAGTAACCTGCATTCTGAGCCGTAAGAGATATATTCAGTCCAAGAAGAAGGAAAGAAATAGCGATGAGACGAAAAAAGTAATTCATTTTTTATTTTTTAAATTGTAAATGAAAATTTAAATACTTGTTTTATTAAAATCCCGAATTTTAGCGTTAACACGTTTTCTGTTTCTTTTTACTTCGACGAAATAATTTATTAACGCCATAGCGGTTATAGCACCCAATAAATTTGCGAGGAAATCATAAAAATCGCAAGATCTGTTAGGCACAAAATACTGATGCAGTTCATCGCTGGCTCCGTAAATTCCCGTGAATATTACGGCAAACACAAAAGAGTGTTCTGCAAGAAGTTTATAACGGTTTTGATGACTTAAAGACATATAAAATGCAATCGCAAGTACGAAATAAATTCCGAAATGAACAATTTTATCGCTAAATTCAAAATTGACCTCAGGATAATATTGTCCCGGAATAGAAGAAAGAACAAATATTAAAACGCATAAAAATATTACAGGAAAATGATTCTTTAAAAAACTTTTGTTAATCAATATTATAAAACCTTTTTTTTTATATTAATATAGAATAAGCCGTTTTACTGCTTATTTCATATAAAATAAACAAAATATTGACGTAAAATAATTCATTTTTTATTCATAACATTTATATTAATTTCAACTTTAGGCGGGAATAGGTTTATTTCAATAATAATTTTTATTTAACAATTAAATTTCTACCACCGGTAAATTTAATATGCTTAAAATAAATACTCTCATTATAGATGATGAACTGAACGGAAGGAATAACCTTCATTATCTTCTAAAATCGTATTGCCCTGAAATTGAAGTAATCGGAAAATGCGGGAAACCAAACGAAGCTAAATTGATGATTTACGACCTGAAACCGGATGTCGTTTTTCTTGATATCAATATGCCTAAGGTAAACGGGTTTGAATTGTTGGATAGTCTGATATATAAGGATTTTATGCTTGTATTTGTAACAGCACATTCAGAGTACGGAATACAAGCGGTAAAAGCAAATGCAGTGGATTATCTTCTGAAACCCGTAAGTATTAAAGAGCTTCAGCAAACAGTAAAAAAACTGGTTGAACTTAAATTAAAAGCCGTTCCCGGCAACGGTAAATCAAACAACTATCACGATAAAATCATAATTTCCCAGCTTCAGGGATTCACATTGCCGGGAGTTTATGGTCCTACTGCCGATAATCCCATGGGATAAAAAATTCAAGTTTTTTTGTTAAAATATATATTTCCACGTTATTACCCGGGTTTGCAGATTATTTTTAACTTAATTAGCAAAATCTGAGTCAACTGAATGAATATCTTCGTTTTTTTTGTCTAAAATATAAACTAATTTTGTATAAATAAATTATTTTTAATTGATAAGATTTTCTATTAACATCTCGATAATTAATTCACTCCTTTTATGAATTCGTTCGACAATTTCTTTTACCCAAAATCTATTGCACTTATTGGAGCTTCCACGAAACCGGGAAATCTAAGCTACGAGTTGATTGGAAATCTATTAAAATTTAATTATTCAGGAAAAATTTATCCCGTAAATCCAAAAGCGGATATTGTAAACACGCTAAAGGCGTATAAATCAGTTTCGGATGTGAACGGGGAGATTGATCTTGCAGTGATTATGGTTCAGAAAACTCTCGTGCTTATGGCTATCGATGAATGTTATAAAAAGAAAATAAACTCTGTAATACTTATCACTGCTGGTTTTAAAGAAACCGGAGAAGAGGGTGAAAGGCTCGAGAATGAACTGCTGACAAAAATAAAAGAATATAATATACGTCTCGTGGGTCCAAACTGTATGGGAATAATAAATTCTAAGCCGGGCATTAGTATGAATGGAACCTTTGTTTTGGGGGAACCTAATTATGGCGGGATCGGCTTCTGCTCACAAAGTGGTGCGTTAGGCGCAGCGGTACTTAAAACGGTGAAAAAGAATGACATAGGAATGGGACACTTTATTAGTATTGGCAATAAAGCAGATGTAACAGAGAATGACATTCTGTATTACTGGAAAGATAACAATGATATAAAAGTAGTTACGCTTTATCTTGAGTCTTTTTCCAATCCCAGGAAATTTGTAGAAGTTGTTAAGGAAATTACAAAAAATAAACCGGTAATTCTGATAAAAGCAGCTCGCACGAAGTCAGGGATGAAGGCTGCAAGTTCACATACAGGTGCACTTGCAAGCGGTGATGCAATTGCAGATGCATTAATCGAACAATCAGGTGCGATAAGGGTGGATACAATTGAGCAGATGTTTGATATCGCAAAAGCATTTGATAAGGCAAAATCACCGAAGGGAAATCGAGTGGGAATACTCACAAATGCAGGCGGTCCGGCGATTCTTTGCGTAGATGAATGCGATAAAAACGGTCTCGAAGTACCTGAACTTTCGGATGAAGTAAAGAGACAAATAAGTGAATTTGCTCCGGTAGAAGCATCACTACATAATCCTGTTGACTTGCTGCCTCCGGCAACTGCTGATATGTGGGCGAAAGCGGCGGAGTATATGCTGGAAGATGATAACCTTGATTCGCTGATAGTGATAATGGGTCCTCCGCTTATGCTTGATACAGTTCAGATAATGTGTGCTGTAAATGATTCAGTGAAAAAATCCGGTAAAACTGTTTTCTTTGTTTTAATGTCACAGGATGAATTAATACCAAAACTTCAGGAATCTGCTCCCGGACATCCTCCTATTTACAAAACACCTGAATCAGCAGCAAGACCTTTAGGGGAAATGATTAAGTATAATGTGTATGTGAAAAAACCACCGGTTAAGAAGATAAAGATTAATATAAAGAAAGACGAAGTAGAGAAGGTATTGAATTCAATTAAAACAAAAGGGGAATTCTATCTTGACTTCGAAGATGTTAATAAAATATTACATGCATACGATCTGCCGATAATAGATTCATTCATTATGAAAGATGAATTATCGGCTCTAAAATGTGCTAATGAGATTGGGTATCCTGTCGTATTGAAATCGGTGGGAAGGGAACTTATTCACAAAACTGATATTGGAGGAGTGAAACTTGATTTAAAGAACGAAGCAGAATTAAAAAGTGCTATTGAAGAAATTAATTTAAATCTAAAAGCCAAGAATTTATTTAAGAAGCTTGAAGGATACCTTGTACAACCTTTCTACAGAGGTGGAATAGAAACTATCCTTGGTATTGTAAAGGATAGAAGTGCGGGACATCTTGTGATGTTTGGATTAGGCGGAATAATGGTTGAAATATTAAAAGATGTAAAGTTTAGATTAACAAATTTGGAAGAAACAGATGCATATATGATGATAAGATCCCTGAAGGGATATAAGATACTCGAAGGAATTCGCGGAAAGAAAGGTGCTGATATAGATTACATTGCCGAGAGTATTATTAAATTAGCAAAATTATCTGAGGATTTTCCTATATTTGAAGAGATAGATTTGAATCCGTTTAATTTTACTGATGAGCGCAATACCTCAAAAATTCTCGATGCAAGAATAAAAGTGGTATTGTGAATCAATTAGCAACATACTTAAATGAACAAAGATATTTGTGTAATTTTTTATTATTTTTGCATTAAATAAAAAGGAGAAATATTATGTTTAATTTTGTTTCTCTCAGTGTTAAGTGTCCCTTATGCGGAGAGTCCTTTATGGACAAAGATAATCTCGTTGATAACGAGTCAAGTATAAAACTTAACATTGAAATAGGTCATAAGACAGGTACAATTTTACTTAGTTCTATTTACGGTAGTTATAATTATGACTGCGATATAGATATAAAACCTGATGAAGTTGCTAATTTCATCTGTCCAAATTGTAAAGGAGACCTCAGCGGTGAAATTGAATGCCGGGTCTGCAAAGCACCTATGTTTGACTTTCATCTTGATATGGGAGGTAAAGTATCTGTCTGCTCTCGGAAAGGTTGTAAAAATCACCTAATAGAATTTGAAGATTTAACAAATGCTTTAAGAAAATTTTATCAGGAGTACGGATACATTTCAAAAGCACATCACATCGAGCAGCATGACTATCCGCTTGAATCAATATTAGTTGAAAAAACTCCCGAGGAGGAAGACGAAGAGATTATAGAAACAGGGGCATTCCTTCAGGCATATTGTCCTTATTGCAAGCGAACATTAATTGATACTGACGTTTTAAAGCTAAAAATCATTAATGATAAAAATGAAGTCGGATACGTAATGCTAAGTCCATATTTAAATGTTTTTTCATCAAAATCGACAGTATTTCTTACAGAAGATAAGCAAGTAAAGGACCTAAAATGTTATCATTGCGATCATTCTTTGATAGTAAAAGATAAGGGCTGTGATAAATGCGGTTCACCCACTGCACGCATTTCAATCGGAGCAAGGCTGAGACTTATAGATTTTTACATTTGCTCTAAGAAAGGATGCCGTTGGCATGGATTGAGCGAAGATGATATTAATGAAATAAAGCTTGAAGATAGTGATGAATGGTAAGCAAATATTTACAAAATTAAAATAATATTTAATGTTTCAGATTACCCGTAAACAAGAAATGGCAAAGGGTTCTATAATCAGATTTGATGTTAGCGCTCCAAAAATAGCTGCAAAAGGGAAAGCCGGACAATTCGTAATTGTAAGGGTAAATGAAACAGGGGAAAGAATCCCTCTAACAATTGCCGATAAAGATGAATTTGCCGGAATCATAACATTAATATTTCAGGTTGTCGGAAAAACTACAGCATTGATGCGGTCATTGAAAGCAGGAGATTTTTTAAAAGATGTAGTAGGTCCACTGGGGAGACCCGCAGAAGTTGAAAAGCTTGGAACGGTCGTTATGGTAGGCGGTGGTACAGGTGTTGCGATATTACACCATATAACGAAAGCATTTAAAGAAGCAGGAAATTATGTAATTGGTATAATCGGCTCAAAAGAAAAAGAATTGCTTATACTTGAAAATGAAATGACTGCTATGTGTGATGAAATTGTTGTTTGTACAGATGACGGAAGCTGGGGAGAAAGAGGATTTGTAACTCAGCCTTTGGCAAAATACCTTGATGAGAGATATGATATCAAACTAGTATATGCAATAGGTCCGATTCCCATGATGAAAAATATATGTAAACTTACGAAGAAGTATAATATGAAAACTATGGTAAGTCTGAATCCTGTGATGATAGATGGTACTGGAATGTGCGGCGGATGCAGAGTTACTGTTAATAATAAAACACAATTTTGCTGTGTTGACGGTCCTGATTTTGACGGACATGAAGTGGATTTTGATGAATTAGACAAAAGAAATTCGATGTATTTAAAAGATGAAAAAGACTCATTACTATTCTCAATCCGATAATGAATATAAATAATAGATATAGATAATGATTGAGCATGATATAAAATATCTTAAGTTTAAAACTTATCTTAATACTTATTGCCCTCATTGCAGAAATACGTTCAACTATGAAAGAAAAGATGTAAAATATTTAGCATTCAAAGGTAAATATAAAGGACAGGAAATCGATTTAAAACTTAGTCCTTACCTTGACGTATTCGACATCGAATCTACTATTCCCATTGAATCCGGTGATGTCATAGATGACTTGATATGTCCTAGATGTAAAAAAAGTTTAGTAGTTTCTGAAATTAAATGTGGTGAATGCGGTTCTCAAGTGTCGGAAATGATCATCACTGCATTTTCGAAATTGATACCGTATTACTTCTGCATGAAAAATGGTTGTGAATGGCACGGATTAACAAAAGCAGATGAAAACAAGATAAAACTTAAAATTCCAAGGCAGGAAATGCCTGAGCAGGACCAAAAATTACGAACTGCAAATTATAATGAAGTACCATACGGTTATACATCAGAGTTGGCACAACTCGAGGCAGGAAGGTGCTTACAATGTAAAAACCCTAAATGTGTTACCGGATGTCCCGTCAATATTGATATTCCTAATTTTATCAGATTAATTTCTGAAGAAAAATTCGATGATGCTGCAAAAAAAATAAAAGAAACCAATATTTTACCGGCTATCTGCGGGAGAGTATGTCCCCAGGAAAGTCAATGTGAAGCAGTATGCATTCTGGGAACAAGGGATAGACCAGTTGCAATAGGTAACCTTGAAAGATATATTGCTGACTATGAAAGAAAAATGGGACTTGTAAAGATCCCTGTGATAAAAACTAAATTAAACAAAAAAATTGCAGTTGTAGGTTCAGGACCTGCCGGTCTGACTGTTGCGGCTGACTTGCAGCAGCTAGGATATTCGGTAACGATTTTTGAAGCTCTGCACGAACCGGGTGGGGTATTGGTTTACGGAATTCCTGAATTTCGACTTCCGAAATCTATAGTATCATTTGAAATTGATTATTTAAGAGAATTAGGGTGCCGGATAGAAATGAATCATATTATCGGGAAAACAATTACGGTAGATGAACTATTAGAGCACTTTAATGCTGTTTTCATCGGAGTAGGTGCGGGATTACCTGTGTTTATGAATATTGAAGGTGAAAATCTTGGAAATGTTTTTTCTTCAAATGAATATCTGACAAGAATGAATCTAATGAAAGCTTATAAGTTTCCGGAATATGATACACCAAAACCGAGAGGAAATAAAGTAGTGGTTATCGGAGGTGGTAACGTTGCCATGGATTCTGCCAGAACAGCAATAAGAACCGGTTCGACTGAAGTAACAATTGTCTACCGAAGATCCAGACAGGAATTGCCTGCAAGGCATGAAGAAGTGAGACATGCGGAAGAAGAAGGAATAAGGTTTATGCTTTTAACTAACCCTGTAAAATTTTTAGGAACTGATCAGAATATGGTAAAAGGAATGGAATGCATAAGAATGCAATTAGGAGAGCCTGATTCATCAGGTAGAAGAAGACCTATACCAATAGAAGGATCAAATTTTATAATTGATTGTGATTTAATAGTCGTAGCAGTAGGAACTTCTTCGAATCCTATACTATTCCAGACAACTCCTGATATTAAAAGAAATAAGTGGGGTTATGTTGAAGTAAATCCGGAGACTAATGAGACATCGAAACCTTATGTTTATGCAGGAGGAGATATCGTAACAGGTTCTGCAACAGTTATACAAGCAATGGGTGCAGGAAGAATAGCTGCTAATGCAATACACAGGAAATTATCATTAAATAAGATTTGATTTGTATTCGAGTTTTTATTTACATCAGTTTTATAGTATTTCTTTTTCAGAAAATCTGATAATTCAAAGTTTTAGTAATTTTTCCAATGGATATTCCCATTTCAATATTTTAAATCCTATAATTTTTAATCAAATATGAGAATTGCAAGAATACAACTACCAGATGTGAAACAAAATATTGTAAGTTCAAATGTCGATCTGGATTTATTAAATCCGCTTATCAAAAAATTCAAGCACAAAAAAGGTAACCTGATTCCTTTATTACAGGGAGCGCAAAATCTTTTTGGGTATATTCCTATCGAAGTATTTTTGAAAATATCTACTGAAACCGGTTTGAAATTGAATGATATGTATGGAGTGGCTACATTTTATGCACAGTTCCGTTTAAAGCCTGTTGGGAAAATCATTATCCGAGTATGTCATGGAACTGCCTGCCATGTTCAAAATGCGACTAAAGTAACCGAAGATTTAATTACATATTTAAATGTAAAGGATGGAGAAACCACTGACGACAGATTATTCACTCTGGAAACAGTCGCTTGCCTGGGTTGCTGTTCACTCGCACCTGTGATGATGATAGGTGAAGATACATATGGAAAGTTAAGCGGAAAAAAAGCAGTTGACGTTGTGAAAGATATTAAAAGAAAAGAAATATCGGAAATTCAAAGTAAACAAACGGAAAAATTTTCGAAGAATTAATATTAATTTTATTACTACAATCAGAAAATAAATTTTCAGATGGAAAAAACACAAATTATAGTAGGACTTGGAAGTTGCGGAATTGCAGCCGGTGCAGGTAAAGTATATGATGAAATAAAACGCATAAAAGAAACAGATAAACTTGATTTTGAACTTAAAAAAACAAGTTGTGTAGGAATGTGTTTTCGTGAACCTTTGGTAGAAATTATCGATGAAAGCGGATCATATTTGTATGGTAATGTCGATACTAAAAAAGTAGATGAAATGATTGAAAAGCATATCCAGAATTTTGCACCGATAAGAGAATATATTGTGAAATCCGATTTATTTGATACACCGGATAAGAATTATTTTGAAGGTCAGGTTAAAATTGCTTTAAGGAATTGTGGTTACATAGATCCGGAGTCAATTTCGGATTATGAATTGCGTGGAGGATATGATGCAATAAAGAAAATATCAAATGAAAAAATAAGCTGTCATGATGTAATTCAAACCATCCTTGAATCCGGTTTAAGAGGCAGGGGAGGCGGTGGTTTCCCGACTGGTTTAAAATGGAGATTTGCGAATAACAGTCAGTCAAATGATAAATATATAATATGCAATGCTGACGAAGGAGATCCGGGAGCATTTATGGATAGATCTGTGCTTGAAGGCGATCCACATTCTGTTCTTGAGGGAATGATAATCGGTGCATATGCAATTGGTGCTTCACACGGAGTAATTTACTGTCGTGCAGAATATCCCCTTGCCGTAAAAAGGCTGAATATAGCAATAGAGCAGGCAAGGGATAATGGATATTTAGGGGAAGATATAATGGGAATTGAAGGGTTTATTTTTGATGTTTATGTAAAAGAAGGAGCCGGGGCGTTTGTCTGCGGTGAAGAAACCGCTTTGATAGCTTCAGTAGAAGGTGAAAGAGGAATGCCAAGAAAGAGACCTCCTTTTCCTGCGGTATCAGGTTTGTGGAAAAAGCCTACAAATATTAATAATGTAGAAACATTCGCTAATATCCCATGGATTATAGTTAACGGTGCGAAAGAATACTCTAAGTACGGTACAGAGAAAAGTAAAGGTACAAAAGTATTTGCTTTGACAGGAAAGATAAAGAATGGAGGGTTAGTTGAAGTTCCAATGGGAATTACCATTAAGGATATTATTTACAAATTAGGCGGCGGTATAATTGATGATAAAAAATTTAAAGCTGTTCAATTAGGTGGACCTTCAGGTGGTTGTATTCCTGAATATTTATCAGATACAATTGTGGATTATGATTCAGTGAATGCAACTGGTGCAATTATGGGATCAGGTGGTATGGTTGTGATGGATGAAACTACGTGTATGGTAGATATTGCAAGATTCTTCCTTGATTTTACAAGAAAAGAATCCTGCGGGAAATGCACATTTTGCAGAGTCGGAACGATGAGGATGCTGGAAATTCTAAGAAGGATAACCGAGGGAGAAGGTAAGCAAGGAGATATAGAATTACTTGAAGAATTAGCAGTAAATATTAAGGATGGCTCTTTATGCGGACTTGGACAAACCGCTCCAAATCCTGTTTTAACGACAATTAAATATTTCAGAGATGAATATGAAGCACATATCAGAGATAAGAAGTGTCCTGCACTATCCTGTAAAAAATTGCTTACCTATGAGGTGATTGAAGAAAAATGTGTGGGTTGTGTCGTTTGTAAACGCGCATGCCCTGTTAATGCAATAGAAGGTGATAAAAAAGTTGTCCACTTTATTAAACAGGATCTGTGTACTAAATGCGGTGAATGTTATTCCAAATGTAAATTTGACGCAATAAAAATTTATTAAATCTGAAAAAGTAAAAGTTTGACATTACATATTTTATGGATAAATTAAATATAATATTAAACGGTAAAATAGTTGAGGGAATTAAAGGGGAAAGTATTCTGCAGATTGCAAAAAGAAATAAAATTAAGATACCCACTTTATGCAATGATGATAGATTAGAGCCATTTTCCTCTTGTTATTTGTGCGTGGTTGAAGTTGAAGGAATGCGGGGTCTTCAGCCATCATGTTCAACTAAAATTGCCGAAGGTATGAAAATTGTTACCGAAAACGATAGGATTCGTGCATCAAGAAAATCTGCTCTCGAACTTTTATTAAGTAATCACTATGCTGATTGTACAGCTCCATGTAAACAAACATGTCCGGCTGGAGTTGATGTGCAGGGATACATATCATTGATCAATAAAGGATTATACAGTGATGCTGTCGGTTTGATAAAACAAACGAATCCTTTACCTGCAATATGCGGAAGAGTGTGTGTAAGACCTTGTGAAACTTCTTGCAGAAGAAACCTTGTAGAAGGAGTCGGAGTCGGAATTGATTATCTAAAGAGATATGCTACAGATAAAGATTTTGCTTCCGAAGATATGTATAAACCTGAAACTGAACCCAATACAGGAAAGAAAGTGGCAATTATCGGTGCAGGTCCCGGCGGATTATCAGCAGGTTATTACTTATCACTGAAAGGTCATGAAGTTGAGATATTTGAATCAAGTCATGATCCCGGAGGTATGCTAAGATATGGGATTCCGCCTTACCGTTTACCCAATGATATAATAGATAAAGAAGTAAAAAGTATCAAAGATCTTGGAGTTAAAATTCATTATGGTAAGAAATTGGGAGAGAACTTAAACTATGCAAAGTTATCGAAAAGTTTTGATTCATTAATATTAGCTATAGGATCTCAAAGTGGAACAAATATAGGATGTGAGAATGATAATGCTAAAAATGTGCTATCAGGAATTGATTTTCTGAGAACTATGGAATTGACAGGAGAAAAATATGATTTTAAAGGGAAAAAAGTTGCAGTGATTGGCGGTGGAAATACCGCAATGGATTGTTGCAGATCATCTATACGTTGCGGAGCTGAAAAAGTCTATATTATTTACCGAAGAACTGAAAAAGAAATGCCTGCAAACCCGATTGAAATACATGAATCAAAACTTGAAGGAGTGGAATATATGTTCTTAACTGCTCCTGCAAAAGTAAATATTGATGATAAAGGTAAGTTAAAAACTCTGACATGTTTTAAAATGCAGTTAGGAGAACCTGATTCCTCAGGCAGAAGAAGACCCTTGAAAATAGATGGTTCAGAATTTGATATCCAACTTGATTTTATACTTGCAGCAATCGGACAGAAAACAGAAGTTAATTTTATTGATGATATCAATAATAATTCTGAAACAAAACTTATATTAAATAAATGGGGTGATATAGAGGCAGACAAAAAAACCCTCATGACTTCTATAAATAACATTTTTGCTGCAGGTGATGCGGTAACCGGACCTGCAACATTAATTCAAGCTATAGCACAAGGTAAGAAAGCTGCAATAAGCTGTCATCAATTTCTTACTGGAAAAGCAGTTTCGGGAGAAAATTTTGAATTTATAAGTAAAAAAGATAATTTCGAAAAACAAATCAAGGATGATTATGAAGGAAATTATGTTAAACAGGACAGACAGGAAATGCCTACTCTAGATCCTTCTGTAAGGAGGAATTTTGACGAAGTGGAACTCGGTTATTCAGATAATTCTGCTTATCAGGAAACCTTAAGATGCCTCGAGTGCGGATGCTCAGAGTATTATGTTTGCGATTTAAAAAAATATTCTACTGAGTATAATGTTGAACAAAAAAGATACGGTGGGGAATACAAAAAATACGAAGTGAATTTTGCACACCCCTTCATAGAAATCGATAATAATAAATGTATTCTCTGTTCAAGATGTATTAGAATTTGCAAGGAAGTTGTTAATGCAAATGCTTTGGGTCTTATTAACCGTGGGTTCGAAACTTTTGTAGCACCGAGTTTAAATAAATATTTGCAGGATACCGATTGCGAATCATGCGGGTTGTGTATTTCTACTTGTCCTACAGGTGCAATAACCGAAAATGTTAAATTTAAATTTGGTCCCGTGGAACTTGAAAGTATAGACACAATATGTAACTATTGTTCTGTAGGCTGCGAGATAACATTGAATCATAAAAGTGGTGTCTTTATGAAAGTTGTAGGCAAAAATGGATTTATTAATAAGGAAACAAATATCTGTCGTTTCCCAAAATTCGGATACGATTATCTTAATGATAAAAACCGGATCACTAAACCTTTACTGAAAGTAAAGGGTAAATTTGAAGAAATAACATTTGAAAAAGCATATGACATAATGCACAACAAGATCAAGTCTGTTGAACCAGATGAAAATGCTTTTTTTGCAGGAGCAAGATTATCAAATGAGGAATTATATCTTGTTCAAAAATTTGCAAGAGCAGCTGCTAAAACAAACAATATATCAAGTTTTCATTACCTCGGGAGGGGTGATACATACCGGGAAAACTATAAAGATAATGTTCCTTTTGAGGATATCATAAATTCAGAAAAAATTTATCTACTTGGCTCTGAAATCAACTATGAAAATCCTGTTGTTGGTTATATCGTAAATAATGCAAGAATTAATAATAATACAAAACTTGAAGTTATTACGAATAACGAAAATTCATCATTGCTCAAGAGGGCAGACAGAATGATTCTTATAAAATCTTATTATTATTTTATAAAATCTGTTAATCATTATTTACTTACGAATAATTTAGAAAATAAAATATATCTTGATGATAATGTTACAGGTTTTGATGAATATAAGAAATCTTTATTGACAGAAAACTTTAATGATTTAATAAAGAAATCGGGTGTGTTTTTTGAAAAAAGATTAATTGATTTTGCCAATGATTACAATAATACGATTCATGCGTTGATAATATTTGCTGAAAAAAATCTTTCTTCTGAAACTTGCAAAGAATTATTTAACCTGTCTTTAATAACTGGTAAGCTTGGAAAGAAGTCAAGTGGTTTAATTTCTTTAAAAGAAAAAAATAATTCCCAGGGTTTGTTCGATATGGGAATATCACCTGATATCACAGTAGGAGCAAAAAAAATCAGTAACGGTGAAATTTATGAAAGACTTAAAAAAACCTGGCACGTTGATGAATTACCCGTGACAGTTAATGAAAATCAATTAATATTGCTGGAACAAAATAAAATAAGAAATTTATTTATTTTTGGTGAGGATCCTGTCGGATGTGCTTATGATAAAGAATATATAAAAAGCATTATAAAAAAACCGGTATTTAAGGTGGTTCAGGATTATTTCATGACTGGAACAGCAGAAATGGCAGATTTGATATTGCCTTCATCATTTCCTTTTGAGACAGGAGGAACATATTCCAATACTCAAAAATATGTAGTTGCTTTCGAACAGCAATATGATACAAAATTGGAGAAAAAAACATACGAACAATTAATTGATTTAATGAGTAAATTCGGGGTAAAAAACAGGGTTGATTTAACAAATAATATTTCGATAGAGATATCATCACTTCTTTTTGATAAAAATGATACTACACATATTAAACGACATATTGTCAATACAAACGGAGAAAACAAAAATAAAATCTTCGATTTCGGATGTGATATTATCGTTAAGAGATTTGAAGAAATGTTTCAAAATTCATTTAAATAAACAATAATTAAAATATTTAAATTTATAAAATAATGAAAAATTTTAATTCGGTTGATGAAATTCTTGATTTTGCAATAAGCGCGGAACAGAAAGCTGTAAATTTTTATTTAGACTTATCAAAAAGTGTGAAGAATCCGGAAATGCAATCAGTATTCAGTGAATTTGCACAGGAGGAAATTAAGCATAAAGCAAAATTACAGAAGGTAAAAGAAGAAAAAATATTTGAACTGGCAGAATCCAAATTGTTAGATTTAAAAATTGCGGATTATACAGTGGTAGTAAAACCTACATTAGAAATGAGCTACCAAGATGCACTTATCCTTGCAATGAATCGGGAAAAAGCAGCATTTAAATTATATTCTAATTTATCTACTAAAACGGATGAGCCAAATCTAAAGTCACTATTTCTTTCTTTAGCCCAGGAAGAATCCAGACACAAACTTCGGTTTGAAATTGAATATGATGAATACATACTGAAAGATAATTAATTGCTGTACTGATTCTAATTATTTTAATCCCGTAAATGATTATATTTACGGGATTATTTTTTACATTAATTTAGTCTTAAAATTATTTGGAATTTAAAGAAAATAATTCTGCTGTAAATTCAGAGAAAATAGTTGCATTATGGGCATTTACCGAGGCTTTCTTAGGCGGTTTGCTACACGCTGCCAAAATACCTTTCACGGGACTAATAATCGGCAGTTTTGCTTTGTTATATATCTCTTTACTTTCATATTTCAATCACAGGAAAGGTCAAATAATACAAGCAGCAATTATAGTCATTTTAGTGAAAATGCTAATCAGTCCCCATACTCCTGTTATGGCATATTTTGCTGTCTTTTATCAGGGAGTATTGGGTGAATTATTTTTTATTTCTAAAAGGTTTAAACCGATAAATTGTTTTATCCTGGGGTTAGTTTTTTCCATACTTTCATCTATACAGAAAATACTAACTCTTACTTTGATATTTGGTATGACTTTTTGGGAATCTATCGATTCATTCCTTAACTATGCAATGAATGAAGTATCTATCATAAAATTGAACGGAGTGAAATATTCGTACTATATTGTTGGTTTATACTTTCTAGTTCATCTAATAATAGGAATAGCTTCAGGAATATTTTCTATTAAGTTTATTAAAAACTTATCTTCAAATTTAAGCAATCCGGAATATAAAATTATTATTGAAAATGAGGATATTTTGAAAGAATATAATTTATTTGACAAGAAGAAAAAAAAGAGATTCAAAGTGGCAAAAATAATTATTTACCTGTTTTTAATATTTTTACTATTAATATCTTATTTTGCTCCTGAAAAAATCAATATAAGTCCTGATTCTATTCTAATAATGATAATAAGGGGATTCATTATTATATTAATCTGGTTTAAATTTCTATCTCCTTTCATTATTAAAATTGTTAAAAAGATTTTTAATAAAAAGAATTCCAAATATTCAAGAAGTATAGAAAATGTAGTAAGTATGCTTCCATTAATAAAGCTAATTGCTTTAAAATCATGGAAATTATCTTCTAAAATGAATGGAATTAAAAAATTTATTTATTTTATCAAACTTAGCATAATTAACTTATTGTTATTTAAACAGACATAGTTGAATAATAGAAAATAAAATTCCTATATTTATGTGTAGATTTTTAAATTGAAGAAGGTCATATATTTGAGTATTTTTAAATAATTATATGGTTACGATACAATCTTTTATATTAGAATTAATTGTTATTTTTATATTTATCATTCTTAACGCCTTATTTGTTGCGATGGAATTTGCATTGGTAAGGATAAGAATGACAGAAATAGAAACTCTAATAACGAAAGGTATTAATAAAGCAAAGATTGTTAAGCACCTTAAAGAAAATATTGATAAGTATATTTCCGCTTCTCAACTCGGAATTACCGTAATAAACTTGTTATTAGGCTGGATTGGGGAAAGTATATTTACCGGATTATTTTCTAAAATTCTTTTGAAATTTAATATCAATTATCCGCTTTTGAATACATTTGCAGTAGTATTCGGAATATTATTTATAACTTTTGCTACTGTAACGATTGGAGAAATTGCTCCAAAAACGATTGCTATCCGTTATCCTACAAAAATTGCATTATATCTGTCATTACCATTAAAAATATTTTACAATATATTTAAGCCTTTTATTTGGTTATTAAATATTTCTGCAAACTTAATTTTGAGGATTTTCGGTATCGCAACTGTGCCTAATACTGAATTGGTACATTCTGAGGAAGAGATAAAACTTTTAATTGAGGAGGGTAGAAAATCAGGTATAATTGATTCTACTGAACATCAACTTATAGAAAAAATTTTTGACTTTAATGATAAAACCGCAAACGATATAATGATTCCTCGAAATAATATTATGGCACTTGATATAGATGAATCAAGAGATAAGATTGTACAAACTGTCATCGAGGAAGGATATTCCAGGATACCGGTCTATAGGGAAACAATTGATAATATTATAGGAATTATTTACTCAAAAGATTTAATAAGTGCTTCGGAACACAGAGATATTATCGTTCTTCAGGATATCCTAAGACCTGCTTATTTTATACCTGAAACAAAGCATATAGGAGAATTGTTGAAAGATTTCCAAAAGAAACGATTGCATATGGGATTAGTCGTAAATGAACATGGAGGAGTTGAAGGATTAATAACACTTGAAGATATTATTGAAGAAATCGTAGGAGAAATTGAAGATGAATACGATGTAGATGTTAGAAATATTGAAAAAGATAAACTAGGAATATACTTGGTTAATCCTATCATTAGTATTGAAGAATTCAACAAGAAATTTAATGTTGATATTCCCGTTGATAATGATGAATATCAAACCTTAAGCGGTTTTCTTCAAAAAGTGACAGGTCATATTCCGGAAATTTATGAAAGAGTAGACTACAAAGGAACAATTTTTACAATTATGAAAAAAATGGGAAATAAATTACTGCAGGTAAAAATTCAGAAAATGTAAAATTAAATATTTTGATTACATTAATATTATATAGAAAATTTAAAATATTTCTGATTGAGTTAGGTCAGTTTGCGGTACTTTTTATTGGTATAATGAGATATTCTCCACGAATTTTTAAAGACAGAAAACTGATAGTTGAGCAAATGGTACATATTGGTGTAAATTCGTTTGTATTAATTGGCATTATTGGATTATTTACAGGTGCAGTTTCAAGTTGGCAGGTTGCATACCAGATTAAAGGTATTATGTCATTAAGTTATCTTGGAACAGCAACTCCTAAAGCTATAATAATTGAACTGGGTCCGGTATTAGCGGCAATAGTATTAGCAGGTAGGGTAGGAGCGTCGATTTCTGCTGAATTAGGTACAATGAAAGTCACTGAACAAATTGATGCTTTAGAATCGATGGGAATTAGTCCGGTGAGATATCTTGCAATGCCGAAAGTAATAGCGACGATGACCATGATGCCAATACTGGTTGTTTATGCGAGTGCAATTGCTATTATAGGGTCATATCTGGTTGCAGTAGTATTTCTTGATGTTCCCGGTGCAGTCTATATGAATGGATTTAGAAAAACTTTTGAAATGAAAGATGTATTTGCAGGAACAATAAAAGCTTTCTTTTTTGGTTTATCAATTTCCTCGATTGGATGCTTTGTAGGTTTTCAAACTAAAGGTGGTGCTCAGGGAGTTGGATTATCGACTATTAAATCATTTGTTATTTCAGCAGCAATGATTCTTATACTTGATGCGATTCTTTGGAATTTTTTAATAGCAGCATAAGAATATTGGGCATTTGGCGCAGTTGGTTAGCGCGTCCCGTTCACATCGGGAAGGTCACTGGTTCGAGTCCAGTATTGCCCACAAAATATAAGATATTTTAAAGTAAATACAATTTGAATAACATTATTGAATATACTTTTTAGAAATATTCACATCGTTTCACCTTCGGATAATATTAACCAAAAAACTGATTTACTGATTGAGAATGGAATTATCAGTTCATTTGGTTCAGTGAATAAAATACCGGATGAAACAAAAATTATCGAAGCTGAGAATCTCACCTGTATTCCTGGTTTGTTTGATATGCATGTTCATTTCAGAGATCCGGGTCAAACAGATAAAGAAGATTTTCAAACTGGGTCAAAAGCAGCAATGAATGGGGGATTTACAGGTGTATTAATAATGCCGAATACATTACCACCTGTTGATAATCCGAAAATCATAAAATATATACAAGACAAAACTTCTGATTATCTCATTGATGTAGAAATATCTGCATGCGCAACAAAAAAAAGATATGGAAATAAACTAACTGATATTAAAAAATTATTTAATAATGGAGCTGTAGCTTTTACAGATGATGGTAGTCCTGTCCAGAATCCTGATATTTTGATGAAAGTATTTGAAAAAATATCAGAAAATCATACTTTATTTGCTCAGCATTCTGAAGATATTTTTCTTGCTCAAGGTGGATCAATGAATAAAGGGAAAACATCTAAATTCCTAAACTTAAAGGGAATTCCAGCAATAAGCGAATCATATATGATAGCCAGGGATCTTTTATTATTGCAGAATTTTAAAGATGCAAAATATCATGCACAGCACATTTCCAGCTGGCTTAGTGTTGAAATTATCAGGACGGGAAAAAGAAAAAAGGCAAATGTTACAGCAGAAGTGTGTCCTCATCATTTCATATTGACGGAAGATGAATGTATCGGAGGCGATACCAATATGAAAATGAATCCTCCTTTAAGAACTCATAATGATCTCGAAAATATTATTGAAGGATTAAAAGATGATACAATAGATGTTATTTGCACAGATCATGCTCCACATACTGAAATTGAGAAATCCCAAAGTTTTCAACAGGCTCCTTTTGGAATTATCGGATTGGAGACTTCTATTGCATTAACCTATACTTATCTCGTAAAAAAGAAAATTATTACATTTGAAAAAATGATAGAAAAGATGTCAATTAATCCAAGAAAGATTTTAAATCTCGATTCGATTATGATAAAAGAAGGTGTACAAGCTAACTTGACGATATTAGATCTTAATAAAGAATGGATTATTGATCCCGATAAATTTTTGTCCAAGAGTAAGAATACTCCTTTTTCAGGATTTGAAGTTCAGTGTCAACCTTACGCAGTTATTAATAAAAATAAAATATTTTTTTCAGAACTATAATAAATAATATTGAGCAGAATTAAAATAAAAAATACTAAAAATTATATTAAAGTAAATAATATTTTTTGTATTGGTAGAAATTACGTAGATCACATTAAAGAACTCAATAGTGGTGATATTCCCGTAACACCTATAGTATTTTTAAAACCAAATTCTGCGATTATCAGTGCTGGTAAGAAGATAAAAATTCCAGAATATCAGGGGAAAGCAATATCAGATAATATGCATTATGAAGCAGAGTTAGTAATAGTTATATCAAAAGATGGAAACGATATACCTGAAGAAATAGCTGAAGATTATATTTTAGGATTTGCCATTGGTTTGGATATGACTTTACGAGATATTCAAACAGAAGCCAAAAAGAAAGGAAATCCATGGTCAGTTTCAAAAGGTTTCTACTGTTCTGCCCCAATATCAGAAATTATATTAAAGAACAAAAATTTTGATCCGATGAATACAGAGATAAAATTAATTCATAACACAATTGAAAAACAACATTCAAATACTAATTTAATGATATTTAATATATATAAGTTAATATCGTATATTTCAAGTATATTCTCTTTACGAAAAGGGGATTTAATTTTTACGGGTACACCAGCCGGGGTTGGGAAAGTAAATTCAGGTGATAAAATGACAGCAATTTTAGGTAATTTTCTTAAATTGGAGATTGAGGTTTTTTGATGGGAAAAGTTATTTCTGTTTGTATTCCAAAAGGTGGGGTTGGTAAAACTACAACTGCAGTAAACCTCGCAGCTTCACTTGCAGTTTTGGAGAAAAAAACTTTACTAATTGATGTCGATCCTTTTGGTTCTGCAGGTATCGCTCTTGGCTTTAATCCAGATAATATTCAGGCCGGTATATCGGATATTTTTAGTCTATCAAAATCGATTGAATTTGCAATACATAAAACAGAACTATCAAATTTTTTCTTTATTCCATCAAATATTAATTCTATCCAACTCGATGAAAAATTTTCAAAATCTTCTGAGAATCGTATTATTCTTCGAAATGCCATAACTTCAATAAAAGATAAATATGATTACATTATAATTGATTGTCCTCCTTTTTTAAGAGGAATTACTACAAATGCTTTGACTGCATCTGATTCGGTACTGATACCAATCAAATGCGGACAGTTATCTCTTGAAGCTATTGATAAATTATTCCAATATATTACTCTAATAAAGGAAGTTTCTAATCCGGAAATTAATATTGAGGGAATTGTAATGACGATGTATGAAAAAAATCTGAAAGTTACGGAAATATCTGAAAGAGAATTAAAATTAAAATATAAAGAACATTTATTGCAAACCATAATTCCGGCTTCCAGTTTATTGAATGAAGCGACTTTTTATGGTAAACCGTTGTGTTTATATAAAATTAATTCTTTAGGTGCAACAGCTTATCTTGAATTAGCAGTTGAATTAATTCAAAAGAATCAAAATAAAAAATAATATAAAATTATTAATGCAAATACCTAATAAATATGAGGCGAAATTAGTTGAAGAAAAATGGAGGGAATATTGGGATAAAAACAAAATCTATAAATCGTCCGTTAATATTGCAAAAGAAAAATTCTCAGTTGTAATACCACCACCTAACATAACCGGAATATTACATATCGGACATATATTAAATAATACTATCCAGGACGTATATTGTAGATGGAAAAGAATGAAAGGATTCGAAGTATGTTGGGTACCCGGAATGGATCACGCAGGAATTGCGACACAAATTAAAGTGGAAGAAGATTTAAAGAAACAGGGAATTTCTAAATATGAACTCGGAAGGGAGAAATTTGTACAAAAAGTATGGGACTGGAAAGAAAAATACGGCGTAATAATATTTCAACAACTCCGAAAACTTGGTGTATCAGTTGACTGGTCAAAAGAAAGATTTACACTTGACAAAGGGCTCTCTAAAGCTGTAAAAGAAGTATTCGTTGATTTGTATAAGAAAGGTTATATATACAGAGGGAAAAGAATTGTAAACTGGGATAATATTTCACAAACAGCTTTAAGTGATGATGAAATTAGTTATAAAGAACAGAAGGATAAGTTATATTATATAAAGTATCCTATAGTAGGTGAAAAAGGATCTGTTGTAATTGCTACAACAAGACCTGAGACAATGCTTGGTGACACTGCAATTGCAGTAAATCCGGATGATACAAGATTTTCTTCCCTAAAAGGTAAATATGTAATATTACCGGTTGTTAATAAAGAAATTCCTGTTATTTTTGATAGCTATGTTGATATGGAGTTTGGGACAGGGGCTTTGAAAATTACACCTGCTCATGATGCAAATGATTATGAAGTAGGGAAAAGGCATAATCTTGAGTTTATTAATGTTTTAACAAAAAATGGAAAAATAAATAATAATGGCTTAGATTTTGAAGGATTATCAATTTTTGAAGCTCGTGATAAAATTTTGAGAAGGCTTCAGCAGGAAGGTCATTTAGAAAGAATTGAGGAATATACTCACAATGTTTCTGTCTCAGAAAGATCAGGGGCAATAATAGAACCATATTTGTCAGATCAGTGGTTTGTATCAATGAAAAAATTATCGGAACCGGCAATAAAAGTTGTAGAAGAAGGTAAAATCAAATTCCATCCTGAAAAATGGACTAAAACATATTATTACTGGCTAAATAATGTAAGGGATTGGTGTATTTCAAGACAATTATGGTGGGGACATCAAATTCCAATCTGGTATAATAAAAATACGGGTGAAATTTATTGCGAGGTTGAACCTCCGAAAGACATAGAAAACTGGGAACAAGATCAAGATGTACTGGATACCTGGTTTTCTTCATGGATATGGCCATTCAGTGTATTTGGATGGAATAATTCAGAAAATGACAAACAGAATCTTGAATTGAAATATTATTATCCGACTGATTTCTTATCGACCGCCCCTGAAATTATTTTTTTATGGGTAGCAAGAATGATTATGTCAGGACTGGAATATATGAAAGACATTCCTTTCAAAGATGTATATTTTCATTCAACTGTCAGAGATAGTAAAGGAAGAAAGATGTCAAAATCTCTCGGTAATTCGCCGGATCCTTTGAAAGTAATGGATGATTATGGAACAGATGCACTTAGGTTTACGATTATATACCTCGCACCTCTTGGGGCAGATGTTTTATTTGAAGATAAAAATACAGAAATCGGAAGAAATTTTATTACTAAATTATGGAATGCTGGAAGATTCCTGATAATGAATAAAGAAAAAGTAAATTCATCTGATGAGTTTGGAAATGATGAACCTGATTATAATTTTACTGAAAAATGGATTGACAGCAGGTTTAATGAAACAATTAAAGAAATAGAATTCTATTTAAATTCATTTAGGCTTAATGATTATGCGAAATCTCTTTATAGTTTTGTTTGGAGTGATTTTTGCGATTGGTATATCGAATTAACGAAAGTAAAAATTTCAACTAATCCTGAATCCGCAAGGAAATCTATTTCACGGGCATTGGATATTTATAAAAAGGTTCTCAAAATGCTACATCCTGTAATACCTTTTGTTACTGAAGAAATATGGCATTTGCTAAATGAAAATGTTGAAGAGAAAAGCATTTCAATATCTGATTTTCCTGTTCAAAATGAAAATTATATCAATCCTAAAACAGAAAAGATTTTTGAAACATTCAAAGACCTTGTTACCACAACCCGAACTGAAAGAGCAAAATTTTCTAACATCAATAATTATAAATATAATATCATTGTAAAACCTCTTACTTCTGCTTCCCGGGAAAATATAGACCAATTAAGATTTTCTTTGAAATCATTAATTAATAATAAAGGTGATATTATTGTTGAGAATTCTGATTCTAAATTTAACGGTACGGATGGAGAATATTTTTCCGTTATGTTCGACTTTACCAATGGAATTCCTCAAATAAAAGTTGAAGAAATTGAAAATAAGAATACCAGGGAAATTGAAAGTTTAAAATCTTATATTCAGACATTAAAAATGAAGTTAACAAATAAAATTTTTCTGGAAAAAGCTGCAATCGATGTTATTGAAAAGGAAAAGCAAAAATTGAATGAATCAAAAGAAAAACTCGATAAGCTTTCGAAGATGTGAACGAGAGATTATCAAAAAAAGGCTGATGAAAATCAGCCTTTTTTTTATAGAACTCATAGGATTATTTCTTTTTCTTGAACATATTTGTAATGATATCTGATAGATCCGGTTTTCCTATTTCCTGAAGATTATAAACAACTCTTGGAGCAGGTTTTTTGATTTTTATCAATCTTCTTAAATCAATTGGAGTTCCTATGAGAACTGCATCACATGGAACTCTGTTAATTGTGGTTTCAAGATCTTTTATTTGCTGATTTCCATAGCCCATTGCGGGTAAAAGTGTTCCTATGTTTGGATATTTTTTATAAGTCTCAGCAATTGATTTAGACGCATATTTTCGCGGGTCAATAAGCTCTTTAGCACCGAATTTTTGTGCTGCAATAACTCCTGCTCCGAACTTCATTTCACCGTGAGTAAGTGTAGGACCATCTTCAACCACCAAAACTCTTCTCCCTTTGATATATTTTAAATCTGAAGGATTTTCTAAAGATATAGGTGAAGCGGCCTCTATAATAGTAGCTTTAGGATTATATTTTAATATATTGTCTCTTACGGTTTGAATATTTTCAGGACTGGCAGAATCTATTTTATTTAATACAACTACATCAGCAAGTATTAAATTTGTCATTCCTGGGTAATAGGTTAATTCGTGGCCTGGACGATGAGGGTCGGTTACAGTTATTATTAAATCCGATTTATAAAATGGTAAATCATTGTTTCCGCCATCCCATACAATTACATCAGCTTCTTTTTCTGCCTGACGAAGAATTGCTTCATAATCTACACCTGCATAGATTATGTTTCCTCTGGCAACGTGAGGTTCATATTCTTCCATTTCTTCAATAGTGCATTTGTGTTTTTTCAGGTCTGCAATAGTTGCAAATCTCTGGACTTTTTGTTTAACTAAATCTCCATACGGCATCGGATGTCTGATTGCAACAGCTTTTTTACCAAGGGATATAAGGATTTCGATTACTTTTCTTGAGGTTTGGCTTTTTCCTGAACCGGTTCTGTTAGCGACAACAGCAATAACAGGTTTAGATGATTTTACCATAGTTTGCTCACCCCCAAGCATTACAAACGAGGCACCTGCAGCATTAATTTCTGCAGCCTTAGTCATAACATATTGAAACTTAACATCTGAATATGAAAAAACTATTTCATCCGGTTTATGTTTTTTAATTAAACTTATTAATTCTGTTTCAGGAAAGATCGGGATTCCTTTAGGGTATAACTTGCCACACAAAGCTGCGGGATATTTTCTATCATCAATGTAAGGGATTTGAGTTGCAGTAAAAGCAACTACATCATACATAGGATTATTTCTATAAACAACGTTAAAATTATGAAAATCTCTGCCAGCGGCGCCCATAATAATTACTTTGATTTTCTTCATACCTGTATTCTATTTTTAATTTTTATAATACTTATAAATATAACTTTTTTAATATTAATATTTAAGGAAATAGTATGTATCTTTTTAAAGAATTTTGTATTTTGTTGTAGTTAATAAATCAATTATAAATTGTAAATGGAAATCACAGATTACAACCATAAAATTATTATTCGTGTTAAGACTTTTGAAATTGATTCCCAGGGAATAGTTCATAATTCAATTTATCTGCAATATTTAGAGATTGGGAGAATAGAATATAGAAGAAATTACGGCTATAAGATTCTAAAAAATGGAATGTTTAACGATGGCCTGAAAGTAGTTGTTGTACATAATTCAATTGACTATAAGTCGTTTGCATTTGCTGATGATGAACTTACCATATTTACAAGGATTCCGTGGATAAAATCTTCAAGTTTTGGATTCGAGCAGATGATAATAAACGAAAACACAAAATCTGTTATATGCGAAGGCAGGGGAGTATTAGTAAATTTAAATTTGAATACCAATCTTTCAGAGCTATTACCTGAAAAGTTTGTCAACGAGATAAGATCTTTCGAAAAAAATCTTCAAATAATAAAATAAATATTTCTCAAAAAATCATAGTGTCAATTTAGAAGTGTGAATGAAATAAAATTTTCAAATAGAAATGCTTATAAAAAAGCCCTTTTACTGAAAAGTAAAAGGGCTAAAATAAATTCATCCTTGCTGTTATTTTGCGAGAATCATTTTTCTTACTTCTGTCTTTTCTGCAGTTTTAATCCTGTAAAAATAAATTCCGCTTGGTAAATCTGCTGCGTTAAATTCAACGGTGTGAGTTCCTGCAGACTGACCTTCATCGACTAAAACTTTTACTTCTCTACCTATCCTATCATAAACAGTTAATTTCACAGCGCCTGCATTCTGTAAAGTATAACTAATTGTTGTAGAAGGGTTAAATGGGTTTGGATAATTTTTTGCATTATAATATGATTCTTTCTTATCTTTATCTGAAACCAAATCTTGTTTTGCAATATATTCTTTGCTGAATATTTCTGAAATCAGCGCTATACCGGATTCAAATTTTGATTCTTTGTAATTTTTACCGGCTTCAAATTCAAACAGAACTCCAATTGCTTCTTCTTCTACAACTGTGAAATTATCGTCAAATTTTGAAACGATTTTGAAATTTTCCTCGTCAATTTTAATTTTTACCTGTTTCCAATCATCGAAGTTTAATGAAATAGGTTTTGAAAGTAGTAAAATATCTTTATCATCATTATAGGAACCATTATTATCTATGTCATACATTAAACCAAATTTGAAGTTGACATCATTTGAAACACCTTTTACCATAAGATTTATATAATTTCCGGCCGAGACTAATATTGAATTATACTTGGAAAGTCTTCCGATATAATTGCCTGCTTTAATGGGATTTTTTGTATACAATACACAATAGCCATTTTCAGCATTGTCTTCTGAATGTGAATATTTTATTTCCAAATTACCGGCTGATATCCAGCTTGATAAATCTTTTTTAGTAAAGTCATCAAAAGTAACGGGTTTTTCATCCTGCGAATAAGAAAAACCTGAATTAATAAATAAAATACATATTAAGAAGATGATAAATTTAAAATATTTCACCATTTTAAAATATAGATTAATTAATAAAAGAAGTAATAGATAAAACTATTACCTTACGAGAGTCATTCTTTTAACAGAAGTGTAATCATTAATTTGTAACTTGTAGAGATAAACTCCTGTTGAAAGATCTCCGGCATCGAATTCAACTTCATACGTACCGGATTTCTGGTATTCATTTACCATGACTCGAATGACTTGACCTACTAAATTGTAGACCTTTAGGGAAACAAAACCATCTATGTTTAATTTATAGCTGATTTTTGTCACGGGATTGAAAGGATTTGGATAGTTTTGGTACAACTTATAATTATCATTAACACCAGCTGTACTACCTGAACCTTTATCGGGATCATTATAGAAATGTTTATTATTGCCTGCAAATACATCTATGCCGACAAAAAGAAACATCAAAATAAATACAATATTTAGTATGGTTTTAATCATTCCTGATAAGTTAATATATTATATTTAAAATAACAAGTAAAAAACTTCCCGCGTCGAAAATAGCCCGGGAAGTTTTTCGAATTTATAACTCAATAGCAATTAGCCTGATTTCTTTGTTCTGTAACATCACCTTTAACACTAAAACATCGCCTTTTCCTTTTTTGTTCAATATTTCATCCAATTTTTCAACACTTTCTATTGATATTTTATCAGCTTCAAGAATTACCATACCAGCCCTCAGACCTCTGTTGAAAGCTTCGGAATAGTTTTTCACGCTAGTCACCTGAACTCCCTTTTCAATATTAAGGTCTTTTTTAACAGAATTCGGAAGATCGCTGACTGCAAAACCTAAATTTTCAAATGTTTTTGTTCTGATGTCAGAAGAACCTTCCCGCGGTATAGAATTATCATTAATAAGATCTTTAGATTCCACTCTTGGTTTTAAAACAACATTTTGATTAAAGGATTTTCCATCTCTGAAAACAACGAGTGTTACTTCCTCACCGGGTTTTTTAGCACCAATCAGAGTCTGCAGCTGATTTGCCGCATCCACTTCTTTACCATCAACTGATAAAATTACATCTCCTGTTTTCAATCCTGCATCATCTCCTGCACCACCTTTTAATACATTTTGTACAAGCACTCCTTTTGCTTTATCAAGGCCCAATCCTTTTGCTTCTTTGCTATCAACATCTTTGATGGAAACACCGATATATCCTCTTTCAATCTTACCATTTTTTATCAATTCTGAAGCTACATCTTTAGCCATATTAACAGGAATCGCAAATCCGTAGCCCTGATAGTATCCATTAGTAGTTTTAATAGCAGCATTAATACCAATTACCAAACCATTAATATCGACTAATGCACCTCCGCTATTACCGGGGTTAATTACTGCATCAGTTTGAATGAAATTATTGATTGCATAACTGTCACCCGAAACCGGAATGTTTCTCCCCAATGCCGACACAATTCCGGAAGTTACTGTATTATTCAGACCTAATGGATTTCCAATTGCCAATACCCATTGACCAACCTGAACCTGTTCAGAGTTACCCATTGACGCAACAGTCAAATTCTCTGCTTCTATTTTAATTACGGCAATGTCCGCTACAGGGTCCGCCCCAATTAATTTTGCAGTGAATTCTCTTTTGTCTGTGAGAATAACTTTAATTCCTTTATCAGTAGCGTTTTTTACTACATGATTATTAGTCATAATATATCCGTCTTTACTGATTATGACACCGGAGCCGGTTCCGTGTACCGGAGCATCGTCCATATTAAAATCCGGTCCAAAGAAAAATTTAAAATCTTCTCCTTTATCAGTACTATTTTTTGCTTCGCCCGTCACATCTATATACACTATAGATGGAGTAACTGCTTTTGCTATTTCTACAAAAGCATCATTAAGTTCTTTAACGCTGTTTTTTTGATTTGAAATTGGTGGAGTAGTATTAAAATCTATCTGAGAATTTGCAGAAAGATATTTAAGTCCACTGAAATTTGCAATTAGAAGTCCTCCAACTAGTATTGCAAAAAAAATGAGCAATGCTCCAGCAATTATCGGTTTTCGAGACATTTTTTTCTCCTTTTATTTTTTTAAAAATAGTTTAAAAAGAGTAAATTATATTATCATCAATTAATATTAATCTTTTTGAAAATATTCTTTGTATTGAAAAAATATTTCGTGTCAAAATTATTAAACAAATAATTATCCATCAAATCAATAAATTTTATACAATCATTTTTCGAAAATTTGTATAAACAGATATCTTCAATATTACTGTTTAATATCTTTAACAAATTATTATTCAATAATTCTCCATACCTATTTAATTCAATTTTGTATGAAAAAGTTTCATGAAAATTTACTTTTTTTTGAGAAAACTCGAGATTTGATTTTAACCCGACTCCTGAGATTTCTGCAAAATTCAGTTGAAAATACAAATACACATTAAATTCATCAAAATCATTTCCATTTAGGTATGAAAGGGAATTTCTAAGTAGTTTAAAACCTTTTGGGTTTATATCAAAATTATGTGTAAGATTGTTCATAATTTCAAGAATCCTGTAAGCATATTCTAATTTGTCGAGATCACATTTAATATTACTGTGTGTATCTATATTTTCTGACTTATTAATAACCTGCAAACTTCTGTTAATTTTATTATGAAAAGAAATCCTGATCAAATTCATATCCTCAAAAACACCACACTGTCCGGATTTAATACTTCTTACACCTTTTGCAATAAAATTGATTTTTCCTGAGCTTTCAGTAAAAAGAGATATTATCTTACTGGTTTCATTATACCGCATTCCTTTTAAAACTATTGCATCCAATTCAGTTAAATTCATACGAAACCAGTTTAATTAAGTTTCAAATTATATGATTTTAGGTTCAAAATGCATAAGATTTTTAAACTCATAAAATCTTTCCATAATTTTGTCTTTTGAAAGATCTCTAATTCCTTCCAGTGAAAACTTTTCGACTGCAAGAGAAGCCATAGCACTTCCGAAAATCACTGCAACTTTAAGATTTTCGTCTGATAAATCTTCAGTTTTGGTAAGCCAGCCCATCATACCACCGGCGAAGGTATCCCCGGCACCTGTAGGATCGAAAACTTGTTCAAGAGGAAATGCAGGAGCGATGAACATCGAGCGGGGAGTAAAGAGTAAGGCACCATGCTCTCCTTTTTTAATAATTATAATTTCCGGTCCCATTTTTATTATTTTTTTTGCTGCAATAAATAAATTATTTTCGCCTGAAATCAATCTTGCTTCAGAATCATTTATAACCAGCAAATCAATAAGTTTTAAAGTTTCACGAAGTTGGTCAGGTTTACCTTCAATCCAAAAATTCATTGTATCAGCCATAACGAGTCTGGGATTTTCTACTTGCAGAATCACCTTTTTCTGAATCACAGGGTCAACATTTCCGATACAAAGGTACTCACTTTTTTTAAATTTATCTGAAATTACCGGGTTAAATGTTTCAAATACATTCAGTTCAGTAGTAATTGATTCTCTTGTATTGAGGTCGAAATTGTATACTCCGTGCCAGTGAAAGGTTTTCTTATCTTTAGAGATTTCAAGCCCTGAAATATCGATATTTCTTGATTTCAAAAAATCAATTTCCGATTTAGGGAAGTCGTATCCCACAATTCCAACAAGTCTGACTTTATCAGTAAAATAACTTGCGGCTGTTGAAATGAATGTTGCAGAACCTCCTAATGTATATTCTTTTTTACCGAATGGTGTTTCAATTGTATCTAGTGCAAGCGAACCTACGACTAATAAACTCATTTTTCAAATTTTTATTTTTACATTATATAAATTTAAAAATTTAAAGTTGGTTTATCAATGTTAATTGTATTGCAATTTGAAAAAAAATTAAATTATTTGATGTACAAATTGAAAAGCTATTTCTTTTGGAAATACCGATTCATTTTTTTTGCTCATATTTTTAAGTAAATTACATAATTAAATTAAAAATATTCAATGGCTGAACAAAATCAAAACCAACAACAGATCAATATTGAATTGGGAGAAAAGGAAGCGGAAGGTTCTTACTCAAATCTTGCAATTATATCGCATTCACCGGCTGAATTTATATTAGACTTTACAAGAGTACTACCGGGAGTTCCAAAAGCACGGGTTCATTCAAGAATTATAATGACACCTCAACATGTTAAAATGTTTCTGGGTGCACTTAAAGAAAATATAGAGAGATTTGAGAATCAATTCGGCGAAATCAAAATAGCAAATCAAATGACAGAAAATCCTTTTGGTTTTCAGTTACCGCCGAAAGTAAAGAACGAAAAAATAAATTAGAACTAAGATTACTGAAAGGTAAACGAATATAAATTATTGATGGCACAGAACGAAAAATTCTGTATATTAAATCAGTTAGATAAAATTTATTATCTATTGAGTCGAACGAAATTTAAAACTGAAATAGATAGGAATATTATATTTGCCAGCCAGGCGGTAAGTATCGGGTTAACATCACCATTATATCCGAATATCTGAGATATTTTTACAAAACCCAGATAAATGAAACTAACCAAAATACTGATTCCAAATTGAAGTGCTGCTCCTCCTTTTCTCCTGTTTGAGGATACAGATACCCCAAAAATTATTGTGACCAGAGTGGCAAATGGATAAGAAATAATCGAATGATAATCTACTTCAGCTTTTGCTATATCCTGTCCACTTTTAGATAAATTATCTATAAATTCACTAAACTCTGATAGGTTTAACTCCTCAGGCTTAAGTTGTTTTTTTAAAATAAGATCAGGGACTATATTAATTTTTTTTATAATGTCAATATCCGAAATATTGATATTATTAATGTACTTTAAATTTTCAGAATTTTGAGTACCAAATTGTCGATGGTAAACATCTGATAACTTCCAGTCTTTTATTGTGGAATCCCAAAGCATTTGTCTTGCGTCATATCTATCAGTCATTACATTCAATGAATCATTATTAAAAATCTGTATAGAAACTAAATTGCATGTTTTTGTTGGTTTATCATAGAGTCCGATTGTTATAAATCTGTTTTTGCTGTCCTGAATGTAGATATTAGAAATTGTCGAAATAATTTGATTTTTACCAAGATAATTACGTTCGATCTCCAATTTTAATCTATTTGTTTTCGGTACTATCCAGCCATTAAAATATATCGAACTAAATGTAATAATTAAACCAAATATGAGAATAGGGGACAGGTATCTATAAATACTTATACCTGCAGATTTCATGGCAACTAATTCTGAGTAGTTAATAAATCTTGAGATAGTAAATAGAGATGCTAAGAGCATTCCAACAGGTATTATTAGCTTTAAAATTTCCGGAATAAAGTATATATAATAAATGAAAACAAGATGTAATTTTAAACCTTTATCTATAAATTTATCCAGGTTTTCAAATAAGTCGATCAATATGAACATCAAAAGAAAACATAATATACCAAAAAGAAAATTTTGTATAAAATGCTTTAAAATATACCTGTCTATTAATTTCAAATCAGATTAAATTTGCAATTAAAAAGTGAATCATTATTATGAATTTAATTATATTTAAAGATATTAAAAACTCAATAATTAAAGATGAGAATCTGATGCTTTGCTTTCTTGTCTCAATGATATCTTCAAAAAAAATGAAATTTGTCAGGTATTTGCTCGAATTCATGAAGTCAAATAATATTAAAGATAGAAAAATTTATGAATCGATTCTTCAAGTTTATTTATTCTGCGGATTTCCGGCAACAATTGAATCATTAAAGATATTTAATAATATGTTTCCTAATTTCAAAAAGCCAAAATACGAGTTCAATCAGGAAAAATATAAAAATCGCGGACTATTAACTTGTAAGAAAATATATACATCAAATTATTATAAACTTATGGAGAATTTCAGTAAATTAAGTAATGAGTTAAAAGATTGGATGATAATTGAAGGTTATGGCAAAGTCATTGGACGAAAAGGATTAAGTCTGAAAACAAGAGAACTTTTAAATGTATCAATTCTTGCTACAAATTATTATGAGCATCAGCTATATTCCCATATTAAAGGTTCGCTAAATACCGGCGCAAATTACCATGAAATTACAAACGTAATAGAGCTAACAAAGCATTTTGGTGGAAACAGAAATTATAGGAAAAGCATTAATATTGCAAGAGAGGTCTTTCGAAAAATGGGTAAACTAACAATAGAATGTTAATAAAAATGTTATATAATATATATTATGTAAAGTCAGATGTTCATATAATATTAGTATCTTTTAATTTTTAGTATCAAACAATCTCCCCTTTCATCATAAGATAATAGTTTCATTTTTTAATTTTTATTACCTCAATTTCGATTTGTATTATTAATGCATTTTTCTGTTAATTTAAATCAGGGTTAAGTCTTCTCAATATTTTCATATTTAATAACTGAAGTTACGCATTTGTCATGTTGAGCGTAGCGAAACATCTCAAAAATTAATGAAAAGAGATTCTTCACTTCGTTCAGAATGACAAACGCGGTTGTTTTTTATGGTTTGCGTAACTTCAGTTAATAACTTTTAATACAGGAATAGATTGTTTCTAATATATTTTGTTTCTTTATTAAATAGATATTGATAAACCAAAGTATCATTTTTATGTTCTTTTAAAATAACTTTTTATTATGTCAATTAATTTTTATTTTATTGTTATGAATGAATTAAACTATTATTTAATATTAAGTATTATTTTATTTACTACAGGTGTAATAGGAGTATTAATACGCAGAAATGCAATAGTTATTTTAATGTGTATTGAATTAATGCTTAACTCAGTAAATCTATCACTAGTTTCATTTTCTTCGTTTATTGGGAATTCAAATGGTCAGATTTTTGTATTTTTCGTAATGACAGTTGCGGCTGCTGAAGCTGCTGTGGGTTTAGCAATAGTAATATCTCTCTTTAGAAATAAAGAAACTATAAATATAAATGATATTAATATTCTAAAATGGTAAATAATTGATGATAAATTATTTCTACTTAGTTATACTTCTGCCTTTACTGGGATTTATAGTAAATTTCCTTTTAGGTAAAAAAATAAATTCTGAAAAAATATCAGGATGGTTCTCTACTATACTTGTTTTTATATCATTTTTGATTTCTTCAGTTACATTTATTACTTTTCTGAATTTACCCCCCGAAGCAAGAACAGCAAACATAAAATATTTTTCATGGATTTTTAGCGGAAATATTAATATAAATTTTGCTTTTCAAATAGATCCCCTATCACTCGTGATGGTTCTAATAGTAACTGGCGTCGGATTTCTAATACACGTTTACTCTATTGGCTATATGCACGGAGATGCAGGGTTCCACAAATTTTTTTCCTTCATGAATCTTTTTATATTTGCAATGTTAATTCTTGTACTTGCAGATAATTTTGTATTCGTGTTTCTTGGATGGGAAGGCGTAGGATTATGTTCATACTTATTAATCGGATTCTGGTATGAAAAAAAATTTACCGGTGATGCTGCTAAAAAAGCTTTCATTGTAAATAGAATTGGCGACTTCGGTTTTCTTATAGCAATGTTTCTTGTCTTTACGACATACGGTACGCTGGAAATATCGAGTTTTCTTAATGGAATTATTGGTTCTCCAATTAATTCAGGAATTCTAATCGCAATATCGTTATTGTTTTTTCTGGGTGCGACGGGAAAATCAGCCCAAATACCACTATTCATATGGCTACCGGATGCTATGGCTGGCCCAACCCCTGTATCTGCTCTTATACACGCAGCCACCATGGTTACGGCAGGAATCTACTTAGTTGCAAGATGCTCAGTTTTGTATGCTTTATCCCCTATTACTACAAATATAATTTTAATAATTGGTGTTCTTACAGCATTAATAGCCGCTACTATTGCTCTTAAACAAAATGATATAAAGAAAATTCTTGCATATTCCACGGTATCTCAGTTAGGATTTATGTTTATCGCACTTGGAACGTTTTCTTATACTATTGCAATATTTCATTTAACCACTCATGCATTTTTTAAAGCTCTTTTATTCCTTGGAAGTGGTTCTGTAATTCATGCAATGCACAATGAACAGGATATAACAAAAATGGGAGGATTAAAATCCAAGATGAAGATTACTTTCATTACTTTTATAATAGGCTCTCTAGCCATTTCGGGAATCCCTCCCTTGTCCGGATTTTTCAGCAAAGATGAGATTTTATATAAAACATTCATTAATTCAGGAGTATTATTTTATATAATAATACTTTTTACAGCTGCGCTTACAGCATTCTATATGTTCAGAATGATTTCTTTGACATTTTATGGAAAACCAAGATACGATGAGAAGAACTTGCATCCGCACGAGTCTCCGGGTACGATGACTATACCACTAATAATACTTGCAATTCTATCTGCAATAGGCGGCTTCATCGGACTCCCCCATTTCCTTGGATTGCCAAATTTGCTTGAACACTGGCTTGATCCTGTGTTTAATAAAGCAAAAGTAATTTCAGATAGTGTTTTACTTTCAGGAGAACATGCGGTCACAGTTGAATTGTTATTATTGGTTTTGTCTGTAGTTGTAGCATTATTTGCGATAGTCATTTCTTTCAAAAAATTCTCGAAAAAAGAAATATTTCCTACAGAAAAGGGTTTTGGAAAAATTCTCGAGAACAAATATTATATTGATGAAATCTATGATTATTCTGTCGTGGAACCTATCAGGAAGGTATCTGACAGGGTTTTATGGGGAATAATAGATATAAAGATAATAGACAGCCTTGTAAATGGTGTAGCTAATTACATATCAAAATTAAGCGCTGACTGGCGAAGATTGCAAACAGGAGTAATACAAGATTATGCAACATTAGCTGTTGGTGGTGTAGTTGTAATAATATTTTATTTGCTGTTGATTTAGATTTATTCTTATTAATTTATTTATCTTTTAAAAGGTAGATTTCTATTTTCAAAGTCAGGAATATAATAGTCTTTAGAATCAAAATCCTGAACAAAACCATTCTCTAAGCCGAGTCTATCCATCCAATCCAGCACTTTATTGTACTCTGATTCAGATATATTTCTTGAAATAAGGTCAAAATTTTTAGCCTTATATGCAGGATAGTACTGAGACATAAGGGAAATAGAAATATTTTTATCGAGACCTGAAATAAATTTTAATATTTCATAGCTTCCTGCAATATTATTTGGTAGAATCAAGTGCCGAATAATAAGTCCCCTCTTAAGAATGTTATCTTCAATAATGAGTTCACTTCCGACTTGTTCATACATTTTTAGAATATTCTTTTTTGCCAGTTCAAAATACCCCTTTGCATTTGAATATTTTTTAGCAAATTTATCATCTGAATATTTAAAATCAGGAAGGTAAATATCAAATATTCCGTTTAAATATTCAATAATTTCGGGCGAATCATAACAATTAGTATTATATATTAATGGAAGATTCAAACCTTTCTTGCTTGCGAGTTCTATCGCTTCAATTATTTGAGGAATAAAATGAGTAGGCGATACAAAGCCAATACTATTTACATTTTTCCCCTGAAGCTCGAGTATAATATTTGCAAGAGACTCCTTAGTAACAACAAAATTTGCCTCAGAAAGATGATTTTGAGATATTTGATAATTCTGACAAAATACACATTTCAGATTGCAGTTTCCGAAGAAAATATTCCCGACTCCGTTTTTAGTTTTCAATTCATCACTTCCAACTAAAACAGGTTCTTCACCGTAATGAATGCAATAAGATGATACTATCACCTTCACACCCGAATTACATAGTCCATTAACAATATTGCGATTTACATTACAATTATTAAAACATAAATCGCAACTGATCAATTTTCGGTTTAAAATATCTTTAATTCGAGTTAGAGGTTCTATTTTAAAAGACTTTAGCAAAAATAGTATAACTCTTTTATATTATATATAGTTAGATTTATGTAATTAATCTTATTTCTACTATTTCTTTTTAGGAGTCGTAGTATTTAAATTTGGATAAAAATTAAGAGCTAAATAGATCGTACCCCAATATATTTTTTTTGCAGTCCCATTATATTCTCTTCCATATCCATCAGAAAGAAAATTTGATAATTTTGAAATGTATCTACCTTCACCATCATTTAAACTCGCACTTCGAGAACCCCATTCATAAACTTCGGCTAAATTTCCATTACTGGAAGATGAGAGTAATAGGTTTCCAAGATCATATTTAATTCCCAATGCCATTCCAAAATTCTGACTGAATTTGGCTTCAATTCCGGCATCGAAGTTGACACCAATTCGAAATCCGGATGAACTAAAACCTACAGTATCTGAATTATTTTTTGTTCTGTCCAGCGTTGCACTAAATACATTAAAACTCATATTAGCTCCGAAATATGGTGAGAAGACATTTGTGAATGAAGTTGGAGCAATTTCTAATCCAAAGCCGAAAGAAAAAGCATTGAAAGAATAACTATAATTAATCGGAACAGCAAAATATACAAGATTGCCGTTTGAAATGAAAGCATCTACCTGATTTCCTGAAACAGAGGACTGAAATGTATTAAAATTTGTGTAACTTAAAAACGCTTTTCCTCTTATGATATTGTACTTATCAAAATTTATTTTTGCACTTCCAAAAATTGTAAATCCTGTTTTCGCACCATAAGTAGTTTTAAATAAATTAGAATCAACTAAAGTTACCGGAATATTTTGGTACATAGTATCGATTGTAAACCGAGAACCTTTTAAATTTTCGAAAGGTTCAGCCAATCCAATACCCAATTGAAATACGGGTTTGTCAAACTGAGCGAATGACAAATTAGTAATCGACAATAAAATAAATAGATAAGTTAATTTTTTCATTTATTCAATTTTATTTTAATAAATAAGATTATTTAATATTTTATATACTGATATTATAGCTGCTGTTTCTGTTCTAAGTTTCCTATCTCCAAGTGAATATATAAGCCATCCGCCAAGTTCCAATGACTTAACTTCTTCTTTGCTGAATCCTCCTTCAGGACCTATTAATAATAAACAATTATTTTTAAAATTTCTATTCTCAATTTTGCATGTAGAATCTGCAAATTCATACATTAATATTTTAGTTTCGTAGTCTTTTGATATTAGCAATAACTTTTGAAAATCGATACACTTCTGAACCGCGGGCAAGTAGCATCTCTGTGACTGTTTCATAGCAGATAGAACTATTGAATTTAATCTTTGTATTTTCAAATCCGAAAGTCCACTTTTATTTATTGTATATTCTGATATGACAGGTATGATCTCTGTGATTCCGAGTTCGACTGCTTTTTCGATTGCGAATTCATAGCGATCCAAATTTTTTAACAAGCATAAACATAAAGTTAACTTCAGTTCAGGCTCGAATATATTATTTTTCCTGCTGAGAATATTACAACGTATTTCATGTTTTCCGATATTTATTATTTCACAAAAATAAACATTAAGTTTTCCATCCGTCACAGTTATTTTATCATTGATTCGTTTCTTTAATACTTTTGTAAGATGTTTATGTTCTGTGCCGGTTATTATAAGACTTGAATTATGTTCTTCTACATTATCTTTTGAGGTATAAAAATATTCCATTAAAATGAAGAATTTAAATTAATATTAAATTTAGGTATAAGTTTTCCATTAGTAATTCGATATGCAAGTTCAAATCGACTGACTAAAGAAAAAGGTAAAATCAAATTAATTCCGGTCCCGAAACCATTTAAAAATTGTGTTTTGAAAAAATTATTGTTTTTATTCCAAACGCCTCCGATATCATAAAAAAATGTCCCGAAAAGTCCAAATTTATAACTAAATCGATTAAGTATCGAAATTCCTCTCACAATCGGAATATTTTTTCCGGAAATATAATAAGGCTCGACAATTGGGATCCTGATTTCATTGAATAAGCATAATTTATTATCACCTTCTGCAAAATAATCCTTCCATCCCCTTACATAATCATTTGCTCCAATAATCTCTTTCAGGTAAGAAGGCATATCTCTGCCAAAAGATGTTACCGATAACACTCTGAAAGCATATGTTAATTCAAAAAAACTGTGCGTTTTGATTAATATGTATCTTCTTAGATCCATTTTAATTTTATTAAAATCAAAATAATCCGATGAGAAACCAAAACGATTATATATTACCTTATATAAAGAACCATTAGTAGTATATTCGTAAAGGTTACGTGTATCATAACTAAACTCATAAATTAATGATAAATATTTATCAATTCCATCCGGATTTAAAGTAGAACCCGGCAGATTCACTGAAGGTTTTGTATAATTAAAACTTAACTGGATTGAAGATGATAGTGCATAACTGAAATACTTTCCGATAGTTAAACTTGCGGATATATTCTCAATATTAAAATCATTAATTTGGTTTTCAGTATAGAGTGTAAGATTTTGAGTTGAATCGAATAAACTGTGGTTTTTAAATTTACTGTATTTAAGATTTCCCGATAGGAATAAATGTGATTTCTCCCCTACCCATGGATTGAAGTAAGAAAATGAAATGAATGGTTTATAACCGAGTGCAAAACCGGAACCAACAGTTTCATTCATTCCCCTGAAATTCCTCCATCGTAAATCTACACCACCCCAGAATTTTTTAAAATCCCCTCCTTCAAAACCTCCAATGGGAATAGGTAAGATGTAATAAGTTTCTTCTACTATAATAAGAAGGTTTACAGTATTTTCTCCTGCTGGCAGAGGCATTATATCAACTTTAGTAAATAGTCCGAGATTATATATTCTTAAAAAATCATCCTGAATATCTTCCAAATTAAATGGCATATTTTCTTTTATTTTCATTTCTCTCAGGATAACTTCATCTTTTGTAATTTTATTTCCCTGAATCAATACTTTGCCAAGAATGAATTTTTTCGCCGAGTCTAATTGCGAAGTTTTCAGTTTTATTGAATCCTGCAGCGGCAGTGATTTAGAGGAATCGCATAGGAAAAAGCAAAGAAACATAAGGAAGAAAAATTTTATTAAATTGATTGACAATTATTATTTTTGAACAGCTTTTAATTCACTGATTTTCTTGAGCAGATTCTTGGCTTCTTGTTTTTGAGAGTTTATATCAATTGCTTTCTTCAGAAGTTCTTCTGCTTTTTCAAATTTAGAAAAATTCATAAGATAATTTGCCCTGTAAATGTACGCATCATAATAAGACTTCATAAGGAATTCAAAATAATAGGAATCAATTTTTGTAATTTTATATTTAAATTCAGGTTCAATATATGATTCATCTAAATTTTTATTCTTTGTATAATGTAAAAGTACACCTTCGGGAATTCTCAAATATTCTTTGCCAAATATTTCCTGTTTACTCTGTTCAATCTCGCTTGTAGTATAGATACTCTTATCGTTATAATTTTTATCAACAATACTATTCAGTAAATTAATGAATGCTGAATTAATTTTTACAAGATCTTGTTTATCTAATTCATTTTGAGGCTTTATATATCGGGGTGTTTCATTTTCAAATTTAAGAAGCTCAATATTGTATGTTTCAAACTCTGTTTGACTGCGTTCGTATAATTCGGGATAGTGAATCTTTATGTGCCGTAAATACCAACTTCTTCTAAGTAATTCTTTATCAATTATTGTTACATCAGGCCGCATTCCCTTTATAAACTGAAAATACCATGCGGAAGAGAGCCAGAAATCCCATTGAGAAGAAATTATAATTGAATTCTGTTTTGCGGAAGCCAATACATTCATGGTATAATCTCTGACCTGATAATTTTCACTTTCATCTGCTTCCTTATAATTTGAAAAAAGCATTAACAAAGGAATTAAGAGAGTAAAAGCAGATATTAGAATTTTATTCGATTTGATGAAATTGATAATAAAAAATAATCCAAACCCACTCCATATAGCAGTAGTGAAAAATGCCAGGAGAAAATAAGACTCAATATCATAGATATCATAGTTGATTGCATAAAGAATGTTAAACACAAAAAGGATGACTGTAAAATAAAATAATTTTCTGTTCTTAGTGAAAATGGAAATGAGACCCGGAATAGAGATTAACAATGGTAAGTAAACAAATTCCTTAGGATAGAAGCTTAGAAACCTATTAAACTGTTTTCCGGCTGTTTCAGTAGAAGTAAACATCCAGACACTGAATTGCTTTGCACTTATATGACGGTAAATATTAGTCAAATCTACCGGATAACCCCAGCTAATCACTGAATTATCTGCACGAAGCGGAAAATATATGTAAACTGATAAACCAATCAAGAAAGGTATAACCAGAAATAAAATTCTTTTAAACGATAATGAATTAAATCCATTAATTGCGAAGTACATAAAAATAACACCCGGAGCAAGAAAGATAGTAGAAAGATGATTCGTAAAACTTAGTCCGAGAACAAAAGCAAAAAATATCCAGTATTTTTCTCCGCCATGAATATAATCTGATTTCAAAGACATTAAACAAGCTTTAAGAAAAGACCAGATAACAATAATCAAAAAAAGAATATGAAGAGAATATACTTCGATACCGTTAGCAGTATTCCAGAATGTAAGAGAGAATGCAAGAATTAATGCTGAACTAAGAGCGATTAAATAAACAGAAATGTTATCCGTTCTGAATGCAGATAAATTTTGTTTCTTAGATTTCTGCTCGGATATTATTTTGACTTTAACGTAATCATTAAAAAGAAATATCATAAAGAAATAAAAGACACTAACAGCTGCAGCACATGTAAAAGCAGACATTAAGTTCAATCTGTAAATCTCTTCTCCAAACGGTAATTTTGCAAACAGACTTCCAATAAGTGTGAACAATGGATATCCTGTAGGGTGAGCGATCCCGAGTTTGATACAAACAGTCGCTAATTCTCCGGTATCTATGAACCCGACACCCGGTATTAATGTAATAATGTAAACACCAAAAGATAAAATAAAAGCAAAAAAACCGAAAATATATTTCAGATGATTTTCCTTCAGATTCATTTATATAATTTTAACCCCCCAAGCCCCCCTTTGTAAAAGGGGGGAATGTAAGAGTGATATTTTGAATTTGCACACTTGAATGAAATTTTTATCAAACACTTTTATATTCGGCAATTGGAGGACAACTGCAGACCAAGTTTCTGTCTCCATAAGCATTATTAATTCTTCCCACAGCGGGCCAGAATTTATTCAATTTTAAACTATGAATTGGATAAGCAGCTTTTTCACGTGTATATTTATGGTTCCAATCATCATCCGTTACGGCTAAAGCAGTATGAGGGGCATTCTTAAGTACATTATCCTGAGGATCAGCGATTCCTGTTTCAACTTCCCGAATTTCCTCCCTGATAGCTATCATTGCAACGCAAAATCTATCAAGTTCAGCTTTCGATTCGCTTTCTGTTGGTTCCACCATAAAAGTGCCATGAACCGGAAACGAGACAGTTGGTGCATGAAAACCATAATCCATTAGTCTTTTTGATAAATCTTCAGCTTCAATATTGAGGTCGTGTTTAAAATTGTTAAGGTCAAAAATTAATTCATGAGCAACGGTATTATTTGAACCGGAAAATAAAACTTTATAATATTTTTCCAATTTCGACTTAATATAATTAGCGTTTAATATTGCAGTTTCAGTTGCCTTTTTCAGTCCTTCAGTTCCCATCATTTTAATATAAGAATATGAAATGGATAATACACCGGCACTTCCCCAGGGTGCGGACGATACGGCTCCGATAGAATCCTTAGTGCCGATATTCACAATAGAATGCCCGGGCAAAAATGGAACCAAATGTTTCGCTACAGCGATTGGTCCGACACCCGGTCCCCCGCCGCCGTGAGGAATACAAAAAGTTTTATGCAGATTGAGATGGCATACATCTGCACCTATCATTGCAGGGCTTGTATAACCGACCTGAGCATTCATATTAGCACCATCCATATAAACCTGCCCGCCGTATTTATGAACTACTTCACATATCTCTTTAATGTTTTCTTCAAATACACCATGAGTTGAAGGATAAGTAACCATTAAAGCAGAAAGATTCTCTTTATTCATCTCAGCTTTTTTTTCCAAATCCAATGAATCTATATTACCGTTATCATCACAATTTACAACAACAACTTTCATACCAGCCATTACTCCGCTTGCAGGATTTGTTCCGTGTGCAGATTCGGGTATAAGGACAACATTTCTATTTTTATTTCCATTTTTAATGTGGAATGCCCTTATAACCATCAGACCGGTATATTCTCCCTGTGCACCTGAATTAGGCTGTAAGGAAATTCCCGCGAATCCTGTTATTTCACATAAATCTTTTTCCAATTCTTTGATGATTTCGATATATCCCGCGGCTTGCTCTAAAGGAGCAAAAGGATGAATATTTAAAAATTCAGGCATCGAAATTCCGAGCATTTCAGTTGTAGCATTAAGTTTCATTGTACATGAACCGAGCGGAATCATCGAACCTGTTAAAGAAAGGTCTTTATTTTCCAATGATTTAATATACCGTAATAATTCTGTCTCGGAATGATATTTATTAAACACTTCGTGTTTTAAAAAACCAGATTTACGAAGCATTTCTTCAGGAAATTCAGAATCGGTTTCATCAATTGTATTTTTAAGAAATTCTTTCTTATTTTTTATTTTTTTATCGGTATCAAATATTTCCAATAAATCATTTATATCATCAAAATTATTAGTTTCATTCAGAGAAATGAAAATATATTCATTTTCATATCTGAGATTAATTTGTTTCGCATCAGCAGATTTTTTTATAATTTTTTGTAAATCTTTTGTACAAGAGATTTTTAAAGTATCAAAATAAGTATTGTTAAGTTGATTATAACCCAGGTTAGATAAACCTTTATCGAGTATTCTTGTAAGTTTAAATATTTTAGATACAATTTCTTTCATACCTTTTTCACCGTGATAGACTGCATACATACCTGCCATGATAGCAAGTAATACCTGGGAAGTACAGATGTTGCTGGTAGCTTTTTCTCTTCTGATATGCTGTTCTCTTGTCTGTAATGCCATACGGTAAGCAGGATTACCCTTTGAATCTATTGAAATACCGATTATTCTTCCGGGAATATGCCGTTTGAATTCATCTTTTGTAGCGAAATATGCAGCGTGGGGTCCTCCGAATGCCATAGGTACGCCCAGTCTTTGAGTCGAACCAACGGAGATATCTGCGCCCTGTTCAGCCGGGGTTTTAAAATAAATAAAGCTTAAAATATCAGATGCAATTATAGTAAAGATTTGCTTTTCTTTTGCATCCTTGAAGAACCCTGTATAATCAAAAACTTCGCCATTTGAATCCGGGTTTTGTACAATTACTGCGAAAATGTCATCAGAAAGTTCAAAAGATTTATGATTACCCACAATTACATTTATTCCCTGAGGTACAGCACGGGTTTTAATCACATCAATAGTCTGAGGAAAACATTCTTCAGATACAAATACTGTATTTGAATTTTGCTTTTTACCTTTTTTAATATTGTGGCACATTATAATAGCTTCCGCTGCTGCTGTTCCCTCGTCAAGAAGAGATGCGTTAGCGATTTCATGACCTGTTAAATCAGTTATTACAGTCTGAAAATTCAACAATGCTTCAAGCCTTCCTTGCGAGATTTCGGCCTGATATGGTGTATATTGGGTATACCAACCCGGATTTTCAAGAATGTTCCTTTGAATAACCGGAGGAGTGATAACCGGGTAATAACCAAGACCTATATAATTTTTGAAGATTTTGTTTTTAGAAGCAATTTTTCTAAGTTTATTTATATATTCATATTCGCTAATTGGTTCATCTAATTTAAGTTCCCTTTTCAGTTTTATTGATTTCGGAATAGTTTTATCCATCAGGTCATTAATATCACTGAATCCCATTTCGTTCAGCATTTCATTTCTTTCGGATTCATTTGGACCTAAATGTCTATTTTCAAATTTTTCATATATTTGGAAGTCGTTCATAGATATAGTTTTAATTTTTTTTGATTATTTATTACTTAATATAAAATTTATTTAATCTAAACTAAATTCAAAAACGTTAGACAGGATTAACAGGATAAACAGGAAAAGATTAACAGGATAAAGAAAAAACAAAAGCAATTAACACTAAGGACACGAAAAAAAAAGAGTAACCGCAAAGGAGACAAAGTAGGCGCGAAGAGAGCAAAGAAAAGAGGACAGGATTAATCCCGATACACTTCGTTATCGGGATCTTCGCTGCACTGCGACAGGGATTTAAAGAAAGAAAGTTCATTAAGTTTATTAAATTCGTTAAGTTTATTAAGTTCGTTGAGCAAAAAGAAAAAGCACATTAAAAAATTACACGAAGAAACTCAAAGAAACTCGAAGTTACACAAAGAAAAGAAAATAAATAACCGCTAAGGACGAAAAGTAGGCGCGAAGAGCGCAAAGATAAATATAAAAGTAGATAGTAGTTAGTAGGACAGACATTCGTGTCTGTCGTTTTCTTTCGTGGCACTTTTTGGTGATCTCGACAAGCTCCCGATGCATCGGGACAGGCTGGGACTTCGCTTCGCTCAGCATTCAAATTTTTCATGACAAATAAACTGACATTCTTAATAAAATTTTATTCTGTAAAAAATAATGGTTTATGTTAAAGAACATTTTAGAAATGTCATAAGAAAAACATTAAATCTATAAATTACAAGATTTTATAAAAACAACAAAATATCATGACAAAACGTTGACAAAACAATACAAGAGAACAATGAATAATGAGTTATGAATAATGAAAGAACAAAAATAATATTGAAATGAAATAAAATATTTTCACCTCACCCCAGTGCACCTCCCCTGGAATTGAGAGGGGATAAGAGAAAAAATTAATCATCGGCGGATTCTTTTTGGCTGAAGAGGTTTAGTTCTTTGTTTAATTGTTTTTCGGAATTGACTGCATTAAGGATAAGGGAATTTTTGTTTAAATCCTTTTCAGTACTTTTTATAATTTCTTCAATATGTTCATCGGAATTATAGTCATCATCAGGACCTGAAGCAGGAAATTCATCGGGACTATAGGTACCATAATAGGAATCAAATTTTGATAATTCATTAATAAACTTTACTTTAAGATTCAGCATGTCCGAAAGATGAAGACTACTAAAAGATTCTTTTTTAATTGCCTTATTGAGTTCATCTAAATCAGAGGCGAGCATACGCAGTCTACCGCCGGAATTAACCTTGAGTGATTCCATAAGAGCTTCGAATGCAGTATCTTTGAGTATAGTTATAGCTTCGGCATTATTCTTAGCCCACCGGAAAAGTGTTCTGACAGGAACATTCAATTTTTGGCTAATTTTTTCAAACGAGAACCCCTGTGAGCGGAGGATAAGAAATTCATTTTTTTGAGAATCGGTGTACATAGTTAAAATTCCTCATAATTTAAAGTTTACCATATTTATATATGGCTGATACAAAAATAAGTGGAATAAACTAAAAAGTCAATAATGGATATTAAAAATAATATAAATAGATACTTTCAATCTGTTAAAATATTCACGTTAATTAATAATTTATAAACATTTAATAAATAGTAGTTTAACGGCTTGTTAAAGATATAGTAATTATTAATAAAATATATTGGAAATGTAAATAGGATAAAATATGTTATGATAATTAAGAGAATTTACTTTTTTTCGTAATAATTTTTATATATATTAAACTAATCCAAATGTCGAAAAATTTAAAATTAAATATCAACCGTGAAAGATTGCGTGAAGCAATTGTGTATTTTAGCAAATATTTGAAATACCCTACTATAACGATGATGTATAAAGTTCTTGCCTCTTTGGATTTTGAGCACTTCAAGGAGACAGGATTGCCAGTTACAAATTTAGTATATCAAGCATGGAAACGAGGACCTGTACCATACGAATTTGATAAAGAAATTTCAGATAGAAAAAATGATTGTGTATTGATTCCAGATGACTTTGCTTCCGCATTAAAATGTATTAAAGAAGAATGGGAAACAGAAAATGGACAGAAGAGAAAATCATTAAAATTCCATGCAAAGCGAAAACCAAATCTTGAGGTTTTTACTCCAAGGCAAATAAAAATATTAGAAGAAATTTTATTTATTTATAAAAACGAGACTCCATCAACTGCTTCAAAGGCGTCTCACGAAAAAGATACTCCATGGTATAAGAATATTCAAAAAAAAGGTAAGGAAGGAGAAATAATTAAATATCTAGATTTATTAGATGATAAAAGTAAAATAACAAAAGAAGAAGCAATTGAAATGGTAAGAGAATTGAGTGCATTTCAATTAAATTACGGAACTTAAATTAAAATTTGGTAAAAAGAGGTGAAATATACTTAGATAAGAATTTTATATATCCAGCGGGTAATATTGATGATAAATATTTACTAATAGTTAACAAAGCATTTCAACCCGGAAACCCAATCTTCGTAGCAACTGCAACCACAAAATTCGATAGCGAAAAAAATAAACCGGGATGTAATCACAGAATTTTTTCTTTTTTACTTAAAGCAAACGAAGATTTTTTCAAAGAAGATACTTTACTCCAATTATTTATAATCAATTACCCTTTAACAGAAATTTATTTTACTAAAAAAAAACAGACAGGAGATATAGAATTTAGAGCAATTATGAATAATGAAGTTATAAATAAAATCATGAAATGTATCAACGAAATCAAAGATGATATAACTTCAGGTTATCATAAATATCTTTTTTGAGGTTTTGATGGCAATGTATAAAATTTTCTGTTTTTGATAACCTTATTTTTCAAACAAATATTTTCTTACATCAATCCAGTTTCTAAATTTTTCTGAACCGAATTCTATTAATTCACCTTCGAATTCACGTGCCTTTTTTGTCTTCCTGTCATCAATTAAATAATCGCCTTTATTTAAGTTTTTATGATGAGTTAAAATACGTCTCTTGTAAGCTTCGTCCGGTAAATAATTTTTAACCCATTCTAATTTATCAGACCAAGCAGAAAATTTTTAAAAGGAGATATGAATATCAAATGTATAGATATTTCTAAAGCGGGTCTCGAATACGAAAAAGTATATTATAAATATTTCCCACTTTCCCGAAAATTCGGGATAAATTCCGGGGGAGAAAGAGGGATGATTTTATTTTTTAATATTTTTCTATAGTTCCCTCTCAATTCAAGGTTTTGGAGTCTCGACTTGTCGGATGGAGGGATATAAGGGTGGGGTGTAAGGAGAACAATTAATAATTAATAATGAATAATTAAAAAAAGTAGAAAGTAGCCAGTAGTTAGTAAGACAGTCAGTCATTCCTGACTGTAAATCAATCATATCATAAAAAAGCGGAAAATAAACTAAATAGTCAATAGGAGAAATATTAAATTAACTGGTAAGTGCAAATAATGGAATATCAGCAATTTACAAGAGGAAATTCCCTTTGGGTTTTGTTGTCAATCCTGCGAAAACAGGAATCCAGTTCTTTCATTTTTGTTGGTGACATTTACGCTCAAATACCAAAATAGATACTGAATTATTAGTCGATGTTAGGGGTGTTCACCCTTTTCCGCTGAAGCGATGTCGTCAGATTTTTTCCAAGTTGGAACTCTTTTCTGAATTGAAACTCTATAAGGATTTATTTCAAGAGCTTGTTTCAAAAACTTTATTGCATTCTCTTTGTCGTTTTCTTTAATCGAAATAAATCCTTGAGCAATAAATAAGCTGTCAAGATTTTTTTTTCCATCTTGTTCGGCTTGTTTGATTGCTTTTGCTAAGTTTTGTTTTGAACTGTCTAGTTTATTGCTACGTAAGTCAGCACATGATTTTAGAAAATGGCCAAGCCACATTTCCTTGTTTGATTGTGGATATTCCATTGCTAGATCAAGTTGTTGTTTTGCATCTGTATATTTTCCTTCAAGAATTAAAGCAGAAGCGAAAGTGTAGCGAATATAATAATCTGTCCTTTTGCGAATATATGGTTTTATTAAATCCGAAGCCTTTTTATAATCTTCTTGAGAAATGTAAAGTCTGCAAAGTTTTTCAGCAATAAATGATTTATCTGCTTTATCTTTTTCTGCTGACCAAGGAAACTCTAATGCCTTTTTGTAAAATATTTCTGCTCTATTTCTGCAAACATCAGTGTTACCATTTGTTCTTTGCCCGTAACCGCTAAGTATCCAATATTTAGTAAAGAGGTGCTTTCCAAAGCTGTAAAGTTTGTAAACTCCTTCAACTGCACCTGAATATTCTGCTAAAGAAATTATATCTTTTGGTCCGGGTTTTGACATTGCAGGAATGTTATCTACTACACAACAAGCTTCAATTAAAATCAAAGTTTTGTCAATATTTTTTAAGTCGTCTGGAATATAAGTTACTTTATCATTATCATTAATGTTGTGGTTAAGCGAAAGAACATATTGAATTTCATCCCAATTGTTTGTTATCAAATCGGAATAAGCTCTTGCTGCATCATAGTAGCACTTGACATATTCCTTATAATAGCGTTTGCGATTGAATTTGTCGTCTTTTGGAAAATTTTCATATACAGAAATAGCATATTCAAATGCTTCTATTCCTTCTCTGATTTTTTCGTTTGCTTGTTTGTATTTGTCGGTATGTGGAATAGCTCCTCTCGAAAAAAGAATAAGTTTGGGAAGCAATTCGGATAACATTTGTCCTTTGCGATAAAGATCATTTATTCTTGTTGGTTGTATTATAAGTGCTTCGTTTAAGTATTGAAGTGATTTTCCAATTTCTTCTATAGGTTTTCCGTCACGTCTACCGCCTGGCTGTGTAAGCTCTCTTGCATATTGGTAATGGGAATAACCCAGATTAGAAAAAATTGCGGGGTTTGTTGGATTTAATTCAAGACACCTTTTTCTTAGAAATTCTGTTGCATCTCGGTATTTCTTTTGCTGTGTTAAGAATTCATTCTTCAGTTGGTCGTTCGGAAAATTCTGTTTTAGATTGATGTAAACTTCCGAAAGTTTCGCAGTCGCAAAACTTATATGACCCAGAAGTTCTTCATCATTCCAAATTTCAGATTTGTCTTTTAAACTCTTAATCGGTTCAAACAGTTTATAAATAGAAATCCAGTCGCTTATTTTGATTAAGTCATTTACCTTATCTGAAATAGTGTCCGACCTAAAAAATTTTGACGCTTGAGATTCATTTAAAACTGTGCAGAATGGCATATAGACGTTTGTTGCCAATATCCTTTCGCTTCTTAATATCTTCTGTGCTTTTTGTTTGAGTTGTTCCGATGTGATGTTGGTTTCTTGTCCAACTGTAAATGAAATTGAAAGTCTGTTGTTGTCAAAACTTATTGCTGTGATCTTTAGCTCTGTGCATTTTTTTGTTTTGTCTGTTGATTTGGAAAAGTATGCATAACACTTTTCAACATTTTCGACCTTTAATAAAGAAAGGTCAAAAAGTTTTTTGACTTCTTCTAATGCTTTACCACTCATAACTTGTTGTCCAGTTTGTAATCGCTGTTCATCTGCTATTCCTATGAAAATAGTAAAAGGCATTTTACGAATTTATATTGTTTAAGAAACTGCTTTTGAAACTTTATCTGCACCTATATTAAAACCTGATGCTCTTAATCTGTCAGCTAATTTAGGAACAGTCTCTTTTACATGGTCGTTGAATGGGATGTATAGAATTCCATTTGCATCAGATGGGATTTCCAAATGACCCTTTTTAAGTATTGCTACATGCTTCCTTCCCAATCTTGACATTACCATTCCCATTTCAAGAACAACATTTTGTCTTGCTCTTGGTTGAACTTTATCGGGTCCTTCTGTTTTAGAATAGCCAAAATCATCAGGAGTCATTAATACAATTCCGAACCTTGCCTCGCCTTCTTTCCCGATTTCTCTTTCCAATGCTTCAATAATTGTGAGACCTTCTCCGCTTGTATTCGCAAGAACATAAGGATCAAGTCCTAATTTATGGATTATCAATTCTAATTGCTCTCTTGCAACTGTGTCGTGTCCATGGATAAGAAATATTTTTGTATCTCTACCCACTTTAGCAACTTGTTCCGCAACTGCTTCCTCAAAATCTTTTGTCTCTGTTAACGATAAACTAGCAAAGTCAATTTTATCTATTAGATCCTCAAGTCGTTTTTTCGCGATTTCATTACCTTGAATACTAATTGTTCCTGTGGTCGGATACCATAAAATAATTCCACCATCAATTGTTTTGAAGCGAATATTACTATTGCTTTGCTCTTCGAAATCCCCTTTCTGTTTTAAGGATTTTATTGCTTTTACAAAATCGTCTGAAGTTCCTTTAAATTTCTTTTTCATATTGTCTTACTTATCAAGTTTTGTAAAAAGTTAGTTCAACACACAGCCACAATATTATCATTGATATGGTTTTCATTTTAGTCTTTATAAATTCTTCAATTATAATTTAAGCATGATAATATCCCATAAATAAAGGTATATAAAATTAGGAATTTATAAAACATAAAAATTCCACCAGATTCGAATTTTAGAACTTACAACATTAATTGAATCCCTTTGCTTTAATGTAAATTCATTTTGAAAATTATTATATAAGTTTAAAAATTCATCCATCTAATTAAAATATATTTAAATAAGAATTAAGTTAGAGAAATTTATGTACTGTATGCATTAAATCTCTCGAATATTTTCTTGGTCATCCATTCTTTTACGTCGTTTTTGAATTCTCCGTTTTCCATTATTTTATCAAAAATGTCCTGATTAGAATCCATTCGTTCAATTAACTTATTTATGAAAACTTCTTCAAATGCATATTTGAAGTTTTCAATTGGATTATTCAAAGCACGGAGTTTCAGGTCTTCGTCAAGATATAATTCTTCTTCAATCTGTTCAAAGAATAACCTGTCAGCTTCGTTGAACTCAGTTCCGTATTTATCATTTAAAACTTTTATTATATCCGATAGTCTTGCTTTTTCATCTTTTGACCTGCTTATACCGGCTTCTGTAGTCGGATCAAGTCCGTATTCTCCCTGTATCTGTAATACCAAATCTCCCTCACCGATTTTTTGTAACCTGTAATATTCTAAGGCTACCTCGTTATCAAGCTTTAATCTTTCGGTATAATCTGTTTTTGGCAATTTGTTCAATAAGAATCTTCCAAAAGAATATATTTTTTCAAGTTCTACATCCTGAAACGGTAATATCTGGGATAAAAACGAATACATTCTGACAAAAGATGTCATTGAGTTCTTAAATTCATCCTGATGTTCTTCATCCAATATTTTATACCTGTCAACAGAAGGATCAATAAATGCATACAGTTTTCCCTGGTCTTTTATTGATACATTACCCTGTTTATAGAATACTTTTGCAAATGCATCTACTTCCGATTGATAATATACATTTGATGCATCCAATATATTTTTCAGGTCATATAAATGGTTCGGATCTGTAGTTTCTGTAAGTGTTGTAAGTTCATAATACGGCTGGAAGGAATCAATTATTGTTTGTCTGTCATTAGCAAAGTCCAATACAAAAGTATCTTCTTTGCCTGAGCAAGTTCTGTTTAATCTGGATAAGGTTTGTACTGCTTTCACCCCCGATAGTTTTTTATCCACATACATCGTATGAAGCAGGGGTTGGTCAAACCCGTACTGATATTTATCGGCTACAAGTAAAATCTGATATTCGTTTGTCTTAAATTTTTCAGGCAGTTCTTTCTCACCGAATCCGTTCAAACCACTTTCTGTGATACCTTCGGGATAAAAGTCATCAATTAGTTTTCCGGAAAACGCAACTAACGGTTTGATATCTGAGTATCCCTTTTCTTTTATGTAATCTTTAAATTCAAGATAATACCGTAAAGCATGTTTTCTTGATGATGTTACAACCATTGCTTTTGCCCTGCCACCGATTTTTTTCATTGTTATCTGCCTGAAGTGCTCTATCATTACTTCAGTTTTTTGAGCCAGACTGTGGGGATGCAAAGATGCAAATCGTCCTATAGCTTTTGCCGCTTTCTTTTTATTTAATTCCGGGTCATCTTCAATAGTTTTTGAAAACCTGTAATATTCTTTATAGGTAGTATAATTCTTAAGTACATCAAGAATAAAACCTTCCTCTATTGCCTGTCTCATTGAGTAAAGATGAAATGGTATAGGTTTACCCTCTGAATTATTACTTCCAAAAACTTCAATAGTTTTAGGTTTTGGTGTAGCAGTGAATGCAAAGAAACTAATATTTGGCTGAGGACCTCTTTTTATAATTGTTTCTCTGATGTAATCATCTTCATCTTCCGTGCTTTTTTCAATTTCGGATTCTATATTCTCTGATTCTTCAAGGGTAACGTTTTTTGCAGATAAAGCTTCTATCATTTTTCGGCTTGATTCCCCGCCCTGTGAACTGTGTGCTTCATCTATTATCACAGCATAAGTTCTTCCGGGTAAATCTGAAATATGTTTCAAAGCATAAGGAAACTTTTGTAATGTTGTAATGATTATATTTGTTCCTGACTTAATATTTTCCGCAAGCTGCTCCGAATCTACATCAATGCGTTGAACAACCCCTGTCTTATGCTCAAACTGGTAAATTGTATTTTGCAACTGCTGGTCAAGAACGTTTCTATCGGTTATAACTATTATAGAGTCAAAAACCTTTTTATCTTTTTCGTTATAGAGGCTGCTTAACCTGTAAGCGAGCCAGCCAATTGAATTACTTTTCCCGCTTCCCGCAGAATGCTCTATTAAATATCTTTTTCCAGTACCGTTTATTTTAGCATCAGTCGTCAACTTTCTCACCGAATCAATCTGATGATAACGCGGGAATATCATAGTTTCTTTTGTGTATTCTTTGCCATCAATAATATATTTTTCTTTTTGTAAATGTAAGAAGCGACCGATTATTTCAAGCCAGCTATCTACTTGAAGAATATTTTCCCAGAAATATGCAGATTTATAACCGTAACCATTCGGCGGATTACCCGCCCCATTCTTGAATCCTTTATTAAAAGGAAGGAATTTTGTGTTTAGATACTCTAATTTAGTTGTCAAATAAACTTCATCGGGGTCAACGGTAAAATGAACCAATGCTCTTTTTTTAAACTGGAACAATAACTCTCTCGGGTCCCTGCTTGTTTTATATTGTTCAAATGCTTCGTTAACAGTTTGTCCGGTAAAATGATTTTTCAGTTCTACCGTTGCAACAGGTAAACCATTCAAGGAAAGTAATAAATCTATGCTTTTATTATTTTTTGTTGAAAAATGAACCTGCCGGGTGACATACAATACATTACATTGATATTGGATTAAAGTTTCAGGGTTTAACTTACTATCAGGTTTAAAATATGCTAATTTGAATTTTATTCCGCTGTCTGTAATACCGTGACGAATAACATCGAGCATACCCCTCAAATCAAGTTCTTTAAACAATCTTTGAACAAATTTTTCTTCAGCTTCTTCTTTATAATATTCAGTCATCCTTTTCCATTCGGAAGGTTGAGATGCTTTAACAAAATTCAGGACAGCTTTTTTGTCAAAAGCTAAATCTTTATTAAAATCATTTGAATCACCTTGTCTCCAGCCGTTGTTGCACAGATGAGCAATAATCGCTGATTCAAAGGTGGCTTCTGTATGTATATCATTACTCATTTAATCTTTACTTTTTTCTTCAGGAGTTAATAAATTCAATGCATCTACTAATTCTGGATCTTCAATATTTTGTTCTGGTTTTCCATCAAAATGATATGAAATTAATCTTATATGATTATTTTTTTCAAGTCTATTATAAAAGTAGCAAGCATTCATTTCTGATTGTGGTGACGATAATAGTTTTATTAATGGGAGAAACAAAATTGGTTTATTCTGGTCAATGTGTAATATATATTGCTTTCCTTCTTCCATTGGTATAGAAACATTTAATCTTTCATCTTTAAAAATTGAATGACTTCCTTTCAAAAGTTTAGTATCTACAATGAAAGTACCATCATTATATGTCATTTTGCCAGCTACATGTAAAGTGCAATCAGCAAATGCATTGATTAAAAATTCTTTCATTGAAACAAGATGATTTTCAAGGGTTGAAACCCTTTCTTTATAAAGCGTATCAGAAGTGATTCCTGAATGACCTTTCCAAATATTGCGCAGATTACAAACAATAGAGAGTATTGCAGAAATCTTTTTTGCAGTAAGATTTTCGATAAACATTTGAGAAGGAAATCCGAGTATTGATTGAACTCTATCTGTTATTTCGTTATTGTTTATAAATTCTCTGGTGGATTTACTGAGATTTGAATATAAATTATTCCACCCTCCAAAATCAGAGTTTAAATACCAATTTTTGTATTGAGAGTCATAACCAATTAGTTTTTCACAATGTTCCTTGTAAAAATCTTTATCCGAACAGTAAAAGCTCAAAAAAAGATTTGCTAAAAATTCTGATAAAGCCTCGAAAAATAAAATTAGATATTCAAATTTCTTTGATGGTTCCGATTTTGAATAATAGCCTTTTAAAATGGATGCCAGATGGAAAGGTAAACCTTCAATCCACTCATCAGGTGTTGGTTCTTTGAAGTTTTTTTTATATTCATTGAATATTAATGCATTTTTAGATGGCTTTTTCCAAAGTTGATTATGCAATGTATTTAGTGTAATGATCGAATCATTAAGTTTACGGCTTAATTCCAAGATTTTATTTTGTTCAATTAATGTTGGTAAGGGAAATTCAGATGAAAGAAATAATTCTTTATTTAATGACTGTTGAGCGCTCCCAATACTTGCATTCATCCTTAATTGATATCCTAATTCTTGATTTAATATTTGAGCAAAATATTCTGGTAAAATCAAATCAGTGTTAAGAATAACTTGAACAGTGTTTTGAACTGAACTCTGAATTGAAGATGGGTTGGTTACGGCAGGTTGCTTGCCAACCAGGGGAATAAATACGGAGGATTCAAGATTTTGCAATTCCTTGATTTCAATACTTCTTAATCTTACCCAACCATTCTGAATTACCAACTCACTAATAGGTTTTAAAATACCCCCTGCATGTTTAGCGGCTATTTCATACTTTTCTTTAGACTCAAGATTTTTTACGGAAACGAATTTCTCTAATTGAATTACTTTCCCGGTTGAGACTATATTCGTGTTATTATTTTTTTTAAAATTTTTAAAAAGAAGATTTTGTTGTTCAGGAGTTTCACCTATTTTACCGACAAACACATCCGTTGAACTTCCATGATTGAAATACAAAAATTCCGGTAATAATGGAGTATTAGCAAAAAATGTATAATCGGTAGGTTGAAAAATTCCTTTAATTTGAAAATCAAATTTTAAAACATCTTTTAATCCATCTTTAAATAATAAACGAGTATTATTTGAAATAGTAAATTGGATTCCTGATTTTTCAAGATGTTGTAAACCTCTTGCAAGAAAGGCTACGGACTTGCCGACTTCTATAGTTCTATTTTCATCGGAATTTGAAGAAAAAGTAATTATTTCTCTATTGGATAAACCTCCCCCAAAAGGAATGTTCGCAAGTACTAAATTAAACTTAATATCAGACTTATCTAGCTCTTCTTTGGTAAGAATTTCAGAGTCAGGAAATAATATTTTAAAATATTCACGTCCTTTAAGGTTATCTGAAACAAAAGTGATTAACTTAGTTTCTAATTTCCCTAAATAACCCCAAAGAGGACTTGCAGTTTCATCTAATAATAATATTCTTTTGTATTCTTTATCAGTTAACAAATCATTTAACCAGGTGAAAGTTTCCGGCTTTATCCATATTAAATCGATTAATGATACGACTTCAAACTTATTTTGATTATTAAATGCGTTAGTATTCGCCTTGGGAAATAAGATTTTGATATATTCGAATAACGTTTTAGAATTAATCAAATCATCAGAATCGATTCTTCCATGAATAAATCTATTTCGATAAACAGTAATATTGTGGTGAATTTCATTTAAATTTGTCATATTATATTACTTTAATTTTTCCGGTTACTACTTCTGAAATGAGTGAAGTTCTGTATTCATTCATTAATTCTATTTCTTTTTCAATTTTTAAAATTGTATTATCTATGCGTTTTGTTTCGGTTTGAATATATTTTACGATTTGAGATTGTTCTGTTTTGTCTCTCGGAAAGGATATCATAAGTTGACTTATAAAATCATTCCAATTTGCTCTTGGCATTTTTGTACCTTGTGTTGAACCATCAACAACATCAATAAAATTCTTTGAAAAGAGTTTGAAGAATAAGAATTCTGGAATTAATTCTCCTATTGAAAAAATAATCAAAAGCTCTCCAAATAAACCACCGTTTTTTTCGGCCAAATAAACTTTGTGCAAATAAGGTCTTAGTTTATTGAAAATAGTGTCTCCTTTTTTGAATACTGATAATTGACCATCGTAATGTTTTTCTTCTTCCATATTTATTAATCTGCCGGAAGCGCTTTCAATATTTTCAACTGCAATTTTAAAATTCGAGTAATCAATTAATTCGTCTCTCAATTTAGCCACATACTTCAACTTCTTCCTTTCCCAATTATTTCCTTTGCCGCTTACTGCTTCATTGATTAAGGTTGTTCGTTCTTCTTTAAGCAGTTCAATCAGATTTTTTTTGTTAGCAATTAATTTATCTATTTGTGCGGTTTTATCATCTAAGAAATTGGCGATGATGGTTTGTTCTTCAACATTAAGATAAACCACTTTAAAGTTCTTTAATTTCTCAACAGAAATCGATGGAACAGTTCCAGGATTTGTAAACCAATCAAAATCTATTAGAGTTAATAAATGAAAAGCAAATTTTGGATGCAAACAAATTGGGTAAAGAGCTATGCAATTATTATCAATAATACATTTCACTAAGGATATCTTTCTGTGATTTTTTCTTAACGCCTCTCCAATTTTTGCTGTAAGAATTGAATTTTCTGGAATAACATTCCATCTCTTCTCTTGAACATCTTCATAACTTACATAATTGTTTGATGTCTCGACATTAATTTCAGACTTATTTAAATCGCTTACTTTAAAAAAGGGAATATCACCTCCATCTCTACCTTGCATATCTTCTGGAAATCCATTGCCAGAATGCTCTTGAAACAAATATTTTATTTTCTTCAATTTCCAATGACTTGGAATCTCACCAATCCAATCAATACCTGAGGGTTTATATTTTTCGTAGCGGTTCATAAAGTTTTATGATAGTATCTCAAGTAATTTTAGTCCTTTTTCTGTTGTTTTATATTTTTGATTAGGGCTTTTGGGTTTATCCGGTATAGTCAAGCAAAGTAAATCTTGATTTACTAAAGGAAAAACATACCTTTTATAATTTAAATAACTTTTACCCAATCCGATATTAGCAAGAATATCTTCTTTTATATGTTCATTCTGAGAATAGGTCAGAATTTTTATTAAATTATCCAGTTTATTTATATTAACCTTGTTTTTAACTTGTTCCCTGACTTGCTCACTAACTTGCTCACCGAACTCTTCGTATGCTTTTAAAATTTCGTCTATGTTATTGATTATTGCTAAATTAGCTTGCTCACTAACTTGCACACTAACTTGTTCCCAAGCTTGTTCCTTACCTTGTCCACCGACAGAAAAAGATGAATGAATTTTCAATGTCGTTTTGAAATATGTTCTATCATTATCTGTTTCTAAAATAGGTTTTGGTGACCCGTTTTTTTCGAGTGATTTAAGTATTGAAGGTACACCTGTTGCTCTTCCTTCTGTCAAATGAAGCTCTTTTAGAAATTCTCCTATACGGCGGTTCCTATATTTGCGAACATCAAGCTGAAAATTTTGGAGTCTTTGATTATCAAGAGGAGGAAGCGGACCGGGATAACTTAAAATATCTATTCGCTCAGGGTAAATCCGAAACTCTATAGTAGAATCATTATCATATCCCCTGTGATAAACTGCATTACAAAGTGATTCTTCAATTGCTTCATAAGGATAATTAAAAAATCTATCTGATTCCGCCTTACCTTCTATTTTTTTTATTTTCTCCGAGATTACTGAACTTTTAATATATGAAAGTGCATCACGGAGCTGATTTTGAATATTTCCTTCAAATATCTTTTCTGTATATTCTGTTCCTGATTCATCTTTAAAATTAATAACCTCAATTTTCGCTCCGGGAAAAAACTGTTGAGTATTTTTTGCGAAAAATAAAATACCTACATTTTTAGGAATTAAGTTTTCATTAGGTCCTTCTGCAATATTCATCCGTCTGGCAATGTCACCAATTGAAAGATTACCAATCTGTCCTTCTAATTCGCTTTTAACATCTTTTAAAAAGGTCTTAATGGTATTAATATCAAAATCATCTAAATTTGTATTATGATTTATTCTGTCATCAAATGGAATCTGATTAGCCATTGACAGGAGTTCTCTCTCCTCTTCTAAATTTGGTTGAACAGTTAAAGAAAATCTCCTGATATAATAAAAATACCGGGGAGTATTTCCGAGAGTATCGGGGGCTTTGTAAGGTCTATTACTGCCACCCGGACACCAAAGTATAAGAATCTTTTTGTTTTGAAAATCAACAGGTTCTGCAATCGGGAAGTAATTAGGTAAGATTCTTCTGCATATAGTATTTAATTCCCGCTGAATAGGTTCTATTTGATTTAATTCAAGACCTTTTGGCGGGAGTACCGGTTGACCATCTTGTTCAGCAATACCAATAATAACGTAACCTCCTCCCCAATTATTGAAATCATTTGCAAAGGCACAAATTGTTCTTAATGTCCTTTCGGGATTCCATCCTTCCCGGAATTCAATTCTTTCCGATTCAACAGTTCTCCCGTTTATTAATTCCTCTATGTTAATAGGTAAAGCCATTTAATTTATTATTTCTTTTATCATTCCTTCAGTTTCTTCTTCCAGAGCAAGAATATCTTTCCGAATTTCTTCGAGACTTCTTAAAGGTTTATATTTATAAAAATATTTAGTGAAATTTATTTCATATCCGATTTTTGTCTTATTGTGGTCAATCCAAGCATCGGGTAAATGAGGCAATACTTCACGTTTAAAATATTTTTCAACATCTTCTTTCAAGGGAACATTTTCGAAATTCCGTAAATCTGAATCTGGTACTAGATTTCCCTTTTTGTCTTTTTCAATATCACCATTCTCATTTCGCTTTGGTCTTTCAACGGTAATTCTGCGGTAACCGAAATCATCATTATCAAATATTTTACAATATTCATTTTCCATTCCGTCACCATAAATTTCAGTAATCAGTTTTATTGCCTGTTCATGAATCTCTTTTCGCTTGTTGCCTAGACTGCGAAGCATTTTACTATAGAAAGGATTATTTTTATCGTCTTCCTCACTTCCAGTTGCATTTATAAGCTGGACTTTACCTTTTCGTTCTTTGCTTTTTCTGTCGGTTACAATCCAGATGTAAGTGGAGATACCGGTGTTGTAAAACAACTGGTCGGGCATTGCAATGATTGCTTCCAGCATATCATTTTCAATAATCCATTTGCGTATGTCGCTGGCGCCGCCGCCGGCGCCGCCACTGAATAGAGGTGAGCCGTTAAATACAATTCCAATTCTGCTTCCGCCAAAACTTCGTTTCATTTTTGAAATCATATGTTGCAGGAAAAGAAATGAGCCGTCACTGATTGCGGGTAATCCTGCACCAAATCTACCTGCAAAACCTTTTTGTGCATATTCATCTTTGATTTTCTTTTCTGATTTTTTCCATTCCACACCGAAAGGCGGATTACTCAGCATGTAATCAAATGTTTCATCTTCCAAACCATCTTGTGTAAAAGAGTTTCCGAATTTTATATTGGCAGGATTCTGTCCTTTAATCAACATATCAGATTTACAAATAGCATAAGATTCAGGATTAAGTTCCTGTCCGAAAACTTCCAGCTTTGCGTCGGGGTTTAGTTCATTTAAATATTCTTCTGCAATTGATAGCATTCCACCTGTTCCGCAAGCAGGATCATATAAGGTTTTTACTATTCCCTTTTTCCTAAGTATGTTTTTATCATTCACAAAAAGTAAATTCACCATCAGGCGAATTACTTCCCGTGGAGTAAAATGCTCTCCGGCTGTTTCGTTGCTGAGTTCAGCAAATTTTCTAATGAGTTCTTCAAAGATATAACCCATTTCCATAGTACTGACATTTTTGAACATATCACCGGCTTCTGCAAACTTTTTAATAATCATGTATAGCAAATCATACTCATCAAGTTTTTTTATCTGATCTTCAAAACTGAAATATTCAATAATTTCCGAAGCGCTGATGCTAAAACCTTTAATGTAGTTGCGAAGGTTAGCTGCGATATTGTTATGGTCTTTTGCCAGTTCATAAAAATCAAACTTGCTGCGATTATGGAATTTTACTTTAGCAACACTATTCAATATAGGTTCCAAGACTTCCGGTTTTTTTGTTTTATGAAGTTCATAAGCTTTTAGCACATCCTTTTTAGTCGATTCTAATACAAAATCCAGACGTCTTAAAACGGTAAGAGGTAAGACCACTTTTCCATAATCAGATTGCTTATAATGTCCCCTTAATAAGTCAGCGATACTCCAGATGAAATTAGCTTTTTCCTTGAAATTTCCCATTAAAATATTTTATGATTGAATAATTTATAAAATATAAAAATACATCTAACGTTTTTCATCAAATATAAAATTATCTTCATAAAGATGCGAAATTAACCCCGCTAAAGAGTAAATGTATGGAAAAAGAAGAATTTAAAAAAGGAGTAAAAGAAAGTTGCAGGAGCAGGAAGAACAGTAGCAGGGGCAGTAGCAGAAGCAGGAAAGAGCAGTAGCAGGATAAATATCCTTTAACAAATGTAATAAATCAGTTATTTTAATGTTTTACAGAATATTAAATAGCTAAAATTGATTCAAAGACCAAGAGGGACATTAGATATATTACCCGAAAATGCGGTTAAAAGAGTGTTTGTTGAAAACAAAATCAGGGAAATATTTACTAACTTCAATTACCAGGAAATAAGAACTCCATCCTTTGAAATGACTTCTCTTTTTAAACGCAGTATAGGCGAAGAGACTGATGTCGTATCAAAGGAAATGTATTCGTTTAATAATGATAAGTACACTCTGAAACCTGAAATGACTGCACCTGTAATAAGAGCTTATATTGAAAATAGTTTATTTTCACAATCCCCTATCAACAAGCTTTTTTATATAGCTAAAATGTACAGGCATGAAAATCCCCAGGCAGGAAGGTACAGGGAATTTACTCAATTTGGTGCTGAAGCTATTGGAAGCTCCGATTTTACTATTGATGCTGAAATGATTTCATTAAGTGTAAGAATATTAAATGAATTTGGTATAAAAGACATCGTAACAAAGATAAATACAATAGGAACAATTGAAGAACGAAAAGAATATATTGCAAAGTTAAAAGATTATCTGAATAAGTATTACAAAGATTTATCCAGTGACAGCAAAAGACGGCTTGAAACTAATCCATTGAGGATACTGGATTCAAAACTCGATTTCGAAATTGATATTTTGAACGGTGCTCCGGTTTTATTTGATTTCCTGAATGAAACGTCGAAAGAACATTTTAATAAAGTACTCGAGGCATTAACAGGGTTCGGAATAAAATGTGAAGTTGATTACAAATTAGTCAGAGGATTTGATTATTATACTTCAACAACATTTGAGGTCATCTCTAATGATTTAGGAGCACAGAATGCAGTATTAGGAGGCGGCAGGTATGATACACTGGTGGAGCAGCTGGGAGGAAACCCGACACCGGCGATTGGATTCGCAAGCGGTGTAGAGAGACTGATGATGCTATTAGAAAAATTAGATTATAAATTTCCTGAACCGTTGAAATTAAAATTATATATAGTCACTATCGGAGAAGAAGCGAAGAAATTTGCTGCAAAAAAGCTATTCGAATTACGTAAGAAAAACATTAAATGTGATACGGATTACTTAAACCGAAGTGTTAAAGCTCAAATGCGGGAAGCAAATAAACTTAATTCAGAGTATACACTTGTGTTAGGTGAAAATGAAATAAAGAGCGGACAAGCTCAGTTAAAAAAGATGATTGACGGAGAAATTATTAATGTCGCACTTGATAATATTGAAAATTTAATAGTTGAAAAAATATGAGAACAAAACAAGTAAGACCGGAAAAGACGGAATATGAATTTGAATTACGAATTTCAAGAAAACTTAATGAATTAAATAACAAGGAATACATATTATTTGATTTCAGAACAGTCAAGATTTTTGAAAATTTTATTTATAAGATAAATATCCAGCCGAAAATTGACATTGAAAAAAAAGAAATAGAGTTTAACATAGAAGGATTATCTGCTCCCCTTATATCTCTATCGAACAATGGTGTTGCCGGGTATCAGTATAAATTATATGAGTACAGTAACGCAGAATACACCTTAAAATTGATAAAGCAAAGAAAAGTAAAATATCTTTTTGCGATAAAAATTTCTAAAAAAGACATTAAAGTAACGAAAACATCATCAAGAAAATTTGTAAACGTATTAACTTAACATTTTATAATGTACCCAAAATTATTTGAAATAGGACCATTCAGCGTCTATAGTTATGGATTAATGCTTGGAATTGCTTTCATAATCGGAAGCTGGCTATTCGGAAAAGAATTAAAAAGAGTTAAACTTGATGAAAATATAGGAGTAATCATAACTTTTTTAGCATTAATAGGAGGCATCGTAGGTGCAAAGTTATTTTTTATAATTGAAGAATGGAATTTCGGAAAAGGGAGTTCATTTTCGGCATTATTTAAACCGGATGTATTATTTTCTGCTTCAGGATTAACATTCTACGGAGGATTGATACTTTCAATAGTTCTAATATTTATATATTGCAGGGTTAAAAAATTATCAATGTTGAGAATTTTTGATTTAATGGCACCTGCAGCTATGCTTGGATACGGAATAGCAAGAATCGGATGCCATTTATCCGGAGACGGGGATTATGGGACACAAGTAAATGGAACGTTCTGGCAATTTATTGGATACAGTTATGAAAAAGGAACTGTTCCGACTGCACCGGGAGTTCTTGTTCATCCGGCACCGCTTTACGAATTGGTTGCGGCAGTTATCATTTTTATCTTTCTGTGGAGGATACGCAAAAAAGTTAAATTTACAGGTCAGTTGTTTGCTTATTATTTGATTCTTAGTGGTTTTGAGAGGCTGCTCATAGAAATTATCAGGGTAAATCCGAGAATAATTTTCGGTTTATCACAGGCACAAATAATAGCCGTCATCACTATTTCAGCAGGATTAATTATTCTTGCTTTTAAAAAAAAGTTACCTTTACTTACAGGAATGAAGGATAAAAAATAGATTGGATTTTGAAAATCCTAATTTCCTTGTAAATATTAATTAAATACGTTAATTTTCAGTTTTTAATTTTAAAATTTAGTAATGAAAAGGACATATCAGCCGAGCAACACGAAGCGTAAAAATAAACATGGATTTCGTGAAAGAATGGCAACAAAGAACGGGAGAAAAGTACTTGCAAGAAGAAGAGCTAAAGGCAGAAAAAAACTGACTGTTAGTGACGAATACACAAGACAATAAATTATTTTTGACTTCCTCTTATTAATAAGATGGATAAAGAGAATTTTGTAAGATTACGAAAAGAAGAGATACTAAGAGGATTTGAAGCATTCGACAGAGTATTTAAAAAATCAAAGCATATCAAAACAAATTTTCTTTCCGGATATATAATAGCAGAAAAAATCAGTTTAAAAGAAAGTAACAGCCCACTTAAAATTAAAAACATAAAGGTGGGCTTTGTTGTATCAAAGAAAATGTTTAGAAAAGCAAATGAACGAAACAGGATTAAAAGGTTACTAAAAGAATCGTACAGACTTAACAGAGATATATATTTAAAAGGATATTCTGACCTCTATATTTCTTTAATATTGGGAGTGAATATTGAATCCGAAACAACAAATGAAGTAAGAGATATTAATAAATTATTTATTATTAACAGCGAAATGGTTATACTATTAAACGAAATAAAAAGCTATTTAGATACTAAAACGAACATCAATAATGAAATACGTACTGATATTTCTGATTAAAATATATCAACATGCAATTTCGCCATTTTTACCTGATTCATGCAGATTTTACCCTACGTGCTCTAACTATTTTGCTGAAGCCCTGAAATCGCGAGGTTTTTTTACAGGGACATACTTAGGAATAAAAAGAATTTTAAAATGTAATCCTTTCTTTGAAGGCGGCTATGATCCTGTGCCGGTAAAACAGGATAAAACTATACAAAAAAGTTTAAATTAATACTATGGATAAAAGATCTATTCTTGGTTTTGTCTTGATAGGTGTAATATTAATCGGATGGTTAATATATTCTAACTATTTACAGAAACAAAAACCAATAGTTACTCAGCAAACTCAACAGACTCAGCAGACGCAGCAAAAACCAGATACTCTAAAAACACAAAAGGATACAACTAAGGTTAATATTACGATTCGTAATGATTCTCTTGATAAAAAAAATACGACTGATGCTTTCGGCTCGATCTTTTACAAGAACACAATTCAATATGATACATCCGTAAGCAAGAAAATAGGTGAGAAAATTATAACAGTAGAAAATAAAAAAGTTACGATTGAATTTACAAATCTTGGAGGTTGTCCCAGGACTTATACAATGAAAGATTATAAAACCTGGGACCACAAACCTTTACAACTTATTGATTGGAAAAAAGGTAAAGAGCTACACTTAATATTTACAACTAAAGATGGACGAACAATAAATACCAAAGATTTAATTTTCAATTCTTCTTACCTTCCGAATGAAAAAGTTAATATAGAAAACATAAATGATTTTAAACTTAAATATGAACTTTTTGTTTCAGAAGACAGCACACAAAAAATTGTAAAAACATATTATTTCAAATCAGACTCCTATGAATTTGATGTTGATTACGAATTAGTAAATTCCGATAAATTTATTTCAGATTCAAAATATCAGATAGTTTGGGAAACAACCCTAAACCCCACTGAATACCGAAGCGATGAAGAAGCAGGTTTTGCCGAAGCATTTGCATATATGGGGGGGGAATTAAAAACGAAGGATGCATCAGAATTTGGTCAAGATCCTAAACCGGATGATTTAAACGGAGTAACTGATTATGTTAATTCAAGAATTAAATATTTCGGAATCTATTTGATTCCTTCAGATAAAAATAAGGGGGATGGTGCATATCTTCTCGGATATAAAGAAAAATTACCTGATGCAGGATTGAAAAAGCATTATTCAATTGGTTTAAAGATGAATATCAAAAATGATAAACTTGATAAAGCAACGATAAGAATCCTGCTTGCACCTATGGATTATAAGATATTGAAATCATATGATGCTGACCTTGAAAAATCTATGCGCTTCCCGCTGGATTTTATTGTAAGACCCATAGCACAATATTTTATTTTACCATTTTTCTCGTTTCTTCATTCATTCATTCCGAATTATGGTATTGTTATAATAGTTTTTGCATTAGCTCTTAAAATTCTGCTCAATCCTTTAACGAAAAAGCAGACGGATTCTATGCGGAAGATGTCCGGTTTAAATCCAAAGATGAAAGCTATAAGGGAGAAATATAAAGATGACTCCACAAAGGCAAATCAGCAGATAATGAAACTTTATAAGGAAGAAGGAATTAATCCTGCGGCAGGATGTCTGCCCATGTTACTGCAGTTACCTATTCTTTATGCACTATTCGGAGTATTCCGCTCGACGATTGAATTAAGACAAACACCATTTTTTGGATGGATAACGGACCTTGCAGCACCGGATGTTGTTTTCACGCTGCCTTTCAAAATTCCATTATTCGGAATAGACCAGGTTGCAGGACTTGCGACATTGATGGGTATTACGATGATAATCCAGCAAAGGATGACAAATACCGATCCTAAGCAGAAAGCAATGGTTTATCTTATGCCGATTATGTTTACATTTATTTTTTATAGTTTCCCATCCGGATTAAATCTATATTATTTTATGTTTAATGTATTTTCTATTGCCCAGCAGATTTATAATACTAAATTTAAACCGGCTCCGCCACCGGAAGCTCCCAAAAAATCAAATAAAAAATCATTCTTTCAAAAGGTCGAAGAATTCACAAAGAGCAGGAACCCCAATTACAGACGGAAATGAAAATTTTCTGATTGAGCAAAAAGAATTTAAATAAAGTATTAATAATTCAAATAGGGAGAGTCGGAGATATGATACTCACGACTCCCCTGATTCATTTAATGAAAGAGCAATATCCCGATTGGAATATTTCAATTTTATCCTCACTATCGAATTATCCAATAGTTAAGTATTCGAAAGATATTAATAAAATTTTAATTTTCAGAAAAAATATTTTCAGACTATTCTTTCTTGTTCTTAAGTTTCGAATTGAAAATTATGATATTTGGATTGACGGTAAATTAGAATATTCGAGAACTTCAGCTCTTTTATTAAAATTTGCAAACCCAAAAAAATCTTACGGGTATAACACGGGAAAGAGATTATTTGATAACGATTTGATTCAGTATAAACAAGGAAATCATTATATTGATTTAAATCTTAGTGCTCTCCGGTGTTTAAATGGTTTTAATTATAATTTAACAAATATCAGACCAATTATTGATTTACCGACTGATTATCCGGTAAAGAATATTAACGTTCCGGAAAATAAATTTATAGTAATATTAAATATTTCTGCAGGTCAGGAATCAAGAATCTGGCAAAAAGAAAAATGGGTGTATTTAATGAATGCGATTAATCAAGAATCAGATTGTTATTTTATTATTCACAGTATGTTTAGGGAGAAGGAAATAACAGATTATATTGAATCAAATTATCAAAAAAATAATTTTAAATGTTATAATGACAGAACTATTGATTTAATCGGATATATATCAATAATAAAAAGTTCAAATCTCATCATAACACCCGATACAGCAGCAATTCATTGCGCTTCAGCTTTTAATATTCCGGTTATCGGCTTATACCCTGATGTGAAATGGAATTATGAAAGATTTACTCCATTATCAACAAAGAGCATTGTAGTTTTTTCAAAAAATGCTGATAATGTTTTCGATATAGAGCCTGAAGAAGTATATAAAAAATATCAAGAGATAATAAAATTATAAAAAACAGGTTACATGAACCTGTCTTTTGAATTTGATTAAACTTGTGGAAATGCCGAGAGTCGAACTCGGGTCCAAAAAGAAGACCACTGAAACTTCTACATATATATTCTATTTTATTTCTCATAAATCCTTAAAAACAGACAAACTCGGGATTTACCAGTTTAAATTAGTTTTGCACAAAAGACTTAAACGGATCTTTCATACTATCTCATCTGCCTGCGCGTACTGCTATCCGGTGAGAAAAGACGCTGCAGTAAGCGGGTTGCCTTTAATTAGGCAGCCATAGCATAGTTATATGCTGTGTTGTTGTTTGCGTTTATTGTTTTTCAGCCTTTTTAAAGTGGTGACTGAGAGCACTATATGCAGTTCCAACCATCTTTCAATCTGTCGAAACCGTTGCATTCCCAAAGAACAATCAGTTTGTTTTAATGTTTGAAGAAACCTTTGAATTGCTCGTGATTCCTTCAAAATTCTGAGGTACTGATTCCTCACTCTTCTTAAACAATTTACCTTTGTACAAAATTCCAACGGGTATAAATACACAATAACCAAGCACTAACAATATAGGGGCTATCACGGTTGGTCCGAAACCATTGACTGATTTTTCGGACATAAATATGTATCCTATAATTATCAGCAGAACACCAATTATGATTATTGAGTAATTTAATTTAGTAAGTGCCAGATTGAAATGTTCAGCTTTTACTTTTCTTGATTTAGAGAATTTTGTGTTAACAGCTTTTGCCATATATTATTTATTAATTTTTGATAATTCATTTAGATAATAAGAAATACTTAAGATTCCCCTGTGAAAATTATTAAGATTAAGATGTTCATCGGGTGAATGAGCATTTTCATTTGGCAGTCCGAATCCGAGTAAAATAGTATCAGCACCTAATAATTCCTTGAAATTATTAACAATAGGAATCGAACCTCCTTCTTTCATGAAGACAGGTTCTTTACCGTATCCTTCTCTAAGTGCTTTCACGGCTGCCTTAATAGCAGGAGTATCTATAGGAGTAACAGAACCCTTAGCACTATGTAATGCAGTTACGTTTACATTTACTGACTTTGGTGCTATTTTATTTACATAATTTATAAAAAGTTTTTCAATTTTACCGGGGTCCTGATTAGGAACCAGTCTCATAGAGATTTTTGCACCAGACTTTGAAGGTAAAACAGTTTTAGCACCTGCTCCTTGAAAACCACCCCAAATTCCGTTGCAGTCGAGGGTTGGTCTCGCTGTTTTTCTTTCTTCTGTTGTATATCCTTCTTCACCGAATAGTTCTTTAACATCCAGTTCATCCATAAAAGCTTTTTCATCAAAAGGAAGGCGTTTAAACTCTTCTCTTTCTTTAGAAGACAGGTCAACTACATCATCGTAAAATCCATCTATTAATATTTTACCTTTCTCATTTTTCAACCCGGCTATTATGTGAGATAAAGCGTTTATGGGATTATCTACTGCCCCGCCAAATGAACCTGAATGTAAATCCTTATTTGGACCAGTGACTTCAATTTCCATATAAGCAAGACCTCTCAATCCATAGCATATTGAAGGCAGTTCATCGGTGTACATAGAAGTATCCGAAATAACTACATAATCACATTTTAGTAATTCTTTCTTGTCGTTTAAAAATTTATCCAAGCTCGGGCTTCCAATTTCCTCTTCACCCTCTATCATTAATTTTACATTTACAGGCAGAGCACCTTGTGTTTTCATAAAAGCTTCTATACTCTTGAAATGGATAAACACCTGACCTTTATCGTCTGTTGTTCCTCTTGCATAGATAATATTATTTTTGATAACAGGTTCAAAAGGAGGATTTGTCCAAAATTCAAGCGGATCAATAGGCTGTACATCATAATGTCCATAAATTAAAATTGTTGGTTTATCAATACCGGCATTAAGCCAATCTCCATAAACGACAGGGTGACCATCTGTATTAAAAATTTTGATATTTTCGAGTCCTGCTTTTTTCATATTATCCCTCACCCATTCGGCACATTTCACCATATCATGTTTATTTTCAGGATTATTGCTTATAGAAGGAATTCTCAAAAACTCTATCAGCTCATTTACAAAATTTTCTTTATTATTTTCAATATAATTTATAACTTCTTTCATCAATATAATTTATTTTTGCAATGATTTTAAATCTCTTTGTGCTTCTTCATTATTTGGATCTAATTCAAGGCATTTTGTATATGCTGCAATCGCTTCGGTATTTTTCTGTAATCCGACATATGATTTACCTAACCACAAATAAGTGAAAGGGAATGAATTATTAAGTTTAATTGATTCCTGAAATTTCGCTACAGCATCATCATATTTTTTCAAGTAAAAATTACTAATTCCCTGATATAAATAACCTGTGAATTGATCAAAACCTTTCTGGAAAGCAATATCCATAGTAATAATGCTCTTATCATATTCCTCGTGATCAAATTGGGAAATTGCATATTCGTAATAAATATTTGCATTCGAACTATCTAAAGATATTGATTTATTGTAATTCTTGTAAGCATCATCAAAATTCTTAATTTTAGAATAAGCTCCTGCAATATTCGAATAATCAACAGCTTCCATTTCTTTTTCCGGAATTTTCCCAAAAAGTTCAATTGCTTTTGAGTAATCTTTCTTCTCAATATAACTTAATGCTGAATACCTGTTTGCGGGAGCGAAATTAGGAAATACTTTGAGAACTGCATCAAACATACCAATTGCTTCATCATATTTCTTTTGCTTGTAGAAGGTTCTTCCATAATTAAAATCACCTTCGGGAGAACCAGGAACCAATTTTGTATATGTTTTAAATTTATCAGCTGCTGCAGAATAATCCCCGTTAAAATATAATAACTTTCCAAATTCCAGATAAGAATCTGCGAAATTGGGGTCAGATTCGGTAGCAGATTGATATGCTTTTATCGCTTCATCATATTTTGCCTGAATAAATAATATCTGACCCAGTCCGAAATATGCCTGAGCAGAATTTTTTTTAATTTTAATAGCATCATTATAATATTTAATAGCAATATCATAAGCTCCTCTAATATTGTATGCATCACCTAAACCGACATAGACTTCAGGATTTTCTTTGCTATAAGTGGTTGCAAGAGTGAGTACTTTTATCGCATCATCAATTTTTCCCTCAAGAGAGAAATTTTTTGCCTGTGAAATCATGACAGAAATATTTTCCGGTTCTACACTCAATGCTTTTCTGAACTGTGAATTTGCTTCTATATATTTCTTTTGTGAGCTGTACAATTCACCTAAACCTTTAAGAGCTCCAATTCCTTCGTCATCATCCTTTAACGCAATTTTAAAGAACTTTTCAGCTTCATCTATTGAGCCGGTTTTGAACAATGAATAACCGTAATAGTAATTAGGTTCATAATTATTATTATCTTTTACGATGTTTTTCAGAATATCTCTTGCTTCAACATAATCGCCCTTTTTAATGAGGTTAACAGCTTTTTCCAGATTATCCTGAGCATAAGAATTGATAACAAATGAAAAGACTGCTATTAAAATTAAAACTGAATATTTTCTTAATTTAGTATTCATAATATGGTTTCCTTTATATTAATTTAATTGTATTACTCTAACCGGTTGCGTAAGAGGAACAAGCCCATTTTCGAGAATAATGGATTGACCTTTTGTTTTTATTAAAAAACTAATAAATGCCGTATTAATTCGCGAAATCAAGTCAGTACAATATAAATACACGCTTCTTATATACGGATAAGTTTTTTGATAAACTAATCCCTGATGAAGTTGTCTGAATTCATCCTTTTTACCGTTTGCAAATATTCTGGAAATCCGTAACGGTTTAATCGAGGGATCAAGACTATCCTGATTCCCTTTTGAAAGCCAACTCAAGTTTGAAATTCCAATCGCATTTTTATTTTTACGAATCATATCTAACATTTGAGCACTTGTAGAACAAATTTGAGCAGTTTTCGAGTATTCCAATGCTCCAAGAATTGAATCTTTTACGAAATCATACGTGCCTGAATTTTGTCTTTGGATAAACAATTTAAATTTATTATCTGATCCTTTCATTTTATCTATTACAGCCTTATTTTGTTCTTCAGGATCTTTTCCGCCTTCGAGTGTTACTTTCAATTCCGACCACTCTTTATACTCTCCTGAAAAAATCTTTTTCAAATCTTCAGAAGTAACTCTTTCAACAGGATTCTCAGGATTAACTATGAAAGCTAATGCATCCGTTGCTAAAACATATTTTCTTATGTCCTGATTATTCTGTTTGATAAAATCTTCTTCTTCTTTGGATAATATTCTCGTAACCATACATAACGATGCTTTTCCATTAACCAGATCAGCAATGCAATTTTTAGTCGGTGAATAATATGTATAAATTTTTCTTTCAGGCTGAAGTCTTTCGTAATCACCGGAAATAATTGTCATAAGCGGCTGCAAATTTTCATCAACAGCAATTGTATCAACAGGGTTAGGGTTTTGTGTGATAGTTTCTTTTTTCCTGGATAAGAAATCACAACTTTGGAAAAACAAGAAAGAGAATAAAACTGAATATAAAAGAATTCTTGAAAATTGAATGTTATATTTGTTGTTTGACGTTTTCATTTTTTTCCTTTTGCTTTTTTGCATTCATGATAATTTCTTCCTGAGCAATTTTCAATTTTTCTATTTTTTCTTCCTGCTTTAAAAGGCGTTGTTTACTGATTACATTCATGAACCTATATACTGAATAAGCTATCATGATAATCCCAAAAACGACAGTTGCCGACGAATTCTGGCCTGGCATAAGCAGTACAAAAACCCCGGCAACAAAAACTATTACAGACGTAAAAACGTTAATAATAATTACAGTTTTCAAAGAATCACTCTCGAATATAGATTAAGGATTCTCTTCTTTCTTCTTATCGCCTTCTTCAGTATCTTTTTTGAATTTACCTGTTAAAGTAAAGCTAAACGGTACAGTGACCCAGCAGCTAACGGCTTTACCATTTTGAAGTGCAGGAGTGAACTGCAGACTCATCACTTTATCCCTTACCTCATCGCTGAACACATCCGGTCCGCTTATGCTTCCAACTCTTTCTACGCCTCCATCCGGTCCAACGAGAACTTTTACAGTTACCTTACCTTCAATACCCGAAGATTTAGCAATTTCAGGATATCTCATTGATCCCCTGACCTGGGAAAGATTTACCGCAACGGGAGCTTTTTCTACTTCGAAAGTCTGATAAACTTTCTTTTCAGTCTTTATTTCTTTATCTTTTTTTACTTCAGATTCAATCTTATCTTTATCAGTTGTTTTTAATTCTCCCGAGAATTCTTTATTCGGGTCTGCATTAATATCACCTTCCGAAGAAACAACAGTTTTAATTTTGTCCAATTCAGCTTGTGTTTTGAATTTAGTCGTATCAGCTCTTTCTTTAGCAACCGGTTCAGGGACTAAAGCAGCATCATCCTTTAATGCAGTTACCTTTTCGGTGTTTACATCAGGCGGCGGTGCGTTTTCATCATCCTTATTTTCTGTGTTTTGATTCTGTAATTCGACAGAAGTCAAACCACCTGTCCTAACAGGTTTATTCTTATCTACAATAATTATTGAAACTCCATAACTTGCTATACCACTTGTAAAAAGAGCAAATGTAAGCATTAAAGAAATTATAAGAAATTTCTTGTAAGATTTCAAAAGTTCCGGAGCACCGTACTTCATTTTCTGAAGGAAAGGTTCTTCGTATGTTTCGATATTTTGATTTTCAGTTGACATTGCAACCTCCTTGTTTTATTATTTAAGCTTCTACTTTTATATACTTATTAAATTGTCTTTTGTTCCTTAATTTCAGGCAAATATAAGAAAATTTACCTATAGTTTATATGAAAAATAAAATTTTTATTATTTTGAAAGAACATATAAAATTTACTGATTTACAGGAGGAAAATAAGGAAGTACACCTATCGGATTACTAAAGAATTTCTTGATTAATTCGTCTTTTGGCATAGGAATATCATTATCTACGTTTGCAACTACTAAATCATCAGGATTAGATTCTGATGAGGAAACTTCTATTTCTTCGAAATTATTTTCTGTTATTTGTTTTTCAGGAATCTCAAACCGATAATTTGATTTCTGATTATTTAACCGGTCATTAATATTGACGAATCTGAATGTACTTTTAGGTAATAATTGAATTTCCGGTATTTGTTTATCGTAAGCAATATATATTCCGGATTTAGGAATAATATCAGGATTTACTACAAAAAATTTCCTTTCTGCAATATAATATTTTCCTTCGAGAACATTATATAAATTCGCAGCTAACAAAGTCTTATATTCATCTTTTGAATATTCTTTTTCATTTTTATAGTTTTCATCCGCGAATCCAATCACCCGGGAAGAATACCCCTTATGAGCAAGAACAAGTGTTCCCAAAGGACAGTCATTAAAAAGTTTTTGTGCATCCTGATGTCTCATTCGAATGCAGCCATGAGACGAAGGTGCTTTTCCAAGTGAACCATAATAACCAGTTCCGTCTAACGAATGAAATCCAATACCCTGATTAAATGGCATAAAATCATACATATCTGCATTATTGTATTGTGAGGACTGATGATGGGCATTTTTAAAAAAAATAGCAAAAAGTCCGGGTCTGGATTCAACGCTTCGATTTAAATATTTGTTACCGGATGATATTGGATAGCTAAGTACTTTTCCATTCCTGAAGTGCTGATATACTGTCTGCTGATCTATTCGAAGTTCCAGCCAGCAATCAAAAGTCGTATATACCGTGTCTTTTACACCTTTTGATAAATCTTCCTGTGAAAGTATATTGAATTTGCTTTGTGATTTAAAATACTTTGCATCTCCGGATTCAATAAAACCGCTTAAATCGGATTCTTGATAGAAATTATTTTTTTCTCCATTGTGAAATATTGATAGACCTAAAAACAAGAAAAGAATTATGGGAATGACAAATACATAAAAATTGTTATTCTTGTCTGACTTTTGTAAAAATAAACTATTTCCAGGTAATTCTGTAATCGTACCATCATCAGATGCATGATCCGAAGAAGTATCTTTAATTTCCTGATTAATTATTTCTTTATCCTTTTCTTCCACCAAAATAAAATACTTTCTTTTTATATATTATAATATATTAAATATTAATAATAAACTCTATGTAATTTAGTATCATTTTTTAATTTAAATATATGTTGCATATTTCATGTAAATACATTTAATATGATGTTATTAACGAAGTTCCTGTTTATAAGCAGGGAAAAATACTATGAAACGAGAATTAGAAATCCTTTAAGATATTTTGTCTCATTCATTGCAGGTATAACCGGATGATCCGGAGAGCAGTTAATTTCTTCAATAATCTTAATATCCCTTCTAGATTCTGAACTGCTTCGAGCAATAATTTCGGTAAATAACTTGTTATCAATATGATGGGAACAGGAAAATGTAAAAAGTAAGGATTGTTTCTTAATCATTTTCAACACACTACTGTTTAAATCTATATATCCCCTTTTCGCGGTTTCAATATTTTTTTTTGATTTTGCGAATGAAGGAGGGTCGAGAATCACTAAATCTGAATTTTTCAATTCATCTTTATTGTTTTTTAAATAACTGAAAATATCTTCTTCGATAAACTGAATATTTTTAAATCCATTTATTTCTGAATTTGCTTTTGCAGTAATGATGGCATAAGCCGAGGAATCGACTGCGACAACTTTTTTTGCACCCGCATAAGAAGCGTTTAAAGAAAAACCTCCTTCATTACAGAAAAGATCATAAACTTCTGAATTTTCATTAATATAATTCCTTATTAAATATCTACTATTTACCTGGTCTAAATAAAATCCGGTTTTTTGTCCGGCAAGAATATCTATCTTATATTTTATTGAATCAATAATAGTGATAAAAGGAACCGGAGATTTATCATTTTTGCCGTATAATATTTTTACATAACGTTCCAAACCTTCAAGTTCCCTCATTGAAAAATCATTTTTAGCAATTATCATTTCTGCATCGAAGAGTTCTACTAATAGTGAAACAATATTTTCCAGATTCGTTTCCATGCCCGCACTGAAAGTTTGTATCGAATAATTATTTTCAAATTTGTCAATTACTAATCCGGGCAAATAATCACTTTCTCCGTTTACTAACCGAAAAGACGAATTATTTCTGAGATATCCATTTCGAAATTCGAATGCATCCAAAAGTCTTTTTCTAAAAAAACTTTTATCAATTTCTTCATCGATGTTTTTAGTTAATACGCGTAAAGTGATAAGAGAATTTCTATTATAAAAAGCTTTGCAAACAAAGTACTCTTTATGGTTGAATACATCAACAACGGAACCATTGACAGTTGAAGCCGGAAATTTTTCGATTTCATTGCTGAAAATCCAAAGATGACCGGATTTAAGTCGTCTTTCTTCATTTTTCTTTAAAATAACTTTCGGTAAAGACATATATATTAATTTATTTTATCATTGATAAGCGAAATGATTCTTGAATTATTTAAATCTTTCATACATTTAAAATGTTTTTCCGGGCAGTAGTTCTTTCCGATATGAGAACAAGGGCGGCATTTCAATAAATTATTTTCAAATACAGCAGACAATTTTAATTGAGGAAAAAAACCGAATTCCTTCACAGTACTCCCGAAAACACAAATAACTTTTTTCCCGAGCGCCTCAGCTAAATGTAAAATTCCGCTATCATTACAAAATACAAGCTCTGAATAAAAAAGAACATTTGACAGTGCCTCATAATTCAACTTTCCGCTGTAATCTAAAATATTATTTGACAGCGAAGCTAAACGCCTACATAAAGTAACTTCATTTTTTATATTATCAGATATAAGCACTATTTTACAATTATGAACAGATTCTATTATTTGAATAAGCTTATTTTCAGGATATGTTTTTGTAAAATGTCTTGAGGCGGGAGCAATTACAATATATTTATTCTTTATCAAACGTTCATCAAAGAAATTAAGACTTGAAGTTCTGAAATTAGTATCATCAAGATTCAGAATATTCCTGCAACAGTTAATATATTTTAAAAATACAGGGTTTGTTTTATTCTTACGCTTGATCTTAAATTTCACGAGGAGAAATTTCCAAATATTATCTTTTTTGACTCTAACGACTTTTGTCCACGTAAAAAAAGTACAAAAAATACTTTTAGCGTTTTTTTGTAAATCGATTATCAGATCATAATTACCTTCACTAATATATTTAATAAGGTGTTTAGTTTTGTCACTGTTTGAAAAAAGTATAAGATCGATATTATCATTTAACTGCAACAGTGAGGAATATTTATGTTTAGTGAGGAAGTGAATTTCACATCCGGGATATTTCTCTTTAATTATTGATATTAACGGAAAAGTAAGAACAATATCTCCGAATGATGAAAATCGTATTATTAAAATTTTTATAATTTTATTTTCCAATACAATGATAAGAATAGTTTAATTTTCCTTCTCGGGGGCAGAATTCAACCGTTGGAAAATAATATCTATTAACTGATGCTCAAAAGAATAAACATTTATTTTCGATTCAATATAATCTATAAACTTAAATCCATATTTATTAAGAAAGTAAACAATATTATAAAATCTTTCCTGCATATTATCTTCGGGAAAAATCATATCCGAAATTGATTTTAACTTATTGACTGCCGCTTCATTCTGTTTTAGCTGGGATTCGAGGAATTTAGTTTTTAAAACTTCTATATTTTCAATAAACTTATCACCCTTGTTCCGGAAAGTATTTACTAAATTTTTATCGATGAGATCTAATTGTTTTTCAAACGTATACGAAAGACTTCTGAATTCATCTTTATATTTGCCAAATATATTTTCAACATTTATTACATCAAGTTTTTCAAGCAATAAAAAGCGAATTGTTTTGCTATCCAAAAAATCTTCAAAATTTAATTGATATTTCTCAAAGAAAGCAGTGACTTTGTTTTCCAGTAACGTAATTGAAGTTCTTGGAAATATCACAGGCATCGTCACGTTAAAAAACTCATATACATTCTTCAACTGAGCAAAATAGGCTACCTCGGAGGGTCCCCCTATGTAAGCGACAGTTGGCAATAGATAATCCTGAAATACAGGTCTTAATACAACATTACCGCTGAAATAATCCGGGTTTGCATCGAGAATTTCAAATATTTCATTTTTTGCAAATTTCTTTCTGGTATTTTTCAGTCCAAATAAATCATCAGTACCGGGTTCGATTAAATATCTATTGGAATTATAATTAAAAAATAGATTTATCGGCTTCGGTTTCACCTGAGGTTCATAATTTACTTCAAGTTTTGCCGAAGTATCGATTACAATTTCGCAGGTACGAGGATATGTATTTAATTCTTTTAAAAATACCGGTGTTAAAATTTTTTTAAACTCTACGTCAGTAGGATTGCAGAATATAAGTCCCCTATCTTGAAAGAGGTAATTCATGAATCGTGCAAATGCTGTAACATAATTTATTCCTGACTTATAAGCCCTGTTTATGTAATCAAAAAGGTTTTCAGAAAATTCGGTTTTGGGTAAACCGGATTTTAGTTCATCAATGAATTTTGTAATGCAGTCATCAAGGTTAATTTCAAATACCGGTTTAAGATATTTTTCCTGCTCTATATCCCCGGGAAAATATTTGAAATTCTGAATAATATTTTGTTTATTTATAATGTTTATATTGTTCACTTCAAGGAAATCATGGTCATCACCTTCCAGCCAAAATACAGGAACAAAATTATAATCCGGAAATTTAAGGTTTAAATTCATTGAGAGCTGAACTGTATTTAATGCTTTCAACACAGTATAATAATTACCCGTCAATATTCCTGTCTGCTGTCCGGTTACAACTGCAAAAGTATTTGGTTCTCTGAGAAGTTCAATATTATCGAAGGTTTTCTGTGATGAGTTAAAAAATTTATTCTGATCCCTTAAAATATTAGCAATTGTATCCCGATCGAAAAGCTTATTATCTAAATATGTTTTACTTTTCCGGTCTATTATATTTTTGTAAACATCATCTTTACGATAATCACCATTGAAGAACAGATCCAATTTATCATAACGAGAAATATAATCTAAAAAGATCTGGTTGTAATATGATATATTATTAAACTGCATATTTAATTTAATCTTGCATTTAGAATTTTCGAGAAAAAATACATTAATTTTAAATTAACTAATAAATTTTAAATATTAAATTTAATAATAATTTTGATACATTTCCATATTCCTGCCATTTTGAATTGACATAAGATGAGATACTCCATATATTATTATGGGATATAAATAATTATGGCATTACAGGTATTTGAACAAGTCGAAGTTATCGGGTATTTTCATAATCTTAAATTTGAAATTAAAAGATTTAAGTGGAGAAATGCTGTCTATAACGTTTCAAAAGTCAATTCGAACTGGAAAACGCCGAAGGGCAGCAGCTATATCCAGCATTACACGGTTATCTGCGAAAAGCAGAGCATAATATGCGAATTATCATTCAATTTGAATGACTTCAAATGGGAATTAATACAGTATGACGATATTTAACCGAAGAGACTATTCAAGCATAACTGCGCAGGAGATAACGGTTGTCCATAAACCATTTTTATCTCCCTCCGCGGATTGTGTAACATTAAATGTTTTGAAAATTTTACCACTTTGTCTATAAACATTCTCACGCTCATTCCAGGCTGTTTCGGGATCAAATTCAACTCCCAGTGTAGTAGCAAGCATAGTAGCTGCTAAATCTTCGGCATATTCCCCTGATAATTTTTCAGTTTCCCCAAAAGGATGGTGTTCCGAAATATAACCATAATGACTATCGTCAGACGGTAATGCAACCCCGATTGAAGAAGCAATGAGGCGATTTGGTTCATTTGTAAAATTCCTTGCCATTACGCAAAATGTAATTTGCCCGGCTTCGAGCATTGCAATCCCCTGCTCTTTTGTTAATCTCCTGCAACCTGCAGGATAAATACTTGAAACAGTTACAATATTGCATTTTTCAATTCCAGCTTGCCTTAATGCAAGTTCAAATGACTGAAGATAATCTTTGTGCCTGCCTACACCTTTAGTAAAGAAAATTTTCGAAGGTTTGAACATTTGATCCTCCTTTCGATATTACTTAAATAACAAAATATTTTATCAATTATATGCAGGAATTACTCTTAAGAATTTACGCTTTCCTGCTTTAATAATAAATTCTTCTTCAAATTCTATTTCCAGGTTCTCATCAGTTATTTTATTTCCGTTAATAGAGACACCTCCTTGTTTTATTAATCTTCTTGCTTCTCCGTTCGTTTCAGTAAGGCCTGATTGTGTCAGGAGTTTTATTAATTTAATGTTTTTTTCAATTAATTCGTATTCAGATAAATCATCAGGAATTTCCTTCTTTATAAATATTTTATCAAATTCTTCGACTGCTTTTTCGGCAGCTTCATTATCATAATATAATTTGACAAGTTCAAAACCTAATCTCCTTTTAAAATTTCTGGGATTATTCTCCGGATTTTCTAAACCACTTTTTATTCCATCGAGTTCAGAAGGATTTAGTCTCGTTGTAAGAACAAAATATTTATAAATTAATGTATCCGGTATTCTCATTGTCTTTCCGAATATATCTTTCGGCAGATCAGTTATTCCTATTGCATTATCGAGAGATTTACTCATCTTTTCATTACCGTCAATACCTTCCAGGAGAGGCATTAGCATAACAACTTGCGGTTCTTTGTTAAATCTTTTTTGCATCATTCTTCCGACCAGATTATTGAACTTCTGATCAGTGCCTCCAAGTTCTACATCAGAATTAACAGCAAGGGAATCATAACCTTGCATAATCGGGTATAATATTTCATGTAAGGAAATTTCCTGTTGATCTCTTAACCTGTTGGTAAAATCATCCCTTTCAAGAATCCGTTGAACTGTAAACTTACTTAATATGTCAATCAAATCTTTCAGCATCAATTCTTTAAGCCATTCTGAATTATAACGTATAATTGTTTTATTCTTATCAAGGATTCTTGAAGCCTGATTATAATAAGTGATACCGTTTTCTCTTGTTTCTTCAAATGTTAATTGCGGACGTGTTATTTTTTTACCACTCGGGTCACCAATCATACCTGTATAATCCCCGACTATCAGAATTGCTGTATGTCCCAGATCCTGAAACTCTCTTAATTTATTCAACACAACAGAATGCCCAATATGCAAATCAGGTCTTGAGGGGTCACATCCCAATTTAACTTTTAAAGGTTTTTTTTTCTTTATAGATTTCTCAAGTTTCTGTACTAATTCATCTTCCGGAATAATTTCCACCGTACCCTTCCGTAAGATATCCATTTGTTCATTTAACGATAAATGCATTCTATATTCTTTTTAATTTTCTGTCGGTTTCTCTTTTTTTAATTGATTCTCTTTTATCATATAACTTTTTACCTTTTGAAACAGCCATTTCTATTTTTATAAAAGAGTTCTTAAAATAAATTTTAGTTGGTATCAAAGTCAAACCCTTTTCTTCCAGCTGGCTTCTGATTTTTTTCAATTCTCTTTTTGAGAAAAGAAGTTTCCTTGCACGCACAGGGTCGTGGTTATTAATATTTCCATACTTATATTCACTAATATGGCAATTCAGAAGCCATAATTCGTTTTTAACAAATTTCCCATAACTATCCTGAAGATTCACCTTTGACTCTCTGAGAGATTTTACTTCAGTCCCTAAAAGAACTAAACCGGCCTCATATCTGGAAATAATTTCGTACTGAAAATTAGCTTTCCGATTAGTTCCGATTATTTTAATTTTACTTATGTCATTCATTTTAACAAGTGTTTAAAATATTTAAACTAAATAGTAAAATCAATTTATATATCTATGGAAATTTGCAGATTTACAATAAATCCTTTTCAAATTAATTGCTATATATATTGGGATCAAAAAACAAAAGAAGGGTTATTGATTGATCCGGGAGCATATACTCAAAAAGAAGAAAATGAAATTCTCGAATTCATCGAGAAGAAAGATATTGAAATAAAATATATTATAAACACACATGGTCACATCGATCATATCTTAGGAAATTCATTTGCAAAAAGGAATTATGACGTTCCATTAATGATTAACAAAGAAGATAAATTTCTCGTTGATAATGCGGAATTTCAATCCAAATTATTTGGATTAGAAATTAAGGATTATCCGCCATTTGACAAATACATCGACGAATCAAAAAGTATAAAAATAGGAGAATCTGATATTTCATTTCTGCACACTCCGGGACACTCTCCGGGAAGCATGTGTATTATAGATATAGCAAATAAGAATGTTATTACAGGCGATGTCTTGTTCAGGGGTTCTATCGGTAGAACTGATCTGCAGGGTGGAGATTATCAGACACTTATAACGAATATTAAAAATAAATTACTAAAAGTTTGCAAAGATGATTTTATAGTTTACCCCGGTCATAATGAAAGTACAACTATCGGATATGAAAAAAAGTATAATCCGTTCCTGAACTAAAAATTATTCAGAAACATATTTAAAAGTATCAGCGATATTTTTAATTTCTGTTTCTAAAGAAGAATTATAAAGTGTTGACTGGCAAATAAAACGCAAAACATAAGCATAATTATCACTCAAGTTTTCATTCTTAGTTCTAAAGTAATAAATTGTCTCGGCTGATTCATTATTCTTGTATACGGCACTTCTTCCATCATATTGACCAAAATCATAATCAGAATAATCTGAGGATCTTTTGGGAATGTTTAAACTTACATCTTTTTCAACAGTATAGATTAAATCTGCCAGATTTTTAATTGTATTCAATTTAAATGCAAGAATCATAACAAATAGTCTTCCATCATTGCTTTTGCAAGAATAGGAAATGGCATCTTTTTTATCAGTTTCTTCGGTGTTCGTTTTCTGCCACTGATTCGGAAGCGATATTTTGAATTTATAATGACTATCTTTTATCTCAACGGATTGAGAAAAAGCCATATTTGATAATGAAATTATTATTAGAGATAAGATTATTTTAAGTTTCATAGTTGAAATGATTTTGTTCAAAGTAATTTTGATTTAATTTCATTATACCTCTCAATGTTTTGACCTTTTGTGGAATCAGAATTTATTTTTAATTCGATAAGTTGCTTTTTAACGTTATCAATTCTATCCTGAGGTAAAGGATGCGTGGATAGTAACCTATCGAGTCCTCCCGGTGTAGTTCCTGCAATTTTTTGTTCATTTACTATTTTATTAAAGAATAATTTGATAGCACCCGGGTAATAATCTGTAGTCATCAAATATCGTATGGAATAATTATCAGCTTCTTCTTCGTCTGACCGGCTATTTGCAAGAAACCCGATACCTACAAAAAGATTTGCCGCAATTTCAGCGAATGCGTTAGGGTTATTTCCTAATAATAATGAAAGAACAAAACTAACACCGTAATATGAAGTTAATCGTTGAGTCATATGTCTCCTTTCAGCATGTGCTATTTCATGTGCCATGATTCCAGCTAATGTAGCTTCGTTATCAATAAATTTCATCAGACCCGTGTAAACATAAATAAATCCACCGGGTGTGGAAAAAGCATTTACTATGGTATCATTAATTACTTGGAAATTATAAGGAAAAATATTTTTATATTGTATCAATGTAGAATTATTAATAATGTATTTGCCTAAATTACTTACATAAGAAGTTACAGCTTCATTACCCTGAAGCATAGGATATTCTCTCGGATTTGCTTTTATTTCCTGGTCGAGCTGCTGACCGAGATCAACATCTTCTTTAGTCGAAAATAAATTAGCACCACAGCTATATAGCAAAGATAATGAGACACTTAACAATATCAGAAATATTGCTGTTAACTTTTGTTTGTTAACCCTAAGTTGAAATTTTATATAATTTTTCATTTTAAATGTATTTTTTAAAAATTTATGCATTTTTTTTATTTTAAACAATATATATATGAAAATGTTCCTATAAATATCAATGTTCCAAACCTCAATTAATCAATCGCAATTGCTCTTTTATCTGCATAGTAACAAATTGAAAAATTTATTCTGAATTATTATAAAATTTTGAATTGATGATATTTTTTTAAAATTGTAAATTATAAGATTAAATATTTTATGTTGAATCCAGATAAAGAATTATTAGTAATTGCTTTAGGCGGGAACGCATTATTAGGTCCAAAAAGCAAAGGTACAATCGAAGAAAAAGAAGAATCGACGGATTTTACCGCTGAGAAAATGTATCCTGTTATCAAAGAGAATTATCATCTTGTTATAACGCACGGGAATGGTCCTCAGGTTGGAAATTTACTAATTCAAAATGATATAGCTGCTCACAAGACACCTCCAATGCCTCTTGATGTATGTGTAGCGGAAACTCAGGGGGAAATAGGATATATACTTCAAAAGTCGATTCAAAATATTTTATCAAAGCATAAATTCAGTAAAAGCATCGTTACTCTCTTAACTCAGGTCATAGTAGATAAGAATGATCTTGCATTTGAAAGCCCGTCAAAACCCGTTGGACCCTATTATTCTGCAGAACAAACTAAAGAAATATTAAAAGAAAAAGACTGGAAATTTAAAGAAGATCCAGGTGGAAGAGGATATAGAAGAGTAGTGGCATCGCCAAAACCTATAAAAATAATGGAAACAAAAGCAATTTCCGAAATGCTTGCGAATGATAACATCGTAATAGCAGTCGGCGGCGGAGGTATTCCTGTTTATTTCGATAAGGATGAAAAAATTCAGGGTGTCGAAGCTGTAATTGACAAGGACTTTGCATCTTCACAGTTAGCCATAGATCTAAAAGCTGATAAATTTATTATTCTTACTAATGTAGAATTCTGCAGTCTTAATTATAAAAAAGAGAACGAGATTGTTATAAAAGAGATGAACCTGGATGAAGCTATGACTTATTTAGATCAGGGACACTTCTCTTCAGGAAGCATGGGTCCGAAAGTGTCCGCAGCAGTTGACTATGTGTTAGCAACAGGAAAACAAGCAATAATTTCAAATTTAGAAAATCTCGCAAATGCTGTAAAAGGAATTTCAGGAACAATAATACATCAATAATTTAAAAAATTAATTTCAAAAATGAAAAAATTAAAAGGAAAAGACCTAATATCTTTAAATCTGCTTTCTTCGGAAGAGATACAACTGATCCTTGATGAAACGGAAAAATTAAAAACGGGACCAAGAAATACCGAATATCTAAAAGGCAAAACACTTGCCATGATTTTTGAAAAATCCTCAACTAGAACAAGAGTATCTTTCGAAACAGGAATTTACCAATTAGGGGGAATGGGAATGTTTTTCTCTCCAAAAGATCTTCAAATGGGAAGAGGAGAAACAATACATGATACTGCGAAAGTATTATCAAGATACGTTGATGGAATTATGGCAAGAACATTTTCTTATCAGACAGTGCTTGACTTGGCAAAATACGCATCAGTCCCTGTAATAAACGGTTTAACAGACTATGATCATCCTTGCCAGATATTAGCAGATTTATATACAATTTATGAAAAACGCGGAAAACTAAAAGGATTAACATTAACATATATTGGTGATGGTAATAACGTGCTCCATTCTTTAATACAGGGGTGTGTGAAAGTAGGAATGAATATATTTTATGCATCACCCGAGGGATATAAACCATTACAAAGTGTAATAGACGAAGCATTAGAAGTGGCAAAAGTGACAGGTTCAACAATAAAACAATTCAATAGTGCAGCGGAAGCAGTGAAAGATACCGATGTTATTTATACAGATGTATGGGTAAGCATGGGACAGGAAAGCGATGAAGCAAAAAAATTAAAGGATTTAAAAGAGTTTCAATTAAATTCCGAGTTAATGAAAAAGGCGAAATCTGATGTACTGGTAATGCACTGTTTACCTGCACACAGAGGACAGGAAATTACTGATGATGTAGTAGATGGACCGAATTCAATAGTTTTCGATGAAGCAGAAAACAGATTACACGCTCAAAAAGCAGTTATGAAATTATTAATGAGTTAATATTATGGCAAAAAAAATTAAACCGGAAGACTTAAAAAAATTAAATTGGAGTGAGTTTTACAATACTCCAATGAATGATAAACTGAAATATTTTGAAAAAGACGGAAGGCTTTTTGACTGTTTATTCTCTCAACAGTTCAGGAAAGATTTACTTGAGCATTTATTCGCAACAGCAAGTAAAATAAGGTCTATAGCAAAGAATAAAGAAGGTCTCGACTGGCTTCAGACGCTTCTTTCACACAAAAGAGCAATGCTATATTTTGTTCAGCCTTCCACAAGAACTTTTGTTTCATTTCAGAGCGCTTGTTATATCTTAGGAATGAAAGTGAGTGAAATCAGGTCAACTTCGACTTCATCTGAGTTGAAAGGTGAATCACCTGAAGATACAATAAGAACTTTTAGTTCATATGCTGATCTAATAATCATGCGTCATTTTGAAGAAGGCATCGCAGAAAAATCTGCCTGGATGTTGAATAAAATTAACCGTCCGATACCTGTTATAAACGGCGGATCAGGAAAAGATCAACACCCTACACAAGCTTTACTTGATTTATATACACTGAACTGGGCATTTAATGATAAAGGCGGTATAGACAATAAGACTATATTAATGTCAGGCGATTTAAAAAGAGGTCGTACTGTAAGATCACTCACATATCTTTTAAAAAATTATAAGAATGTCAAACTGATATATGTATCACCGGATTACCTGAGAATAGGTGATGATATTAAAAAGTTTTTAGCAAAGCATAAAATGTCTTATAAAGAAACTGATAATCTTGATGCCGCTTTGAAAAGTGCCGATGCTGTTTATATAACAAGAATTCAAGATGAATATGATATTAATAATGAATCAAAAAATATTGATTATTCAAAATTCCATTTAGGTAAAAAGCATTTGGGACTTATGAAGAAGCAGGCAATTATTATGCATCCTCTGCCGAGAAGAAAAGAAATATCTGTAGAAATTGATACCGACCCAAGAGCTATGTACTGGAGGCAGGAACGAAACGGAATGTGGATAAGAACCGCATTAATTGCATATATGTTCGGAATAGATCAATCAATTTTAAATTATAAGGGCTAAAGAATCTCAGATAATATTTTTTTAAAGCTGCTCCTGTAAAACAAGAGCAGCTTTTTTTAAATATTAAAATGGAAGATCATCATCATTGTTTTGTGATGTATCAGTTGCAGATGATGAACCTGCTGTAGTGTTTTCATCAGATTTATCAGGGCTTTCCCTTCTGTCGATTGGAACTACATCGGTGGCAATAATGCTGATACTTTTTCTTTTTACATTATCTTTTTCATATTCGTCGTATTGAATTCTGCCTTCAATATAAGCTTTACCCCCTTTTTTCAATATTTGAGAGCAGCTTTCAGCAAGTTTCCCAAATGTTACGATACTGTGCCAATCTGTTTGATTTTTCCAGTTCCCATCTTTGTCTTTGATACCGTAATTTGTAGCCAATGAAAATCTGCAATATGCGGTTCCCGTACCGGAATAAGCAAGTTCAGGATCTTTTCCGAGATTTCCCAATAGTATTACTTTGTTTACACTGTATGCCATATTATTAATTTAAAATTTATAAAAGTTAATTTTACTTTTCTCTAAAATAAGAAATTTTTCTGTGTCAAAAACGAGAAAATCTCTTACCTCTTCAGGATTATTATTTAACATTATTTCTATTTTTCCAATGTAAGCTTGCTTTTTAATATCATATACAATTATTTCCATTTCTGAATTTAATAAAAACAAGTTGTCTTTGTAAATAGAAAATGACAATAAGGAATCATATTTAATTGATTTTACAAAGTTCCCGAAATTATCATATTTCATAACCGAATTCCTGCCTTTGTCCTGGACGTAAATTGAATTGTAGCTATCTTTTAAAATTTTTCCCGGTTTTGATAATGAACCCTCAACTTCCTGAAAACCGGCGAAAGACAAGATGGGGGCTGAACCATTAATAAACTTTACAATCCTGGAATTATCTCCATCAATAACATATAAATCAGCAGAATTCAAAATAACACTTGAAATAGGTCTATTGAATTTAAGATTATTATCAAAAGTTTCAGTATTAGTGTATAAAGATGATACATAACTGAGGTTTAAATCGAATCGTTGGATTCTAAAATTCTTTCCATCACATAAATAAATATCAAGACCTGAAGAACCATCTATAAAAGTAGGAGTATCAAATTCACCGTTTAGCCACCCTTTTTTTCCGATTTTTTTTTGAAAACTTAAATCACCTGATAGTTTAACTATTTCATTAGTTTCATTATCGAGCACATAAACATTACCTTTTCCATCTATTGTCATCGATACAGCATTTACAAACTTTACCTGAGCAGAAATATCAACGGATATGCTTATTATTGTAAATAGAATTAATACGAAGAAAATATATAATTTATAAATCAACATTGAAACCTATTGCTTTATAATTTAAGAAATCGTTGAAATACTGGCCTTTATAATCTTTACCGTTATAATAATTAAAAGAAATACTGAATCCCTTTGAATTTTGTTTTCCTAATCTTATTCCTGATTCCAGATTTTCATTGAAATAATTTTCACTTCTGATAGTCTGATACTTTATATCATTTGAGAAATAAACACTTAAAAAGGAATTTATAAAATATTTAAATTCGAAACCATACTGTAAAGAAATTAATCCAAAATCATCAGGGATTGAATGAAAAAGAATATTAACAGAAAAAACATTTTTTATATTGAATCCTTTTGATAAGTAATAATCATATCCGGCAGATAAATCTAAAAACTCCCTGCTGTAAACAAAAGGTGTAAAGATTGTATCATTTCCGATATACTTATGACCGTCTTCGAGATGTGCAGATATATGAGAAATTCTTAATCTGCCTATGAAATAGTTCGATGAAATATTTTTTTTATAATTAATATTGAATCCAAAAAAATAATCAATTGCATCTACGGGAAATTTAAAATTAGATTCGGTCCGAAGATTGGAATAAGTAAAAAAATCTGCTCCTAAAGAGAAGTATTGTTTTTTGATTTGCCATTTTAAGATATCAGCAGAGATTCCGATATTGAGCAGCAGATTATTTTTCCCGACATCTTTAATCACCCCATTTCTGGCTTCGATAACGCTTGCTTTAACCGGTTCAAACAAATTTGATGCCGGCAGAAAATCAATGTTTCCTTTATCTGAATATACAATATCCTGAGCGTTAGAAATATTTATAATCGAGATAAAGGATAAGATTATTATTAATATTTTCAAATAAAGATTAACTTTTATTTTAGTTTAAAAAGAGTAAAAAACAACTGAGGTAATAATCCAAAAACAATTGTTCCTGCAAAGGAAATAATTATTGATAATCTGCTTCCCCAAGCAGTAACAGGGTTATTCTCTTCAAATGTTGTTTCTGAATCAGTGAACCACATATATACAACAACTCTGAGATAATAATAAACGGATATAAGACTGAACAATATTGCAAGAACTGAAAGCCATATAAGATTAGATTTTATAGCTGCATAGAATAAATAATATTTACCCCAAAAGCCTGCAAAAGGTGGAATTCCGGCGAGTGAAAACAAAAATACAGTCAGCATAGCTGCGAGAAAAGGATTTTTTTTCGCCAAGCCTTTATAATCAGCTATATTTACCATACTAAAATCTCTGTTATCCGAATTAAATTTCTCAATTACCGATACTAAGATGAAAGCACCAAGCTGCATAAAAACATATGACAGTAGATAAAACATTATCCCTTTTAAAGCGAGTTCGTTAACAGCAGCAAGACCTACCATTAAATAACCTGCACTTGCAATTGATGAAAAAGCAAGAAGCCTCTTTATATTGGTCTGGGCAATTGCGATGACATTTCCGAAAAGCATAGTGAGAAGTGCAAGAATGGAAAAAATAAACTGGAACTTGCTAAAACTCGGTTGAAGAAGTATTATTGGAGCGATAGTCCCCAAAGCAGCGATCTTACCCGAAGTGGATAACAAACCGGAAATTGTAGTAGGAGATCCTTCGTAAACATCAGGAATCCACATCTGAAAAGGAAATATACCAATCTTAAAAAAGAAACCTATCAAAATTAAGCCAAGTCCAACTATAAAAACCGGAGATTCAAAATTCTGAACATTAAGAAATATCTTTGAAATATTAGTATAACCTGTAAAACCATAAATCAAAGAAATTCCATAAAGCAGGAATCCTGTCATAAAAGCACCAAGAAGAAAATATTTCATCGAACTTTCGTTAGATTTTGGTCTTTTTCTCATAAAACCTGCAAGTATATAAAAACATATTGACATCGTTTCCAAACCAAGGAAGATGATCAATAAATCATTAGCAAATATCATAGTAAGCATACCTGTAGCAGAAAATAATATTACGCTATAAAACTCAGAGAAATTTATTTCATATTTTTCAATGTAAGATTTTGAAGATAGCAATGTTAATAATACACTTATAAGAACCAAGACACAAAACACATATGAAGAATTATTCACTTTCAGAAACTCATTGAAAATAAATTGTTCAACATCAAGTTTAAGAAATGAGGCAGCGATAGCAGCAATCACGCAGGCAATTGAAAAATAATAAACTACATTTTGAGATTTTCTGAAAATAATTTCTATTATTATTGTTATGACCGAACCAATCGCAATAAATACCAGCGGCAGTACAAAATTAAAATCTATTAAATGTATCATAATTCTTAATTAGAAAACTTTTTTATAGTTATAAACAATATTTAAACCGAGTTAAAAAATCTCTTTGAAAATCTAATATAAATTTCAGTTTTGGTTATCAGTAAAACAATTAAATATCCCATCAATCCACCGAATAAATCAGCGATTATATCAAAAATATCGCAAGTTCTATTCGGTACAAAATATTGATGAATTTCATCTGTAATTCCGAAAATAAAAACAAAGATTACTCCGAACAAATCAGCTAATTGACTTAATTTAACAGAAATAATTTGATTTTTTAAGGAATAAAAAAAAGAAAAATATAAAAAGAAAAAAACAAGAATGTGAATAATTTTGTCCGAAAATTGGAAATTTAATTGAGGAAGATTGTCACCGGGGATTGAAGAAGATAAAAAAATTAATAAACATAAAAATAAAGCCGGTAAATGATATTTTGTTGAAGATATATATTTGCTCAACAGAGGGATAATTTAATCTCAGGCAGCTTTCCGATTAAATCACCCGCTATTGTTGAATTTACATTATGAATACCGTATAATTCATCACCGCATCTTCCGTGAATATATACTCCTTGAATGGCTGAAAGCAAGGAATTTTTAGATTGAGATAATAAGCTTACAATAATTCCCGATAACACATCTCCTGTGCCTATAGTTGCGAGATTTTCTTTCCCTGAAGAATTAATGAATGTATATTCACCATTTGTAACGATTGTCGGGGAATTTTTCAAAACAAGGATTACTCCATACTTTTTTGCAAAACTTTTTGAAATATTTATAAGATCTTTTTTGATTTCGGAAATTGAAAGACCGGTTAAATTTGAAAATTCACCGTAATGAGGGGTAAGTATTATTTTGCCTTTATTTCTTTTGAGAATGTCGAGATTATTTTTTAAAGCAAATAATGCATCAGCATCTATCACATAATTGCTTTTTATTTCTTTTAGAATTCGGATGATAAGATTTACCGTATCGTGATTTCTTCCGATACCGGGACCAAGAAGTACTGCATCTGCCCAACTGATTTTTTCTTTAATTCTGTCAAATGCTCCGCTTGCAATCGTCTTTTCTGATGATTCGGGTAATAGGTAAGTAATAACTTCGGTTGTTTTTGCTTCGAGTATAGGATTGAGTGATTCAGGAATTCCCAAAATAACAGCTCCCGATCCAGTTCGTAAAGATGATAACGAACTAAGAAAAGCCGCTCCGGTAAATCCGGGAGAACCAGCCGCTATAAAAACTTTTCCTGAATTGTATTTATGTGCCAATGGGCTTCTCTTTGGAAGGTGACCTTTGATATCATCAAATTCAACTTCGAAAATTTTTTGAGTATTAAATTTGTCAAATTCTTTTGAATCGACTCCTATGTTAACGTCTTTGACTTCGCCGCTTTTTAATTTTCCTTCACCGAAAAGTGTTGAAATTTTCTTTGAACCCATTGAAAGTGTTACATTGGCATTAAGACACTCTGATGTATTATAATCAAGGTCAAGTCCGCTTACCATATCAATCGAAATTATTTTTTTACGATTTGATGAATTTATATATTTGAAAATATTTTTAAGACGAGTTTCAAGCTCCCCTTTAAATCCTACTCCAAAAACAGCATCAATAAATAAATTGTCTGATGTTATTACAGCTTTTTTAAAATCCGACAAACCTGAAATTTTTTTGACTGATAAATAATTTTCCGGATATTTTCTGATAATATTAAAATTAGTGAGTGAATCACCTTTTAATTCTTTAGGGTCAAAAAACAATAAGACATTCACAAATAGTCCTATATTTATTAGATGTCTTGCAATAACGAAACCATCTCCGGCGTTATTTCCTTTTCCTGTTAGAATATATACATTTTTAAGTGAGTTTTCCTGAGCATACTTGAATATAAAAGAAGCAGAATTTTTTCCGGCATTTTCCATTAATATGATGGAGGGAATACCAAGCGAAGTTATTATTTTCCTTTCCGCCTCAAGTACTTCTTTATTTGTAAATACACTTTTCATTTTATTTGATTAAAATTTTCATTTTTTTAATAGTAGTGCCTTTATCCCGGGAGCTGAATATCGATGCTCCTGCGACAATAATATCTACCCCCGCATCCGATACTTTTTTGATATTTTCCAGATTTATTCCACCGTCAACTTCTATCAGACAATTAGGATTTCTATCTTGTATAAGAGATTTTAGTTCCTTGATTTTGCTGATCGATCCTTCTATGAATTTTTGTCCTCCAAATCCAGGATTTACACTCATAATAAGTACGTAATCAGTTATCTGAACTATGTCTTTTAAAAAAGCGACCGGAGTAGACGGGTTAATTACAACTCCTGAAAATATTCCGAGATCTTTGATTTGATTTATAAGGCGATTCAGATGAATATTATTCTCAAAATGTACAGAAATATAATTTGCCCCTGCTTTATGAAATTCATTGATATATTTCTCCGGATGATTAATCATTAAATGGACATCGATTGGTAAGGTTGTCACATCATTTACTTTGTTAACAATGTAAGGACCAAAACTGATGTTAGGTACAAAATGTCCATCCATGATATCACAATGTATTATATCTGTTCCGGCTGATTCAATCTCCTTTATTTCATTTTCAAGTTTTGAAAAATCGGCGGATAATATAGAAGCGGAAATCTTTTTCATTCAGATTATTTGTTTTCAGTTCCCTCTTTGGTTTTTTTTTCTTTATCGTTATTAGCGGGTGCTTTTGTTGGTTGTTTCTCTTTTTTTATTTCTTTCTCCACAGGTTTTTCTTTATCCGTGTTACTACTTTCATTATCATTAATTTCTTCATCAGATTCCTTTTTTACTTCTTTACGCTTTTTTGCAACAATTAATTCTATTTCCGAATTTTCTGTAGCAGATTTTTCTTTCTTAGGATATTGATCTATTACTTGTCCGGGAGGCAAATCGCTGGCAAGATATGTAATTTTTCCCACTTTTAGTTTTGCATCTGTTATTACCTTCTTTGCATCTTCAAGTTTTTTTCCTACCAATTCAGGAACGATAATATTACCGGTTTGAATTCCGTTGCTTACAATCAGATCAATTGTGGTGGATTTTTTAACTTTGCTTCCGGGCTGTATCACCTGTGATATAACAACATCTTCAGGATATTCAGAAGAAAATTTCTTTACAACATCGCCAATTTTCAGATTTCGCTGCTCCAGAGTGAATTTTGCATCCCTTAGAGTTTTGGATATAAGACGTGGTACTTCAACTAATTGTTCACCTCCGCATACTATCAAATAAACCCGTCTGCCATTTTTTACAAACTGTTCTCCGATTGGTACCTGTTCAATTACTTGTCCGATTGGTTTGGTTTCATCGTATCTCAAATCCCCTTGTTTTACTTCAAGTCCGGACTCTTCTATCACACGCTTAGCATCGATAAAATTCATTCCTACAACACTTGGCACTTTAACAAGATTCATATGTTTTACGTACCATGGCATAATCACACTATTAAATAGTAATAGCAAAACAATCAATGAACCCGAAATTATTAATAACTTTTTTAACATATGATAAAACTAACAATTGTAAATGAAAAATAAAATCAAATAATGAATTTATAGTAATTATTCTCAATTAATGATAAAACCAATAATCTCAGTAATTATCAAAAAATAAAATCTACAGATAATTTTGAATAAAAAAAAGAGGCTGTGTGAAACACAGCCTCTTGATCTTAAAACATTTTTCTAATGTTTATTTTACTAACATCATTTTTTTGGTGATAACATTGCTTCCAGCGACTAATCTGTAGAAATAAATTCCACTAGCTAAATTATTTCCGTTATTAAATGTTACGGTATATTTGCCCGGCAACATTCTCATATTCACTAAATTTTCTACTTCCTTACCGGTTATATCGAATACTTTCAATGTTACAAAATCACCTTTTGGTAAACCAAAATCGATTTTTGTAGTCGGGTTGAAAGGATTCGGATAGTTTTGTGATAAAGTATATACAATCGGAACTTCCTCAAAGTTATGTTGAATTCCGGTAGTTCCGGCTATTGAAGCAAATAATACTTGAATAACATAGAATGGATTATGCAGACCAAAGCTTTTATCATTTTTTATCATCTGATAATTATAAAACGCTTTTCGTTTATTTACATTATTCGAATCTGCTGCAATTAACTGCCAGCTGACTGTTGAGTCATTAGTGTGCGGTAATGCTAATACAAGATTCCTGATTACACCTTTAACTTCTGTTTGCCAGTCTGCGATTGTTCCGTTTCCATCAAAATCTTCCGGAGCCATGAAATCATCAAAACTGGTTACTCCCGGGTGACATCCCTGACATGGAACAACATGGTCATAATTTGTTGGGGCGTAATTCATGTTCATTGAGTGACCACCCACTTTATCCCTTGTTACTGTCCCTGTATCAGTGGTTTGTGACATATGACAGCCAACACAGCCGTTTGATATATTTCTATGTGAACCTGAAATATATTGTGATCCAAAATTTGCAGCATTTTTACCAAGTAACACATCACCTTGTGGATTTTCGTGAGGTCCCCAGGTTGATGATGTTACTTTTGTTAAAACATAAGTAGAAGCTCTTCTTCTGGATTTGTGACAATCAAGACAGACATGCCCATTACCAATATTATAATGGTCACCACTTCCAAGTGTATCAGAACCGGGCAAACTATTTCTTAAAGCAAATTCATTTGAGTTTCCATGCGGATCGTGGCAAGTTGGACAACCAATAACTTCCTGGTCTGCTCCTGTTAGGTTTAAAGGTCCCTTGAAATTTTTGGTATATTGTATGTAAGATTCACCATCGTGGCAGCGGTTACAATCGCTTGCAGTTGTAAATCTAAGACTGTCAGCTACAGAACGCCCTTCCATAACAGGATGCGAATGCAAACTATTGGACCATTCAGAATAATTATTATGATTAGGTGGAGAATCGTGGCATTTAGCACAAACTCCTACTTTATAGCTTATATTAATTCTATTAGTGTCTCCTCCGGTGAATGCGTGTTCACTTCCCGGTCCGTGGCAATTTTCACAACCAATGGTTGCAAAATTTACTAATCCCGGATAATAAGTTTTTAAAGAATCCCATTTTCCTGGATGCGGAGGTGATGTCCAAACCCAACCAAGAATTCTGGCAACATCATCAAAACCGTTATTTAAAGCAAATTTATTATGATCATATCCGGTTGTGTGGCATTTCATGCAACTTGTGCTATATGAGGCAGAACTGTCTATCTGATATTTGAATCTTCCGGCATGACCACTTACTTTCCAACGATTGAATATGTCTTGAAATAGCGGAAATGAACCATGGCAGGTCATACATTGCGGCCAAGCAGCAGGTACACCCTGAAAATTACCGACTCCGACATAGTATCCTGCATATACATACATAGTGGTATCTTTAGAACCCGCAGATGTTGCCATTGTAACCTTTACATTGTAAGCACCGGTGGAATCTGCTAAAAATTTAGCCCACCAATTCAAACCTGAAATTGAGGTTATTGTTGCGCCTGAACCGGCTGGTTTCGACAATAATGTCCAGCTAGCTGAAGTAACTGATGTGGTATCTCCAAAATTGAAAACATTTACATAAACCCAGGTTCCTTTAGCAACGACATTTAATCCCGTAGTATTACATGAATCGGAAACTAGTTGCGGAGTGGTTTTGAGTTTATATGGAGTTACATATTCAACTTTGATTTTTGCTCTTGGTGCTGCAAAAATAACTCCAGCTCCGAGGCAAATAAGTAGAATAACTAATAATGATTTTTTCATATGTTTGAATTTTGATTTAATTCTACTATTAATAATGTCAATTACTGTGCCAAGTATTAAGTATTGTTTTATCAAGGATAAAATGTAACAACTTGATGTTTTTGGGGAGTTTTTATACATTTCTCTATGTGGAAAAAAGGGACAGTTTAAATTTGGATATATTTAAATATTATTAATACTAAATTTATAATTAAAATAAATCTAATTTAATTGTATTTATAAGATATAGCAGCATAAATTATTAACATTATGAAGTGACAATATAATATAAAAAAAAAGAGGCTGAATTTTACACAGCCTCTTTAATATTCCACCACCTTTTTCAACCGTCGTAAGACGGGAAACGCAGTACACTTTTAAAAATAAAAAAAGCCGCAAGATTTTAATTGAGGCTTTATTCTTTGTTGCGGGAGTAGGACTTGAACCTACGACCTTCGGGTTATGAGCCCGACGAGCTACCAACTGCTCCATCCCGCGATATTTTGTATTATAACATAAATAAGTATTTTATTCAATGGATAAATAAACTATTTTTACCTGTTTTATGTTACAATCAAAAATATATTTCTAAACAATTTTATTAATATAAAATCTTTACATAATGAAAATTGCTGTATGTGTTTCTTTAGTGCCTGATAGCACTACGAAAGTGAAATTATCAAATGATAAATTAAAAATAGATAAAAACGGAGTTACGTTTATCATCAATCCTTATGATGAATTTGCTGTGGAAGAAGCAGTTCAACTAAAGGAAAAACATGGCGGTGAAGTTATCGCAGTATCATTTGGAACCATAAAATCGAAAGATGCTATTAAAAAAGCTTATCAAATGGGCGCTGACAAAGGAATTTTTGTGGAAGCAAGCGGGGATTTTGATTCATTCACCGCTGCAAAAAATCTTGCTGAAACAATAAAAGATCTAAATGCCGATATAATATTTTTCGGAAAACAATCAATTGATTATGACAGTTCAGTGATTCCTGCAATGGTTGGTGAGATACTGAATCTTCCTTACATTAATGTTGTTACAAAACTTGATATCGATGGAACCATTATTCGAGTTGAAAGAGAAATAGAAGGAGGAAAAGAGATTTTAGAATCTACTATGCCCGTAATAATTGGTGCACAAAAAGGTTTGAACAATCCACGCTATCCTAACCTCAGAAGTATTATGGCTTCAAAAAGTAAACCAGTGGAAGAGAAAAAGGCTTCTTATACAGGAAATATTACAGAGGTAACTGAAATGTCACTTCCGGCAATAAAAGGTACCGGAAAAATTCTAAAGAACGGTGTTTCGGATGTTCCCGAACTTGTAAAACTCCTCCGGGAAGAAGCTAAAGTAATTTAAATTCGAAAATTATAAAAATTTAGAAAATGAAAAAAATACTCGCAATATTAGAAACCAAAGATAATAAATTTAAAAATTCTTCTTTCGAATTAATTTCCGAAGCACGGAAGTTATCAGCAGAACTCAAATGCGAATTCGCCGGATTATCAATTACAGCAGCAGAAGATAATGCTTTCACTTCACTTTCCGAATATGGTGCAGAAAAAATTTATAAAATAGATTTGAATGAATTGAATAAAATTTCCGGTAAAGATTGTGTCTTTTCTTATCCAGCCATTACAAAAGTAATTGCTAATTTTGCAAAAGCCAACGATTTCAACATCATACTCTTATCTGCAACTGCATTTGGAAAAGAGATAACCGGATCACTTTCGGTAAAAACAAACTCAGCACTCTGTCCTGATATAGTTGATATTAAAATAGACAATGGAGATATTATTGCAACAAGACCGGTATATGCAGGAAAAGCATATACAAAAGTGAAATTCAATTCTGACAATATACTGATTTCATTGAGACCAAATGTATTTAAGGCAGAAAAGATAAACGGAAATCTTTCGATAGAAAAAATCGATGTTAATACTTTAAATATCGGTGCATCAGACTTCACAGCTATAGTAAAAGAAGTTGTAACCTCGACCGGAAAACTTGATGTAGCTGAAGCGGACAGAATTGTTTCCGGCGGCAGAGGACTTAGAGCTCCTGAAAATTTCAATCTAATCGAAAATCTTGCAAAAGTATTGGGTGCTGCTACCGGTGCATCAAGAGCAGTTGTAGATGCCGGCTGGAGACCGCACTCAGAACAGGTAGGGCAAACCGGAAAAACAGTGTCACCGAGTCTTTATATTGCATGCGGAATAAGCGGTGCAATTCAACATCTTGCCGGAATGTCAACATCAAAATGTATTGTAGCTATAAATAAAGATAAAGATGCGCCTATTTTTCAAATAGCGGATTACGGAATAGTGGGAGATGTTTTTGAAATATTACCGGCATTGACTATAGAAATTGAGAAACTAAATATATAAATATTTCATATTATTTCTTTTCTTTTTAAATGAGAAACGAAAAGAAATTAATTTTTAATGATAATTTTTTTGTATATATTTGTTAGAAACATTTTGGAAAATTAACAGTATAAAGAAACAAAGAACAGGGTTTATGGATACATCAAAAGATTTTATACAAGTAGAAATTTTTGGATTATCACTCACGTCTTCCGTTAGCGGAGGGGGGTTTGCTATAATATTAAAAGAAGTTAACGGGGAAAGAAGATTACCTATAATTATAGGGCAATTTGAAGCACAGGCAATAGCATACGAGTTAGAAGGCAAGAAACCACCCCGTCCATTAACTCACGATTTACTGAAATCAATGCTTGAGACATTAGGTTATTCGGTTGATTCAGTTTATATTACCGAACTTCGGGATTCAACTTTTTATGCAAAAATAAAACTTGATAATGAAATAATAGATGAAGTTGATTCAAGACCATCTGATGCAATTGCAATTGCCTTAAAGTTTTTATCTCCCATTTATGTTGCGGCTAATATTCTGGATGAAATCGGGTTTGTTCCTGAACCGGATGATGAAAAATCTGACGAGGAAAAGTCTGATGATATTACCGGCACCGGTTATCACGAAAAAGAAGAAAAAGGCAGTAAACTTGATATTTTAAAGAAAGAACTCGATGAAGCAATAACAAATGAAGATTACGAAAAAGCTGCGATGCTAAGAGATGAAATCAAGAAATTAAGCATTTCTCATTTCAACTAATGTATTTTTAATAATTAATATATAACACAGTGAAGAAAATATTTTTTTTTATTCTCGCATTATTGACCTCAAGTAATTTATCCTTTTCACAATTCAAATCTGATATCGTTAATGAATCTCCGCTACTATCCCCTATCAAAGTGCCGGCTACAAAATTGGCACTGGGCGTTCACGGAGGGTTTGCTTTTATGCAGCAATCGACCGGATTGGCAATCGGACTTATGGCTGATATAAAAGTAGCAAGTTTTTCTATTTCACCTCAGGCAAATTACTGGAAAGTAAATGAGGATAATAATTTCGAAATGGCAGGTCTTATGAGATTCAATTTCGACTCCAAAGGTGTTATGCCTTATCTTGATGCCGGAATAGGTATAAATTTTCTCAACCAGAAAGTAAAAGTAGGAACAACGGTTGTAAATGATAATTTTACCAATGTTGGACTGGATCTGGGCGGAGGTGTAGAATTTCTTGATGTGGGAACAAATTATAATATCTTTATAGACGGAAAATATAAAATTATTATCAAGGACGATGGCAATGTTTCCGGATACACACTAACAGGCGGTATCAAATTTATTTTATAATAAAAACAGTTATTATTTAAAGAATCCGATTTGAGCACATATCTTTTATTAGATATTGGTAACTCTAATATTAAAATTGCGTTATCTTCTAATAATCGTTTCAGATTAGTAAATAATTTAGTCTATACAAAAGAAAAATTTTCTGATATTCTTGATATGGTGTTACAAACTATCAAATGCCATATTGATTTTGCCGGAATATCTCTTACAGACTCGAAACTTAAACCTGAGACAAAAAAATCCTTAAAAAGATTCGGGATATCAAATCTCATTTTCATCGATAGCCTTACTCAATCTCCGATAAAAATTAGTTATAAAAAAACTTTAGGAAGCGATAGAATCTGCGGAGGAGTTGCGGCTTCATATTTGTATCCTGAAAGGAAAAATATTTTATTCGTCGATTTCGGAACTGCAACAACTTATAATCTCATAACTAATAAAATATTTCAGGGTGGAATGATTACCCCGGGCATTTCAACATCTTTGAATTCACTTATCGGAAGCACAGCATTGCCTGAGGTGAAATTATCGGTTCAAAAATTTCTAATTAATAAAGATACAATCTCGAATATTAAAGCAGGAGTTTATTTTAATGTACTCTATTCCTTTGAACGAATCATATCAGAACTCAAGAAAAAATACCGGAATCTTTTTATTATTGTAACCGGTGGTAATAAAAAATTAATTATAAGAAATACAAAACTCATTAATGCAATTGAAAGTAATTTAGTGCTCAAAGGTATAGCAATTATATTAGAACATTATGAATCTCTTCAAACAAAATAAGAATATGCTGAAACCTCTCTGGATTTTTTCTCAAAAGGGAAATTTATGGAGGTTTTTCATAACGGATATTGGTATAGTAGTTGGAGAAACCCGCGATTTAGAAAAAAAAATAGTTTATTTTTTCAGTTTGGAAATAGGAACAGGGAAAATCAATTTTCAAAACCTGATACTTGGAAGTTATAATTATTGGATTTCGATAGAAGGTTACGATTCAAATTATATTTATTTACACCGGTTTGAAAATCCAAATATGCCGGATCATATCGGAATTATTGCAATAGACATTTTTACAGGTGAAATAAAATGGGAAAATAAGGATTTAATATATTTCTTCAATTCTGATGAAGAATTATACGGATACAGGCAAATGTTCGAATCTCTCAAATACTATTTAATAGATAAAGAAAATGGAAATGTTAAAAAAGAAATTCGAAATGAAAATAGCAGCGATATTCAATCTTTAAAGTCTGAAACATCGGAAAATCAATATATTCATAACAAATATACTGATATTTTTAATCTTGATACCTCAAATAATGATATTAGAGAAATCATATCAAAAGAATTGGAGGGAAAAGTAATTCAGGGGGAAGTCGAATATATTAAGCAAAATGATTTATTAATTTTTAATTATCATATCAGGAGTTCTGAAAAAAGCAATGCCGATAATATTTTACTTGATAATATTTTATGCGTATATGAGATTGCAGATAAAAATAAAGTTCTTCATCAAAAGATAAATCATAATGTAAGATTTAATGTTCCGGATAGTTTTTTTATTCACAAGAATTATCTGGTATATGTAATAGAAAAAAAAGAAATATCAGTAATCAAATTATAATAATTTCATGAAGATTATTTCAGAAGAAATCATAAAAAAAACAAAAGGAAATTGTGATATTATAAATATTACAAATGAAATTGAAACATTTCTTTCCAAATCTAAAATTACAAATGGAGTACTTACGATTTTTTCGATTGGTTCCACGGGAGGAGTGAGTACGGTGGAATATGAACCCGGATTACTTAAGGATATAAAAATATTTTTTGATAAAATTTTACCTTCAGCATTGAGATATAATCACGACGATACATGGGGAGATGGAAACGGGCATTCTCATTTGAGATCTTTTTTGGTTAAAACTTCCCTCTCGGTTCCTGTGATTAAAGGAGAACTCACACTCGGAACCTGGCAGCAGGTTGTATTCATCGATTTTGATAACAGACCAAGAACAAGAAGGATAGTTTTTCAAATTATGGGAGAATAAATAATCACTTTCTTTTATAGACTTCAATTCCTGATTCACTAAAAACTAAGTCGTAATTATTACGAAAATTCGAATTTGTATCCAACGCATTAAAGATAAAGTCGTTAGGAGCTTTAGTATAAAACATTACCCATTTAGCATACATTACAGGATTTTTCATCGCTTTTTCTCCTAAATCGAAAGTATGAAATGTGATTCTATCCCGCAAATTCACCTTAGCCCATGGATAAATAGCAAATATTGCACCATCATAGAGTAATTTTTCACCATCATAATTTTTATTTAAAAATTCTGATACGTCCACACTTGGTTGGCTGTAAGAATATTTTGCTTCGGCTAAAGCAGGGATATGTGATGGGAACCACGAAAATGAAAAGAGAGACTGTGAGATGAATAATATTAAAACAACTGAGGTTAAAATAATTTTTATTAATTCATTCTTTATTTGCCTTAAATAATAAACCAGGATTCCTGCAAAAAAAGAAATACCCGGAAAAATATAAAGACCATACCGACTATTGAAATATCCTGGAGGTTCAGAATTCGGAAGTTCAATAATCAACTGACCGAGATACAGCAAAATCAGACTTGCAGGAAACGCAAACAGAAATATAAAAGGAAAATATTTACTGATATCTTTTTTGTTTTCATAGAAGTAATAACCTGCTCCTGATAATCCAAGAAAAGCAATCAGGATTCCGGAATAAGCAGAAATAGAGCTAAGTGTTACATTTAAAGATAATAAAAAATTATGTTTTGTTAATAACCTTCCCGCATCTTCATAATACTTCAGTTGAGCTAATGTAGAAAATTTTCCTCGTGAGAATTCAAGAACATCACCCAAATAAATCCAGTTATATAAAAGCCACAGACATAAAAAAAGTGCCGGTAAGAAAGTATAAAGGAATATTGATTTGATTAATTTTCTTTTTAATTTAACAGACGTAACTAACATTAATATAGAAGAAACTCCGAATATCGGCCATGCATCATATCTTGTACCTAACGCTAACGCAGAGAATATGCTCGAATAAAATAAGAAACGATATTTATTTTCAAAGACCCATTTTGATGAGAAATAAATCAGAAGAATTATAAAGCAAAGATACATAACCTCGGTCATAGCCGTTGTCTGAAAATAAAGTATATTATAATTGAGAATAAATACGAGAAATCCAAAAAATGAAGATAGGGAATTTTTTGTATATAACTTTAACATCAGATATATTACAACAGAAGAAACTAAAAATGCAAAAAAATTAACTATGCATCCGCAAAGTCCCGAATACCACATAAAATCGATAGAAGTAAACGGCATCAAAATAATATTTGGGATGGGCAGCCATACAGTTCCGAGTTGATTAATGAATCCCGGATTAGTGGCATCAAGGAATCTTCTCGCTGCTTCTGTCCTGAAAATTGCATCACGATATGCATAAACGTAATCAAAGTGATATGATAAAAATTGAGCTGCTAATCCTATTAAAATAGTGATTAAGACAATATACTTTGTTTTTATATCGCTACTGTCATTAAAAATATTTTTAAATTTCGGAAATCGTTCTGAAATATTTTTAACCGGATAAATATTCATTCAAATAAATTAGAAACTTAACAGAAGAACAAAAATAACTTAAGTAACAACAAAAATAAATAAACCTTTATTTCTTATTGATTACAAGACAGAAAATATGATAAAGGTCTTTATAATTATAAATCAATTATTTAAATTGTAACATTTTAAAATTATGATTTTAAGAATACTGTTTGCCCTAATATTAATTTCCGCAATAATATTTTTCCTTTATTCGGTTAAAGTATTCATTTCTTACTTAAAGATCGGGAAAAAAGAAAATCGGTTTAATGATATACCTCAAAGGATAATAAATGTCATAAATATTGCTATATTTCAATCGAAAATATTGAGAAGAAGATTTGCAGGATTTCTGCACGTCTCAATTTTTTGGGGATTTATGGTTCTGCTGCTTGTTGTAGTCGAAGGATTCATTGAAGCTCTTTTTCCGGGATTTTCTTTTTCCTTTCTCGGGAGATTTTATTCTGTAATCACTTTTAGTCAGGATTTATTTGGTGCATTAGTCTTTTTTGTTATTGTATTTTCGTTATTCAGACGATATATCGGAACGCCTAAAAGACTTCAGGTAGAAAAATCATCCAGAAGAGATGCAACTTTTATCCTGATGCTGATATTATTAGTTATGGTAACTATGTTCGGTGCTACAACAGAAAAAATATTACTTAATCAATCAAATGGATTCAGACCGGTATCGGCTTTCCTGGCGAATAATATTTTCACTAACGGCTCTGAATCTTTATTCCTGTTCTTTTTATTCGCACACAACATTATTGTATTGGTGTTTCTGAATTTTCTTCCTTATTCAAAGCATTTTCACGTTCTTTCTTCAATACCTAATACATTTTTCTCTAATTTCAAAATAGAAAAAAAGAATGTGTTAAAGCCGATTAATTTTGAAGATGAATCAATTCAGCAATACGGAGCAAGAGATATTGAAGATTTAAGCTGGAAACAGCTTTTCGATGGATATACCTGTACGGAATGCGGAAGATGCACTGAAGTATGCCCCGCAAACGGAACCGGAAAATTACTGAACCCTAAAAAAATTATTACCAAATTAAGATTAAGAACAAAAGAAAAAGGTCCTCTTATAATTAAAAAAGTTGAGAATTCCCCTATCTTAGAAAAAGTACTTGTACCTGATTATATCACACAGGAGGAATTGTGGGCTTGCACTACTTGTGCCGCTTGTGTGGAAGAGTGTCCGGTGATGATTGACCATTTGACGTCGATAATAGATATGAGAAGAAATCTTGCAATGATGGAATCTGATTTTCCTCAGGAAGTAAGCACAGTATTCAGAAATCTCGAAAATAATGAGTCTCCGTGGGCATTTAGTTCAGAACAAAGAAATGAATGGATTGAAGAGTTTAATGATTCAATTGAAAAAGAAGGAAAGTCAAACAATCTTGTAAAATTAAGTAATGCAGGGAATGCTGATGAACTTGACATAGTGTTTTGGGTTGGCTGTGCAGGAGCCTTCGACCAGCGTTACCGGAACGTTACAAAATCGTTTGCAAATATTATGAACACAGCAGGTATTAAATTTGGTGTGCTTGGTGATGAAGAAAAATGCAATGGTGACACAGCAAGGCGGTTAGGAAATGAATTCCTTGCACAACAGTTTATTAACGGAAATATTGAGACATTTAAAAAATACAATATTAAAAAATTAGTTACTATGTGCCCGCACTGCTTTCATTCTTTAAAAAATGAATATCCGCAGTTTGGAATAGATTTAGAAGTATATCATCATACGGAAATTATCAGCAAGTTAATAGAAGAGAAAAAAATTCAAACTAAGCAAGAAGAAAAAAAGAAATTCACCTATCATGATTCCTGTTATTTAGGCAGATATAACGGCATTTACGATACTCCCCGCTCCATAATAAAAAATATTCCCGGATTGGAAATTATTGAAATGAACCGCTCTAAAGACAGAGGATTCTGCTGTGGTGCCGGGGGCGGAAGAATGTTTATGGAAGAAACCGAGGGCAAGAGAGTTAATATCGAACGGACAGAAGAAGCCGTAAATACAGGTGCCGAAGTAATAGCATCTGCCTGTCCATTCTGTATGACTATGCTCAGTGACGGAATAAAAGCAATTGAAAAGACAGAAGAAGTAAAAATAAAAGATATCTCAGAAATCGTCTGGGATAATATTAAATAAGATTTTGAAATCATTTAAAAATTAAAATATATCAGTTATGTCTTATTATTTCACATCAGAATCAGTAAGCGAAGGTCATCCTGATAAAATCTGCGACCAGATATCGGATGCAGTTCTTGATGACATTCTTAAACACGATAAATACGCAAGGGTTGCCTGCGAAACATTTTGCGCCACAGGATTAGTACTTGTCGGCGGTGAAATTACTACACATCATTATGTCGATGTTCAAAAAGTTGTCAGGCAAGTTGTTAAGGAAATTGGCTACACAAAAGGAGAATATAGATTCGATTATCATTCCATCAATGTTATGTCTGCAATCAATAAACAATCCCACGATATTGCAATGGGAGTAGATAAAGGCGGTGCAGGAGACCAGGGTATGATGTTTGGGTATGCTGTTAATGAAACCCCCGAATATATGCCCCTCGCAATCACATTAGCTCATAAACTTGTCAAGGAATTGGCTAACATCCGCAAGAAAAATATTAAGTTAATGCCCTATCTGAGACCTGATTCAAAATCCCAGGTAACGGTAGAATATGGAGATAATAATAAACCGAAACGTATAGATGCCATTGTAATATCTACTCAGCACGATCCTGACGTAACTCAGGCTAAAATAAAGGCTGATGTAATAAAAAATGTAATAAAGAAAATTATCCCGAAACGATTACTCGACAGTAAAACAAAAATTTATGTTAATCCGACAGGAAGATTTGAAATAGGCGGACCTCACGGTGATACGGGTTTGACCGGCAGGAAAATTATAGTTGATACTTACGGCGGGAAAGCTCCTCACGGCGGCGGAGCATTTTCGGGAAAAGACCCTTCGAAGGTTGACAGAAGTGCGGCGTATGCGGCAAGGCACATTGCAAAGAATATTGTAGCCGCTAAACTTGCAGAAGAATGCCTGATACAATTATCTTATGCAATCGGAATTCCCCACCCGGTATCTATTTATGTAAATACCTTTGGTACAGGAAAAGTTGACGATAAAAAATTAGCTGAAATCATTAAGAATAATATTGACCTCACACCAAAGGGAATTATAAATCGTCTGAATTTAAGAAGACCCATATACAGGAAAACAGCTTCTTATGGTCATTTCGGCAGAAACGATAAAGATTTCACGTGGGAAAAATTAGATTTGAAAGAAATGCTTCTGAAAGCAGTGAAGTAAATTTTTAGAATAAAATTACGCTAAAATAAGTCAAATGTTTCTTTTACACTGTCGATGTCACTTTGATTATCTGAGTTTTCAATAGTGTCATGCAATTCTCTTATTTTCTCAATTTCTTGTTTCATTTAGTTTGGCTTTAGGTTATCGATAACTTTCTGCGGCTTGCTGCTGTGCGCTTCCCTGCATTGGATAAAAGAAGTAATGTTTCTGTCCACTGCGTTCCTGTCCACGAAGGACGGAGCGCATTGCAGCAAACCTTGCTGTTAGCCATAGTTTTTTATTCCTTATATTTTTCAAAGTAGTTCAAGTCGACAACATAAACTGTCTTTGGAGTAACACCTAATTCAACTCTTTCAAACATTTGAACTAACTTTTCACCGTCAACAAGTTCAATTTGCGGAGCACCTTCTCTTGATGCTTCTTTAATAGCCTCATTTGAAAATGTACCAGTTGTCATAATAATTCCTTTTTCCGCTCTACCAATCATAGCATTTCTAAAGTCACCGACTGATGCTCTTGGAACAGAACCTTTATACCTTTTGCATTGGAATAGAACTTTGAAACTTACAAAAGGATTTATTTCAAGTATTCCAAAACCATCTATTCCTCCATCATGAGATTGTCCAGTTACAATTACATTTTCAAAACCTGATTCTCTTAATAGCTCTTTACATACTTTCTCAAAACCTTTAGGAGATAGTCCCATTAAAACATCTAATAATTCGGGATGAGTTGTTTCTTCATATTCTTCTGGTGGTATCTCTTCCTGTTTTGAGATTATTTCATCTTCATTTTTCCCGTCTCGAAGATTCTGATGATACTCAACCCACTTTTTGAATATATCACTAGATTGTTGGTCAGTTAATCTTGTTTCTTTTCCTTTTTCAGTCAGTTTCCAGGTCCCGAACTTTGATGAGTCAAGTAGTCCTTCCCAAACTAGATATTGTCTTGCCCAAGCTACTTGATTATGAAATCTATTGCCACCTGATTTAAGATTAGAATCTATTATTTCATCCGATAGTCTCAAGTTTTCTGCAATCTTTCTTGATACTTCTTTTGGTTTACCAGAATAGCCTAAATCACGAAGGGCGTCAAGTAACGGAGAAAACCATTTCACAAATTCAGCTTGGCTTTGTTTCATAAGTGGTATTTTTTAAAATTATGGTTAACATTTCGCTTATAAGAACTTTCTCAAATATATTGATATTAATATTAAATCGAGATGTAATTATGAATATTATCTTTTTAACTTGAAACTCAAAACTTTCTACAACCCTCTCGAACTATTTTGACAAATATTTGAGCCGGAATATTTTTTTGTGCGTTGATAAATTTAAAAAAATAATGAATTTTTAAATTAATGTATGAATGATTTTTTCTACGGTCTATATTATCCTTTTAAATGCCTTAATGTTCTAAAGAATAATAAGAGATTAATAAAACTTTCAATAGTTCCGGTATTAATTAACCTTTTAATATACGGAACTATTTTTATTTTAGTTTACAAATGGGCATTGGTAAAATCAGAACAACTGACAGGTGCCGACAGTATCCATTCACTTTGGTGGCAGGAAGTTCTGTATGTTTTCATCGTCATAATTTCATTTATTGTGATTGTGATATTTTGTTACCTGATTTTCCTTTTTCTAAGCGGAATAATCACTGCCCCATTCAACGAAAAGATTTCACAGGTTTCGGAAGAGATTATTACGGGAGAGACACTTGTAAGCGGTACAGGTTTTTTTAAGGATTTATATTCAAGTTCAAGAGATGAATTAATTAAACTGTCGTTTTATTTTCTTGTAATATTTATTTTTTTTCTTATAGGTATGATACCTCTAATCGGAGGAATATTTTCAGCTATATTCGGATTTTTATTTTCCGTATTTTTCTGTGCGCTCGATTTCCTTGACTACCCTATGGCGAGAAAACTATTACCGCTGAGGAAAAAGATATCTATAGTATCGAGGGGAGGAATGCTGACTTTTGGATTTGGATTAACTTCTTTTATTCTTATGTTTATTCCGTTTTTGAATGTATTTACAAAACCGCTTTTAGTAATTTCAGGAACACTATTATATTACAATAAATTTGACAAAAAGAAACGATATAATTAAATGGAAAAAGAAATCGTAGATTTAAATGCGGCAAAGGAATTAGGATTAAACGATGAAGAGTATTCGAGAATTCTAAAAATATTAGGACGAACCCCTACATACACAGAGCTTGGAATATTTTCCGTGATGTGGAGCGAGCATTGCTCATACAAGAATTCCATACTTCAGATTAAAACACTTCCGAGAAGCGGCGGAAAATTATTGGTGTCTGCAGGTGAAGAGAATGCAGGATTAGTGGATATAGGAGACGGGCTGGCGGTTGCCTTTAAAATTGAGTCACATAATCATCCCTCTGCAGTGGAGCCATACCAGGGCGCCGCTACAGGCATTGGCGGGATACTAAGAGATATTTTTACAATGGGTGCAAGACCTGTAGCGGCATTGAATTCGCTGAGGTTTGGAAAAATCACAGATGATGATGGTTCTGAAAGAAATAAATTTCTATTTAAAAATGTTGTAAAAGGAATCGGAGATTATGGAAACTGCTTCGGCGTTCCGACTATCAGCGGAGAGGTTTATTTTGAAGAGTGCTATCAGGATAATCCTTTAGTAAATGCGATGGCAGTGGGGATTGTTAAACACGGTGAGACAGCCACAGCGACGGCTTCCGGCGTTGGAAATCCGGTTTTCATAGTCGGCTCATCCACAGGAAAAGACGGTATCCACGGGGCGACTTTTGCCTCTGAAGAGATTTCTGAAAAATCGGAATCCAAAAGACCGAGCGTTCAAGTAGGAGATGCTTTTACTGAAAAATTATTACTCGAAGCTTCACTGGAAGCGATAAAATCAGGTGCGGTTGTCGGGATTCAGGATATGGGAGCCGCGGGAATAACGTGTTCTTCAAGTGAAATGAGTGCTAAGGGTAATTGCGGAATGGAAATAAATCTCGACCTTGTACTACTGCGGGATAAAAGTATGAGTGCTTATGAAATAATGCTATCAGAGTCCCAGGAAAGAATGCTTGTGGTTGTAGAAAAAGGAAAAGAAGAAATTGCGAAAAAGATATTTTCGAAATGGGATTTGAACTGCGTGCAAATCGGAAATGTGATAGAAGATAATAGAATTAAAATTCATTACAAGAAAATACTTGAAGCGGATATCCCTGCAAGCGAACTTGTGCTGGGAGGAGGAGCGCCGGTTTATAAGCGGGATGTGAAAGAGCCGGAATATTTAAAAAAAACAAGAAATTTTGATTCAAGTGTTCTGACAGAGCCTGAAGATTTAAATCAGGTTTTATTGAAGCTCTTAGGTGCGCCTAATATAGCAAACAAGAATTGGGTATATCAGCAATATGATACTCAAGTGAGAACTAACACTTCAGTAATGCCCGGAGGTGATGCATCGGTTGTCAGAATAAAAAAAACTAATAAAGCATTATCGTTAAAGGTTGACTGCAATAGTAAATACGTATATCTGAATCCGTACAAAGGCGGGATGATAGCAGTTTGCGAAAGTGCAAGAAATGTTGCCTGTACAGGTGCGACACCACTCGCAATCACGAATTGCCTGAATTTTGGCGACCCCTATAATCCCGAAATGTATTATCAATTTACAGAAGCGGTAAGAGGTATCGGAGATGCCTGCAGGTTTTTAGGAACCCCCGTAACCGGAGGTAATGTAAGTTTTTATAATCTGTCGAAAGACTATGCCGTATTCCCTACTCCCGTAATCGGAATGCTTGGACTGATAGAAGATTACAGGAAAACCGTGACGAGCAATTTTAAAAAAACAAATGATTTGGTTTATCTGCTTGGCAATAAAAACTCTGAAATCGGGGGAAGTGAATATTTGAATTTAATTCATAATATTCTCAAAGGAGATGCTCCGGATATTGAATTACAAAGTGAAAAAAACCTGATTGACCTTTTGATTATTCTATCCAAAAATAAATTAATTAACTCCGCCCATGATGCAGCAGAAGGAGGACTTGCAATTGCTTTAGCAGAATGCTGTATAATGGACAGAAATAACAAAATTGGGGTTAAAGTAAATATTGACTTTAAGAACAGAAAAGATTTTGAGCTATTCGGAGAATCACAGTCGAGAGTTATTATTTCAGCAGATGTTATTAACAAAGAACAAATTGAAGATCTATCCAGTATATATTCCGTGCCGATAAAAAAAATAGGCTTAACAACCGGGGATAGTTTGAGAATCAATTCTGATATTGATATAGAAATTGAGGAACTTGAAAATATATATTTCAACTCAATCGAAAAAATATTGATGTAAGATAATGGTTAGTACAAAATCTTTTCTGAATATTCTTTTATTCCTTTCACTTCTTTTTTTATACGGATGTTCGTCATCAGAACCCCGCGGAAATAACAGACAAGTTGTATCCGAAACAGATGCTGATATAATATTTGAAACAGCATTCGAAGAACAAGGGAATGAAATGTATAAGACGAGTTCTGATTCTGTAAGAATTTACTGGTTAGATAATTCTATAAAAGGACTTGAAAATTACACCAAATGTAATATTTTTGCTCTTAACTGCATATACAAAGCCGGATATAAATGTCCCGATGTATATGTTTTGACTAAAGATCTTTCTGATACAAATAAATTCAACGATATATTTCCTGTTATTGATATAAAATCACCTGAAGATATTAAAAAGGGAGACTTGATTGTCTGGAATGGGCATATTATCATATTCGAATCATTAGTAAAAATTAATGATATTATATACGCAAATGCGATATGGGGTGGTTCCAGGAAAGAAAATGATGGAAAATTAGCTAAAAATAATGTAAATTATGGTAAATACAAACTTGAAGGTGATTACATAGTTCGAAGACCTCTGAAACGTTAAGCATAAATTAACTGTTAGTTATAATAATAAAATCAAGTGTTGTAAAATTTATACTTTAAAATCGATACAAAGATATATATATTTACAAAATTTATTTATTAATTAATTTAAAGGAGCAAAACAAAATGACGCATGAAGAAATTGAAGCAAAAGTAAAAAAAGCAATAGTTGACAAACTTGGAGTTGAGGAAACAAAAGTAACTTACGAAGCTTCATTTATAAATGATTTAGGAGCGGATTCTCTCGATACAGTAGAATTAGTGATGAAATTTGAAGAGGAATTTGATATTAAAATTCCCGATGAAGATGCAGAAAAAATCACAAAAGTCGGCGACGCAATTGAATATATAAAAACAAAGATTCCAAACTAAAAAATATAATTTGATGAAAAGACGAGTTGTAGTGACCGGCTTAGGAGCCATTACTCCCGTAGGATTAACACTCGAGGACTTTTGGAATTCATTAATCAACGGAATTAGCGGTGTTGATAATATAACTTATTTTGATACCACGGAATTTGATACGAAATTTGCAGCCGAACTTAAAGGTTTTAATCCTTTGAATTATATGGATAGAAAACTCTCTCAGAGGACGGATCCATTTACCCAATATGCTATTGCCGCAAGCGATATGGCTTTAAAAGATTCAGGAATTGATTTAGAAAAAATCGACAGAGATAGAGCCGGAGTTATTTTTGGTTCAGGTATAGGCGGTATGATAACTTATCAAAAGCAAACTCAAATATTGTTTGATAGAAATGGAAATCCTGATAGAATAAGCCCTTTCTTTATTCCGATGCTTATATCCGATATAGTTCCGGGTAGAATATCCATGAGACATGGATTAAAGGGTCCGAATTACGGTACGGTATCTGCATGTTCAACATCTGCTCATTCTATCATTGATTCGTGCATGATTATTCAAAGAGGTGATGCAGATATTATTGTTACCGGAGGCTCTGAAGCCGTGATTTGTCCGATGGGAGTCGGGGGTTTCAATGCTATGAAAGCTTTATCAACTCGAAACGATGCACCAAAAAAGGCATCGAGACCATTCGATAAAAACCGGGACGGATTTGTTATGGGTGAAGGTTCCGCTTGTTTAATTTTAGAGGAACTTGAACACGCATTAAAAAGAAATGCAAGGATATATGCTGAACTAACAGGATTTGGAATGACATCAGATGCTCACCACATTACAGACCCTGCTCCAAACGGAGAAGGTGTAGTAAAAGCGATGAGATTAGCAATTAAAGACTCAAATCTTCAAGCTGAGGATATAGATATAATTAATGCTCACGGTACTTCCACTCCTCCTAACGACAGAAATGAAACAGCAGCAATTAAAACGGTATTCGGGGAAAGAGCTTATAAGATGCCTGTACATTCGATAAAATCTATGTTAGGTCATCTGTTAGGCGCAGCCGGTGCAATTGAAGCTATTGCTTCCGTATTAACAATCAGAGATGGGATAGTACCTCCGACAATAAATTATGAAACGAAAGATGAAGAATGCGATTTGTTCTACGTACCGAATAAAGCCATTAAACATGATGTTAAAACTGTTTTGACCGATAATTCCGGATTTGGCGGACATAATACTGCTATTGTTTTCAAAAAATTTGATTAATTCATTGTTGTGATAATGGTACGACTTTATGTTTAAATTTCTTAAAAAAGTAAAATTCATACTTCCCTTTTTAAAAAAACCGGCTAAAGCGGAAGAATCACTTTCAAAGGCGATAAGAAAAATCAATTTTGAGAAATTTCAAAACTCAATCCACTATAAGATATTAGATAAAAATTATTTTATTACTGCTTTAACGCACAGGTCTTTTCTTAAAATAAGAAAGGACCCCTTTAAAGAAGTTGTAATCAGCAATGAACGACTTGAATTTCTTGGTGATGCTGTGCTGGATTTAATTGTTGCAGAATTTTTATACATGAATTTTCCGCTTAATGAGGAAGGTGATCTTACAAAGTTCAGGTCTATTTTGGTCAATAAAAGATTTCTCGCGGAAAGAGCCAAAGTAATTAATCTTCAGGAATATTTGCTCGCATCAAATACAGCCATAAAATCTATCGAGGAAGGTTATGATGCAATTCTAGCAGATGCTTACGAGGCTCTGATAGGAGCAATATTTCTAGATTCCGGATATGAATCTGCAAAAAAATTCCTGAATCACGAAATTTTTATAAAACTGGATATAAAATGGCTAAATCAATTTGATGAGAACCATAAAAGTAAATTTCTGGAATATGCACAGGCACATACTGACTATATTCCGGAGTATCATGTCATCAAAGAAGAAGGACCGGAACATAATAAATTATTTACAGTCGAAGTCCATATAGCAGCACAATGTTTAGGTATAGGCAGAGGAAAATCGAAAAAACAAGCAGAACAAGAAGCAGCAAAAAATGCTCTTCAAAATCTCGATGTGATAGAAAAAATGGGACTCAAAAAAAAGAAATGATAAATACCTTTCTTTTTTTACGCTTGACAATATAAATCAGTAGCAATATATTTGTTGAAAAGAAAGGAAGTATATAAGATAATAATTACAAAGTTTTTATAAATCAAATAAAATATTATTCGAAAGTCTTTAAACCATTTATTAAAGTTTTATTATATTATGAACTTTAATAAGTGGTTTTTTATTATAATTAATAAATGAATTCAAGATTATATGAAATTTTGTAAAAATATTATAACACTTATGTTCTTCCTGCTGCTTGGGGTTAATTCCTATCCTCAAAACAATAAAAAGAACATTAGTACCGATTACAGTACCGATTACAATATCGTATCATCAAATAATTCTTACATAGAAATTGATTATTACCCAAAATATACCAGTAATAATAATTTTGATTTTTATAATTCCATAAGAAAAAATACGCCCGGTTATCCTGATTTAGGAATGAGATCTTTTTCGGTTATTCTTCCCACGGATAAAAACAACAAAGCAGAAATTATTGATTATAAATATTCGGATATTAATAATCAGGATGTTTTACCCGTTCCTACTCCTAAGAAATCAAATAATAAATTTGAAGCACTTTATGACTATATAAAAAATGATAAAGTTTATAATCAAAATTCATTTTTCCCGGTTTCCTTTATTAAATTAGAACAAAATGGAATTGTAAGAAATAAATATTTTGGGTCTCTAGATATTACACCATGCATATATAACCCTTTAAATAAAACACTTCGAAAATTATCTTACATTAAAATCCGTATATATTTTGGAGGAAGCCCTTTATATAGTAATAAGAAAATGAGTAAAGAAGAACTGAATTTGTTTTCGGGTATTGCTATTAACTCCAAAAATGCGATAAATTGGTCAACATTAGAATTTAATAATTTAAAATCTAAGCCTGTATTAGTTAATAGTGTTCTTGCATCCGGAGATTTCTACAAAATGGAAGTAAAAGAAACTGGTGTTTATAAAATTGATAGAAATTATCTTCAGCAGGCAGGTATAAATGTTTCGGGAATTAATCCATCGACAATCAAAATATATGGGAATGGAGGGCAGGAATTACCATTTCAAAACTCAACATTAGTTCCCACAGACCTGGTTGAAAATCCAATTTATATCAAAACCGAAGTTCCCGGGCAATTTGGAAATAATGATTATATTTTATTTTTTGGTGTTTCTCCAAATGACTGGAAATATGATAGTTTACAAAGAAAATATTTTCATTATATTAACCATTATACAAATTCAAATTACTATTGGCTCACTTTTGGCGGCTCAAATGGATTGAGAATGCAGGAATTGAACTCTCCATCATTGCAAGGTTTAACTCCCCTATCTTACTTCAGAGACAAGATTTTCGACGAACCTGAAATTTCTAATTTAGGATCAACCGGAAATCTCTGGCTAAGCCAAATGATAGCCTTAAATGAAAGTTTTGTTTTCAACAAAGAGTTGAAAGGATATCAGCAAGGGAGTGATATAGATTTACGGATACGATACGGAAACGGTTCCACCTCTTCAAGTTTTTTTACTATAAAAGATGATAATTCAAGTCTTTCAGTTCTTAAAGAAGTTTATGGAATTCCAATATCATTCTCTCATATAAATTTGACTTATGACGAATATTATTATCCGTTAAATAGTAATTCCAGTTCTATTAATATAAGACTTTCTCTACCTTCTCAATATAATAATGCAGGGTCATCAGGATATTATGACTATTATGAAGTAGAATATAACAGGAATTTTAATTCTGTGAATAATAATGTTATAAGGTTTAACTCTCCCGATACTTTATCTACGGTTGAATATAATATTTCCCCTTTCAGCACACAGGATTTAAAAATATTTAATATCTCAAATAGGGGGAATGTTAATTTAATTAATCCTATCTCATTTACCTCCGGTTCAGTGAGATTTCAAGATAATATTTTAGCAGGAAGTCCGAAAGAATATATAATAATCGAAGGCAATAACTATAAGACACCGGCTTCTATTTCTCAAAAAATTCCTAACCAGAATATCCAAGGAATAAGTGATGGTGCGAGTTTTGTTATTATATCTCCAACGGAATTTCTTCCGGCTGCCAACAGGCTAAAGGCTCACAGAGAAACTCCTGATATAAACTTCATGAAAACATTTGTTTTTGATATTAATCAAATATATAATGAGTTTTCGGGCGGTTTGGTTGATCCACTGGCAGCGAGAAATTTTCTAAAGTATTCATATAATAACTGGAATGAAAAACCTTTGTATGTTTTATTTTTAGGAGACGGAAGTTTTGATTTTAAAAATATTTATAATCTTAATGTTAAAAATTATTTACCTCCGGTAGAGAAAACCGAAGACGATATGAATGAAATAACAAGTTATAATAGTGATGATTTTTTAATGGATATTAATGAAAACTTTATAAAGCCCGGCTATCCGGGTATCGGAAAACCTGATTTTTCTACCGGGAGAATTTGTGTAAATTCGCTAACAGAAGCTAATACTGTTATAGATAAAATTATAAGTTATGAATCCACTAATACAAATGATATTTGGAAAAAGAAAATTATGTACGTAGCTGATGACGGATGGACAACAGAAAACTTCCTCGGACAGGAAGGAGATAAACATACAAGGCAATGCGAAGATATTGCCGAATATTATACTCCGAAAGATTATGAAAAAGAGAAAATTTACATAGTAACATATCCTACAGTAATCACTCCTCAAGGACGCAGGAAACCGGGAGCAAATATTGATATCATTAAAGGTTGGAATGAAGGGAGATTAGTTATAAACTATGTCGGACATGGCAGCGTTGACTTATGGGCTCACGAACATATTTTTGTTAGAGGTGAAAGTATCCCGCAATTAAATAATAAAGATAAATACCCTCTTGTCACAATTGCAAGCTGTGATCTTGCCAGGTGGGATGATCCTTCGATTGTAAGTGCCGGCGAACAGTTAGTATTTGAACCTGATAAAGGAGCTATAGGTGTAATTGCAGCAGTCAGACCTGTTTACAGTGACCCGAATGCTATTTTTAATAATGCACTTTGGAGTAATTTCATGTACGATAAAGATACTTTAAACCTTCCTATACGGATAGGTAAAGCAATGTTTTTTGTGAAGAATCAGTTATCCGGTTTAAGCGATAATGATGCAAAATTCTGTCTCGTCGGTGATCCAACTTTGAGGGTTAGTCTGCCGGAGTATTTTACAAGAATCGATAGTATTAATAATGTTGGAACTAATGACACTGCAACAATTAAAGCCTTACAAAAAGTTAAAATTTCAGGCAGCATTTTAAAACCTGATTCCACATTTTGGAATAATTATAATGGTGAGTTAATTTTAAAAGTTTTCGACGTCGATAAATATATAGATTTTGTGGATTTTGGTTATCATTTTAATTTCAGATTAGACGGAGGTTCTATATTTAAAGGGAAAACAAACGTTTTAAACGGTAAATGGCAAATTGAATTTATCGTACCCAAAGATATTTCGTATAATACAGGGAACGGAAAAATATTAGCATACTTTAAGAATTCGAGCACTCAAGGTTCCGGATATTCAAATAAATTTATCTTAAACGGTATTGACACTACTGCAATATCCGACACATTAGGTCCTGATATTACTGTCTTTATGGGTGATAGAAATTTCAGAACAGGAGATTTGATTAACCAAAATACTAGGATAATTGCAGATTTCTTTGATTTTAACGGTATTAACCTGACAGGAACAATAGGACATAAAATTGAGGGAATAATCAACGATGATGAGAATAATAAGTTAGATTTAACTTCTTATTTTAATTCTACAAACAGCTATCAATACGGGTCGTTGGAATATCCTTTACAGCAACTTGCTGATGGAAAATATAATTTAAAAATCAAAGCTTGGGATACTTATAATAATTATTCTATTAAATCAATTGATTTTACAGTTAAAAGTAATACAGCACTTCGTGTTGACAATATTTATAACTATCCAAATCCAATGAAAGATAATACTTCTTTCGTCTTTAATCATAATTTTGATTCCCCGCTTAATGTAATCATTAAAATTTATACCGTCAGCGGAAAACTTATAAAAGAGATTGATCAAAATAATATATCAGATAAATATGTGATGATAAACTGGGATGGACGTGATACAGACGGAGATAACATCGCAAATGGAACATATTTATATAAAATGACTATTAAAACAACAGACGGCACGTTTTCTACGACTAATGCCGGAAAATTAGCAAAATTAAAATAATATTAATAATAAACGGAGGCAAAATAATAAATGTCAAAATTAAAAATCAAAGCACTTGTATTAATTATCTTAGGATTAATATTTTTATCAAACGATTCCAATTTATATGCTCAAAACGCGGTTTCAACCGGTGTACCTTTTCTTTTAATAGGTCCTAATTCGAGGTTTTCGGCTATGGGTGAAACAGGAACAGCAATTGCAGATGATGCTACTGCAATGCACTGGAATCCTTCAGGGCTGGCTTTTCAGGAAGTTGGTACAGAAATAAATTTTACACACTCACCATGGTTAGCCGGATTAGGAATTTCCGATTTGTTTTATGATTTTCTTGCAGCAAAAAAATATATTAAAAGTATAAACGGAACCGTCGGAATGAGTTTCACTTATTTAAATATTGGTGAAGTCCTGTACAGAGATGAGTTTGGAAATGCTGATCCGACAAAAGACTACAAAGCATATGAATTTGCAATGGCTTTAGCTTATGCAACAAAAGTCCGTCCTGATTTAGGATTAGGTATAACCGCAAGATTTATTTACAGTCGTTTATCACCTAACAATCTTAATGTCGGAAATGAAAAAGGCACAGGAACTGCATTTACAACAAGCTTCGATATATCTGCAATATACAGACCTATAACCGGACCAAAATTCATCAAAGATAGACTTTCGTTAGGTATAAATTTATCAAACCTCGGTCCAAAAATTTCTTACGTAGATGCATCTCAAGCAGATCCGATACCCACTCAGTTAAGGTTTGGAATTGCCTACAAAGTATTTAAAAATGAAGGTAATGATCTTACAATTACCGCAGATTTTTCGAAATTATTAGTCAACAGATTTGGAAAAGGAGAATCCGATCCTTTTTATAAAGCTATGTTTACTTCCTGGAAAGGCGGCATACCAGGTATTGCAAGGACTTTTCAGACTTCTGTTGGTGCAGAATATTGGTATGGAAGCCCAAGACTGATTGCACTGAGAGCAGGATACTTTTATGAAGATCCTTCTAACGGAAACAGGAAATATATTACACTCGGAGCAGGGTTAAGATATAGTCTATACGGTTTCGATTTCAGTTACATAAATACTATAGAAGAGAATCATCCTCTTGCAAATACTCTGAGATTTGGATTGATTGTAAATTTTTAAAAAAACATTATGAAATTTAAGTTTATCATTATTGGTTTGCTGATAATATTATCAGCAAACCAAATTTTATTATCACAAAATAAGAAAAATTTATCTTATACATTATCACACCCAATAAAAAACGGAAAAGAGAATACTTATTCACCTCTTGGTTATAAATCAGCTTCCGATACGTTTAATATTATTGCAATACTTGTTCAGTTTCAGGAAGATACGGATCCATTATCGAGCGGAAGCGGGAAATTTGATTTATCCAGCAAGTATTTTAACCCTTCTACTCAAAGAGATACTGTGATTGATTCACCACCATATGATAGTTTATATTTCATTGATCATTTAGAATTTTTAAAGAATTATTATGCGAAATGCTCAAATGGTAAAGTTGTAGTTAATTATAAACTATATGGTAATGTAATCACTCTTCCCAAGAAAATGAAAGAATATTCTCCTCAAAGAAATGAAAGCTTTCTTAAATTAGGAGAATTTTTTAAAGATTCCTGGGGAATTGCAGACAGCTCCATCAATTTTTCAAACATAGATACTCAAAAAACTGCTTTTGTTATTTTTCATGCCGGAGTGGGCAGAGATGTTGATCTTACTTCTATTTATGGTTATGATCCAACACCTTATGACTTACCAACTGTATATTTGGGTTTGAAAAATCTTCAGGAAATCTATGGGAATAATTACACGGGATTTTTAACAAACGATGGTATATCTATCAAAAATTCTCTTATTATTCCATCAACAGAGTTAAGGGAATTAAGTTTAATTTCAGGTAATACATTATTAGAATTAGGAACTAACGGAATTTTTGTTGCATCTTTTGGAAGTTTTTTAGGTTTGCCTGATTTATTTAACACACAAACAGGTAAAACCGCGATAGGCAGATTTGGTTTAATGGATGGGCAGTCAATTTTTAGTTATAATGGTGCTTTCCCCCCCGAACCTTCTGCATGGGAAAAAATTTATTTAGGATGGATTTCCCCTATCGTTATATCAAATGGAGAGGCAAATTACAAAATCAAAACTTCATCTTCCAGAAATACTTATGATTCTACGGTATTTAAAGTTTTAATGAATAGCCGGGAATATTTTTTAATAGAAAACCGGAACAGGGATCCTGAATATTCAGGTCAGAGAATTTTTACACGGAATCGGGCATTCAACGATTCCGCAACATTTACTAAAGATATTTCCGGATTTTTAAATTATGATATTACTAAAATTGACGGTAACTTGACAAATGTAAAGTATTTTGATTGGAGTTTACCCGGATTAATAGATGATACAGCAAAGTTCAGAGGTGGAATTCTAATATGGCATATTGATGAGAATGTAATACTTGCTAATCTTGCAACAAATTCAATTAACAACAATATAAATCACAAAGGCATTGACCTTGAGGAGGCAAAAGGTTCTCAGGATATTGGTGTAACATTTAACACACCTTTTGGTCAAGTGACCGGGGATGGTACATTTGTTGATTATTGGTTTAACGGAAATCATTACGTTCCATCAAATATTTACACAAATAAGTTTACTCCGTTTTCTTTCCCGAATTCACTTAGTTATTCACTGGCTAATAGTAATATTAGCATCACCGAATTCGATACTATATCTCCAATGATGAAGTTTAAAATTAATATTGGCGGAGATATCATAAAACCGTTAGCCGGTTATCCAAAATATATAGGCGGGTATCCTACATTCACAACTAACTTAATGCAACCAATTGCTTTTGATTTAAATGGAGATGGTAAAGATGAATTTTTTGTAAATAATGGCAGAGATTTATATGGATTCAGGACTGATGGGACACCCATTATTCCTAATCAAAATGGTGTTCTATTGTATAACTTTGGTAATACACCGGCAGGATACGCTTTTTCAAATAACCCGCAGGGACGAAAACTCGTAGTATCAACAAACATTAATAACGGGAGCAAAATAGGGCTTTTTGGATTTGACGGAAATATAAATTTAATTGATTCCACCGTTAACAATTTTCAAAATCTGCCAAACTTTTATATGACTGCTCCACCATTAATTTTTGACTCTTCAAAAGTTTTATGGGGATCAAATTACGGTTACGTATATGAACAAAGACTTGATGGACAATCTTCGGGATTTATAGATACAAATTTACCAATTCGAAAACCTGTTTATATGTTTTCAAAATATAATGCGAACAGTTATTTATTATCAAGAGATCCGAATAGTCTTATTGTCTGTGGAAATTTATTAGGCAGCGAATCCAAAGACTCGTTAATCTTAAACTTACCAAACAGTTTTCATATAAACGGAAATCCGTTAAACTTAAATTATAATCCCCAACGAATATATTTAAATCCTATATTAGCTGATGTAAATAAAGATGGAAAAGAAGAGATTATTTTTATGGCAGATAATAAATTATTTGTAATTAATTCTGCAGGTATATTACTGGATAATTTTCCTGTAACTGTAAATAGAGATATCTATTCCGAAATTTGTATCGCTGACATTAACAATGATGGCATCTTTGATATTATATACACATCTATTGATGGTGATTTATATGCATATGGAATTGACGGAAAAATGGTTAATGGTTTTCCAATTAAAACCGGTATTTCTTCTTTTACGCCATCCCTTGCGAATTTAAATGACACCTTAGGTATTATTGTTTTCGGAGGTGACGGATATCTGTATGCTTATAAGACAAATGTCTTATATAACGAAAGTAAGATTTTATGGAAAAATTATTTTGGTGACAAGTATTTCTCCAACAATAATTATAAGTCAATCCATTCTCAGATATCTTATTCGGAAAAATTACCTTCAGAAAGATGCTATAACTGGCCAAACCCAGCTTATGATGAAAAAACATTTATCAGATATTATATTAACGGAAATGCGGGCGCAGTGAATATTAAAATTTTAGATCTTTCGGGTGAATTAGTGACTAACTTAACGGGGACATCATATTCAAATACCGACAATGAAGTTATCTGGGATGTCAGGAATGTTCAAAGCGGCGTCTATTATGGTGTAATAGATGCAGAAATTGACGGTAATAAAGAAACTAAAATTATTAAAATAGCAATTGTAAAATAGAAAGGAATCTACCCTTTTAAATATTATGATATATCTTTTTCTGGGAGTATCATTCGTTTATCTGATTTTATTTGTTTTATTACTGAATGGATTTATAAAATCATCAAACACCTCTAAACTTGTTTATCCTAATAATAAAAGTGTAACAATAATCGTTGCATCAAGAAACGAAGAAAACAATATTCAGAATTGTATTAATTCATTGATTAATATTGATTATCCGGCTCACTTATTGGAAATTATTTTAGTTGATGACAAATCTACCGATAACACAAAATCTGTAATGCAAAAAGCAACCGGGAACAGTAATAAATTTATAATATTAGACAGCAGGAATGATACAACTAATAACCTTATTGGTAAACCGAATGCGATTGATACAGGAGTAGAGAGTTCTACAGGTGAGATAATATTTATCACTGATGCAGATTGCGAAGTTCCTGTAAACTGGGTACAAGAAACAATCAAATATTACGATGACGATAACGTAGGTATGGTCTGCGGATTTACAAATATCAAGAATAATAAATTATTATTTTCTGAACTGCAATCTATAGATTGGATTTACCTTTTAGCGATGGCTTCTGCGGGTATCGGATTAAATAAAACATTAAGTTGTATTGGAAATAACATTACTTTCAGAAAAAATGTTTATATTGAAATTGGGGGTTACCAAAATATTGACTTTTCGGTAACAGAAGATCTTGCTCTTTTAAAAAAGATTTCTCAACACAAAGAGAATTACGTTATAAAATTTCCTATCGATCCAGAATGTTTAGTAAAAACAAATCCATGCAGAAAAATCAGTGAATTATATAACCAAAAGAAGAGATGGTTCAAGGGTGGAACAGAACTTAATTTATTTAGATATTTGATGGGATTTGAATTATATGTTATGAATTTTATATTAATTTTTGGATTAATATTTCTTCCTCCTTTTGTATATTTATCCATTATATCAATCAAAATAATATCTGATTTATTAATTACAATTCCTGCTTATCGGAAATTAAAGATTCGAAAACTTTTTATTTACTATCCCTTTTTCCAGATTTATTTTGCATTATACGGTTTACTACTGCCAATTTCTTTCCTTTTTGGAAATAAAATAAACTGGAAAGGAAGAAAGTTTTAAAATTTAATTAATGGAAAATGAATTCGGGTTTTAATACCTGCTGAAGAGTAATCCTTCGCGAATGTATAAGTACCATAAATATCAAAAATATGTAATGTAAAACCACCTCCCACAGTAATACCCATTAAATTATCATTCATTATAATATTTAATGTATTTTCAGTTGGTGATATTTCTTTCTGAATTTTTAAATATTTGAGTTCCAGAGTCAGAAACGGCAGAGTGAAGTTAGATTTAATGTATTTGTTAAGAAGAATATCAGCAGTAATTCCAAATGAGGTTATTTTTGTATTTAAAAAGTTTAATAAATTTTTTGTCAAAAATTCATCTTTTCCGGTGTTATTCTGGTAAGTATATATAGCACCAAGAATTACAGGATATAATTTTATATTCGCAAATTCTAACTTCAACCCGTATGTTAAAGAATTTACCGAAGTCGTATTAAATATTTTTACAGGCCATTCTATTCCGAGGAATGGTGATATAAATATTCCACCAAGTTTACCACTAAAAGTTTCTCCTTTAATAATAGAATCCTGATTAATTATAGTTGTATGGCTAAAATTAATTGCTTTGTTTTGAGAATAAGATTTTAATGGGGTCAAGAAAATTAAAAATAAAAATACTAATTTGATATTTTTAGCCATTATTAAATTAAATTATTATTATATTTCTTAAATATTTTTTCTAATTCCGATAATTCGGAATTTGAAAAAGGATTATTTATTGAAGATATATCAATTGCACATTTACCAAAACACAAATATAGAGGTATAATTTCAGGTGAGTTTTTTTTCAAATACTTTAAATGTCCTTCAATTATTCTGAAATCTTTTCTTACAAATGGACCAGTCAATGATTTACTAAATCCATTTTGTTCAATATTATTCAATGTTTGCCTAATTATGGGAAGAAATATTTCAATATTCTTTATAGGTTTAATTTTCGTATCTGAAATCATTGTGTCCAATATTTTTAAATATGTGACAAGAAAATTTGAAGAATAAACACAGGCAAAATGATACATATGTTTATCTTTCTTTGGTATTAGAATGTAATTTGAGTTTAATGCTCTTGAAATATTAATCAGCACTTTTCTCAATTCATTACCTGCTTCTATCCCCCAATAGATTCCTTTAAAAAGATTACTTTTTTTAAAGGATATTTTGTTAAAAGTTTGAACGGGGTGAAAAGAACCAATATTATTTTTCGAAATTTTGACGTTTTTAAATACATCCGAAGATAAAAAACCACTTGTATGGAAGATGAACTTACCATAATAATTTAAACCGGTATTCTTCAGTTTAGAAACAAAATCATAGATGAATTTATCCTGAATACAAATAATAATAATATCACTTTTTTTAATAAATTCTATTTCAAGTTTGTCAGAAAAAGCAATATTAATGATTGATTTTGCAATTTTTTGAAGATGTTCAAGATTGCGGCTTACTAAATATCTGACCTTAAATCCTTTTTCAACTAATTCAAAAGTGAGTGCTGATCCGACTTTGCCTGAACCAATAATACAAATTGTAAGATTTTTTATATCTTTCATTTTCTTTCCATTAAAATTGTTACCGGACCATCATTTATAGAATTAATTTTCATCATTTCAGCAAAAACTCCCGAAAACACTTTAGATCTGTGATAATAATTTATTGTTCTTTCAATAAAATATTCATATAAATATTTGGCTTTTTTAGGTATTTCAGCATTTGAAAAACTTGGACGATTCCCACTTTTTTCAACAGTGCATAACGTAAATTGAGATACAATTAATAATTCACCGCTAATATCCTTAACAGATAAATTCATTTTATCATTCTCATCCGAAAATATTCTCAAATCGAGGATTTTACGTGACAGAAAATCAGCTGATGATTCTGAGTCACATATTTCAATTCCCAGAAAAACTAACAGGCCTTTAGTAATACCAGCATGAATCGAATTATTTACCACTACACTGGCGGAAGTTACGCGTTGAATAACAGTTTTCATCAATTTTCTGCTTTAATTATTCTGTATAGACCTGAATAGTCTTTATAGAATTTATATTTAAATAAATCCAAGGAATTTAAATAGTTCTCGAGAAAATCTTTTTGGTCGTAGCCTATTTCACAAAACACTTTGCAGGTTGAATTAGTATTCTTTAATGTCGTAAAAATATGCTTATAAAAAGTAAATCCATCTGAAAAATCGGTTAATGCTATTTCAGGTTCATATTTAGTAATTTCATTGTCAAGATTTTCAAAATTTGATACAGAAATATACGGAGGATTCGATATAATGTAATTATAATTATCAAAATTCTTAATATTAAACACATCCGCACAAGTAAAATTTAAATTCTCACAATTATTTTTCTTTTTATTTAATTCAGCTATTTGGATAGCTTCAGAAGAAATATCTATCGAGTTAATATTAAAAAAAATAGAATGCTTTTTTAATTCTTTTGAAAGAGCAATGGAAATGCAACCTGAGCCGCTTCCTATTTCAAGTATATTCACTGAATCGTATTTAAACTGGATTAAATCATTTATTATACACTCAACCAGTAATTCTGTTTCCTGACGCGGGATCAAAACGGAGTTTGAAAGTTGAATTTCGTAACCAAAAAAATTAGTTTTGCCAAGTATATATTGCAAGGGTTCATAATTCAATCTTCTGCGTAATAAGGATTTAAACTCAGATTTTTCTAGAACACTAAGGGGTTTTTCGAAGTCTATATATAACTGTAACCGATTACATTTCAATACAAATGACAAAAGCAGTTCAACATTTAGCCTTGCATTTTTGAAACCCTTATCTGCAAGAATCATGGAGGAAAAATTTAAAATATCAAGTAATCGATCCAATTTCTTCTCGTCCATATCAGTTAAATATTATTTTGTATAATCATATACAACTTTACCATTTATAATAGTTTTAAGTGCTTTTACTTTAAGTAATATATTGGTGTCACCAACGAATATATCATCTGATAATACTACCATATCAGCAACTTTACCCTTTTCGATACTGCCTTTAATTTTTTCCTCAAATGCCGAGTAGGCAGCCCAGATTGTATAAGATTTAATGGCATCCAGAATACTAATCTTTTGTTCAGGATTTTGAATTTTATTATTATCCGAATCAAGTGATTTACCCGAAACAAGGAAATACATTTGCAGAAAAGGATTTATCTGGTTTTCGAACGGGAATCCTGATCCCGTTATAAACTTTCCTGAGCTTTGCAACAATGTTTTCCATAATCCAATATTTCTCAATTTAACATTGGACAATAAATTTGGCAAATTTTCTATATCGTTTATTGTAGTCTCGGGTCTCAACGAAGGAATAATATTTAATTCTTTCATTTTGTTTATCTCCGGCGGATTCGTAAATTCAACATATTCTAAAATAGTTCTATGATCTTTAGGATTTTTAGATTTAATAATTTTATCTAATGCAGTTAATACTTCGGATAATCCCTTGTCCCCTACTACTTTTATTCTGAATTGAAAATTTTTATCTATTGCTTTTGTAAATACGTCATTTATGGTTTTTTCATCAATATATGGTTGTTTAACTTTTGGTTCTGTTTTATACTCATCATTCATGGATGCTTCCTGTAGTTCGAATGCACCGTCATAATCCAGGCTTACAGCTCGTACAGTTAGTTTATCCTTATAATTTTCGATTAATCCTTTTTTAAGATAATCCTCAAATCCTTCGTCACTACCTGTTAACACACCATATACTTTAACTGATAATTTATTACTGTCAATCAATTCCTTCAACAATTCTATAGCTTCCTTCCCAATCGTCCTGTCATGAATTTCAGTTATTCCGTATCTGAGAAGTTCTTTTGATCCTTTTTCGACAGAATTAAATACCTGCTTACGATTTAATTCCGGAATATTTTCATAAATCAACTTCTGCGCATCATCAAAAAAAAGTCCGGTAAGATTACCCTTTTTATCTTTTTGAATCTCGCCGTTTTTTGGGTCAGGAATCAGATTGGTGATCTGAAGTGTCTCTATTCCCTTACTATTGATTATAGTAAGTATTTTTAGAGAATCCACCAATACAACATTTATTTCTTTTGCAACTTCATCAATAAAATTTTTATTTATCTTTTCTATTAACGAATCAGTCATATTAAGGTTATAAAATACAATCCAATCTCCATTCGACAGATCTGAAGATTTATTTTTAATTTTACTTCTGAGATCTTGAAGTGATTTTACATTATTAAGGTAAACAGTGTAAAGAAAATTTTTAGAAAATTCGACAAGAGAACCATCGCAATCGATTAATCCAGGTATAACAGTATTATTTTCAAGGTTTATTATGTTTTCAGGTCCATATTTTTCTGAAATTTCTTTTGTAGTCCCTAAATCTATAATTAAACCGTTTCTAACGGCTACAGCTTCTACGATCGTGTTGTTTTCATCCAAAGTATGGATTTTACCATTAATATACAGTGCATCGGGTTTTTTACTACACGATGACAAAATTAGTGTCAGAAATAAAGCGAATAAAATATATTTAATTTCCATTTTAATTAATTTAAATTAAGATAAATTAAGAAATTATTTATATTATAAAAATACATATCAGAGTATTTGTGATAATTATTTAAATACCAGCAATCGATTCTTTCTAATAATATTTTAAACTGTTACTATCTATCCACATTAATTATTTGGATGTTAAGTCTATATTGTTAAACTAATATATTGACTTACTCTCTTTTTTAAGTTAATTTACAGAAAAAATAATTATGGCTATGAAAAAAAGTTTTGCGATGAAGAAACTTTACTATTCAATTAGTGAGGTCAGTAAAATAACTGATTTAGAACAATACGTTCTAAGATATTGGGAAACCGAATTTGAACAACTAAAACCCGCAAAAAATTTAGCAGGAAACAGGATTTATACTAATAAAGATATTAAACTCATTTTTCAGATAAAGAAATTATTAAGAGAAGAAAAATATACAATCGAAGGTGCCAAAAATTTACTTAAAAACTACACAGATAGATCAGAAGAAGAAAATAATACTGGTACAAGACTTGAAATTGTTAAAAAAAGTATCTTAGCGAAACCGAATCAGGTAAAAAGCAAAAATGAATTAAGCCTTTTTAGTGATATTGATAATTCTCTGAATAAAAATATCGATGCACCTGAACATTTAAGAAAAGATTTATCTGAATTGAAATCATTTTTATCAAATTTACTTAATGAAATTGATTAAATATTATTATTAAAGCAGATCCAATATTCATTATTTATCTTAAGATTTATTTCCGCACCTCCGCTCATCATTTTAATATTTTACTATGCAGGATAATAAAATAATTTTTTCGTTAGTAGGAGTCAGTAAGTTTTTTCCTCCTAATAAACAAGTCTTGAGGAACATATATCTTTCATTTTTTTATGGTGCTAAAATTGGAATTATTGGTCTGAATGGGTCCGGTAAATCTTCACTTATCAAAATTATTGCCGGTATGGATGAAAGTTTTGATGGCGATATTCATTTTACAAAAGAATACAGTATCGGCATTTTAGAGCAAGAACCAAAACTTGATAATTCTAAGACGGTCAAAGAAATAATTCAGGAGGGTGTAGGAGAGATATTCAACATTTTAGATGAGTATAATAAAATAAATGATAAATTTTCTGAACCAATGTCAGACAATGAATTGAACAAATTAATCGAACGACAGGGAGAATTAACAGAATTAATAGAGCAAAAAAATGCATGGGAAATTGATTCTGTATTAAACAGAGCAATGGAGGCATTAAATACCCCTGAAGGTCATTTACCAATTCAACATTTATCCGGAGGAGAAAAAAGAAGAGTTGCATTATGCAGGCTTTTGCTTTCCGAACCTGATATATTATTATTGGACGAACCAACTAATCATTTGGATGCAGAATCGATTCTTTGGCTTGAGCAACATTTACAACAATATAAAGGTACAGTCATAGCAATTACTCACGATAGATATTTTTTAGACAATGCTGCTAAATGGATTTTAGAACTTGACCGTGGAGAAGGAATTCCATGGCAAGGAAATTATTCTTCCTGGCTTGACCAGAAGTCTAAACGTCTGCAGCTTGAAGAGAAACAAGAAAGCAAAAGACGAAAGACTCTTGAAAGAGAATTAGAATGGGTTCGAATGTCACCAAGGGCGAGACATTCAAAAGCCAAAGCAAGACTTCAAGCATATGATCAATTGTTAAATGAAGATTCAAACCAAAAAGAAGAAAAAGTAGAAATCTACATACCCAATGGTCCAAGACTTGGAAATAAAGTAATAAACGCCACAAATTTATCCAAAGCATTTGGAGATAAATTTCTCTTCGAGAATCTCAATTTTAATCTTCCACCTGCCGGAATTGTTGGAGTAATAGGTCCAAATGGAGCCGGTAAAACTACCTTGTTTAAACTTCTATTAGGTTCCGAAACTCCTGATTCGGGAAGTATAGAAATCGGTGAAACGGTTAAACTTGGATACATAGATCAAGAGCATACAGAAATTGACCCGGAAAAAACTGTTTGGGAAGTAATATCAGGAAGTGAAGAATTTATTAATTTAAATGGGAAATTATTCAATTCAAGAGCTTATGTTTCCCGATTCAATTTTAGTGGCACCGATCAAGAGAAAAAAATAAGTATGCTTTCCGGCGGAGAACGAAACCGCTTACATCTTGCAATGACATTAAAATCCGAAGCAAATGTTCTTCTTCTTGACGAACCTACCAATGACATTGATGTTAATACTTTACGGGCATTAGAAGACGGTTTGGATAATTTCGCAGGTTGTGCAGTTGTAATTTCACATGATAGATGGTTCCTTGATAGAATTGCCACACACATTCTTGCATTCGAGGGTAATTCTGAGGTTTATTTTTTCGAAGGATCATTCTCGGAATACGAAGAAAATAAGAAAAAAAGATTAGGTAATATTGAACCAAAAAAATTCAAATATAAAAAGCTAAAGTAAAATAATTTTCTTTTGAAAATTCCTTTAAAAGATGATATCTTAGATTTTATTTTTCCTAAAATTTGTATCTTATCAGATATCAAACTGACACCAAGCAATTCGAATCAATATATAGATGATAAAGTACTAAATTCACTTCAAAGGGTCAATAAAAATGATTTGTTAGAATTGAAATTTAAGCTTAAAAGTGATTATTCATATTCACTTTTCCGATTTCAGGAAGATAGTGATACTCAAAAACTGATACATTATTTAAAATTTGAAGGTATGAAAAGATTGGGATATTTTTTAGGCAAGTATTTTGCAAATGAATTACTAATAAGAACTGAATTTAATAATGCCAATATATTTAACATTATTACAGCTGTACCACTCCATAAAATTAAATTCAGAGAAAGAGGTTATAATCAATCTGACTATATTTGCAGAGGGATGAATGAAGTTTTAAATTTGAAATATGTTGAAGACCTGATTATACGAAAGAAAAATACTACAACACAGACTCACTTATCAATTCATAAGAGGGAATTAAATGTTAAAAATGCATTTATCAAAAACCTTTATCATAAAAACGAATTTAGGGATTCAAATATTATTCTTGTCGATGACGTTATTACAACAGGTGCCACTTTGAACGAAGTAATAAAAGTGCTTAGAAAATCCGGAGTAAATAAAATTATGTGCCTATCTCTTACTATGGCAGTACGATAGTTCCACCGTATTAAAATTATTTCCCTCTTTTCGACTTAGATTTATTATTTTTCTTTTTCGGTTTGCTTTCAATGAGATTCGAGTCAAATAATTTCTTGTATTCTTCAAAATAGAACATAACATTAGTAACATAAGTATATGGTTCTTGCCAATTTTCAAGCATTCCATACAGAGGCCTTTTTGATTGTGACCATATAAGTTTATGCAAGGAGTCTGATTTTGAACTTAAGTGTCTGAGATTCTCTTTCACATTCTCCCATTTCTTATAATCTTGATTCAGGTAATAAGTTATAGACATAGCATCAATAGTTCTCCCAAGTCCTGCATTGTAAGAACACAACGCAAACTGATATTTATCATCACCTGTGAATTCAAAATCTGCTACCAGAGTTGCAAAAAAATATATTCCTGCAATCAGATTATTCTGCGGGGATCGTGTATCTTCAAGTTGTAAAATGTTTTGAAGACTACTACCTGTTCCGGGCATTATTTGCATCAATCCTAAAGCACCTGCGTGAGAGACAGCATTTGGGTCAAAGTATGATTCCTGACGTATTATTGAAAGTATCAATCTCCAATCTAATTTGTAAATATTGCACTCCTTTTTAATTAATTCGCCATAATCTTTGACGAGGTTATCAACATTGCCTCTGGAATAACTGCTTCTAAATTTTTCTATACTTTTAGTTATATCAATTTTAAATTCTGAAGTGTCATATTTATAAATAAATCTGTTATAAACAAAGTACTCAAAAATATTGTCCCAATTTATAAACAATTTATCAACGAAATTCATAATTTGATATGAATTACTATTCAAGTTATCCTTGAAAGATAAATTTTCTTCCTTCTTTTCTGTAACGGGAGGTACAAGTTCTTCAAGGTTTTGACTGTTTTTAATATCTGTATTTATTAATTTATTATTCACAAAATTTATTATAAATATAAATAAAATAATAATCACACAAAGTATTACTGTGAAAGTTAAATAGTTCTTTTTTATGTAGTCAAAATTAGTAATCGGAGATTTCATCGTTTAAATTTACCAAAGGATTTCGATAGTTAAACTGAAAAAATTGATAAATTTAAAAATCATTAATTATTGATTTTTTAAGAAATAATTGCAATTTTAAACTATTAAACCTTTTATTGCATAAGATTGTCTAATTTTTGAGAAGTATAATATTGAACAGGAATAATATTGACATAAATAGTGAAGATACAGTGATTATTGAAAGTTTCAGACGTGGTAATGAAAAAGCATTCAATTATATCGTTTTGAAATATCAAAAGAAAATATATTGGTTTATACGAAAAATGGTGATTGATCATGATGAAGCTGATGATCTAACTCAGGAAGTTTTTATAAAATTATATGATTCTATCGATTCTTTCAGAGGAGATTCAAAATTTTTTACATATATCTATAAAATGGCGATGAATCATTCTTTAAACCACTTAAAAAAAAGACACATAATATTAAACAAAAAAGGTGATTTTAGCAAAGAGGCATACAATTTGAAATCGGATGAAAAAAATTCGGATGAAATCTATGATAGTTATAATAAAACAAAAAATCTTGAGGAAGCGATTCTTACATTACCTGATCAACAAAGAGCGGTATTCAATTTACGATATTATGAGAATCTCACTTATGAAGAAATCTCAAATATATTGAATAAATCGATAGGAGGATTAAAAGCGAATTATTTTCATGCAATTAAAAAAATTGAGGAACATCTTAAAAAGAAAAGAATTTTTAATGAATAAATATCAATGGATAAGAATTCAAGTAAATTAAGTTATCATATACCGGATTATATTAACGGAAATATAAATGATAAAGAAATTATATCAGCTATAGAAAACGAAATAAATATCAATCCCGAATTCAAAAAGATATATGAAAATTTTAGGAATACATTTAATTTCATTCATTCCGCCAATGTCAGTGAACCTCCTGATCATTATTTTAATACAATTTTACCTAGGATAAATAGCCGGATTCATACCAGGAGTAATTTGGGATTTTCATTGATTTCTTTTCTGCGGAACATACGATCGCATTGGAAATATCTTATTCCCGCATTACCCGTTATTCTGATATTACTGATTTACAGAATTAGTTTCTACAAAATTACAAATATTGCTGATTCTTCCGAAAATTTTTCTAATAAGAACACTGAAAATGGTGTTATTATGAACAAAGATATGAATGATAATAGTCATGTTAATGAATCTGAAGATATAGTTCAAAGAGACAACGATCAATTAAATTCGGAGATTAATACTTTTAATACCTTGAAATCCAAAAAGGTGAAAAATAATGAGCAAAATAAATTTTACAACATTGAAGAAAACATTATTGAGAATTCAGAGGAAACAGATTTTTTCTCTAAGGATGAAGAAGAGTTAAATAACCTTGAAAATGAATTCTTAGATCTGAATGAAGAATCTCAAATTGAGATATTAAACAATCTTAAAAATGAAAAATTATAAAATAATATGAAAAATAAAATATCAAAATTAGTTTTTCTCATTATCCTGATGTTTGCAACTTATCATTTATTAAATGCGCAAAATGATAATTTGAAAAAGTATCAGAAGTTATTGAAAGCAAAAATTACTGAAAAACTTAACATATCGGATTCTTTGGCAGATAAATATTTTGAATTCTTTAACCAAAGCAGAGATGGAATAAAAAAGTTAAACAAAGAAAAGATCGAAATAATTCAATCAATCGAAGATAACCCTGAATCATCAGATATCAGCACAAAAATCGATAGACTCCTTGAAATTGATCAGCTTATTGAAAATTCTAAAAAAGAATATTTTAACAATTTAAAAACGATTTTCTCTCCTTCTCAGATTGCTAAATCGATAGTCTTTCAAAAAAATCTAAGACAATTTTTGAGGAAAGAAATCAAGAAAAAATCAAATAACCGGGATTAAATAATTTTTTAATTAAAATTTGATTAATAATATTTTTTTCTCCTATTCACATCAGAACATAAGTACTTAGGCAAATAAATTATCAGTTTTTACCGAATTAAACGCGAACAAGATAAATAATTAAAAGCGAGATTATTAAAAAGTAAAAATTGACTTACCATTATATTTTTATATAAGTTAACTCCAGAACTAAAACTATTTCGTTTGGGAAATGGGATATTATAATTATCAATATATACATTGATATTATATTCTTTATTATTTAGTTTACGTGTTTATTTTTGGCAAAAATATGTATAAAAATTTAGAAGATAATATTAAACTTCCTGATTTAGAGTTAGGCATATTAAAGTATTGGGAAAAAAACGGTACATTTAAAAAAAGTATATCAGAAAAAGCCTCAAAAAAGGAATTTACTTTTTATGAAGGACCTCCTACAGCTAATGGTGTTCCCGGCATACATCACGTAATATCAAGAACAGTCAAGGACATGATCTGCAGATATAAAACTATGTCAGGATATAAAGTCAATCGAAAAGCAGGTTGGGATACTCATGGTCTTCCGGTTGAAGTCGAAGTTGAAAAAAAACTTGGTTTCAGATCAAAAGATGATATAAAACACTTCGGAGCAACTGAATTTAATAATGCGTGCAGAGAATCAATTTTTACCTATCTTTCAGAATGGGAAAATCTTACTCACAGAATGGGATACTGGATTGACCTTAAAGATGCCTACGTGACATTTCACAACGAATATATTGAATCTGTATGGTGGGCACTTAGAAGATTTTTTGACGGGGGATTAATTTATAAAGGATTTAAAATTCAGCCATTTTGCCCGATATGTGAATCTCCTTTATCTTCTCATGAAGTCGCTCAAGGATATCAGGATATTAAAGATCCTTCAATTTATGTGAAATTTAAAATAAAATCGGAGAAATTTTCAGATACTGATTTTTTAGTCTGGACTACAACTCCCTGGACACTTTTATCAAATGTAGCATTATGTGTCAATCCGGATGAAATATATGTAGTAGTAAATACTCAGGAACACGGAAAATTAGTTTTAGCAAAAGCCCGATTGAGAGTACTTAAGGAAGAGTATGAAATTATCAGAGAAATTAACGGAAAAGAATTAGAGTTCATTGAATATTCGAGTCTGTTTGAATTAATGAATGTTGATAAAAAAGCATATTATGTTACTTGCGGTGATTTTGTTACTATGGAAGATGGTACCGGAATTGTCCATATTGCTCCCGCATTTGGTGAAGACGACTACAATATTGGTTTGAAATATGATTTACCTATGCTTCAAGCTGTTGAAAAAAATGGTTTATTCAAGAAAGGATTTGGCAGATATGAAAACATGAATTTTAAAGAAGCTGATCCAGAAATTATTAATGATCTGAAAATTTCCGGGAGGCTTTACAAGAAAGAAATGTTTACACATAGCTATCCATTTTGCTGGAGACATAAAAAACCTTTAATATATTATGCTACCGATTCCTGGTTTATCCAAACCACAAAATATAAGGATAAAATGATTTCCCTGAATAAGGAAATTAATTGGTATCCTGCTGAGGTTGGTACCGGAAGATTTGGAAACTGGCTGGAAGAAAATAAAGACTGGGCATTATCAAGAAACCGGTTCTGGGGCACTCCCCTTCCGATATGGAGTTATGATAATGAACAAGGAGAAATCGTTTATGAATGCATAGGTAGTATCGAAGAATTAAGGACAAAATCATTAAATTTTGACGACGTATATAACGAGAAAAAACCATTAGACCTTCATTTACCGTTTATCGATACTTTGGAAGTTTTATCAGATACAGGAAAAATGATGAAAAGAGAACCGGTAGTTATAGACTGTTGGTTTGATAGTGGTTCAATGCCTTTTGCCCAATATCATTATCCCTTTGAGAATAAAGAACTATTTGAGCATAATTATCCTGCAGATTTTATTGCTGAAGGATTAGACCAAACAAGAGGATGGTTTTACTCTTTACATGCAATTGGCACTTTTTTGTTTGGAAAACCCGCATATAAAAATCTGATTGTAAACGGTCTTATACTTGATAAATTTGGTAAAAAGATGAGCAAATCTGTAGGGAACGTTGTTGATCCATTTGTTATGCTGGATAAATTTGGTGCGGATATTTTGAGGTGGTATTTAGTATTTTCCTCACCAATGGGTAAATCCAAATTGTTCAATGAGGACGATCTTATAGAGGTGAAGAATAAGTTTTTTGATACGCTTATTAATACTTATAAATTTTTTGTGATATATTCGAATATGATAGGTTTTGAATATAAAGAAGCACATATAACTCCGGAGAATGATCGAGCAGATATTGATAAATGGATTATTTCCAAATTAAACTCTGTGAAGAAAGATTATTTCGACTTGATGGATAATTATGATATAACAAAAGCTTCAAGGATCTTGTATGATTTTACATTAGATGAATTATCAAATTGGTATATCAGGCGCAACAGAAAAAGATTCAGAAATCCTGCAAATAATAATGACAAATTAAGTGCGTTTTGCACACTCTATGAAGTTCTTATAGAAGTATTGAAATTATCTGCACCATTATCACCATTTCTTACAGAGAAATTATATCTCGGATTAAAAAATCCGGAAAGTTCAATTCATCTTTCCGAATTCACAGATTCAAATTCAGATTTGATAAACGAAGAACTTCAGGAAGAAATGGATCTTGCTCAAAAAATTGTTAATCTTGTCCGCTCAGTTAGAGTTAAAAATAACCTAAAAGTAAGGCAGCCTTTAAGACAATTAATAATTCCGGTCCTTGAAAAGGAACAAAGTAGCAAGATATTGAAGGTAAAAGACATTATATTAGATGAAATAAACGTAAAAGAGTTGAAATTGATAGAGGGTGATTCTAATATTATTAGAAAAAAGGCTAAACCAAATTTCAAAGTAATAGGTCCAAAATTCGGAAAAGATGTTAAAAAGATTCAGTCTTTGATAAATAATTTAAAACACGAAGATATTAAGGTAATTGAAAGAAACAATAAAATCAGTATAGAGAATTTCGAAATTTCAAGGGAAGATATCGATATACTTACTGAAAATATTGAAGGCTGGCTTATCGAGTCAGAAGGAAGCATCACAGTAGCTCTTGATACAAAACTGGATAAAGAACTGATAGATGAGGGTATTGTACGTGAATTTGTAAACAGAGTTCAGAATTACAGGAAAACAAACAATTTTAAAGTTAATGATAACATAAAAATATTAATCAGAACAACTGACAAAATTGAAAAAATACTGAAAAGTAATTTTGACAGTTTCAGTAATGAAATATTATGTAAAGAATTGTCAATTAATGATAATGGAAAAGAATATTTCAAGACAGACATTAACGGAGAAACCTGTGATTTTCTAATAGAAAAATTATAAATTATTGAAAAAAATAGTATTTTATGAAAAAGAAAAATGTTACAAAATTGAAACCCGTAAAAAAAACGAAAAAACCTTCCGGAAAACCCATAAAAGTTTCCAAAGGAGCAAATAAAAAGAAAGCTGTACAAGTGAAGAAAAAGAAAATCTTGCATAAAGTTAAAGCTTCACCAAAAGTTAAAGCTTCACCTAAAGTTAAAGCTTCACCTAAAGTTAAAGCTCTGAAATCTTTTAAGATTAAAACTTCTAAATTGCCAAAAGTGAAAAAATCACTTAAAGCAAAAGCCAAACCTATAAAAAAGAGCAGTAAATTACTTTATACAGCAAAAGAGCTAAAACATTTCAAAGAAGTTATTTTAAACGAAAGAAAATTAATCATTCAAAGTGCTGAAGCAAACATGAAAGCATTAGTTGACACAGAAACCGGTGAATATGTAGGTGATAATCTGACTTATGCAACACATATGGCAGAACAGGGAACAGATGAAATGGAAAGGGAAAAAAATTATTTATTTGTCCAGCGTGATGAAAAATATTTAGGATACCTTCAGGAAGCACTTACGAGGATTGACCATGGAACTTATGGTATTTGCATAGATTGCATAGATGAACCAAAATATCTTTGCAAAACTTGTCCTTTGATTCCGAAAGAAAGATTAGAACTCGTTCCGATTACACAGCATTGCATCGAATGTAAAAACCTGAGAGGATAATACAAAATTTTGCGTGTTATATTTCTGACATTTTTTTTGGTAATTATTGACCAGGTCTCGAAATTATTTATAAAAGGATTAAATATCCCCTTCCTTGGAATTTCTCATAAAGGTATGGACTACGGTAGTAGTATCAATATTATAGGAAATTTTTTCCGATTAACTTATATAGAAAACCCGGGTATGGCATTCGGTATAGAATTAGGGGGCAAGTTATTTTTATCCCTCTTCACTATATTTGCCACTATTCTAATAATATATTTTATTTATAAGAACCGTAATCAAAGTCTTTATCTTCGTATCTCTCTCGCTTTTATATTAGGGGGAGCAATTGGAAATATGATCGATAGAACATTTTATGGTATTGCATATGGATACGCACCACTTTTTTATGGAAAAGTTGTAGATTTTTTTCATTTTGATATTCCTGATTTCAGGATTTTCAGTAAAACGGTTTATACATGGCCGATTTTTAATTTTGCAGATATTTGGGTATCTCTGGGCTTTTTGTTAATAGTGATAGGATATAAATGGATTTTTAAAAAAGAAGCCTCCCATATAGGAGGCTTACAAACAGATAGTTCACTATTGGAAAATTCAAGTATTCCCGCCGATACAAATCAACAGAATTTTACGAATAATCAAAATCAAACTTCTACAGAAATTAAAGATTAATATAAATCTTTAAAATTAAGTAATAATTACCTACCTAATCCGTCAAGATATTCTTTTCTTTTCATCAAAGTATCTTTATCCTCAACTCTTTGCGGGTCAGGAACACAGCAATCAACAGGACATACGGCTGCACACTGAGGTTCATCATGAAAACCGACACATTCTGTGCATTTATCGGGAACAATAAAAAAATAATCGTTCGAGAAAAATCCGGTTGCGCCTGAAGCAGTCGCATCGTTTTCCCCAAATGATTTTCCGCCGAATTCCCAGCTTGCTCCACCTTCATATATTGCACTATTTGGGCATTCCGGTTCACAAGCTCCGCAGTTTATGCATTCCGATGTTATCATTATTGCCATTTCTTTTTTTCTCCTTATTTGAAGTTTAACAATTAATATTACCTGCAAAGTTAAATATTTATAAGACTTAAATCAATTTGTTTTATAATCACTGTAAAAAAAAGGTGCTTTTTATTAGAAAGTACTATTTTTTATATACTTACTTTCAATGATAATCGCAATGAGATGGTTTTTTATTTTTCTTTTGGTTATTAATAATGTTAAATTTGTAAAATTCATTAAAAAAAGTATAGATACGTAATTAAATATGTTAAAATTTATTTCTAAGTTATTTCCATCGAAGCATACGAAGGATATAAAAATAATTCAACCTGTAATTGATAAAATCAATGAATATTATGTAGAATATCAGAAACTGACTGACGAGCAATTAATCAATAAAACAACCGAATTTAAGAATAGAATTAAAAGCGAAACATCTGAAATTGAGACCAGAATCACAGAATTACAAGAGAAACTTAAAGAAGATTTATCCCATGAAGAAATTAGTAGTATTAATACAGAAATTGATAATCTCAATGATGACTATTACGAAATAGTGAAATCCGTTTTGGATGATCTTTTACCTGAAGCTTTTGCTGTTGTAAAGGATACATGCAGAAGATTGTGCGGAAGAGAATGGGATGCTGCAGGTTTTAAGATAAAATGGAATATGATACCATTTGATGTTCAATTAATAGGCGGAATTGTATTACATCAGGGCAGAATATCAGAAATGGCAACAGGTGAAGGTAAAACTCTTGTTGCGGCTCTACCTTTATATCTAAATGCTTTAGCAGAAAGAGGTGTGCATCTCGTTACGGTAAACGACTATCTGGCAAAACGTGACAGCGAATGGATGGGTGAAATTTTTAAATTTCATGGTATGAAAATAGGTGTAATACTTAATGATATGGACTCTGAAATAAGGCGGGAAATGTATGACTGTGATATCACTTATGGAACCAATAATGAATTTGGATTTGACTATCTCCGGGATAATATGGTTGTTGATAAAACACATCTGGTACAAAGAAGACATTTTTACGCTATAGTTGACGAAGTTGACTCTGTTTTGATAGATGAAGCAAGAACGCCATTAATAATTTCAGGTCCCGTAGATATTGGTCAACACAAATTTGATGAAATTAATCCCAGGATAAAAAGAATATTTGAAGCTCAAAAGTCATTGATAAATACAGTCGTATCTGAAGCAGAACAAATCTTGACCAAAGAGAATTATTCAAAAGATGAGTTTGAATATGCCGGACTAGCGATTTTAAGAGCTCAGCATGGATTACCTAAACATAAAAAACTTCAGAAGTTATTGAGCGATGGTGCTAATAAAAAACTTCTTCAGGATACAGAGTCTTTTTACAACAGGGATAAGGCTAAGGAAATGCACGTCGTTGATGATGAACTATATTTTGTAATAGATGAAAAATCACATACTACTGATTTAACTGAAAAAGGAAGGGAATTTCTTGCTCCGTCTGCTGTTGAAAGAGATTTCTTCACTTTACCTGATATGGGGGCAGTAGTTGCTGAAATTGAACACAATCCGGATCTCTCAAATTCTGAGAAAGATATAAAAAAAGATGATCTTTATAAATTATATTCGGAAAGAAGTGATAGATTACACACTGTCGAGCAATTATTAAAAGCATACTCCCTTTATGAAAAAGATGTAGAATATGTTATTCAGGACGGAAAAATAATGATTGTGGATGAATTTACCGGAAGGATTTTACAGGGTCGCAGATATTCCGAAGGATTACACCAGGCAATAGAAGCAAAAGAAAATGTTAAAGTAGAAAAAGATACTCAAACTCTTGCGACCATTACTCTTCAAAATTATTTCAGGCTTTATAAGAAATTAGCCGGTATGACTGGAACTGCCGAAACAGAAGCAACCGAGTTCTTTGATATTTATAAACTTGATGTAGTTGTGATACCCACAGACCAAGTTTGCATCAGGACAGATGCAAATGACCGTGTTTACAGAACACGGATAGATAAATATAGAGCGGTTATAGACGAAATAGTAGAAATGAGAAATCAAAAAAGACCTGTTCTTGTTGGAACAACTAGCGTCGAGGTTTCAGAAACGATTTCAAGGTTGTTAAAACGTCGTTCAATACCCCATGAAGTACTCAACGCAAAACAGCATCAGAGAGAAGCTCAGATAATAGCAAATGCCGGATTACCCGGAGCCATAACGATTGCAACTAATATGGCAGGAAGAGGAACTGACATAAAATTAGGACCGGGAGTTCCGGATGCGGGAGGTTTACACATTATTGGAACAGAAAGGCATGAGTCCAGAAGAATTGACAGGCAATTAAGAGGTAGAGCAGGAAGGCAAGGAGATCCGGGTTCATCTCGATTTTTTTTATCCCTTGAAGATGATCTGATGAGACTGTTCGGAAGCGAGAGAATTGCAAGTATAATGCAAAGGTTAAAAATCGAAGAAGGTCAGGCGATAGAACACAAATTAATTACAAATTCTGTAGAAAGAGCCCAAAAGAAAGTCGAAGAAAACAATTACGCAATAAGAAAAAGATTACTCGAGTACGATAATGTTATGAATCAGCAAAGAGAAGTTGTGTACAAATTGAGAAGACAAGCTTTAATGGGTGAGAGACTAAAAGATAAAATACTTGAAAATGTTGACGACGCTGTTGATTCAATTGTAGAAAAATACTATCCCGAAACTGATTTGAACGGACTAAAAGATCAAGTTCAAAGAGATTTTCTGATAAGATTTGAGTTTACTCCGGAGGAATTCAGAACCAAAGGTGAAGACGGTATAAAAGAAATTATTAAAAAACTTACAAGGGAATTTTATGAAAGAAAAGAAAAAAGATATGGTCCTGATTTAATGTCACAAGTGGAAAGATTTTCTATGTTAACCATAATTGATGAGAAATGGAAAGATCATTTAAGAGAAATGGATGACCTGAAGGAAGGTATAAATTTCAGAGCTTACGGTCAAAAAGATCCCCTTATTGAATATAAAATGGATGGTTTTCGATTGTTCCAAGATATGCTTGGTGAAATTAATACGGGTGTTATAAACTTTATTTTTAAATTTACTACTCAAGCACCGGAAGAGGCTCAAAACATAAGAGGTCCTAGAGAAGTGAATACGTCAAGACTTCAAACAGTTCATGCCACTTCTGATGGTATGGGTTTCCATAGCAATCTCGAACCTGTAGAGAATGAAGCGGCACAAATAGGTAAAAAACAACCTATCAAGGTAGGGAAAAAAGTCGGTAGAAATGACCCCTGTCCTTGCGGAAGCGGTAAAAAATATAAGAGTTGTCACGGAAAAACTACATAGTTTTATATTTAGCGTGTGATTTCTGAAAATTCTAAAATCTTATTATCGAGAGTACAGGTTCATTCCGGTAATAAATTAAAATATTTAACTGAACTTGAATACATTATTGATTTATCAGGTTATTCCACGGATTCTGCGATCTTGGATAAAATAATGTTCACAGGAAAATACTTAACAGGTCTTAAAACTATCTTTTCAAAGGAAATCATTGAAGAAAAATCAAAACAGAATATTTTATCTGAGTTCGTGACAAATATTGAGTTACTCATCTTTAATTTATCAGAGTTGTTAAAATCAGGGGAAGATGAAATTGTAATGTCATTCAGGAAAAAGTTCTTAGATAATACTTCCGATGCTTTGAAAAATCTTAACGGTTTTATTGAAGATCTTGCTATAGTTAAGAATTATTTCAACGACTTGAGATAAGATCATTTTACCATCAATTCGCTGATTATTTTAGAACTTTTCACGGCACTTTCAATTGTGGATGGGAGACCTGTATTTACCCAGTCCCCTGCTAAATAAAGATTCTTAATTTCTGCTTTAGAATTCAATCTTGCCATCAATGATTCCGCATCGGAAATAAAAGTAGCTCTTTTTTCCCTTATAACTTTGAATTTTATAATTCGATTTGGTTTGAGCTGCACAAAAAGTTCAAATAATTCCTTAAGACAAATATCGAAAATTTCCGAATTTGTTTTGGCATTTAACGATTTATCGAAATCTACGGCACTTAATGTAAGTGAAATAATACAATTAGATTTCCGAAAAATCCACTGTATAGTTTTACCGGTAATGCCAAGCATACCATATTCGTTAAAAGGTATAATATCAGGCGATAAAACGTCTTCAAAAATAATATGAATTGAAATAACCGAGGAAGGAGTTAATTCTTTGGAATAAGGAAAATATTTTCTTACATCCTCCTCTGAAAATATTTTAAAAAAATTATAATAAGGTACTGCGAGCACGAAATCATCAGAGTATATCTTACTGCCATTTAAAAGTAAAGCATAATCAATTTTATTATTGGTTATTTTAAGTGATTGGCACATTTCAGATAAATGAACTTCAACTTGATTTTCCCGAAAATAATTTTCTGCACCTTTTGTAATTATGCTATACAAATCAACTTTTGGTAAGACTAATGCTGAAAAAGATTTTTTTTGATAAGCAACAGCTATTACTTTTTTGAAAATTTTAAAACTCACTTTTTCGGGAAATGAATTAAAAATTGAAATAATCAGAGGTTCCCAAAAATACTTCATACTGTTGATAGATTGAGGAATTATCTTAAAAATTTCGTCAAGATTTAATCCATCGAAAACAGGATTAAAATTATTTTTTCTGATGAAAAGCAGTAAACGGATAATCTTTAATACATCCCTAAAATGTAAAACTTTGAATTTCAAAAAACCGAATAAAAGATTAAATGGCACCGGTAAATCGAATGCAGAAAATTCAAATATATTTTTATTGTTATCAATAAATTTGATGTTCAATGACTTTTGAAAATCCAAATTATCAAATGTTCCTATCAATTTTAGGTACTCAAAGGTTGCCTCATACCATCCGGCAAATATATGCTGACCATTATCGAAGTACATATTTTCGTCTTTATCAAAATAACTCGATGCGCGTCCCCCAAGCTTCGGGGAACTTTCATACAACTGAACATCAAAACCCTTATTTTTTAAAAATACAGCCGATGAAAGACCTGCAACTCCCCCGCCGATTACAGTCACTTTTTTAATCATTGATTCCGGTTAAGATTGTGTTTAGATAAACTTGAAATGAAATAAAGATTTTTCTGAATTTTGATAACCTGATTTCATTTGAATAGATATCGTAATTAAGTCTATCAATCTTTTTTAAAATATTAAAATAAGTAGAATCCATAATTAGGGCAGGAAGCATTATTTTGAAATCTGATTTTTTTAAGATTTCATGGGCTTTGTCATAAAAGGATTTAGCACGTTGAATTTCAAACTTCATAAGATTCTTAAAATTATCATTATATTTATTATTTATTATATCCTCTTTTGTATATTGAAACATTTCCAAATCAGTTTTTGGGATATAAATTCTTCCGTTTAAAGCATCCTTTCTGATATCCCTTAAAATATTTGTCAATTGAAGTGCAACTCCAAGATTGATTGCGTATTCTATTGTCTCGGGGGTTTTATTTTCCATTATACTGATGAATATAAGACCCACTGTCGAAGCAACGCAAAGGCAATACTCATATAAATCATTAAAATTCAGAAATTCCCGCCTGTTTAGATCCATTTCCATTCCTTTTAATAAATCAAGAAAATATTTTTTATCAATATTATAGTCGATAATGATTTTATTGAGATATGTTAAAAAATTACCGGAGGGTCTTCCATTAATTGACTCGATGAATTCGTTTTTCCAGTTATTAAATTTAACTGCTTTTTTCTCTAGTGATGTGTTTTCTTCATCCACGATATCATCACTTATTCTGCAAAATGAATAAATAGAATTTAAAGCATTAGATTTATTTTTTTTAAGAAAAAAAGTTGAATATAAGAAATTCGTTTTACTTTTTCTTGTTCGTTTTCGATTTCCGGATTCTATTATCTTAGTATCAGAAGCCAATTCCTAATATTGATTTTAACAATATAAAAAGTTTATCTTTCTTACCTAAACTCACTCTTTTAGATAATACTTTGTAATCAGATTTCCGAATTTTCTCAAGAATTGCGGTTCCTCCGTTATAAATCGCTTTAAATTCTAAATTTAACCTTCTGTTTAATATATCAGTTATAGATTTACCTTCATCAAATATCGAATATGTTTTACTTACTAAAAACTTCATTATGCTTTTAAAATTTTGATTTTCAGTTTTTTTATAAAAAAGTTTTTCATTATAACCATAGTTATGCATAATTGTTAAAGGAATGTATATTCTATTAATATTCAAATCGATGGAAACATCTTGCCAGAAATTTGTGAGTTGAAGTGCGGTGCAAATTTTATCCGATTTCTCAAACAATTCAGAATTACTAGCAGGGTTGTAACCTGAAACATATAATACTAAATGTCCGATTGGATTTGCAGAAAGCTTTGAATATTCAATTAATTCACTAAAATTATTATATCTTTTTAAAACTGCATCTTGTTTGAATGCTTTCAATAGATTAAGAAACTCTATTTCAGGAATATTGAAGTTTTTTATAGTATCGCACAGAGCGGGCAATATTTTACCGGAATAAGAAGTCTTTGATTTGAACTTTTCATCCAAAGAATCAAGAAAATCGTGCTCAATTTCATTTAAAAAATCTATTTTTTCATTTGATGTATATTTATTTGAATCTGCAATATCGTCTGCGGTTCTTGCAAAAGCATAAATGCTATAAATATGTTTTCGTTTCGATCCCGGAAAAAGAACGGATGCAACAGGAAAATTTTCGTAATGGTTGATCGTTATTTTTTTACAATATTCGTAGGATGCTAAAATATCCGATATTTTCAAAGTAATATATAAAACAAAAAATTAAATTCTAAATCAAAATATTATATTTTACGGTGGACGACCATTGAACCTGCCTGTGCTTTTGGCATAATTATCATTTCAGCAACATTAATATTATCATCCCTTGTAGCAATAAATTCAATTGCTTCGGCAACATTATCCGGAGTCAGCGGTTGCATCCCTGTATATGTGTTATCGGCTCTTTTCTTGTCTCCATGATATCTCACAAGATTGAATTCCGTATTTACCAATCCGGGGTCTATTGTTGATATCTTTACAGGTGTATCAACTAAATCCATTCGCATACCTTTTGTGAGGGCATCTACTGCATGTTTGGAGGCACAATATACGTTTCCGCCTATATAAACCTCATGACCTGCTACGGAACCGATATTGATTATGTGACCGGATTTGTTTTTAAGCATCAATGATATTACTTCTTTGCTAATATAAAGCAAACCTTTGACATTTGTATCAAGCATTTCTTCCCAATCTGACAAGACACCATCTTGTATTTTATTCAATCCTCTTGAAAGTCCGGCATTGTTAATTAAAATATCAATTTTCTTCCATTTTGAAGGTAAATTTGAAACTTCTTTTTTAACAGCGATATAAGACCGGACATCTAATTTTATAAGATAAGTCTTTATCTTGTATTTTTTTTTCAAGTCAGAAGATATTTCATTTAGCCGGTCAATTCTTCTGGCTGATAAAATCAAATTTGCACCAAGTTTGGCAAAAGCAGTAGCTGTTGCTTTACCAATACCACTGGATGCACCGGTAATAAATACTATTTTTTCTTTCAGTATTTTCATATTTTTTTTAAAATTCTACTAAAGGTAGTGGAAATATTGAAAGAAATAAATTTAATATTTTATCCATAATTTTCATTGTGGTTTTGAAAATGTATTGACTTATAAAAAAAATCATATTATATTAGCACTGTCACCAAGAGAGTGCTAATTACATCAAATAACTATATATCAATAATTTATAAACAAACGAAAGGAATAAAAAATGAAAATTAAGCCTTTATCAGACAGGGTTGTTGTAAAACCTTCCGAAGCGGAAGAAAAAACGGCTTCAGGAATTATTATCCCTGATACAGCAAAAGAAAAACCTATGCAAGGTGAAATAGTTGCAGCAGGAAAAGGAAGAACATCAGACGATGGTAAATTCATAGCTATGGAATTAAAAGTCGGTGATAAAGTTTTATACGGTAAATATTCCGGAACAGAAGTTACTATAGACGGCATAGATTATCTTATTATGAGAGAATCTGATGTTTATGCAATAATCTAAAAAAAAGTTTAAATAAAATTAAAAGGAGATAAATTATGTCATCAAAAATAATTAATTTTGGCGTAGATTCAAGAGCATCTTTATTAAAAGGTGTCGATAAACTTGCCAATGCAGTAAAAGTAACATTAGGACCTAAAGGAAGAAATGTAATAATTGATAAAAAGTTCGGTGCCCCGACAGTAACAAAAGACGGAGTAACTGTAGCAAAAGAAATAGAATTAGAAGATTCAGTGGAAAATATGGGTGCACAAATGGTAAAAGAAGTTGCTTCGAAAACTTCTGATGTTGCAGGTGACGGAACCACGACTGCTACCGTTTTAGCACAGGCGATTTACAGAGAAGGATTAAGATATGTAACTGGCGGAGCTAATCCTATGGATTTAAAAAGAGGAATTGATATTGCAGTTATTGAATTAGTAAAGGGATTAAACGAAATTTCCTCCCCTATCAAAGAAAATAAAGAAATTGCCCAGGTTGGTACAATTTCTGCAAACAATGACAAATCAATAGGTGATTTAATCGCATCAGCAATGGAAAAAGTCGGAAAAGATGGAGTTATAACTGTAGAAGAAGCAAAAGGAACTGAAGATAAATTAGACGTTGTAGAAGGTATGCAATTTGACAGAGGTTACTTATCACCTTACTTCGTTACCAATGCCGATTCGATGGAAACTGAATTAGAGGATCCTTTCATATTAATACATGATAAGAAAATTTCTTCGATGAAGGATTTACTTCCGATACTTGAAAAAATCGCACAATCAGGAAAGAGTCTTTTAATAATATCTGAAGACCTTGAAGGTGAAGCTTTAGCAACTTTAGTCGTTAATAAACTTAGAGGAACATTAAAAGTTGCAGCAGTAAAAGCTCCCGGATTCGGTGATAGAAGAAAAGCAATGCTTGAAGATATTGCAATCCTTACCGATGGTACAGTAATATCTGAAGAAAAAGGGTTCAAGTTAGAGAACGCTACATTATCGTATTTGGGAACCGCAAAGAGAGTTGTAATTGACAAGGATAACACAACAATAATTGAAGGTGCAGGAAAGACTGAAGATATTAAGAAGAGGATCAACGAAATAAAGACACAAATGGATAAGACAACTTCAGATTACGATAAAGAAAAATTACAAGAAAGACTTGCGAAACTTTCAGGCGGTGTAGCAGTACTAAAAATTGGTGCAGCTACAGAAGTTGAAATGAAAGAAAAGAAAGCAAGAGTCGAAGATGCATTACATGCAACAAGAGCAGCCGTTGAAGAAGGTATAGTTCCGGGAGGCGGCGTTGCATTATTAAGAGCGAGTTCAAAACTCGATAAACTTAAGAATGATAATTCAGACATAATGCTCGGAATTACATTAATAAAAAAAGCAATCGAAGAACCTATCAGGCAAATAGTTGAAAATGCAGGATTAGAAGGATCCGTAGTAGTGAATAAAGTAAAAGAAGGCAAAGGAAATTACGGATTCAATGCAGCAAATGATGAATACGAAGATTTAGTAAAAGCAGGTGTAATCGATCCTACAAAAGTTACAAGAGTTGCTCTGGAAAATGCAGCATCAGTAGGAGCATTACTTCTTATGACCGAAGCAACTGTTACTGAAAAACCTGAAAAAGAAAAAATGCCTATGATGCCTCCGGGAGGAATGGGCGATATGGGTGGAATGTATTAATAGAGCGATGTTAAATTAAAAATATAAGATCTTTAGATTTATATTAAATCCCTTCGGGAAACCGGAGGGATTTTTTTTTATCAATTCCTATATGGCATAACGCAAAGTCATATTTCACAGGGTCTTCCGGATCAAATTGCTTTAGTTTTTCTGTTAACTCGATCGCATATTTCAAATCGCATGATTTTCTTATCACTAATTTCAGTCTCTGAGATATTTTATAAATATGAGTATCTACAGGAATGAGAAGTTTCGACTTAGAAATATCCTTATTCCATATTCCAAGGTCAATTTCATCTTTTCTTACCATCCATCGCAAAAAGAGATTCAGTCTTTTGCAAGTAGAATTTTTTCTTGTGTCAGGAATTAAATAATGGTATCTAGAGTCACTTCTGATCCCTTTTTTCATAAAATCAGTTAGACCATAAAGTCCTTTTAATATATTTGCATCATTATTTGAATATCCGGATAAAAATAATTTTTCCAGTGTCCCGAATTCTGTTATCACTTGTTTGAGTTTGCTGAAGAGAAAGACTAAATCTTCGGATACATTAAAACGATAATAAAGTTTGTCTAAATATTTTTTATCTTTCAATTCTTCAAAATTCAATACGAATTCATATAAATTACCTGCTATTCGGGATGATAGATTCAAGAAAAACTCGTTCATTACTTCCACTTTCCCGTAGGCAAAGCAGGATAAGATGAAAGCTGTTACTTCTATTTCGTTTTCATCTTTCAAATTGTGCAGGAACCAAACAGGGTCATTTGAGGAGTGATATTTTTTGTAGTCTAAATAGTTTTTATCTAAATATTTTCTCAGTTTATCGTTATTCAATTATATTTGCTTTTTTAGATAAACGGATACAATTTTTTTTGCAGTATCATTGAATGATGTATTTCTTTCAACAAGAATCCAGTTAATGTTTTTATCTTTCCTAAACCATGTCATTTGACGTTTGGCATAGTGCCTTGAGTTTTGCTTAATCAAGATTGTCATTTTATCTTTAGTTAACTCCCCTTCCAAATATCTGAATACTTCCTTTATTCCGACGGTATTCAGAGAATTGTGAGTATTGTAATGATAACCTTTTTCTTTTAATATTTTCACTTCTTCAAGTAAGCCATTTGCAATCATTGTATCAACCCGATTATTAATTCTTTCATACAAATATTCACGGGGTAACTTTAACCCAAACTGAATAGTATCAAATCCTACATTAATTTTTTCATTTTGAAGATCAGACATTTTTTTCCCTGTAACATAAAAAGCTTCAAGTGCCCTGATGACACGGCGAAATTTAGTTGCATCCATTCGATTTGCTGATTCTATATCAACTTTTTTCAATTCTTCATACAGTGCTATATATCCTTCAGTCTTTAATTTTTTTTCTAATGTCTTCCTGACCTCCTCATTTTCTGTCTCTTTTTCGAAAAATCCTTCGATAAGTGATCTCAGATATAGTCCGCTTCCTCCGACTATTATTGGAATTTTATTCTCTTTTAATATATCTATTATAATTTTTCTTCCGGCTTTCCCAAAATCGCCTGCATTAAATACTTCACCTAACTCAAGTTCCCCAATGAAATGATGTTTCACTTTTGCTAATTCTTCTTTAAAAGGGGATGCAGAAGCTATAGGGATATATTTATAAATCTGCCGGGAGTCTGCAGATATTATTTCCGCGTTCAGCATATCCGTTATTTTTAGAGCAATATCAGTTTTACCTGATGCTGTTGGTCCTATTAATGCTAATACATTCTTCATTTTTACAATAGAAAGTTAGATTTTGGATATTCAAGATTAAAGGTAAATATTAGTTTATAATTTCAACTAATCCCATGAATGTGTTTTATATTGAAAGTAAAATTTGATTTGAATAACTTTTAACTATAATTTTAAATGTATGATAAAAATAGTTACGCTTGTGATAGTTATATCGTTTTTGTTTATCTTTACTCCAAATGTTTTTTCCCAAAACGGTACAGAGTATTATAATAAAGGTATGGAGTATTTCAAGAAAGAAAGTTTTGATTCAGCTTTAGAAAATTTCACAAAAGCAATAGAACTCAACAAAGATTATGCAGATGCTTATTTTATGAAGGGTCGTTGTAATATAGAAAATGAAGACTATGAAGATGCTATAAATGATATTGATAAGGCAATTAAAATTAATCCCTCTGTAGCTTCATATTATTTTTATAAAGCTTCATCATTTTATTTTTTGAAAAATTTTGATCAGGCTTTTGCCTTTTATTCAAAAGTGATTGAGATAAAAAAAGATTACGCTGATGCATATAATGACAGGGGTATGATATATAAAAACAAAGGACAATACGATCTTGCCTTAAATGACATAGATTCTGCGATATCTTATAATCGTAATAATCCTAAATATTTTTTAAACAGGGGTGTTGTTTGCACTTTAATGAAAGACTATCAGAAAGGTGTTGAGGATTTCACTTCAGCTATCAATCTTGATTCATCGCTAAAAGAGGCATACTTCGGAAGAGGGATGGCATATTATATGATTAGTAAAGCAGATGAAGCATGCTGGGACTTCAAAACTGCATACAGCATGGGATATGAAAAAGCAGGCGAACTGCTAAAGAGCTTGTGTAAACAAAATGATAATTGAGATTGAAAACAACAAAGTATAAAGTCATTAGTATATCAATACTTTTACTGATACTTTCAGTATTTATTTATATTCTGATGAATTCTTTTCCGGGAATGCTTAAGATTGCTTCACCTATCGTTTGCGATGGGGATTTTTCTGTTCAGATTAAATCACACGAATACCAGTATATTTGCACGGATACTTCAGGTAATAAAGCAGATATTACTGAGAAAACATACTATACAGCATTTTTAATTTATCTTCTGACTACATTCCTACTAATATTTATATTTCCTCGTTTACTAAGGATATTATTCAAAAGGAGATCAAAAAACTCGTTTGAAGAATATCAGAATCAATCTGGAATTAAAGAATTCCAATCTCATATTGACAAAAGACAACAGGAAAATTTTCACACTCAAACAAATATCATCCCGGGAGATCTGGAAATCAAAATCATGAATGAACTTAAAGCTAATCAAAAAATTAATGCAATTAAACTTTATCGTGATTCTACCGGTTCGGGATTAAAGGAATCGTTGGAAAAAATAGAAGATATAGCAAAAAGAAACGGGATAAACATTTAGATATTTATCCCGTTACCATTTCGACCTTGTTTTATTAAAAATATTTTAATTAAAATCTATAACCTGATGAATAATCACTTTATTAATAACCCTCCCCGCCATAGCGGGCAGGCACAACGAGAGGAGCCCGCCCAGGCGGATTTCCAAGACTTCTGATTCAATAACTGATATCATTTAATCATCAGCATTTTTTTCACCATTGAGAACCCACCAGACTGCAGTTTGTAAAAATATGTACCCGAAGTAAATGAAGATGCATCCAAAGTGTATTCATAAATCCCAGCCGAAAGATTTGATAATGTTTCAAGTTTTATTACTCTTCCACTGATATCATAGATCGTTATTTTTACATCATTAGATTTCGGAATTGCAAATTTGATTTTAGTAACGGGATTGAACGGATTTGGGTAATTTTGTTCAAGTGAATATTTATCCGGAACATTATTCCCTATTGTATTAACATTGGGTGTCAGGAAATATCCACCGGAAAAACAAACAATTCTTCCGTCTCGGCAACCTGCAATAAAATCATCTGCTATGCCGTTATATTGCTGATCAGGAGTTCGAACAGTTTTTAAAGCAGAAACTTTTTCAGCGGCAGTTTCTGAACCACCGCTGCCAAACGAATACGTAAACACAATACTGCCGGTATTCCTCGTATTACAGGCATAGACGTGATTATTTAATGTAGTCGCAACTATCATTGGGGCATATAAATGATAATAATTCAACTGACATACACCGAGAATATATGAGTTATCCAGTGGCAGAACCCAATCCACATTAGATGTAACCGGATCAACTACCTGTAAAGTTTTGGGACCGAATGTGTACAGTTTATTTAAAAGATTATTATGCAATGAATCCTGTAATATTTTTATCGTACCATTAATGCTTGAACCAAGATTCCTTGACCATATTTCCGCACCAGTAACACCATTAAGCGTAAATATTTTTCCATTGAATCCGGCGAAACCTACAAATTCTCTGATAGTATCGGAATTTATACTTTTGATATCTTTCAGATTCCAGACATAATCTGTAGAAGTATAAGACCAAGTATTTGAACCGGAATTATTGAAACCTTGAACAAAATACGGTCCGCCATTATTACTAAGCCCCACAGCTCCTCCAAGCTGATTATTTGCCACATCAGTTAGAAATTGAACCTGTGTTTCCGGAATTTGAAATATCAAGTTTCCATTTATACCATTAAGACAATATACTGACCTTCTGCCCAGTGGAGGTTGACCATTCCCGCTAGCTGAAACAATAACATCTTTTATACCATCGCCATTATAATCTTTATCAACCCGGACACCTGTAATATCACCGTCACTATAATTAATTGAATCTCCGAACGACCATATCATCTGACCGGTACGTCCTGAAATAGTATATACCATCTCATTTCCGCCTCCGCAGCCGATTACAATATCCGGAATTCCATCTCCATCTATGTCATCTCTTATCTGCATTGCTTCTTCATTTGTTACAGAACCGGAATTGTAATTTGTGATACCGGAATTGAATGTCCATAAAACGTCGGATGTGACAGAAGAGTTTCCATTAAAGCAGGAAACTAAGTAGTTATTACTCGCAACTAACATATCGTTAAATCCATCGCCATTCACATCAGCAATTTGCTTAATGCTAACCGGTTGATAATCATTATAAGACGTATATGGATTGTCAGGAACAATTCCCTGCCACAGTATTGAACCTAAGTCATATGTCTGAGAAATACCTGAACCCGATAAAGATATTTTTGATAATGGCAGATTGACAGCATTTGAATTTATTTTTAAAGTATCTGCAAAACTATTCGGTGATGTGGGATGAAACCACACACGGAACTGTTTCGTTTTTTGAGTGTCAATGTAAACAGGGAAAGTTAATCCAAGTGTATCAATTCGATAATTTGAAGTATTGAAATTCATCGAATTAATTTGCAGAGGCGTATTTCCCTGATTCATTACAGTAAAAATATATCCGCAAAGTGAATTTGCACGCCTTTGTCCATAATTATAACTTAAATCAGATAGATTTATAAAGGCACCTGTGTAAACTCCTTTTCCTTTTAGTCTTACTATTACATTCGGATTCGCGAAATCATTACTTTGAATCTGAAGTTGAGTAGAATCATACCCATATACAAGCGGACTAAACGTTACATTATAATTTTTAAACTGACCCGGAAGAATTGTATCCGGAACATTATTCGGAGAAATTCCGAAATGAGGATTATTAATGTTTTTACCGCTGATAATAAGTTTTGCAGTACCAAGATTATTTATTGTAAGGCTCTGAGTTCCTGTTCCATTAATGAGAATATTTCCAAAATCAATTAGATTTGTAGATGTGGTTATGACAGGACTTCCGGACCCTGTAAGAGCATATTTATAAATAGTTCTGTATTGATTTATATTATTTCCAACTCTATAAGCTAGCAACCACAAATTCTGATTATCCCAGAATAATCCCCTCGGGTCGCAGTCATTATCAGGGTCAGGTGCAGCAAATGAGAATAAAGTGTCTCCGACTGATTTTCTATATGCATAAATTCTTTCCAGCTCTCCCTGAAATTTAGTATTAACATATAATATTGTATCTCCCTTAACGGCGATCCCATAAACTTGCTTTCCTCTTAATGGAATTGTATCAACCAATTGCTTAGTCAAAAGATTAACTTTGTAAGCATAAGCAAATGGATAAGATGGATTGTCAGGATAGTAAACAGAAAACCAGAGATTATTACCATCAAGTGCCAAACCTCCAACACCCTGAGCATAAGAGCCAAGCATGATACTGTCAACTTTTTGCCCGCTCATATTTATTTTATATAATTTAGCTCCGGAAGAACTATAATCCTGTGCAATCCAAAATCCGTTGCCATCCCAGGCAAGACCGTGGTTAAAATCAAATGGAGTCGACATACTATCAACAATTACTCCAGTTTTAGATATTTTATATAAACCAGGTGTAGAAGCATAATAATCAGAACCGCACCACAGATAATCATTAATACCTGTTATGCCCCACAAGAAATTATAAGGATTATAGTAAGGAAGCGGATATGATGCAACTAAAGTTTGAGAATTTACAACTTGATAACTTAATATGATTATTAAAAGGACTGAAAGAAGAATTTTGTTCATCTAATTTTATTTATTTATAATTAATTAAGAAATACTATAAAAATAATATTTAAAGATTATTTGATTAAAATCATTTTTTTGCATTCGAGAAAATTGTTCGACTGAAGTTTATAAAAATAAACACCGCTTGGTAATGCTATTCCGTTAAATGTCACTTCATAATGACCGGGCAATAAATCTTCTTCTACAAGTGTTTTAATTTCTTTCCCAAGGGCATCATATATTCTAAGTGTTGTAATTCCACCCGTATTTAAATTCTGAGCAATAATAAATTTTATTTTAGTTTCAGGGTTAAATGGATTCGGATAATTTTGTAAAAGTTCAAATTTCTCCGGGGTGTTGTTTGAAATAGGTGTTATTCCCGTAGGAATATTTTGTCCTCCCGAAAAACATACTATTCTTCCATCCCTGCAACCACCTATAAATTCTGAAGTGTTATTCCCATCGATGCTTTGCATTGCCGCACATCTATCTCCTCTTTGTGTTAGTGTTGTTCCCCACTGATGTGTGAAAAGAATATTTCCATTAGTTCCATTCAAAACGAGAACTTTTCCGGGCAACTGTGTAGAAATTAATATATCTCTTTTACCGTCTCCGTTTACATCGCTTAGAAAACCGGCACCTCTCAGGTAAGAACTTGCAAGATTATTTGTCCAGAGAATATTGCTTGTTTTAGAATCAATCCTGTATGCAGACTGCGGTCCATAGAGTGTAAAATCAATGTAGCCATTTGAATCCAAATCATCCAGAAGTTGAATCCTTCCATTATTACTTGAGCCGAGCGTTTTTGTCCAGTTTACGATTCCATTATTTTCTGCGATACAGAAAAGTCCCCCGCTAAAGCCATAATTTCCAATAATCTCTTTCACTGTATCAGTACCTATCGTTGGAAATTCTTTCATTGTCCAAATCTTTCCCGTTGCAGCATAGCTCCAAGTATTAGTTCCAAAATTGTCAAATCCTTTTACAGAATATCCGCTTCCGTATGCTATACCAATCGCACCTCCAAAGTCAGTGGCAAGAACATCACCCGTAAAATCGGCTGTCTGTACAGTATAAAATATTACATTTCCATTAGTGCCATTAAGACAGATTAAACTATGCCTTCCGCCTGTGCCGCTTCCTGATCCGCTTGCAGATACAAGCACATCTTTAATACCATCACCGTTATAATCTTTATCGACTCTTACAGCTTCAATATCACCGTCACTATAGGTTACTGAATCACCATAAACCCAGATTTGTCTGCCTGTTCTTCCTGAGATTGTATAAACTTCTTCATTTCCACCCGCACATCCTATCACTACATCCTGAACTCCGTCTCCATCTACATCATCACGAATTTGCATTCCATCTTCCCACGTTACAGCACCTGTATTATTATTATTGTAACCAGTATTAAATACCCATAAAATATCTGCAGAATCACACGCATTGCCATTGTAACAGGTCGTCAGATAATTTCCTGAACTTACAACTACTTCATTCACGCCATCTCCGTTAGCATCAGAAATTTGTTTTATACTAATCGGCTGGTAATCATCATAACTTGTGAACGGATTGTCGGGGACTAAACCCTGCCAGAAAATATATCCTAATGTAGATAAGAGATTGACACCAGTGCCGGAGAAATATATTTTAGCGAGAGGAAGATTCGAAGCATTGGAAACGATAGCCAAAGAATCATTTATCGTTGTCGCGGAAACGGGATTAAACCATACCCTTATTTGCCTGGAAGCTGATGGCTGGATAACAAGCGGATAAGGCATTAAAGTTGTATCTACTCTGAATCTCGGCGATGAAAAATTCATAGATGTGATATTCAATACAGCATTTCCTGTATTGGTTACAGTAAATTTATAACCACACAAAGAATTAATTCGTTTTTGATTAAAATTATAATTATTAACAGATAGATTAATTACAGGTTGAGGAAGAGATTCATTAAAACCAATGAAAAATAAAACTGAAATTAATAATATTACTTTATTAAACATTTTCCATAGTTTAACATTTTAGAATATTGTTTTTAAGAAAATAGTATTATATTAAGAATAATAAAACTCATATTTATTTCAGTTAGTGTAATTTATTTTTATATTTTTTCTAAACCCACAAAAAAAGGAGACACAATATGAGAAGAATCAAACAATTTCTACCACTTTTTGTTTTTGCATTATTTACTTCATTAATTCTTGCCGGATGCGTTAACTATGAGCAAAAGGCAACTATAAATTCTGATGGTTCAGGGACGATGAAGATTCATTACTGGGCGGCATCAACTAACATTTCAAGCGGTGAATTAGGCGGTTTTGGCTTTACTGAGGACAAAGCGAGAAGCAAATTTTCTTCTTCTAATACACAGGTAGGTGATGTAAAAATAGAAGAAAAAAAAGATACCGACACTACAAAATCAACGCATGTTACATTAGATGTAAAATTCAAGGATCTTAACAAACTAACTGAAGCCACGGGATTCTCGAAAATTAAGGCATCATGGGAAAAAGGAAAAGACGGCATGGATTTCAAATACACTTTACTAAAAGATACTTCGAATTCCGGAATGGGAATGGAAAAATATAAATTAGCGTATGAATTTGAATTTGCTGATGAAGTAATTGCATCTAACGGGAAAATAGAGGGTAAAAAAGTGACATGGGATAAGAATTTGACTGATTTGAAACAAGATGTAGTAATGTCTGCGACAGTAAAAAGCGGAAAAAAATGCGGATTATTCGGATTAGAACTTCCGATAATCGTATTTGCCGGGGTTGTTTTGATATATGGTTTCAAAAGAAAGAGATAAAAGATAATTATGTTAATTTCATGCCTCTTTTCGAAAAGAAAGAGGCATTTTTTTTAATGTACAGAAATTTGTAGATTGAAGTAGAGATTTAAAATAAATATATTTTTTAATGCGAAGATTATGCCTATTCATAATAATTTGCTTTTGTAATGTCTCTCTCGGATATGATTATTCGTCTGTAGATTCATTAGTACTTAAAGGTATTGAGAACAGATATTTCCCGGGAGCACAATTGCTAATTGGGACTAAAGGCGAGATATTATACTTCAAATCATATGGTTCCTTTACTTATGAAAATGGCTCGAAAGCTGTGGAAAATAATAGCCTGTTTGATATAGCATCTCTCACTAAAGTTACAGCCACTACCCCGGCTATTATGCTTTTATTTGATTTGGGGAAACTGAAACTTGAAGATAAAGTAATAGATTATATCCCTGAATTTAATAATAGCGGGAAAGAAAATATTACAATCCAAAATCTCCTGCTTCATAACTCCGGATTGAAAGACTGGCTTCCTTTTTATAAATATTGCAAAAACAAAGACGAACTATTAGAAACAATTTTTGAAATAAATCTTGATTATCAAACTGGTAATAAGTTTGTTTATAGTGATTTGAATTTCATATTACTCGGAGTGATAGTAGAAAGAATAACCGGAAAAAGTCTTGATGAATTTTGTAAAGAATATATTTTCACTCCCAATGATATGTTATCAACAATGTTTAATCCTCCGGATGAAATCAGAAGCGATATTCTACCAACAGAGAAAGATGAGTATTGGAGGAAGCGGCAAATTCAGGGAGAAGTTCACGATGAGTCTGCTGCAGTAATGGGTGGTGTTTCAGGAAATGCAGGACTTTTTTCAAATGCAAATGATTTGTATAAATACACAAGGACATTATTAACAAAAAGTTATGAAACAAAAAGTACTGTGAAACCATTAAAAGATCCAGTTTTATTTAATAAAGCAACCATTAACTTATTTACTACGAAGTTTGCAATAACCGGTTATGAAAATACGAGGGCATTTGGTTGGGACACTAAACCTTTACCTACGAACTTTAGAGCACCCTGCGGAGAATTGATATCTGATAACTGCTTCGGACATACAGGATTTACCGGTACAAGTATCTGGTGTGATAAGGACAAAAACATAATAATAATATTTTTAACCAACAGGATTTATCCGAGTAGAAAAAACAACGGGATTAGAGAAATCCGTCCAGAATTGCATAATAAAATTTTACAATTAATAAATAATAATTAAAATAATATGGGTACAGAAAAATTTAAGAATGAAGAGTATATAGATTTTACTCAAAAGAAAAACAAAAAAGAATTTGAGAAAGCATTAGAATATGTAAAAGTGAGATTCAATAAAGAATATCCGCTTTTAATAGGCGGCGAGAAGATTTTTGTGGAAGAGAAATTATACTCTATCAATCCCTCAAATACAGACGAAGTATTAGGAACTTTCCAAAGAGCTAATGCAGAACTTGCAGTAAAGGCGATAGAAACAGCACACGCTAAATTTAGCGAGTGGAAATATGTTTCTCCCAAGAAGAGAGCAGAATATCTTTTCAAAGCTGCAAAATTAATGCGCAAAAGGAAACATCAGTTCTCTGCAATGATGGTATATGAAGTCGGAAAGAATTGGGCTGAAGCAGACGGCGACACTGCAGAAGCAATTGACTTTATGGAGTTCTATGCAAGAGAGATGTTAAGATACAGCAAAGGTCAATCTGTAATAAAAATTAAAGGTGAAGATAATAAATTAACATACATTCCTCTTGGTGTATGTATTGTAATACCACCCTGGAACTTTCCTTTGGCAATACTTGTAGGAATGACAACAGCTGCTATCGTATCAGGAAATACTGTTGTTTTAAAACCCTCAAGTGACTCCCCTGCTATAGCACAAATGTTTGTAGAACTAATGGAAGAAATAAATCTTCCGACTGGTGTACTAAATTTCATAACAGGCGGCGGTGGAAGCATCGGAGATACATTAGTACAGCATCATCTCACAAGATTTATATCTTTTACTGGATCAATGGAAGTTGGATTAAGAATAAATGAACTCGCAGCTAAAAAGCAGCCCCAGCAAATATGGATAAAGAGGGTCGTCGCTGAAATGGGAGGAAAAGATTCTATCGTTATTGATAAAGAACTGAAAGATTTCGACTTTGCAGTAACAGGAGTAATTCAATCTGCTTTCGGATTCCAGGGGCAGAAATGTTCAGCTTGCTCTAGAGTGATCGTAGATGAAGCAATATATGATAAATTTTGCAATGCATTAATTGAGAAAGCAAAATTATTGAATGTTTCTGAAGCAAGAAACAACCCTAATTTGGGACCCGTTATTAATGAAAAATCCAAGATAAAAATACTTGATTATATAAATAAAGGGATAGAAGAAGGTGGAACACTAATATTCGGTGGAAAAGAAGCTGAGGGAAACGGATATTTTATAGAACCAACCATAATCAAAGATGTAGATCCAAATGCAACAATATCTCAGGAAGAGATATTCGGTCCTATACTTGCCGTTATTAAATCAAAGAATTTTGATGAATCTATGAATATTGCAAACGGAACTATTTATGGTCTAACAGGAGCTGTTTATTCCAAAGATAAGAAAAAAATTGAAAGAGCAGCTAAGGAATTTTTCGTTGGAAATCTTTACCTGAACAGGAAATGTACCGGAGCATTAGTTGGAGCTCATCCATTTGGAGGATTCAATATGAGCGGAACTGATTCAAAAGCAGGGGGAAAAGACTATCTTGGTCTTTTCCAGCAAGGAAAATCTATTAGCAAGAAAGTGAAATAAATAATGTCAAAAAGTGCCGGAATAATATTGCTGATGTTTTTTTTCGTTTCTCTCCTAGGTTGCGAAAGGATATCTCAGAAAGTTGAAGACAGAATTAACCAAAAGATCGATAAGACAATAGATGAAAGTTTGAACAAAATTGATACTCTGATTAGAAAAGAAAAACTTGATTCAATAAAATCGAGGTTAGATACTTCGATGAAAAAAATAAAAGAAAAAATTAATAAATAAATCTTATAACTTAAAATTGTTACTAATGAAAATTCACGAATATCAAGCAAAGTCAATATTAAAAACATACGGAGTTCCAATTCAGGATGGAGTTGCGATTAAATCGATGGAGGAATTTGATGGTGCAGTTACAAAATTACGGGAAGCTGGAGTATCTCAATTTGTGATTAAATCACAAATACATGCTGGAGGCAGAGGGAAAGGAATTGTATATAATAAAGACAAAAAAGATGAAATAGTAGTTGAAGGCGGTGTGAAATTTTTCGGGACACACCTTGATAAAGCCAGAGATTATGCAAGCAAAATTATCGGGAACATATTAGTGACCCACCAGACAGGTAAAGAAGGAAAAGAAATACAAACTCTTTTCGTTGCCGAAGGTATTGATTACAAGAAAGAATTGTATCTCGGGATATTATTAGACAGACAACAGCACAAAAATGTTATTATGGCTTCGACAGAGGGCGGAGTAGAAATCGAAAAAGTAGCGGCTGAAACTCCTGAAAAGATAATTAAAATCTGGATTGATCCGGGTTTAGGACTCACTGCATTCCAGTCAAGGGAACTGGCTTTCGGATTACATCTTGAAGGAATTGCATTCAAGAGTTTTTTGAATTTTATTACTAAACTTTACAAAGCTTATGAAGATATTGATGCTTCACTTTTAGAAATTAATCCTTTAGTAGTTACCAATGATGACAATATACTGGCTTTAGATGCCAAGATTACTATTGATGATAATTCTCTATTCAGACATAAAGATGTATCTGCAATGAGAGACATCAATGAAGAAGATCCTCTTGAAATCGAAGCTTCCAAATTCGACCTTAATTATATAAAATTGGATGGAACAGTTGGTTGTATGGTGAATGGAGCAGGATTAGCAATGGCAACAATGGATTTAATAAAACTCACGGGTAGCGAACCTGCTAATTTCCTCGATGTTGGTGGAACTGCTTCAGCTGAAACTGTAGAAAATGGTTTCCGGATAATATTGTCTGATAAAAATGTAAAAGCTATATTAGTAAACATCTTTGGTGGTATAGTGAGATGCGACCTTGTCGCGGCAGGAATTGTTCAGGCAGCAAAATCTATAGATATTAAAGTTCCGGTGGTGGTCAGGTTGCAGGGCACAAACGCAGATGAAGCAAAAAAAATACTTGATGATTCTGGATTAAATATAATATCAGCAACTACCCTAAAAGATGCGTCAGAAAAAGTTACGAAATCATTATCATAATTTATTCTCAACTGAAATTAATTTCAAATGAAAATCATAGGATGTTTATACAGACTATGATTTTTATTATTTTATAAATTAAATTACAAATAAATTGTCATACAAAAATATTTTTCATGATTATTCATTGACTTATGATGATATTTCTCTTATTCCGAATCAGATTTCGAGAATTGAGCATCGTGCCAATTGCAATACATCCGTGGATTTTCTCGGATTAAAATTAGATGTTCCCATTGTTGCTTCTCCAATGAATACAGTTTGCGGCGGAAAGATGGCTAAGGAACTTGCTGACCTGAAATGCCTTGGTATATTGCATAGATTTAATTCAGTAGATGAACAAATAGAAGAATACAAGGAAAATAACTTAACAGACTCTCCTTTTAAAGCTGCTGCAATTGGGGTAAATGAGAAAACAGAAATTCTGAGAATGCAGAAATTAGCAGATTTCGGAGTTAAAATTCTTTGTATTGATATTGCAAATGGCGGTTCGAAGGTTCTTAGTAAATTTATTAACAGCGTTAACTCATTGATCAAAAATTATGACCTAAAACTCATTGCAGGTAATGTTGCAAGTTTTGAAGTCACAAAATTTCTTATTGAACTTGAAGTAGATGCTATCAGAGTAGGGATAGGAAATGGTGCAATGTGTTCTACTTCCATAAAATCAGGGGTCGGGATAGGACAGGTAGATGCAATCATAAAGTCACTCGAAGCCAAAGAGAAATTGAAAAGCAATGTCAAAATAATTGCAGATGGAGGTATAAATACTCCAGGAGCTATGTGTAAAGCAATTGCCTTGGGTTGTGATGTCGTTATGTTCGGAAGAGTACTTGCAGGAACCGAAGAAGCACCTGGTGATGTATTAAAATTCAACAACCAAAGATGGAAAAAATATTTCGGAAGTGCCTCATTTGCAGTAAAACAAGAAAATAAAAATTACATAGAAGGAGAAGAATCCTTAGTCCCCTACAAAGGAAATGTAAAAAAATTAATTAAAGAATACAAAGAGGGACTACAATCTTCAATGAGTTATTTAAATTCCATTAGTACTAAAGAATATCAGGATAATTCTGCATTTGTCAAATTGACAAGTCATTCATTTTTCGAACGGAAACCACAAATTTAAGAAACAAAATGCTGAATGTATTCTGGTTCAGAAAAGTAAGTTCCAAAGTTAGAATTTGTATTGATTATCCTGAACCAATTATAGAACATTCCGAAGCTAAAAAATTGGCTGTTTCAAAGTTGAATCAAATTTAAATGGAATCCAAAACTAATAATAAATATATTTTTTATATTATTGGATTAGCTTTTTTAGCAAGAATGTTATTTCTTATTTTTTTCGTTGATCTTAAAAGCAGTAATTACTGGGAGTTCGGTTATATAGGAGAGAATCTGAAAGCCGGTAAAGGATATTCTCTATTTTATTTTACGCATGACAAACTTAACCAAATTTATGATAGTAATTCAACCCCCTATCCTTCTGCATTTATGCCTCCGGTATATGTTTATTATCTTTATCCTTTTTTATTCATAGATAACGATGTATCGAGAAATATCCTCCTGATATTTTCTCAAATAATTATTAGTCTGATTACAATTTTCCTTTTTTATAAATTTTGTATAAAATATTTTTCAAAAAACATTGCTTTAATATCATCACTGATAATAGCCATAGTACCTGAATTTATTTACATCACTACTATTTTTAATGCTGTAAATCACTATCATTTATTTATAATTTGTTTTTTCATGTTAATATTATCTGAAGACATTTTTCATAATAAAAGAAAAATATTTTTATTTTCTTTTTTTGCTTCTATGCTCATACTACTCAGAAGTGAATTTGTATTATTTCTTGCATTCGTTTATATCATTCTTCTTATTAAAAGAAAATTTAGTTTTACTTTTACAAGTGCTATTTTAATTCTGCTATTTATATCTCCTTGGATTATCAGAAATGCAATAGTCTTTGATGATTTTATTCCACTCAGTACGAGTGGAGGCTTGAATTTTTACCGCGGACACAACCCTGAGAGGATAGGTTATTGGGGAGACGAATATTTTTTATCCGAAATCAAAGTTAATACGTCCGGAAATAACTTCGAATTAATGTACAATGATTATTATTATAATAAAGCTTTTAATTTCGCAAAAGAAAATCCCGTACAGGAAATTAAAAATTCTTTTCTGAAAGTATATCACCTCTGGATATTTAATACTAACGATAAAAGATCTTTCAATCTGGGATATATGATTCCCTCACTTATTATAATTATATTTTCTATTTTGGGGATCATTAAGTCATTTAATCTAAGGAAATACTATATCATTTATATTTTTATTTTGTCGGCGACATTGACGGTTATTTTATTTTTTGCTCTGCCTAGATATCAGATTATGATGAAAATAGCTCTTATCCCGTTTTGCTCATTGTATATGGAACAATTATTTAATCGAATTAAAAGAAAAAATGTAATTATCAGTTATAAATATCTGAAGAAAAGATAATCCTAATATTTTGAAGAAAATTTTTAATAATTTAAAGATAAGGAAATGCGAAAGAAATTAATTGCAGGAAACTGGAAAATGAATAAAACTTTTTCTGAGTCATATGACTTAATATTAAATTTAAAAAAATTGATTAGCCCCGAAGTTCTTAATAAAGTCGATGTATTGATTTGCCCGCCTTTTGTAAATCTAAATGCAGCAAACGATATTTTAGAAAATTCTGGTATTAGTACCGGAGGACAGAACGTTCATTATAAAGATGAAGGTGCTTTTACCGGTGAGATATCAGCAAAAATGCTTAAATCAGTAGGGTGTAATTACGTAATAATAGGTCATAGCGAGAGGAGACAATATTTTTTCGAAACAAATGATATTATAAATTTAAAAATAAAGAAAGCTCTTGAAAATGAATTAATTCCTATTTTGTGTGTAGGAGAAACCCTGGAGCAGCGTGAAGCCAATATTCACATCAAAATTGTAGATGAACAAGTTACATTGTGCCTGAAAGGATTGTCTGATGAAGAAATAAGGAAAATCGTAATCGCATACGAACCAGTTTGGGCAATAGGAACTGGAAAAACTGCATCACGTGAGCAGGCGAACGAAATGCATATTTTAATTAGAAAATCAGTGAGCAATTTATTTGCAAATGAAATTGCAAATAATATTATTATATTATACGGAGGAAGTATGAATGACAAAAATTCAAAAGAGCTTCTTTTTATGTCAGATATTGACGGTGGTTTGATCGGAGGAGCAAGTTTGATAGCAGAATCATTTGTAAATATTGTAAACTCAGCTATATAAAATTAAATCTAATAAAATGAAAGAAGTAGTAATAGTATCTGCAGTTAGAACTCCAGTTGGGAGTTTTATGGGAGTACTTTCTTCACTTAGCGCACCAAAACTCGGAGCAATTGTTATAAAAGAAGCAATAAAAAGAAGTAATATTACTCCTGCAATGGTTTCAGAAGTGATTATGGGGTGTGTACTTCCTGCCGGTTTAGGTCAAGCACCTGCAAGGCAAGCATCTATTTACGCCGGAGTACCGGATTCTGTTCCCTGTCTTACTATCAACAAAATGTGCGGCTCGGGCTTAAAATCAGTAATGCTTGCTGTGCAGGCAATTCAATGCAGTGACTCGGACATAGTGGTAGCGGGTGGAATGGAATCTATGAGCAACGTCCCTTATTATCTAGATAAAGCAAGGAATGGTTATCGTATGGGAAATGGAAGAGTAATTGACGGGATGATCCTTGATGGTTTATGGGATGTATATAACAATTATCATATGGGGAATGCAGCTGAACTATGTTCCAGGGAATTGAAAATTTCGAAAGCTGAACAGGATGAATTTGCTATACAAAGTTATAAGAAAGCTCTTAATGCAATAGAAAAAGGATTTTTTAAAGAAGAAATAGTTACTATTGAGATTAAAGGCAGAAAAGAAAATATAATCATTTCTGAAGATGAGGAACCTAAAAAAGTAAATTTTGATAAAGGTTTAAGACTAAAATCCGCATTTGAGGATAATGGTTCTGTGACAGCTTTTAATGCTTCAAAAATAAATGATGGCGCTTCAGCTCTAGTTTTAATGTCCGCTGAAAAAGCAGAGGAATTAAACATTAATCCACTTGCAAGAGTTCTTGGTCACGTCTCTCATGCTCAACAACCGGAATGGTTTACCACTGCTCCCGCATACGCAATTACAAAAGTATTGGAAAAAACCGGTCTTAACAAAGAAGATATTGATTTATTTGAGGCTAATGAAGCTTTTGCTGTACAAGCCTTGTCTGTTATAAAGGTAGCAGGTCTTAATCCTGATAAAGTGAATATCAATGGAGGCGCTGTTGCTTTAGGACATCCAATCGGTGCAAGCGGAGCGAGAATTCTCACAACTCTCCTCTATAATATGATTCGTGGAAATGCTAAAAAAGGAATCGCAACTCTTTGCATTGGTGGCGGTGAAGCAAGTGCAATTATATTAGAAAAAATTTAATTTTATAAAAATAATTAATTTATATAATGAGTATTAATAAAATAGCTGTTATTGGTGGAGGAACGATGGGCAATGGAATAGCCCACACTTTTGCTCAATTTGAGTATAAAGTGATCCTCATTGACATCAAGCAGGAGTTTCTTGACAGAGCGATTAGCAATATATCTAAAAACCTTGACAGACAAATAAAAAAAGGAACAATTACTGATGCGGATAAAACGTCAACTTTGAATAATATAACAATTGCTCTCGATTTAAAATCTGCTTCCGAATCTGATTTAATTATCGAAGCAGCAACCGAAAATCCGGAAATCAAGAAGCAAATCTTCCGGGATTTAGATATATTGGTAAATAAAAATGCTTTACTTGCTACAAATACTTCATCCATTTCCATCACGGAAATTGCAGCAGTTACAAAAAGACCTGCACAGGTAATCGGAATGCATTTTATGAATCCCGTTCCTATGATGAAACTTGTGGAGGTAATTCGTGGTCTGGCTACTTCTCAAGATACTTACGATTCTGTAAAAGATCTATCGTTGAGAATAGGGAAAGAACCCGTTGAAGTTCAGGATTACCCCGGCTTTGTTGCTAACCGGATTCTTATGCCAATGATAAACGAAGCAATTTATTGCATAATGGAAGGAGTAGCCGAACCAGAAGCTATTGATACTGTGATGAAACTTGGAATGAATCATCCAATGGGTCCCCTTACACTGGCTGATTTTATTGGACTTGATGTGTGCTTATCAATCATGGAAGTATTGCATACCGGTCTCGGTGACACTAAATACCGCCCCTGCCCGCTTCTTAAGAAAATGGTAACTGCAGGTTATCTTGGGAGGAAAAGCGGAAAAGGTTTCTACGATTACGGAAAATAACTTATTAATCTAAACTATAATAATATGAATTTCGAATTTACTGAGGAACATCTTGCGATAAAAGAAGCTGCAAAAGATTTTGCTGAAAATGAAATTGCCCCTTCACAAATTGAAAGGGATATTAATGCGGTTTTCCCTGCAGAGATCATAAAAAAACTGGGAGAACTTGGATTCATGGGAATGATGGTTTCTCCTGATTGGGGAGGTGCGGGTATGGATACAATCAGTTATGTACTAGCGATGGAAGAGATTTCAAAAGTTGATGCTTCTGTTGGTGTAATTATGTCTGTAAACAATTCTCTTGTCTGCTTTGGAATCGAAAAATGGGGCACCGAAACGCAAAAGGAAAAGTATCTGCGGAAACTTGCAATGGGAGAAGCACTAGGTGCTTTTTGTCTTTCTGAACCGGAAGCAGGAAGCGATGCTACTCAGCAAAAAACTGAAGCTATATTCAATGGAGATTATTATATTCTGAACGGAATGAAAAACTGGATAACAAATGGAACTACCGCTGATTGCTATCTCATTCAGGCAGTTACAGATAAATCAAAAGGATATAAAGGTATTTCCACTTTCATCGTAGAAAAAAACTTTGAAGGTTTCGAAATTGGTAAAAAAGAAGATAAACTTGGAATCCGTGGTTCTGACACCTGCTCCATCGGTTTAAATAATTGTAAAGTTCCTAAAGAAAATATACTCGGGGAAGAAGGTTTTGGCTTCAAAATAGCTATGGAAACTCTTAATGGAGGTAGAATTGGAATTGCTGCACAAGCTCTTGGAATTGCTCAGGCCTCGCTTGAAGCAGCAACAAAATACTCTAAAGAGAGAAAAGCTTTTAATTCTCCAATTTGTAACTTACAGGCAATTCAATTTAAATTGGCTGATATGGCTGTAAAAGTAGAAGGTGCCAGATTACTAACTCTGAAAGCAGCGTTCAAAAAAGACCAAAACGAAAAATTTGTAAAAGAAGCAGCACAGGCAAAACTATTTGCCAGTGAAACTGCAGTAGATTGTGCACTCGAAGCAATTCAGATTCACGGTGGTTATGGATATGTAAGAGAATATCTTGTAGAAAGATATTTACGCGATGCGAAAATTACTGAAATATACGAGGGTACAAGCGAGATTCAAAAGATTGTGATTTCACGTGAAATATTAAAATAAGAATAACAGTAGCTAAAGATTTATTTGAAAAGCCGCAGGTGATTAGATTATCTGCGGCTTTTAATTTTACATATTAAACAAAACTCTTGCGGATAGATTTATACTATTATAATTACTTGCATTTGAGGAACTAAGAGGTGTATTTCGTTTTATAGGCATAGGAACAACCCTATAAGTGATATCGAAACCGTATGCAAAATTGCTTGCCGAACTGATTCCGAGTGATAATGTAAAATTTGGAGCCCAGACATCGTTTTTATCATCCTGTACTCTTAAATAATTCATACTATATGAACTATCACTGTATATATAATTTCTCGCTTGTTCTTTAATATAAACCATTCCTCCGCCTGTACCTATGTAGAAATCTTTTAATAAACTCTGCTGGTTATTTCCAAAAGGAAATACTTTTGCTTTTAGATTAATAGTCAAAGCAAAGAGAGAAGCATCTTGTGGAATATACCAAAGATGTTGATTATTCTGTGTGTACCAGTTACCATCAGCACGTTGAGTATTCCTTGCAAATAAAAAGGAAGGAGTAAATTCAACAGCCAAATAATTATTAAATTTGATACCATAAAATCCGTTAACCTCACTAAGAAGCCCCGAACGGTCTAAATCAATTGTAGGATAAATACTGCTCACATCAGAATTAGTGAAAAAAACAAGCGAATAACCTAATCCGGCATATATCTGCGAAGACTCACGGTTCTTATATTGAGCAACCGAAGTAAAAAAAGAAAAATAACCAATAATAATTTCTTCATAAAATGTATCTGCTAAGATCTCTGTTTTTTACAATCGAATTTAACTTTTCGTGTACAAGTTCTTTATTAATTTCAATCTTTTTCTTATTATTTTTATCGGGCACTTTAAACAGAATATCTTCTAACAAGTTCGTAAGTATTGTATGAAGCCTTCTGGCACCGATATTTTCAACTTGCTCATTCACTTCAGTTGCAATCTTTGCAATTTCTTTTATAGAATCGTCAGAAAAAATTAGCTCTACATTTTCCGTAAGTAATAAAGCCTTATATTGTTTTATCAATGCATTTTCAGGTTGCGTTAATATTTTATAAAAATCTTCTTCGTTCAGACTATTTAATTCAACTCGAATAGGAAACCTTCCCTGAAGTTCAGGTATTAAATCGCTCGGTTTTGAAATATGAAATGCCCCCGAAGCAATAAAAAGAACGTGGTCTGTTTTTACAGGTCCATATTTAGTTATGACCGTAGATCCTTCAACAATAGGAAGCAAATCCCTTTGAACACCTTCGCGGGAAACGTCAACTCCAGATTGTTTTCCTCCACCTCCAGCAATTTTATCAATCTCATCAATGAAAACGATTCCATAGTTCTGAACTTTTTCAACTGCATCTTTGATTACTCCATCCATGTCGATAAGTTTTTGGGATTCTTCCTGAGTAAGTACCTTTCTCGCCTCTGCAATTGAAAGCTTTCTCTTTTTTGATTTCTTTGGCATCATATTCCCGAACAAGTCATTCAGATTCAGACCCATTTCCTCGAGCCCTATCGGACCGAGAACCTGCAACATCGGCATATTTTCGCTTGTTAAATCCATCTCAATAATTCTGTTATCAAGAGAACCGTCAAGCAGTTGCTTTCTGAATTTATCGCGGGTAGTATAATTATCTTCTAGTGGTCCATTATCAAGTTCAATCTTCATTTTACCATCGTCAAATTGAGCATCAACAGCGGCTTTCGCTTCATCAGTGGTTTCAGGTTTTTTCCGCACAGGAGGAATTAAAATATCAAGAATCCTTTCATCAGCATTCTCTGCGGCTTTTTTTGCCACTTCCTTTGTACGTTCAAGTTTAACGATATTTACGGATAAATCAGTAAGTTCGCGAATCATTGATTCTACATCGCGTCCTACATACCCTACTTCTGTGAACTTTGATGCCTCAACTTTAATAAAAGGAGCATTCGCTAATTTTGATATACGCCTAGCAATTTCTGTTTTACCGACTCCTGTCGGACCGATCATTATTATATTATTTGGCATAATTTCATCGCGCATATTCTCTGCTACCTGATGTCGGCGCCATCTGTTACGCAGAGCAATTGCGACTGATTTCTTGGCATTATCCTGACCTATGATGTACTTATCCAACTCCTCAACAATCTGTGTAGGAGTTAACTGATCAATAATGTTTTTATTGCTTGTTTTCGCTGACTTTACTTTCTTCTTAATGTTTTGTGTCTTTTCTGTTATATTGTTTTGCATTTAAATTAATTTAATTCTTCAATAGTAATATTATCATTCGTATAGATACATATGTTTGCTGCCTGTTTGAGGGCTTCATTAACTATTTCCTTTGCTCCAAGTTTGGAATACTTTAGCATCATTCTAGCTGCAGCAAGGGCATAAGGTGCTCCTGAACCGATGGCAACGATTCCATCATCCGGTTCAATCACGTCACCAGTACCGGAAATCACTAATGTTTTTTCCTTATCAACAACAGCTAATAAAGCTTCAAGCCGACGAAGATATTTATCTGTTCTCCATTCTTTTGCGAGTTCTACCGCAGCGCGGGAAAGATTTCCTTTATATTGTTCAAGTTTACTTTCAAATCTTTCAAACAAAGTAAAAGCATCTGAGGTTGCACCTGCAAAACCTACTAATACTTTATCATTATATAACTTCCTAACTTTTTTCGTTTTATGTTTCATAATAGTATTACCCATAGTTACCTGACCGTCACTTCCGATAACAGCTTTACCATCTTTAATTAATCCGATAACGGTTGTTGATTTTATTTCTTGATTTTTTTTCAAATTATTTTGTTATTTATAGTTTTCTTCTCATTCTTGCTTTAGGAATTTTTAGAATATCCCTGTATTTAGCAACAGTTCGCCTTGCCAATTTGAAATCTAGTTTATGCATCTCAATTACGAGTTGCTCATCTGTTAGGGGATTTGCCGGGTCTTCAGATTCAATTACCTCTTTCAATTTATTTTTGATTTCTGAATTTGATATATCTTCTCCAACTTCATTCCTGACTTTATGACTGAAGAAATTTCTCAGCTCATAAATACCAAATTCGGATTGGACATATTTACCTCGAACCGTCCTGCTGACGGTAGAAATATCCATACCTATATCCTCAGCAACATCTTTTTCATACAAGGGTTTCAAACCCTCACCAAGATTATCAAAAAATTCTTTTTGGTGTTTTAATATAGCATTCATAACTTTCAACATTGTTTCCCTTCTCGAATTAATTGCCATCAAAAACCACTTTGCTCTTTCGAAATTATTGTGAATAAAATCTTTTGTGTTTTTATCGAGAATATTTTTCTGGTTTGTTATTAACCGTCTATAAGCAGAATTAATTCGGAGCGAGGGAATATTTCTTTCATTCAATTCAACTTTATAAATCCCGTTTTCTTTTAAAACAATTAAGTCGGGAAATATATAATCCGCATTTGCTGCATCTTCTATAGACGCGGCTGGTTTTGGATTTAGTTTCAAAATCAAATCAAATATTTTATTAAGAGTATTGATGTCAATGTTCAGTTCCGAAACTAATTTTTCATAATTTTTTAATCTGAATTCTTCAAAATAATCTCTGATTATAATTTGAGCATTTGTTTTTAGTTGAGGATCAAGATCTTTCTGATTTATTTGATTAATCAAGCATTCCTGTAAATTTCTTGAAGCTATACCTGGCGGATCGAATTTCTGTATCGTTTGCAATACCTTTTCAACTTCAGATGCAGTAGTATCTTCATCTTTAAACTCATCTCCAAAATGAAAATTCTTCAGGTCTTCAACAAACTCGTTTATATCCTGTCTGAAATATCCATCATCATCCAAAGATCTTATGATTGCTTCTGCAATCAGCATATGCTTATGGTTAAGTTCAGACAAATATACCTGAGATAGAAGGATATCATTTTTTGAATGCGGACTTCTCCACATATTCTCATAATTCGTATCTTTATCATCCGAATTTCCGCCGGGAGTCTTATACCCTTCCGTGTCAGAGTTCAAATAGTCATCCCAATTGTACTCTTCTTCTTTGTTACTTTCTTCAGTTGATGCATCATCTGATTCATGTACATCGCTATCTATTTGATCTTCAGAAAGAGTCTCTAATTCCCGTTCTTCAAGAAATGGATTTTGAATAAGTTCAAGGCGGACCATTTGCTCGAGAGCAATAGTAGGTATAGCCAGTAAACTCATTTTTTGAATCAACTGTGGCAATACTTTCTGAACAAGTCTTTGAGATTGAGTTTGTTTTAACATTTCTTTGAATTTAAAATTCTATTAATCGTGCATTCTGACAAAATACTTTCCTGGTAACTGCTTCACTATATTCTTAAATTCCAAGGATAATAACTGTACAAGGCAATCTGATATAGAAAGACCCGTAATCTCATTAATTTTATCTATATGAATCGGTTCATAAGAAATAACATCAAATATTTTCTTCTCAAAAATATCTAATTCTAATGAAACTTTCTGCTCATTTCCCTTTCCCCTGTTTTTTAAAATTGGTTTAAGGGCATAATCGAATTCATTGATAATATCTTCCACGCAAGTTACTAATTTAGCTGCACCTTTTTTTATTAATTCATTTGCACCTACAGATTTTTGTGAGTTTATATTACCCGGAATAGCAAATATTTCCTTATTCTGATCGAGGGCAAACTCAGCAGTAATTAATGAACCACCTCTCGCCCCGGTCTCGACTATCAACGTTCCCAAGCCGATACCACTCACTATGCGGTTTCTTTTGGGAAAATTAACTTTATCCGGTTTTGCACCCGGCACATATTCAGAAATTACCGCACCTTGTACAATAATATCGTGGTATAATAGTTTATTTTCATATGGATAAATTACATCAACGCCGCTTCCAAGTATAGCATATGTAATTCCGGAATTTTTCAATGTAGTCCTATGAACTACGGAATCGATTCCTTTAGCCATTCCGCTTACAGTCATAATCCCAATTTCACATAGTCCATTTGTAATTTTTTCACAAACGCTTTTACCGTAAATAGTAGGAGTTCTTGTTCCGACGATACTGATAGAGTATTTATCTAATTCATTCAAATTTCCTTTGTAGTATAGTATAATTGGTGCATCATATATCTTTTTTAAATTAGAAGGATAATCATCTGAAAGAATCGTAGTAATCTTTATATTATTCTTTTCAATTTTATTTAACAGGAGATCATAGTCATCTTCATATTGTCGAAAATCTTTTTTTGAATTAATTATTAATCTTGATATTTTATCATTGACACCCTCAATTATTTTTAATTTATCACCTGATATTTCAAATATTAATTGAGGTTCCGGGAAATGGTTTAATATATTTTTAATTCTTATATTTCCCAGATTATTTATCCGGGTCAGGAAGAAAAGGTATTTGAAGATTTCTGAATTCATAAAATCTATTTTATTAATTTTTGATCTAAAGAGTCCCGTAATCCATCTCCCAGAAGGTTTACAGAAAGAACTGTAACGAGAATAGCAATAGATGGTAAGATTGCAATCCACCAATTAGTACCCACTATTATATAAATATAGCCATCATAAATCATCTGACCCCAACTCGCAGTCGGAGGTTGTACCCCAAGCCCAAGAAAACTTAAACTTGCCTCAAAAATAATTGCTGTGGCTAATCCGACGGTTGCGGAAACAACTAAAGGTCCTATACAATTTGGTAAAATATGTCTGAATATAATCCGGGGTGATTTAAATCCGGATGCTTTTGCTGCTTCTACAAATTCTTTTTCCCTTAATTCAAAAAACTGACCCCGTATAATCCTTGCAATATCCACCCATCCGGTAAAACCAATCGCAACGAAAGCCTGCCAGTAACCTTTTCCCAAAACAACTGAAATCGCTATAACAAAAAGTATTGATGGAAAAGCCCACACTACATTAATCAGCCACATGACTGCTTTATCTGTAATTCCCTTAAAGTATCCTGCAGTGGCACCAAAAAAAATTCCAATCAGAAGTGCTATACTTTGAGAAATCAAACCTACCGAGAGGCTAATCCTAGTTCCATAGATTATCCTGCTTAGAATATCCCTTCCCAAACCATCTGTTCCTAAAAGATATGTTACGTTTTTTTCCCATTTAATATGACTTGGTTTGAGGAGTCCATCCTTGGATATTAATTTTTCTTTTCCATCATAATCTTTGTAAATAATACTGTCACCAGAATCAGAAATTACATCTTTAATAGGTATAAGAGAATTTGATTTTTTTACCAAAACTTTACTTTTAAAATTAAGTCCTTTGGCAGTGAATTCAAGTACCTGCATATCAGGATTGAACGGAGAAACATATTCAGCAAATACTGCAAGCAAAGATAAAAATAGAAGTACTAATAATCCAGTAAGGGCGAACTTATTTTGAACAATCAGTCTAAAAGTATAAAATTGACCTTTGATTTTTTGCTTTGTAATCACCGGATTTATTTTATCTATTTTCAAATATTTGTTATGTTAATTTTACCTTAGGATCTAATACAGAATAAATAATATCCACTATAAAATTTATAAAAACAAAAATGACCGCACTAAATAATACAGTACCCTGTACCATTGGAAAATCGAGTTTGATAACTGAATCAATTGCTAAAAGACCTATTCCGGGCCAATTAAAAATGTACTCTATGAAAAATACTCCTCCAAGAGTTGCTGCTAATGATGCACTCAGTGTTGTAATTACCGGATTTAAAGAATTTCTAAGTATATGTTTGAAGATAATTTTCATTTTTGATAATCCTTTAGCTTTTGCAGTTCTTACGAAATCAAATGACATAACCTCGATTACTGACGATCGTGTTATTCTCGCAATAATAGCCATAGGTCTTAAAGATAATGTTACCATGGGCAGAACCATATATTGCCACCCGTCACTAATATAACCGGTAACAGGGAACCAATTAAGGATAGATCCAAAAATAAATGCGATTAATAATCCCAAAACAAACTGAGGAATGGAAATTCCAATTAATGCAAAAATTATAGAACCACTGTCGAATTTGGAATGTACTTTGATGGCAGCAAATAATCCTATTATTATTCCAAATAATGCGGAAATTGATATAGCAAAGAAAGATAATAATGCAGTTGCGGGAAATTTTTCAAGAATTGTAAGGAGAACATTTCTGTTTGTAATGTAAGAAACGCCTAAATCTCCTTTCATTGTTTTAAATATATAGTCAAAATACCGTGAATAAATGGGTTTATCCAAACCCATCTCTTTTCTCACTATTTCGACGGTTTTTTCATCAGCCCTTTGACCGAGAACAAGTTTTACCGGGTCTCCCGGAACCAAATATATAAGCACAAAACTTAGTGAGATTACTCCTAGTATTATTGAGATTGAATGCAATATATGTTTCAGAAAAAAATTTGACATATCGATAATGAAACATAAAAATTTAATATCTTTAAAAATATACAAAAAAAAAGTCTCGAAACCTTAATGATTTCGAGACTTTTCGTTCGGTGAACTCTGATTATTACTGAATAACTCCGATTACCCTTTTTGATTTCAAGAATGTTCTTGAATAATAATCAGAATTTAATGAGGCAAAAGCTACACCTGTTTTAGAACCTGAATGTGCAAACATACCATTACCAATATATATAGCTACGTGAGTGGTTCTACCTTTATTCATCGTATCAAAAAAGAGCAAGTCACCAAATTTTAAATCCTCTTTAGCCACATCCATACCAACATTGGATTGTTCAAATGATGTTCTTGGTAATGTTATACCAAGTGCCTGATACATTACAGACTGAACAAACGCTGAACAATCAATACCTCGGTATGAATTGCCACCCCATAAATATGGGGTATCGAGATATTCGATTATCTTCATCGTCATTTCTTCGTTCGTCATTTCCGAAGATGAGACATATTCAGATAAGGAGCTTGATAATGTTTCGAGGTTACCTTTGTTGAGAGTACTTTTTGACTCTAAGGTGTTAGTGGATACTAATTCCTGAGAATTCTTGTAACCGTTAACATCTTTTTTTGAGGAGCCTTCAACATTATCAGTGACTTGCAAAGTGCTAGAACAACCGGTTATTAATACTGTAAAGAAAATCGCTATAATAAACAATAACCAAAGTTTTCTGCTTTCTTGCATTAACTTCTCCTTTTTAAATTATATAAAAGAACTATTGTTTATATTAAGCAATACAATTCATTAAATCAAGTAATAAATAATTATACCGGCCTTCTTTCTTATTATTTTTTATGTTGTGTTTTATATTGATTTATCAATGAATTAAGCTCAGTTGATTTATTTTTTACATGTTTTGTAAACTCAGGTAATGTAATATTCTTTTGACTGCAATATATTATTGAGCGGCTTGAATTTATCACAAAAACATCATTACATAAATTGAAGATTAATTCCTGTAAATCATTTCCTTGAGCACCAATACCAGGGATAAGAAGGAATAAATTTTGGTTTTTCTTGGTCAGTCGTTTTATATCTGATAAATGGTTAGCTCCGAATACGAAACCCGTAAGGTCAGTTCCATACATTTTTAGATATTTTTTTACAACAATTTCGAACAATAAGGAGTTACCGGATTTTATTTTTTGGAAATCCGAACTTCCTTTATTTGAAGTAAGAGCTAATATGTAAGCAAATTTATTTTTCCGTTTAAGAAAAGGTTCCGTCGAATCAAGACCCATATAAGGTGAAAGTGTAACTGCATCGAAACAAAAATTATCAAAATATGTTTTTGCATACATTTCAGATGTATTGGGGATATCACCCCTTTTAGCATCACATATTGTCACACAATTCCTGGGAATAAAACTTAGAGATTTTGCGATTATATCCATACCATTTCCCATCAAAACTTCATAAAAAGCAATATTAAATTTATATCCAGCGACTATTTCTTTTGATGCATTTATAACTGCTTTATTGAATTCAAGAACAGGATTTTTAAATTTCAAGAATATTTCAGGAATTTTCCTGATGTCTGGATCTAATCCCACAATCAGATTAGATTTTTTCTTTTCAATAATATATTTTAACTTTTCAGTATAAATCATCTGTTAATTTAATATGTTTCTATTCCGGTAAGTATTCATACTCAATCCAAGCATTATCATAAAAGACAAAAGTGACGAAACACCATAGCTTACAAGTGGTAACGGAATTCCTATAACCGGCATAATTCCAATTGTCATACCCACATTAATGACGAGATGGAAAAGTATAATACTGGCAAAACCTACGCAAGCCATACCTAAAAATTTATTTTTAGAACTGGATGCATTACTTAAAAACCTCAGTAATAATGCAAGAAATAATATGATAAGAAAAGATGCACCAATAAATCCTAATTCCTCACCAATTACGCAAAATATAAAATCTGTCCATTGTTCAGGAATGAATTTCAGCTGAGTCTGAGTTCCCTGAAGCAACCCTTTTCCCCAGAAACCTCCGGAACCAATGGCGACTTTTGATTGTATGACATTGTATCCAGTACCTAATGGATCACTCGATGGATTTATCACTGCCATAATTCTCGTTTGCTGATGAGGCTGCAGTTTACTATATAAAAAACCCACCGAATAACCTGCGGAAAAATTAATAATAGTAAGAAATATTGTAAGGTATAATTTTTTCCGGAACAGAAGCATTATGATAAATGTGATTCCTAACGCGACGTAAAAATATTCAGGTTTAAAAAATGCCAACGCAGCGATTATAATAGGTGATATAATAGCTATTAAAGCATAGAAAGATAATCCAGACCAAAGGAAAATGGGAAGAATAAAACTAGAAAATACTATAGCAGTACCCATATCAGGTTGTTTCATAATCAGAGCCACAGGAATTAAGACAATACCAACTGCTTTAAGAAAAGTAAAAGGATTTTTAATGGATCTTTCTTTTTCTTCTGAACTAAGAAATGAAGAAAGCATCAAAACGGTTGCTACTTTTGCAAACTCGGAAGGTTGAACTCCAAAACCTCCTAAACTGAACCAACTGCGATTTCCGCCGATTCTTTTTCCTATAAAAAGGACTAACACTAAAAGTACTATTGTAAATATATAAAACCAAAGTGAAAAATTAGAAATGTATCTGGGAGGAATATACAAAATCGCAATCATCAAGATTATTCCGAATATTGCAAATCCTAATTGTTTATAAAAGAGATCGAGACCATTACTATATGTAGCACTGTAAACAGCAATAAGACCGATTGCTAAAATACCAATTGCAAGTGATACTGTGATTAAATCAAATCTATTTAAAATTCTGGATGACATGATATCAATCTTTTACTTCAATTTTTGCATTTTCATTCCATGTATCCTGAGAATTTTTGCTTAAATATCTTACAATTATAGCCGCAGCCATTGGAGCTGCAAATTGATTTCCCCATCCTGCATTTTCACCTAATACACATACAGCAATTTGCGGATCATTAAAAGGTGCAAATCCTATGAACCAGGAGTGATTATTTCCGTTTGGATTCTGTGCAGTTCCGGTTTTTCCTGAAATATCATATTCGCTGTTTTTGATATTTTTTGCAGTCCCGTTTCCGTTAACAACAAGATACATTCCTTTCTTAACGGCATCAAAATATGATTGAGGAAAGTCAATAGTTTTTGATGCATAATTATTTTTTTCTTCTTCACCGGTGATGGGATTCCGAAACTTTTTTACAAGGTGGGGTTGATTATATAATCCATTCATGCTAATTGCTGCAGTATAGGCGGCTAACTGAACAGGAGAAACAAGAAGTTCACCCTGTCCGATTCCTAAATTAATTAATATCCCCTGTGACCATCCTTTAGGAAATATTCTTTTATAATATTCTTCAGATGGTAGTAATCCGTTTGTCTCATTAGGCAGATCAATTCCAGTTCTTATACCAAAATTAAACATTTTAGAATATTTATCAAAATTATCTAATCCGACTTTGAGTCCAAGCTTATAAAAAAATACATTTGCTGATTTTTCAAGAGCAGTAACAACTGAAATTGGTCCATAGGCGCCGTGGTCTTCCCAGGTTCTACCTCCCCACGTGAAAGAACCTTCGCAAGAAATTGTTGAATGTGTCGTAATCACACCTGAAGCTAATCCGACTAAACTCATCATAGGTTTCCAAGTTGACCCGGGAGGATATTTCGATTGAATCGCACGGTTAAATAAAGGTTTACTCTCATCATTAATTAGCATTGAAAATATTTTAGAATCAACTGAACCGGAAAAAACGGATAAATCAAAATCCGGTTTCGAAACAAGGCAAAGTACTTCACCATTTCTCGGATCAATTGCTACTATTGCTCCTCTTCTCTTACCTAATAGTTTTTCTGCATATTCCTGCAATTCGGCATCAACACTTAAAATGAGGTCTGTTCCATTTATCGGCTTAATATCACTATTTCCATTATTCAAACTGGCTACTTCCCTGCCCCTCACATCTACAAGTATAAACTTAAAACCTTTTTCCCCCCGTAAATAATTTTCATAAGATTTTTCTAAAGCGGTTGCACCTATAATATCGCCTTGCTTATAGTAACTGCCAACTTGATTTTCAAGCAGCTTTTCGGTAATTTCACCGTTATAACCAAATATGTGAGATGCTTTAAATTTATTGGGGTAAGTTCTCAATGATTCAACTTGAAAATCTATACCTCGAAATTTATCCCTGTTTTCCTCTATATAGGAAATCACTTTAAAATCAATATCCCTTTTTATTTTTACCGGATTAAATCTGTTCGTTCCTTTTGCTTCGGATAATCTTGATTTTATTTCATCTGATTGCATATCTACAAGTTGAGATATTTCAAGTATTGTGCTTGTATCGAATTGAGCAGGGGTAATCGTCAGAGAATAAGATGGTTTATTATCCACTAATAGTTTTCCTGTCCTGTCATACATTAAGCCACGGGCGGGTGTAACAGTTATTTTTTTTACCGAATTTTTCTGGGATTCTTTTCCATATTCTTCCTGATTCATAAATTGAATCTGAATCAATCTTCCTATTAAGAGAAATGACAGTGCAAATGCAATGCCATATAAAAAATATTTTTTTCCTGTTAGTTCCATTAATATGCTAACGAACTTTGTTTTCTTCTAGGAAAAATTAAATACACTAGACTAACCAGAGCGGTATATGTAGAATTAGGAATTACATATTTTAGTAATACTTCAAGGAAAAGAAGTGAATAACTTTGGAAATAAGTGAAAAAATAAATGACATTGCCGATCAACAGCAATATAAAAACTAGTAAAGAAAAATAATATCTTTTTAAATATTTATCATCTTCTCGTTTGAAATATCCCGCAATAAACCCAATTATTGAATATACTAGTGCACTTAGCCCCACAAAAGTACCACTTAAAATGTCAATAATCAGACCCGCTGCAAACCCACTAATGGTTGCTTCAAGTCTTCCCCTTTTTAAACCAATGAATATTATTATAATTAATGGAATATCCGGTATTATATTATATTGTGAGATAGAAATTAACCAAATGAAAGATTTTTGAATTACTATCGCTAATATTAACAGGATGATATATTTTATGTACGGACTAAACAATTTGATTTTTATTTCAATAACAAACTTTTTTCAAGTGATATTTTTTCTTTATCAGGTATAAAAATAAGTATGAAAACTTCTTCAAGTGCTTCGAAATTCACAGCCGGTTTAATAATTATTTTTTTGAAGAGATTATCCAAGTTTCCTGTTTCTATAACCGTTCCGATTGGAATGCCTGCGGGGAAATGATTACTATATTCTGAAGTAATAAAAATATCTCCCTGATTTACATCAGCCGATTTTGGAACATTCATAATAGCTAATGATTGGAATCCGTCAAAGTTTAAAATTCCATCAACCCTACTTCTCTGGCATTTTACAGTTATTTTAAGATCCCTGTTTAAGAGTATTTGTGCTATTGAATAGTTTTTACTAGTAGAGACAATTTTACCGACTAAGCCATCATCAGTGATTACAGGCATATTAATTTTAACACTATCTGCTTCTCCTATATTGATTGTGATCGTATTTCTAGTTTGGATAAGTGATTTATTGACAATCCTTCCACTTATAATACCTAAAATATTTTTTTGTTTCAGATTTAGAAGTTTTGTAAGTCTAATATTTTCAAGCTTTGCTTCCTTGAGATTTGCAATTTCGTTGGATAAAGTAATATTGTTTTCCCTAAGAAATTTGTTTTCTTTCTGAATTTCAAAAATATTTGGTATAGCAGAAAAACCACTTTGAAGAGTTCCAAAAGAACCAATTGCAATTCCTCTTAAAAATCTTATTTGAGAATTATCGTTGGAAAAAATCAGTATAAGAGAAATTATTACAGTAATTGTTAATATTAAATATTCCTTTGTCTGGAATAGAAATAAACCGAATTTCTTCAAATTTTATTTTCAGATATATTATTTTCTAAAAATATAATCATCTCTTAAGCATAACTTTTCTGTATTGATCCAGATTTTCAAGCACTTTTCCTGTTCCGCGTGCAACTGCAGTAAGAGGATCATCTGCAATATGAACCGGAACTCCTGTTTCTACTTTAATTCTTTCATCAAGTCCTTTAAGTAGTGCACCACCTCCCGTCAGGAATATTCCCCTTTCAAGAATGTCTGAAGATAATTCCGGAGCAGTTTTTTCAAGTGCTACTTTCACAGCTTCGACCATTTGAGTAACTGCTGGATTCAATGCTTCCCTGATTTCTATTGAACTTACTTCTGTTACTTTAGGAACTCCAGCTACAAGGTCTCTTCCTCTTACTTCAATAATTACTTCTTCTTTCATAGGCATAACAGAACCAACCTGGCATTTAATTTCTTCAGCTGTTCTTTCCCCTATCAGCATATTTTGATTACCTCTGAAAAATCTGATAATAGCCTCAGTAAGTTCATCTCCGGCAGTTCTGATTGAAACACCATTCGGCATTCCGGCAAGAGCAATAACTGCTATTTCAGTAGTTCCGCCACCTATATCTACTACCATATTACCGGGAGGCGCCATTACATCGAGTCCAATACCTATTGCCGCGGCCATCGGTTCAGATATCAGAAAAACTTCTTTTGCTCCAGCGTGTTCAGCGGTATCCCGCACAGCTCTTTTTTCTACTTCGGTTATTCCGCTTGGTACACAAACCACTATTCGTCGGGCAGGTGCCCAGCTTGATGAGATGCTCTTAATGAACATTCTTATCATTCCTTCGGCAATTTCGAAATCTGCAATAACACCATCTTTCATCGGGCGAATTGTATTAAGTTCTTTATGTACTCGACCCATCATTTTCTTTGCATCATTTCCAATTGCAACAATTTTCCTTGATGTTACATCGAAAGTTACAATCGAAGGTTCATTCAATACAATCCCTTTACCCTTCATGTAAATTAAAGTATTTGCTGTTCCTAAATCGATAGCTATATCATTCGAAAACAATCCTAAAAACGGCATTCTAAAAATCCTTTATTATAATAAATTTTAAAAATTCAATTTAATGTTTAAAATATCTAATGCCAGTAAAAACCATTGCGATATTATTTTCATCCGCTGCTTTAATCACTTCATCATCTCTGACAGAACCACCAGGCTGAACGATAGCAGTGCATCCGGAATTAGCAATTTCTTCTATGCTATCTGCAAATGGGAAAAAAGCATCGGATGCAACTACACAACCATTCAAATCCAATCCATACTGTTTTGCTCTACTAATTGCAATCCTTGTAGAATCAACCCTTGAGGGTTGACCTCCTCCGATTGCTAATGTTCTTTTATCCTTAACGAATACAACTGCGTTTGATTTCGTATGTTTTACAACTTTTACTCCAAATTCCATATCATCAATCTGGTCTTTATCAGGTTTCTTTTTTGTTACATTTTTTAAAGAGCCAATATCAAATAATTTCACTTGTTTTTCTTGAAAAAGATAACCGCCGGAAATTGATTTTAGTTCATCTTTCTCATTGTAAAAACTATATTTTATTAATCTTCGATTCTTTTTCTTTTTGAGTAATTGCAGTACATTATCATCAAAATCGGTACAAATAATAATTTCGGTAAATAATTTATCAAGTTCAATAGAAGTATTAAGGTCTAAATTTCCATTAATAATGATTATTCCTCCAAATGGTGAGGTTTTATCCGTCTCAAAAGCTTTTAAATATGCTTCAAGGAAATTATTTGAGGTTGCAACGCCGCAAGGATTACCATGCTTAATTATTGCGCAAGTTGGCTCTGCTGCTTCAAATTCATTTATCAATCCAATGGCTGCATCTATATCAAGAAGATTATTGTAAGATAGTTCCTTACCGTGAAGTACTGTAAATATTTCGTCAAAGTTCTGTTTGAAAATTGCGGCTTTTTGATCAGGATTTTCACCGTATCGCAATTCCTGCCTTGAAGATAATCTGATAAATTTTTCAGCAGAGAATCTGAAAGAACCCTTTATTTCAGCATTAATTCCTTTATTTATTTCCTCAAAATATTTAGCGATAGCAAAATCATAATTTGTTATGGTATCAAATGCATTTTGAGCAAGTATTTGTGAATACTCAAAAGGAATATTCCCGTTGAATTTCTTATATATCATCAAATAAGTTTCATATTGGTTTGGGTTAATTAAAATATGAATACTTTGATAATTTTTTGCCGCAGCCCGGATAAGACTTACACCACCAATATCAATTTTTTCAATTACTTCTTTCAGAGTGACTCCGTCTTTCTTTATCGTCTCCTCAAAAGGATACAAATCCACAACAACCAAATCAAAAAGTTTTAATTGATGTCCGGATAATTCTTTAATGTGATTTTTGTCGTTTTTGTCTGCTAATATCCCGGCAAAGATTGATGGATGAAGTGTTTTGACCCGTCCATTTAATATCTCGGGAAAGAGAGTTATTTCTTCTACTGAGTTGACATTGATGTTATTTTCTTTCAGTATCTTATATGTTCCACCCGTAGAAACCAAATTGAAATTCAATTTAATCAACTCTAAAGCAAACTTTACAATCTCTGTTTTATCATAGACACTTATCAGTGCATTTTTTTTCATACCTGAATACCTATTGTTATTAAACCTTTTTCAATTCTCCGGATTATTTCAGGATAGCATTCATGCTCATAATTTAATATTTTTTTCTGAAGAGAAAATTCATCAACCCCATCCTCAACATCAACACACTTTTGGAAAATAATTTTCCCATTATCATAATTTTCATTGACAAAATGAATTGTCAAACCGGATACTTTTACGCCACTTTCAATCACAGCTTTATGAACATTTAATCCGAACATATTCTCTCCACCGAAACTTGGAAGTAATGCAGGATGAATATTAATAATCCTATTTTTAAATTCCCTTATAATTCCAGAATTAATTTTTTTCATATATCCTGCAAGTACGACCAAATCAATTTGATATTTTTTCAATACCGAAATAAAAAGATTGTCATATTCATCTTCTGTAAGAGATGGATACGCTTTTCTGCTAATATGAATTATATCGATTTTATTATTTCTTGCAATTTCAGCAGCAGCGCATTTGGAATTATTAGTAATAAAAAGTTTGATGTTCGAATGGATTAACCCTTTTGATTTAGCATTTAAAATCGCTTGGAAATTACTGCCTCTTCCGGATGCAAAAATACAAATATTCAATAAATTTTCCTTTTACATGCAAAATTAACAAAAGATGACCCTATTTTCAATTGAATTCGAATATTTTCATTTAATTTTGATTTCACCGTATGGATAAGCAGAATATAACTTCAATTATACAATTTCTCTAATTAACAGTTGATAACTGTTATCTCATCCTGTCAAAGTTTCACACTTAAACCAATTGTAGGTAATATAGGGATCATACCGGTCTAATCGCTTTATTCTGAGGTTAGAATTAAGTGTATATGAATAATCTATCACATTTTTCCTATTATAAACATTTACTATATCAAGATAAAAAGTCCGACTCCATATTTAGAAGGAAAACCGCCTGTAATTAAGGTAATATCATGCAGAGTTTCTGGATTAAACATACTTACCAGCCTATATAACCTGTATGGATTAAATATTTCAACATCATCCATTATTATAAGATTCTGATTCGGACCTGAGCCTCTTATTACTAATTGAGATGTAAAATCATTCGGAGAGGATACTCCGGAAAAGACTTTTATTGAACGTCAAACATCTTCAGTTGCACCCGGAAGTATCTTAATATTTTTGGGGAAAACATTAAAAATACTCGTTCTCAAATCATTCTGACTTTGTTTAAATTGACCTTCAACATCAATAATATCTGTAGTGTACATTTTCTCAATCAATATTATTTTTAGATTTAGTATTTGATATTTGATAATATTGATTCCTTTTTCTTCATAGACTGAAAATCCTTCTTTTGTGATTTCTACTTCAAAAGTTCATTCTGAGATTTCAACTTTAAAATCGCCGTTCGAATCTGAATTTGGTTCATATAATAATCCTGATTTTGAATTCTTTATAATGATTTTTGAATTATGAAGATGAATATTTTTATCGGAGAATACTTTTCCAGATATAATTGATTTACCAGAATCGGTTTGAGAAAACGATATATTGATAGCAATCATAAATACAATTATCAACTTTAATACTAAAAATATGATAAATATTTTTCTCAATATTAATTGTTCTTTTTTGAAGTTATAACGGACACTAACAATTAAATGGTTTCACTTCACTTGATTCATTTTTATAAAGTAAACACCTGACCGAGTGATCATCTGTCTGTATAAGTTTAGGTAAGATTTCTTTACAATCAGCAAATGCTTTTACACATCTTGACTCAAAATTGCATCCATTAAAAACATTTGAAGGTGATGGTAAATCTCCTTTTAATATAATTTTTCCGTTTTGATTTATCCGGTTCGGATCCAGAACAGAAGCGAGCAATGCTTCAGTATAGGGATGCTTAGGTTCATTAAATATTTTATTACATTCAGCATGCTCAACTATCTTTCCAAGATACATTATACTAATATAATCCGATATATGTTTTACTACTGATAAATCATGAGAAATAAATAGATAAGTAAGTTGCATATCCTTTTGCAAATCTATAAGAAGATTGATAATTTGAGCCTGAACAGAAACATCAAGTGCAGAAACGGGTTCATCACAAATAATAAATTCCGGTTCGAGAGATAATGCTCTCGCAATACAAACTCTCTGTCTTTGCCCTCCAGAAAACTCATGAGGATATTTAGTTGAATCAGTTTTTCTTAATCCTACTTTATCTAATAGTTCATGCACCTTTTTTTCAGCATTCTTACCTTCAGCAATTTTATGATATTTAATTATTTCTTTGAGCATTTTACCGACAGTAAATTTAGGATTAAGGGAAGAATAAGGATCCTGGAATATAATCTGAATTTTTTTCCTGAGGGATTTTAAATCTTTTATTTTATTATTAGTTATTTCATTTCCATTAAAAATCACTTTTCCTTCTGTGGGATCAATCAACAAAAGAAGAATTTTCGCTAAAGTACTTTTACCGCATCCTGATTCCCCTACAAGTCCTAAGGTTTTTCCTTTATCTATCCTGATATTTATATCATCAACTGCTCTCAGATATTTACTTACCTTTGAGAATATTCCTTTTTTTATGGGGAAATATTTCTTTAAATTAACAGTTTCTACAATTACATCGGACATAAATAAGAATGTATTAATTGGTTTATATTAAATATATTTGCATAATGTTAATTTCTTTAAAACTATCACTAATATTTGTTAATTTAAACTATAAAAAATGTTTGGTCAAAAAAGTAAAGAACCGGAACCAACTTTCAATATGAAGCCTGAAAAAAGTGTCAGCAGCAATAAAATAAAGACTTTGTTGAGTGAAGGTTGTAAATTTGAAGGTAACTTCTATTCACCGGAGTATACAAAAATTGATGGAATTGTAACAGGAAATCTAAGTGGTGAAAGTGGACTTGTTATCGGACAAAAAGGTATAATCAATGGTGATATAAGTTCTGTCGAAGTCATAATTGAAGGAAACGTAAAAGGTAACATTCATGCACACAAACTTGAAATTAAAAAAGGCGGACTTTTAAATGGTGATGTATTCATAGATTATATCGTGATTGACTACGGGGCTATATTTAATGGAACGTGCAAAATCAATGAAAACATTCAGCAGGAAAATAAAGCGTTTGAAGTACCTGATAATAATTGATTTCATAATTGACTTCTGAAATCTTTCCAGGATCTCAGAAGTCATTATACCGTTTTACTGTGCCGAAAGTTTTAGATCAATTTCCTTTTCGGAATTTCCTCTCATTATTTTAAGTTTTACAGTATCACCTGTTCTTAAATCATTTATTATTAGTATTAAATCCTGTTCATTCCTGATTTTCTCACCATTTGCTTCCAAAATAATATCTTCAGGTTTTAAGCCGGCATTGTCTGCATTTCCACCTTTTAAAACCTGGACAACAATGACTCCCTGCTTAGTGTTTAGATTATAATATTTTGCTAACCTATCATCAATTGGTTGTATTTTAAATCCAGGATTATAGTTTCTATCGATTTTACCGTTTGCTTTTATATCTTCCATAATTCTCTTAACCCTGTTTATCGAAATAGCAAATCCAACACCAATACTTCCGGAACTGTAATTACTGCCGGTAAAAATGATCGTATTCATTCCAATCACATTACCTTCAATATCTACAAGCGGTCCTCCAGAATTACCCGAATTGATAGAAGCATCAGTCTGAAGCATATCTTTATAAACCCGTTTTCCTTCCGCGAATAGTTTCATTTTTGAGGCACTGATAACTCCGACAGTTACTGTAGGTTTATCATTTATCTCAAATAATCCAAAGGGATTTCCAAGAGCTATCACCCACTCTCCAATAATCACATTGTCAGAATTTCCGAAATTTATAAATGGTAGATTTTTTTTATCTATCTTGAGTAAAGCAACATCAGTATTGGGATCTGAACCTATCAGTTTAGCATCAACAGTTTCACCCGTAGTAAGCGTAACAGAGATTTTTGTTGCATTTCCCGCAACGTGATCATTCGTTAATATGTAGCCATCTTCGGAAATAATATAACCGGAACCTAAACCGCGAACAACCTGTTTTTGGGGTTCTACATTTCCAAAAAACTGTTGAAAAAATGGATCGTTCGCAAACGGATCCTGAACTTCCCTTACTTCTTCTACATTAATTCCAACGACTGTAGGTGATACTTTTTCGATAGCCCTTGTAATAGCTGTTTGCCTGTCATCTGAAACTTTTTGGTTAGTTTCAATTTTTTCTGCCGGGGTTTGATTGATATTTGATTTATTATTCCTGAAATAATCCGGGAATAATACCTTACCCAAAATAAACCCGGTTAATAGGGTCAAAATAAAAACAATTAGAATTAATAATTTATAATTTTTCATTTCGCTTGTATGCAATGCAGCATTTTCCATAATTTTTAAAAATATATTTAATTATTATTAAGATTTTTTAAAACTTTTTCTACAATTGCTTTCGAATCCAGATAATATTTACGTAAAAGTTCCTTCGTTGTTCCGCTCTCCCCAAAAATATCATTTACAGCAATATAGTCCATTTTGACAGGATAATTCGCGACTATCACTTCCGCTACTGCACTGAATAATCCGCAATGTTTTTGATGGTCTTCGCAAGTGATTATCATTTCTGTCTTTTTTGCGGAGTCGATAATAATCTTTTCGTCAATAGGTTTTATTGTATGCATATTCACTACTCTTGCTTTTATTCCTTTATGTTTAAGTTCTTTAGAAGCAAGTAAAGCTTCCCAAACTAATAGGCCATTTGCAATTAACGTAATATCATTCCCTTCTTCTAATATTTCCGCTTTTCCGAAATCAAATTCCGAATTTTTATCTGTAAAATTAGGAGTTTTATCTCTATAAAAACGAATATAAAATGGTGAATTAATTTCTATACATTTCTTGACAGCTTTAAAGGTTTGATTGTAATCGCATGGAGTAACTACTATCATATTCGGTAATACACGCATTAATGCAACGTCTTCAAGTGATTGATGTGTAGCCCCGTCAGGTCCAACTGAAATCCCACAATGCGAAGCACAAATTTTAACATTGGTCTTACTGTAAGCAATAGATTGCCTTATCTGATCGAAAGGTCTTCCTGTTGCAAACTCTCCGTAAGTAGATGCGAATGGTATTTTCCCTATTGTAGCAAGACCTGCGGCAGTACCCATCATATCCTGTTCAGATATTCCAACAGAGAAAAATCTTTCAGGAAATTCATCACGGAATATGTTTGTTTTAACAGAGCCGGTAACATCTCCTCCAATAACAACAACATTAGAATTTTCCCTACCCAATTCGAGTAATGCATCGGCAAATCCTTGCCGGGTCTCTTTCATTTCTGTGTTAACTTTATTCATAAATTCATTTTATTCGATTTTATAAAATAATTCATATAAATTTGCTTTTCAAATCAAAATAAATTACACTTTTAATCTATAATTGTTATTTTGTAAATATTCAACAATAATTCTAACGTTAATATTCATGAATTTTAAAATAGTGTAACTAAAATGAGCAATGTTCGACTCACCCAAATGGTTAAATCCGCTGGATGCGCTGCAAAAATATTTCCAAATATTCTTAACGAAGCTCTGAAAGGTCTTGAATGGAAAACTAACCGAAATGTTCTTGTTGACTTCGCGGGAAGAGATGATGCAGGTATTTACAAAATAAATGATGAACTGGCATTAATTCATACAACTGATTTTTTTACTCCCGTTGTTGATGACCCCTATACATTTGGATTGATTGCTGCTGCTAATTCTTTGAGCGACGTTTATGCAATGGGAGGAACGGCAATAAATGCTTTAAATATTGTTGCTTTTCCTCAAGCAGAAGATGTTAAAATACTAAAAGAGATATTCAGGGGAGGTATTGATAAAACAGCAGAAGCAGACTGTGTAATAATTGGAGGTCACTCAATTGATATCCCAAGTATTGTTTATGGATTAGCGGTAACAGGAACAATTAATCCTGATAGAATTATAGGCAATAATTCTGCCAAAGAAGGTGATATTTTGATTTTAACAAAAGGATTGGGAACAGGAATATTAAATAACTGTATAAAATACTCCGACCTGACAATTGAAATTTATAATGATTTAATTTCATCAATGACCAGACTCAATAAATATGCTTCTGCATTGATGATTAAATATAATGCTAATTCTTGCACAGATGTTACAGGTTTTGGATTGGCAGGCCACTCGATGCAAATGGCTAATTCCTCTAAAATGGTTTTTGAATTCAATATAAACCAACTTCCTATATTAAACGGAGCGTTAGATGCTATTAGAAATAACATGCTAACTCGTGGAGATAAGTCAAACAGAATATATACACAGAATTTTGTAGTTTTAAAAGGAGAAATTAATAAAGCTCTAGAGCATTTAGTATACGATCCACAAACATCGGGAGGATTATTAATTTCGGTTCCCGAATCAAATGCAGAAAAACTTCTAAAGGAATTACAATCGGAAGGTGATGAAGTGTCAGCAGTTGTTGGAAGAGTTATATCACCGGATAATATATATAAAACAGGAACAATAATTTTCAATTTCAATTAATGACGATAACAAACGATAAAGAACTATTCGAATATATCAGGAATATTGATACCGGAAATATACCTGTTCTGAGTCAACTGTTAGAAAAATACAATTTCAGTTATATTACTTATAAAGAATTTCTGAATCTTTATGTATGCAAAAATAATCTGCTGATAATTGATGCCCGATCCGAGAAAGAATATAATGAATCTCATGTATATAATGCTCTAAATTTTCCTGTTTTTTCTGATCCAGAAAGACATAATGTAGGATTGATTTATAAAAAATACTCACAAAAAGCAGCTTTATATCTCGCTATTCAATATGCTGATCCTAAAATAAATGAACTTCGTAATTTTCTTTTTAAGAACAATGCTCAGAAAAATAACATTATTGTATATTGCTGGAGAGGAGGAGGACGAAGTAAATACCTTTCGAAAATGATAACGGACTGCGGATATATGCCATTGATTATACGGGGAGGTTTCAAATCTTTCAGAAGAACAGTTTATGATTATTTTTATACACAGGATTTTCCATACGATTTAATTGAAATTACCGGAAGCACAGGAACAGGTAAAACCGAACTCCTAAAATCCATATCTAATGATTTCCCAATTATTGACTTGGAGGATTCAGCAAAACACTATTCGTCTTTATTTGGTTTTATCCCATATAAGATAAAAAATATTTTACCGGTTCAAAATCAAAGTGCTTTTGAAAACAACATTTACAGTTCAATTATGGAAAATAGAAAGATATTTTATAATCATTCCTGTTACATAGTTGAAAGTGAAAGTAAAAAGATTGGTGATTTTTTGATTCCTGAAAATCTTTATAAAGAAATTAATTCTGCAAAAAGTATTAAACTTGAATGCGGTATAGAGAACAGGGTTAAAAGAATAAAGGAGAACTATTTTGGAGTGAATAATGAAGGTATAGCTGAAATCGAAAAAATATTTAAGTTAAAAGAACGCTATTTTCGAAAAGAACTTAGTAATAAAATATATGAATATCTTTTGATCGAACTAATTAAAGGAAATATTGATTGCTTTTCAGAAACGATGCTTCTGCAAATTTACGATAAAAAATACAAAGATAAAGGAAAGGAACCGCTTTTAATTATTAATTCGGATGATATCCGGATAGCTGCTTCAGATCTGAAAGATTTTCTAAATTATTTTTTTCCTATTGTTTCTCACCAATGAAATTATCATTTATAATTACGAAGAAATAGATTTAATCATTAGTCAATAGGATTATTCTGCTTTTTAAAAACAAATAATACAAAGTCGTTTACAATCCAAATGCTTTTTCCATTATTTGTGTTTGTGTTTCAGTAAAGAGTTTGTATGAGCCAGGTGCAGGGCTTGAACTTTCTTTTCTGGATATACATTCGATTTTATATTCACCTGCGAAATACTTGTTAAACTTAAGGTATAAATACTTCCATGCCCCCATATTTTCAGGTTCTTCCTGTACCCATTTTATTGTTGGAATATTTTTATAACTTTTAAGAAAATTGCTTAATTTTAAATTATCGAATGGATATAATTGCTCGAGTCTTATTATTGCTGTATTCTGAATTTTATTTTCAGTTCTGAATTTTAATAAATCATAATATATTTTACCGCTTGTTAAAATGATATTATTGATTTTTGCTTTATCTAAATTATCATCTAAAATTGTGTGAAATTCCCCGGTTGTGAATTCGCTTATAGATGATCGGGTTTCGGGATTCCTTAATAAACTTTTAGGTGTAAAAATAATCGAAGGTTTTCTGTCTTTTGATTTCATCTGTTTTCTTAAAATATGAAAATATTGAACAGGAGTCGTTGGAATATTTACAGACATATTATTATCAGCGCAAAGTTCAAGAAATCTTTCAATTCTTGCACTAGAGTGTTCGGGACCCTGACCTTCCTGACCATGAGGAAGAAGCATAACAAGATTATTTGGAAGTTTCCATTTTGTATAAGAACTAACAATGAAATTATCTATTATCACTTGTGCTGCATTCGCAAAATCTCCAAATTGTGCTTCCCACATTACTAATGTTAAGGGATCGGAAACACTGTATCCAAATTCAAATCCTAAAACAGCTGCTTCAGAGAGGAGGCTATCAAGAGGCTCTATTATTGCCTGACCTTCTTTTATTAAATTTAAAGGAATAATTTCCTTATCGTTGATGGAATCAGTAAATACTAAATGTCTCTGTGAGAATGTTCCTCTGGCACTATCCTGTCCACTTAATCTCACCCGAATATTTTCGAGTAGCAACGAACCAAATGCAAGTGCTTCAGCAAATGACCAATCGATAGAAGATTCATCTTTTAAATAATTTTTTCTGTATTCAACAAATTTCTTAAGTTTTGGATGGATGTTAAAGTCTGAAGGGAAATTCGTTAATCCTTTCACGATTAATGCCATCGATGTTTCTGATATATTTGTATTTTCATCGAGAATTAATTTATCAATTTCATCATTTGTTATGGCTAACGGAACATCAAGAAATTCGTATTTATCTTCGTGAAGTTTAGTAAAATCTCCATCCAGCACTTTTTGAATTTTCTCTTCCATCTCAATTAATTCCTCATTTGATATGATTTTTTCATCAAGGAGCTTCTTTTCATATATAGATTTTACAGAAGCATGTTCTTTGATTAACCTATATAATACCGGTTGTGTGAAACCCGGTTCGTCCGTTTCATTATGCCCTAATCTTCGGTAGCAGAATATATCAATGACAACATCTTTATTAAATTTCATTCGATACTCGTAAGCAAGTTTTGTTACCCACATTGCTGCTTCAGGATCATCACCGTTAACATGGAAAATCGGTGCCTGTACCATTTTTGCCACATCGGTTGCATAGACTGAAGAACGTGCATCACTCGGCAGTGTTGTAAATCCAATTTGATTATTAATAATTATATGAATTGTACCGCCGGTTCTGTAACCAAAAAGCTGTGATAAATTGAGCGTCTCTGCTACAATTCCTTCGCCTGCAAATGCAGCGTCTCCGTGAAGCAGAACAGGGATTACTTTATTTTTTTCTTTATCTTTCATTCTGACCTGTTTTGCCCGTACAATTCCTTCTACCACAGGATTTACAAACTCAAGATGAGAGGGGTTTGATGCGACTGACACTTTTATGCTATTTCCATTTATAGATATAAATTCACCTGCAGCCCCCAGGTGATATTTTACATCTCCGGAACCATGAGTCGTATTTGGGTCTAAAAATTCCTCAAACTCAGAAAATATTTTATGCATCGGCTTTCCGATTATATTTGCAAGTACGTTTAACCTGCCTCTATGTGACATACCTAACATCACTTCAACGACATTTTCATCAGCTGCTTCCTGCAACAGATAATCTACGACAGGAATTACCGTTTCCGAGCCTTCAAGAGAAAACCTTTTGTGTCCTAAATATTTTTTATCAATAAACTTTTCAAAGTTTTCAGCCTGTATAAGTTTGAATAAAACATGTTTTTTAATTCTTGAATTAAACATAGGACTATTTCGAATAGATTCCATATTGCTTTGTAACCAGTGTTTTTCTTCCGGATCCTGGATGTGACGATACTCAACTCCAATATTATCACAATATGTTTTATGAAGCATTTCAAGAATGTCGCGGAGTTTTGCAGAACGGACACCCCCAATTCCATCTGTGATAAACTGTCTGTCATAATCCCACACAGTTAATCCATAGTGAGAAGGATCAAGTTCTGGATGATATTGCGCCTTTGGATGCAGAGGGTCTAGGTTTGCGAGCAGATGCCCCCTAACTCTATACATATTAATCATTTGAATAACTTTTGCATGCTTTTCGATTTCTTCTATGTTATTAAGTTTATCAAAATCTTCTGCATTTTTGTCCTCTGCCCATACTACTGGTTTCAGAGGTATTTTTAAATCTGAAAATATTTCTTCATAAAATTCGTTTTCACCATTTATTAATTCACTGATTTTTTTCAGAAACATTCCTGACTCTGCACCCTGTATTATTCTATGATCATATGTACTCGTAATATTCATCACCTTGCTGATTCCAAGTTTTGAAATTACATCTTTAGCTGCAGCCTGAAAACCCGTGGGAAAATCTATCGCCCCTGTCGCAATTATCGTTCCCTGCCCTACCATTAACCTTGGATTTGAAGATGCAGTACCTATCTTCCCGGGATTTGTCAGAGAAATTGTTGTTCCAAGAAAATCCGCCACTTCAATCTTGTTTTTTCTCGAACGATCTATAATATCATTGTATGCGTCAAAATACTGCTTAAAGTTCATTTCACTCGATTTCTTAATATTAGGGACAATAAGTGAACGGCTGCCATCTTTTTTTTCAATATCAATCGCAAGTCCGATATTCACATCAGATTTTTTTATAACGAAAGGTTCCCCTTCAATTGTGCTGAACGAATAATTCATAACCGGAAATTTCTTAAGTGCTTTGACTATTGCCCACCCTATAATATGAGTATAAGATATTTTCTTACTTCTGATTTTTTCAAAATGCTGATTAACTATTCGTCTGTTTTCTTCAAGAACCTTGACAGGAATCGTACGTAATGAAGTTGCTATTGGTATGGAAAGACTCGTATTCATATTTTCTATTATCCGTGCTCCCGAGCCTCTTATAGGAGAAGCTTCTTCATTTTCACTAATAGCAGGATATTCTAACTCTTTATTATGTGTTTCTTTTAATTCTACCTTATCGATTCCTTTTTTTAAACCGATATTGATAGAGTGGAAAAATTTTTGCCAATCAGTTGATACACTATCCGGGTTTTCTGAAAAATTGTCAAGCAAATCCAGAACAAACCATGTATTTACTCCGAACTCTGATAATTTTTCTCTTTGTTGAACATTTAGTTCATCTAATTTCATATTGTTTTAAGACTGTTATTAAGTTCTATCATATTAATATAACAAAAATTAGCTCAAAAAAATTAGTCTATTTGAAATAATAACAAAATTTTAATAACCGTATTGTAAAAAGTTACAAATACCTTTTCGTATTTTTATTACCTGAATATTCTTAATTTTCGATATTATTTTTCCTTATCATTTTATTCATATTTTTAATATCTTTAAAACATTGAAAATTATAATTTAAATGAATGAATAACATATTCAAAACGATTATTTTGCTCGGAAGACCAGCATCCGGAAAATCTGAAGTAATTAATTTTCTTAAAAATTCTAAGTCTGAAGTTAGATCTGATAAATTTCATGTTGGAAAAATTATAGAAATTGATGATTTTCCTATGCTTTGGACCTGGTTTGAAGAAGATGATATTCTTGAAAAAGTTTTTAAAAAACCAAGACTTCACTCTTCCTCAGACGGATATTTTCTCCATGAATACTTCTGGCATTTATTAATTGAAAGAATTTGTTTCGACTATAAGAAAAGTATAAGAGATATGAAAGATGAAAACGATAAGATAACGAGATTAATTGAATTCTCACGTGGTTCAGAACATGGTGGCTATAAAATCGCTTTTTCGCATTTATCTAAAGAACTACTTGAAGAAGCTGTAATAATATATGTGAATGTTCCTTTTGAAGAATCACTAAGAAAAAACAGAAAAAGATTCAATCCCGAGAAACCTGATAGTATTCTCGAACATGGATTACCTGATAGTAAACTAGAAAGAATGTATAAATTAGTTGACTGGGAAGATGTTACAAAAGGAACAACCACTTATATTAATATTAATGGAATTGATGTTCCTTATGTAGTATTTGAAAATATGCCCTCAAAAACAGACGACCAGGCACTATTAGAACCGGCACTATATGATGTAACTACAAGACTCTGGAATATTTATTCAAAAAAGTAATTCAGTTTTAGATATTTCTATGTGGATAATAAAAAAGGCTGACTTTTTAATAAGTCAGCCTTTTCTTTAAATATAAAATATATATTATTACTGATTTTCAGCTTTTTGTTTTTCGTAATCCGCAATAATTTTTATTTCAACTTCTTTTGGTACGTCTTCATAATGCGACATTTCCCGAGTATAATTACCGCGACCCTGTGTAAGTGAACGAAGTTTTGGAGAATATCCTGCCATTTCTGATAGCGGCATCTGGCATTTGATAACCTGAAGCCTTCCATCTGCTTCCATGCCGATAATTCTTCCTCTTCTTGAAGAAATATCACCTGATACCGCACCCATAAACTCTTCGGGAAAAGATACTGCAACATTATAAATTGGTTCAAGAATCACAGGATTTGCTTCTTTGAATCCTTTTTTAAAAGCCATTGAACCTGCAAGTTTAAATGAATTTTCGTCTGAGTCAACATCATGGAACTTACCATCAAATAATGTAACTTTAACATCAACTACCTTACATCCAACAATAACTCCCGACTTTATAGTTTCAATAATGCCCTTTTCAACTGCGGGAATAAATCTTCCCGGGATAGCACCACCAACAATAGCATTTACGAACTCAAATCCTTGACCTCTTGGTTGAGGTTCAACTTTTATAAAAACATGCCCAAATTGTCCTTTACCGCCTGATTGCTTTTTATGCTTATATTCAACATTTGCAGCAATAGAGCGTATTGTTTCTCGATAAGGGATTTTTGGCTCGGCTACATCAACTTCAAGACCAAACTTGTTTTTCATTCTATTCAGAATTGTGTTAATGTGAATTTCACCCTGCCCGCTTATTATTGTCTGACTTGTTTCACCATTATATCTAACGATGAAAGTAGGGTCTTCTTCATGAAGAGAGTGCAAAGATGTAGCAATTTTGTCTTCTTCACCTTTACGTTTCGGAAGAATTGCCAAAGTCATATTCGGTTGAGGGAAATTTATTTTGTGGAATTGAATATTCAAATTTTTCAAACATAATGTATTATTTGTGTGAGTATCTTTTAATTTTACAACTCCTGCAATATCACCACAAATCACCTCATCCATTTCTTTTCTGTCTTTTCCGTTCATTGAGTAACACTGCGATATTCTTTCTGATTTACTGTTTGCTGCATTCAATAAATCCATACCTGCATTTATTTTCCCTGAGTAAACACGAAAGAAAGAAAGTTCACCTACATTTCGTTCAGACATGGTTTTGAAAACGAATAAAGCAGGGTCTCCTTCGGGATTGCATTTTATTTCAATTTCTGAATCACCTTTCATTGCTTTTTCCGCTGGAACATCCTTAGGTGATGCTGCATAATCCGAAATGAAATCAAGTATTGGTCTTATTCCGATATTATCTTTTGCTGATGCACAGAATACTGGGAATAATTTTCTTTCTTTCATTCCTTTATTCAAACCTAAATGAATTTCTTCTTCTGTCAGATTTGCTCCTTCTTCAAAAAATCTTTCCAATAACTGTTCATCTTCTTCTGCAATTGTTTCTATCAGCTTCTGATGATATTCCTTTGCTTTTTCTTCAAGTTCTTTTGGAATATCGGAAACAGTAAATTCACCCTTACCGTCTGAATTGAATTTTATCATCTTCATTTTTGCGACATCGATTACAGAATTAAAACCATTACCCTCATTTACCGGAAACTGAATGACTGCAACTTCAGAACCAAAACTTTCCTTTATTTGATTAAGAGTATGTTCAAAATTTGAGTTCTCAGAATCCAATTTATTAACGACAAAAAGGATATTGTTTCCGATTTCCTTTGTATATTTAAATACCGCTTCTGTTCCCACTTCTACGCTTTTGAAAGCATCCACTAAAATAACAGCCGTATCTGTTACTCTCAGAGAAGACTTTACATCACCAAGAAAATCCATATAACCGGGAGTATCAATAATGTTAAGTTTTATTTTTTCTCCTTTTGAATTTTTCCAAAAGGCATTTAAAAGTGAAGAATTGATAGAGATTTGTTTTTCAATTTCATCCTTGTGATAGTCACTTATTGTATTCCCTTCTTCTATTTTACCAAATCGGTTCGTAACACCAGCAGCATATAATATTCCTTCAGAAAATATAGTTTTACCGCATCCACCATGTCCAATTACCGAAAAATTTCTAATTTGATCCGACTTATAATCTGCCATTTAATTTTCTCCTCAATAAAGGTATGTTTATTTAAAAAATAATTTATTTGCTGAATTTAAATCAATATTAAAGATAATATTCTTAATACTTATTTTAAAGTTACTTTATAAAGATATTTAAATTTATTATATTTTTAAAAGTTAATAAAAATAGCAGGAAAATGCCTGAAAGACTTCCCATAACAACATATGGAATGGAAATTTTAAAGAAAAAATCTCTTCCGGTAAAAAAAATTGATAATACAATAATTACTCTGGTAGAAAACATGTTTTTTACCATGAGAAATGGTGATGGAATAGGTTTAGCTGCTCCACAGGTTAATCAGAATCTAGAAATTGCTATAGTTGATATCTCCTGCATCGAAAAACACAAAGACTCTAAACCTTTGTTAATGATTAATCCTAAAATTGAAGATATTCACGGCGAAATTGTAATGTCTGAAGGTTGCTTAAGTATTCCTGAAGTAAGAGCAGATGTGTTAAGACCGGAACAGATATTTCTAAAATATTATGATCTTAGTATGAATGAGATCAAGCAGGAGTATAACGATTTAATGGCAAGAGTTATACAACATGAAATAGATCATTTGAACGGAATATTATTTATTGATCATCTCGAAAAAGACGAACGAAAGAAAATAAAAAAGCAATTATCTGACATTAGAAAAGGAAAAGTTAACGCTGATTATCCTCTGCACATTTATTCTGATGATTTCCACGGATATTAATAATTTATACCTTTCCAGGAAGTTGAATTAGATAATAAAATGAAAATTATATTCATGGGAACTCCTGATTTTGCGGTTCCCTCTTTAAAAGCAATTTTAGAAAAAGGGTTTGATGTATCATCTGTGGTAACCGTTCCCGACAGAAAAATAGGGAGAGGTTTAAAACTTACCTTTTGTCCGGTAAAAGAATTTGCGATTGAAAATGAACTTAAATTATTACAACCGGATAATCTTAAAGATCCCTTATTTATAGATAACATAACGAATCAAAATCCGGATCTGATAATTGTAGTTGCATTCAGAATTCTTCCGGAAAATATATTCAGTATTCCAAAATTCGGTACAATTAATTTACATGCATCTTTACTGCCAAAGTATAGAGGAGCTGCTCCTATAAATTGGGCAATAATAAATGGCGAGAAGGAGACAGGACTTACAACCTTTTTTATAAATGAAAAAGTTGATACAGGAAATATCATCTTGCAGAAAAAGGTTTCTATTTTCGATGAAGAATGTTTCGGCGAATTATACCGTAGGCTTTCTACCATAGGAGCTGAATTACTGATTAGTACAATTAATTTGATTACAGAAAATAATTATGGTTTATCAATGCAGGATGAATTATTATCAACTCCTGCTCCTAAAATATTTAAAGAAAATTGCAAAATAGACTGGGATCAAGAAGCTGTAAAAATTCATAACCTTATCAGAGGACTTTCGCCGTATCCGGCAGCATTTTGTTACTATAAAGATCAGAACTTAAAAATTTTTAAAACTAATATATCTGGAATAAATTCAGAGTCTGAACCGGGCAAATTATTAATCATCAGCAGAAATCTTTATGTTAACACAAAAGACTATTTATTGGAGATTCTGGAATTACAACTAGAAGGGAAGAAAAAGATAAAGTCATCTGAGTTTATCAACTCTATTCCAAAAAACAAAGATATTGTTTTATCTTAAACATTAACAATAATATTATTTAGGATTAGTAATTACGCCATTATCATCAATTATAATATCAGTATCCGGAAAATCTTGTTTTGTTAAGTTCCTTATTGTTCTAATTACAGATTCATTTTCGTCATAAACCGGAATCCCTTTTTTAATTTGTTTAATCGGGATAATTTTACCTTTTAGAAAATTTCCTTTATTATCAATCCAAACTTTAATAATTGGAGCGATTCCCAATACCCCATAAAGACCGAATTTAGCGTAAGTACAAAAGTTTCCTAAGCTGTATGCAATAAATTTCCCTTTATACATTTCTATTGCTCTTGGTACATGAGGTCCGTGACCAAACACTATGTCTGCACCTGCATTTATAACTGAATGCGAAAACTCAAAAACATTCCCTCTCGTTTCACTTAAAAAGTATTCTTTATTCCCGGTTACGTGCTGAAAGGCTGTTCCCTCTCCTCCTCCGTGAAAAGAAACAATTACGATATCAACTTCTTTCTTCAAATCCCCTACTATCTCAACCGCTTTATCAATGTCATTTATATTACAAGTATTTATACTCGGAGAAAATGCTGTAAATCCATATTTTACTCCATTTTTTCGAATTTATATACCGGATAGTCTGTCTGCCCGGCGTATCCTATATCATATTTCTCAAGAGTATATTTTGTTGATTTTCGACCCTCAGAACCCATATCATTTGCGTGATTATTTGCGATACTAACTATGTCAAATCCTGCTTCTTTCAGATAAGCAGCATAATGCTCCGGCATCCTGAATGCGACACAATGACTTTCTGGTCCACATTGTTTGGGAGTTCCTCCTTTTGTTAGCAGTGGACCTTCAAGGTTCCCGAATGTAACATCAGCATCTGATAAATATTCGCTTACTTCAGAAAATAAATTTGCTCCGTCATCAGGCGGAAGAGACTTAACAGGATAGTTTGATCCCATCATAATATCTCCGACACCAATTATGATTATTGAATCAACTTCTGTTTTATCTTCGTCTATTTCAAATTTTACTACTGAGGAATCATTTTTTAATTTTATTTTATCTCTATTATTTTCCCCGCACCCTTTGAAAAGAAAGACAAAACCTATTACTGATACAAAAAAAAGAAGGTTAGAAAAATTATTAATAAATATATTCAAATTTCCTTTTTTCGGTAGGATAATTTTTATTATCATATAATATTTCTTCTATTAAATTACCTTTATTGTCATAATTATAAATCCCTTCGGTAAGACTTTTTCCTTCATCATCCGAAGACTCAAGAATATACTTCGATAAATTCCCATTCAAATCATATTCATAATTGAGTTTTCTATTGATTTCCTCTCCACTGCTCAATAATTCAATTATATTTCCCTTTTCATCATAAATGAAATTTTCATATAAAATCTGAACTCCGTTTAAATCAACAATCTGATGATTTATAAATTTTCCTTTTTCATCATAATTAAATATTTCAGAATATTCATCCCCTTCATCATAATATTCCTTTACATGTATTTGGGTTAAATATCCCTTTTCATCATACGAATAAAGCAAGGATTTACGAATCGAACTATCAGAATTGTAGACGTTTTTGATTCCAACCATTCCTCTAATATTATACTCATACCTTGTGTAACTCGAAAATATTTCTGAGTTATCCGGATTGAACCATTGTTCTTTTGTCATATTTCCTTTATAATCATAAAAAAATATTTCGTTTTGAATTACCATTCCATTATAAAAACTTTTTTTCGCTGTAATATTTCCAATTGTATCGAATGAATATTGGAACTCAATTTCATTATTTTCTGAAGGTGTGTTAATCTGAGATGCTGTCAATACGGTTAATTCTTGTATTTTTCCTTTAATAATCAGATTTCTAAGGTCATTAGCATCAATATTTATCTGGCAATAAGTAAATCCATAGAATATCGTAAATAATAAAAGAAATAATAATTTTTTCCCCATCGTTCTTGTTTTAAATTCATTTTAATATAATATATAAAATTTTAAATTTAAGTATAAGATTTTCAACTTCGTTTTTATTTAATCTAAAATTCAATATTTTAATAATTAATATTTAAATGACTTTTATGGTAAAACTGGAAAATGTAAACAATCCAATTGAAATGAGATTAAAAGAAATCGATAGAGAGATAGCAAATCTTAAATCCAAAAGAGATGAATTCTCTGCTCACTGGAATTTGGAGAAGGAACTAATCAGTGCTATAAGGTCTGCGAAAGAAGAAACAGAAATATTAAAGACCAATGCCGAAAAACTCGAAAGAGAGGGAAACTTAGCCAAGGTTGCAGAATTAAGGTATGGAAAAATACCTGCTTTAGAAAAAGAAATATCGGAAAAGACAACTTCATTGCGAATGATACAAAAAGATAATAAAATGCTTAAAGAGGAAGTTGATGCTGAAGACATTGCAGAAGTGGTTTCAAAATGGACGGGTATTCCGGTAACCAAGATGCTTGAAGGAGAAAGGCAGAAACTTCTTGATATGGAAGTCAAGCTTACAAAACGGGTTGTAGGGCAGGAGAATGCCATCAGTGCTGTTTCAAATGCTATCAGAAGGACTAGAGCAGGCTTACAGGATGAAAACAGACCTATTGGTTCATTTATATTTCTTGGAACAACAGGTGTTGGAAAGACAGAATTAGCAAGGGCACTTGCTGAATTTCTCTTTGATGATGAAAAAGCGATGACAAGAATTGATATGAGCGAATATATGGAAAAGTTTTCCGTATCAAGACTTATCGGAGCTCCTCCGGGATATGTAGGTTATGAAGAAGGCGGACAGTTAACTGAAACAGTAAGGAGAAAACCTTATTGTGTAATATTATTAGATGAAATAGAAAAAGCTCATCCGGACATCTTTAATGTTCTCTTACAAGTTCTCGATGAAGGAAGACTGACTGATTCACAGGGAAGAACTGTTAATTTCAAGAATACAATTATAATAATGACTTCAAATTTAGGATCGCATTTGATTCAGGAACAATTACAATTAATGACTGATGACAATAAAGCAGACATTATGAGCGAACTCAGGGTTAAATTACTCGAATTAATTAAAGAAACAATCAGAGCCGAATTTCTTAACAGAGTAGATGAAATAATACTATTCAATCCTTTAACTAAATCTGATATCAGAAAAGTTGTAGATATACAAATAGAATTATTGGCAAGAAGATTAGAGAAGAATAACATTAAATTGAAAATTGATGATGAATCAAAGGATTGGATCGGAAAACTTGGATATGACATTGTTTACGGCGCCCGTCCTATAAAAAGAACGATTCAAAAATATTTATCAAATCCGCTCTCTGAAAAAATATTAAATGCTGATTTTCTACCTGGAGATACAATTAAGATTTCATTAGACAAAAAAGGACTTATTGAGTTTAATAAGGAATAAAGGAAAGAGACATTAATTAATGATTAATTTCACACAGAATTTTTTCGATCTCGAAATATTAAAAATTTCAGACATAAAGTTACACGAAACTACTGAAGCCAAAAGACTCAGGAATATTTTTGACAGGATTGCTAAAGACAGAAGGTTAATGAATCCTGTAATAGTTGCGACCGATAAACATTTGAAATTCTTAATTGACGGTGCGAACAGGTTAAGTTCTCTTAAAGATATAGGTTGTAAATTAGTATTAGCTCAGATAATAAATTATTCTGATACAAGAATTAAATTGAAGAATTGGAATCATTTAGTATACAATTTTGATTTCCCGATAATATTATCATATTGCAGTAAGAACAATATTAAATATAAAGAAGTCAGACATTCGGAATTTAATCCCCTATCGATAAATAATAAACACACCATTCTTGCGACTGATACAAATACTTTTAAAGGTATAGTAATTTACTTGTCAGATTCTTTTGATAGAATGATATCTGAGTTAAACGGTATCACAAAGACTTATTTTAATTATTATCCTTTTGACAGATCTGAAAGTGAAATAAAAATCAACGATTTGAAAAGATATTCACGAAAATCAGGCATTTTAATTGAGTTTCCGGTTTTCAGAAAAGAACATATTATTGATATAGCTAATGGTAAATTCAAGAACAAAATACCGGCAGGAATAACGAGGCACATTCTGATTAACAGGGTTCTGCACATAAGGTATGATATCAAGAATTTACTCGAAGAAAAAGATATAGAATTAAAATCAAAAGAACTGCAGGAGTATCTGATAAAAAAAATAGATACGAATAAAGTACGCCAGTATAAAGAATCAGTAATAGTATTTGACGAATAATATATGAAAAGTGCAGAATTTTTTATCGCAAGAAGATATTTATTTTCAAAACGAAAATTAAATTTCATCACAATAATCACACTCATATCGGTTATTGGTGTTTCAATTGGTGTAGCAGCTATGATCATCGTTTTATCTGTGTTTAATGGATTTAATAAAAAGGTGACCGATATACTCATTGGATTTGATCCTCATATCAGAATTGAAGCAAAATCCGGTCATATAGAAAATTATAATGGAATATACGAAAAGATACAAAATGAAAATATCTCGGAAGCAGCTCCATACATACTCTCCAAAGGAATGCTGGCAAATAAAACTTTCAATAAAGTGTGCTTTATAAAAGGAACTGATGAAAATAAGATTTCAAAGGTATCCGGTGTAAAAAATGTTACAAAACTCGGAAAATTTGACCTCAGCGATAATGGAAATTATGGGAGTATAGTTTTAGGGATAGTTCTTGCCGATCAGATGAGAAGTCTTATCGGTGATACAATGACGCTTCTTAGTCCTTTTGGGCTTGAAAATTCGCTCACACAGTTTGTAGAACCGGTAACAAAGCAGTTTATAGTGAAAGGTATTTATGACTCCGATAATAAAGAATATGATTCAAAATATGCATATATAAGTATAGAAAATGCACGCGAACTATTTAAAATAAATAATGAAGTAGACGGTATAGAAATTCGCCTCAATAATATCAACGAAGCAGACAATATAAAATCAAACTTAGCCTCGAAACTGGACAGCAATTTGTCAATAATGACCTGGTATGATTTACATAGTGACTTTTATTCTATTCTAAAGATAGAAAGATGGGTTGCATTTATAATTCTAAGCCTTATAATTTTGGTAGCTACATTCAATATATTAGGCTCACTTACTATGACGGTTATTGAAAAGAAACGGGATATCGGCATACTTAAAGCTATGGGTTCCAGTGATAAACAAATAACAAAAATATTTTTGTTTGAAGGTGTCGTAGTAGGATTGATTGGTATGATAGCGGGTTCTGCATTAGGATTAATACTGACATTACTGCAGAAATATTATGGAATTTACAAACTCAACGCTTCGGTTTACAAAGTAGATGCTTTACCCGTTGAATTAAGATTAACTGATTTTATTTTTATACCACTTGCTGCTCTCCTTCTTTGTTTTCTTGCTTCATTATATCCATCAAAGAGAGCTGCTAAAATTGATCCGGTTAAATCTATCAGGTGGGAATAATTAAAATTTAAAGTTTAAAAATATAATATGCAGAACGAATTATTATTAGAAGCTTTTGATATACGTAAATCTTATCAGATTACCAAGCAGAACAAATTACATGTTCTTAAAGGAATCAATTTAAAAATATTCAGGGGAGAAATAGCTGCTATTGTTGGCAAATCAGGAGCAGGAAAAAGTACACTTTTACATATCCTTGGTGCTTTAGATACACCGGATTCCGGTAAACTGATATTTAACAATCAGGATATTTTTACTTACCATGATAAAGAAATGGCAAGTTTCCGGAATAAAGAAGTAGGTTTCGTATTTCAGTTTCATCATTTATTACCGGAATTTACAGTCTTTGAAAATATTCTCATACCCGCAATGATCAGCAAAAATATTAACAAAAATAGAATTAATGAATTGCTTAGGGAAGTAGATTTATCAAGCAGAGCAGACCATAAACCTTCAGAAATATCGGGTGGAGAGGCTCAAAGGGCAGCAATAGCAAGGGCTTTGATAAACTCACCAAATTTGATACTTGCAGATGAACCAACAGGAAACCTCGATACACAAAATGCTGAATCCATTATAGATTTAATTTTTAATTTAAGAAAAAAACATAATACTACTTTTTTAATTGTAACTCATAATGTTGAGTTTGCTCAGAGGTGCGATAGAATTATCAGAATAAATGATGGAATTATCCCTGAATAAATATTTTTTTTGGAATTATATTATGAAACTTTTTAAGATAACAATCTTAATTTTTTTGAATGCTTCATCTTATGCTCAGGTGAAGCATCAGGATTCTACTCTAATCATACCTTTTGATAAAAATAAAATTACAAACCCATATTCTTTAGATACATTTTCCGATACCACGAATTACAAAAAATATATCTGGAATGATAAAAGAAATTTAGGTGAAATTCTTAATGAAAAGTCCGGATATTATCTCATTGATTTCGGGATGGGAAGTAAAAACCTGATATTCCATAATTCAAATATTGATAAATATCTTGGCTATTTTAAAGATGGTATCCAGATTAATGATCCTCAATTTGGTGGATTTGATATTGAAAATATTTCTGTCAACGAGATAGACAAAATTGAGGAAGTGCCTAATACAATTTCCTTTTTATACGGTTTGAACGTGAGCGGGAAAAGTGTAAATATCATAACAAAAGATTTTTTCCAACCTAAAACATTTTCTCAATTTCGATATTCACAGGATAGGACTAATTCTTTAAATGCGGATATAAATTTTACGATTCCGTTTTCTGAAAAATTTAATTTCAGCTTCGGATTAAATAGTCACAGTACTGATGGCAGATATATCAATTCCGATTTCACAACCTGGCGGGGTAGAATCAGATTTAATTATTTCCCTTCTACTAAAATAAATTTCCGATTCAATTTTAATTATGCTCAATTTCAAAGGGGGTTAAACGAAGGTTTAATAAATTCGACAAATGACTCTCTCGCAGACCCAATCCTTGCAAAAGTAGTAAATCCCGATTCATATGAGAAATTAACGGATTTTCTGACAGATCTCTCCATGAATGCGAGAATTCTGTATAATGATAAATCTATAACTAAATTCCGGCTCTATGTTTTAAATTCAGTAAGGCTATATCGGGATGAAGAAAACCGCCCCACACCAAATGGAATATATATATCTGACGATTTTAGAACAATACTTTATGGAATAGATTTAAAACAGAATATCTATATTCAAATTAGTAATAATTTAACTACCAATATACTATTGGGATACAACGGTTATTTCAATTATTTCAATAATTCGAGTTCAGGAATCATCAACTATTACAATCATTCCAGTTTTGATAATCATTCTTTTTTAGCTAAGGTTGAATTTCTTGCAAACAGATTTTTTATTTCTACTGCTGCCAGATATAATAAACTTGATAATGATTATTTCAATTATGGGGGTGATTTAAAATACATAATTTTAGAAAAAGATAACCTCAAAGCAGGGATTAAGGGAGGTGTCAGTAAGACTGCAGGCAAAACAAATTCATTTATCCCTTCTAAATTTGACAACCGATATTTCGATATTGGTGCATTTATTATTTTCAATAATCTAAATATAAACTGTGTTTTTTTCAATAACCAAAGTAAATTAAATCAGGACCATACATCTCAGGGAATCAATATTTCTGCTGATTTTGAGGATAAATATTTTTCAGGATATATATCAGTTGATAAATTCAATGAACTCTTCTTTCCAAATTACAATTTGAAAACAGATTTTTCATACCATGATTTCTTTTTCAAGAATAAATTGAATCTAAGGTTAGGGGTGAATATTAAATATGCAAATAATTTTCAACCTATTAACTATAATCAGATTTATTATTCCTTAGGAGAGCAACTTGGAGAGACAAGGAATAACCTAAACATCGATTTCTATATCGGAGCAAGAATTGGAAGTGCAAATATAAATTTCACTATCGCAAACGTATTGAATTCTTTTAATTACAATGCATATCTCTATCCAATGATTGACCGGAGTGGAGTATTACAAAGTATTTCAAGGTTTACTATTGTCTGGGATTTCCTCAATTAAAGTCTGACAAGCGTTATATACATCTTCTACGGATATATCTTTTAAGCATTTAAAGGTCTCATCACCCTGCCATTTACAAGAGGCAGGTTTTGGAGAGTTATAAAAACAGGGACTGCAATCAAGTGGCAATCTTAAAATACCATGTTTTGTATTCCAAGGAAATAATTCCTTATAATTTGTATATCCAAAAATAGCTACGACAGGTATTTTAAAAGCAGAGGAACAGTGAAGGAAAGCTGTGTCATTTGATATAAAAAGATTACATTTTTTCAGAATCGACATCGAATCCATAAAATTATCTGTCTTTACAATCGAAGCTTGATTTCCCATTAAAGCATTTATTTCTTCATTCAATCCTGATTCATTTCCGAATAGTAAAATTTGTGCACCATATTTTTTCATTAGAATCTTGCCAAGCTGTGCAAATTTATCTTTAGCCCATCTTTTATTTATGTGGTTTTTAAGAGTTGATGAACCTGGATGTAATCCTATTATATATTTAGCTGTTATATTGTTATGGTTAAACCAATTTATTGCATTATTTTCTGTATTTTCACTCAAATAAATCTCCATGTCATCAGGAATTATATCATCTTTTTTAATAATCCTTTTTACAATTTCCAGGTTCTGTAAAACGTTATGCTTATCTTTAACTTCGGGAATCAGGATATTGTTTAGAAATTCAAAGCGGAAAATATTTGAGTGTGTATATGTATAAGAAATTCTACTATGACGTCCTAAAAGAAAGTTAAGCATATTATATTCGAGACGGTTTGAAGGGTAGACATTAATAGTATAATCATAATTTTCAGAGCGTATTTTCAAAATTTTTTTAATTGATTGAATTTTTGGTATCCTTAAGAAGTCAATGAAATAAATATAATTAATGAATGGATTCTTTTCATATAACTGTTTAACGGACTCATACATAACAAGAAAATCAATAGTTGCTTCAGGGAGGTTTTCTTTCAGAACCCTTAAAGCCGGGGAAAACATTAGAGAATCTCCAATTCCGGATAATGCATTTACAAGTATTTTCATTTTCCCGAATTTATATTTTTTCTGATTCTTTCTTTAAAACTAAAGAATATAATAGAAATTAAGGTCAAAGATAAAATGAATATAGAAATAAGTTTACCTTTACTAAATGAATCTGATTCATAAATAAACTCAACTTTATGTATTCCTTTTTCCAGATAAATAGATCGCAAAGAGAAATCTGTTTTATATATCTCAGTTTCCTTCCCATCAATGAAAGCTTTCCATGCGGGATAATAAACTTCGCTTAAGAATAAGAAACCATTTTCATATGTTTCGGCTTCAATGAAAATTCTGTCATTTTTAAATTCTGCTATTTTAACATTTGATTTTGGCATCGAAAGAGAATCTTTTAATAGTGGTAAACTAATATTAACGGGATTTTTTTCGAAGACCAGGGTTTTTTTATAATCGTATTCTTTACTCTCCATATATTTCCTGAGTGCTGTAGTGTCGTCTTCAATAACTTTAATTTCATAAAACATTTTAACCCTGGGTAAATATCCCTGATTTAACTGAAAAGATGCTGTTTTTTTATTCTTATCAACTACTATATCATATTTGACATTCATTAAATCGTGAGTTTGCGAACTTTCATCATTAATTTTATTAAAAGGATAAAGTCTGTTTATCAACAAAGCACCATAACCTTCGATCAGGGGTATTCTGTCAATCATTCCCTGATTCCGTTGAAAATGCGAATATGAACCACCTTCAGGGAAATATTTCCTCATACTTATACGAAAATATTCAGTTTTAAGTTCTTCCTTGAATTTTTTTGTATCCTGAATGTTTTGTGAAAATATTGTTTCGGGATTTCTGGAACCATTATTTAAATCACCCCAGATATAATATATTTCTGCGCAAAGCAAAATAATTAACAAAACTCCGAATAAATTCTTTCGAATTTTTTCTTTAAGATACAAAAGGATTAAACCTGCAAATAAAAGTAGAAACACAAAATAGACAGTATATTGTTTGCTTATCCAGGGCTGGATGTCTTTATTCTGGATGTCAGCAGGTTTGAAAAAACCTGAAATTACTAATATGAGAATAAACCCAAAAAGTGAAAATAAAAAAATGAAATATTTTGAAGAAAATAAATCTTTAGCAACATTCGTCTTTTTTAAAATTAAATCGAGTCCGTATGCGGTTAAAATTGATGCGGAAAAAGAATATAAATATAAGATATGCCCCGGATTTCGGAACCTGTTGAAAACCGGTAAAGTATCGAATAAGAGTTTTTGCAAAAAGAAGTTGCCTCCAAGAGCAAATAGCAGAGCAAACACTATAACCCCAGTAAGAAAAATATAAAATTTATAATCCTCTTTTTTTCTTAAAGTATAGACGATAGCGGGAATCATAAGTATTACTGTAAGTACAGATATAAAAAGATTGGAAATTGAGAACATAAAAATCCCCTCGGAATGTTTAGCCCAATATTTTATATCAGTAAGTTCTGAATTTTCACTCCATACTCCGAATACTTTTGGAACAAAAAATGTAAAAAAATCCAATGGATGTATTGAACCCTGCTTCGCGAATTCATAATCAAATGTGGCTCTATTAGAAAGACTTACAAACTCATTAGCAGGTAATAACTGTATAGCTGCTATACCAAATGGAATAATCAAAAATAGAAGGAAAGATATGACAAGCTGCCTGCAAAATCTAAAATCTTTTTCTTTAATATTTGAAATGAATATAATAAGTATGTATACAGAAATGAATAAATAATTGAAAAAAGCAACCTGTGGATAACCGGATAAGATACATAGCGTCATAGATAAACCTGCAAATAAAATGAAAATATATTTTCGTGTTTCGACATACTTTAGCCAAAGTAGAAAAATCAGAGGAAACCAGGCAACAGCTTCTACGAGAGGCATATGGATCATATGGATAATCATATAACTTGAATAAGTAAATAAGATAGCGGTTATTATAGAAGATATATTCGAAAATTTTAATTGTTTCCCGAGAAAAAATGTAAAAATGGAGCAAATAAGATAATGAAAGATAATAGTAAATTGCAACAATACGGGAGATAATTGGTCTGAACTTAGAAAGAACTTCAAGATATAATTAAAAGGATATAATACTGCAATTTGTAAATCTGCAAATAAAGGCATTCCAGAAAATGTATATGGATTCCAGAAAGGGAATTCACCGGAGTTCAGCATCACTGCAGTCATTGTCTTACCCGGATAATACTGCTGGGCAAAGTCATCCCAGAGAAATGCTTTACCTAACAATAATTGAGAAAATAATATCAACCAGAAGACAAATAAAATCCCTATACAAAGCCAGACATTTTCAAGTATATCTTTTTCGTGAGTTAAAGTGACTATTAGCTTTTTTGTTTTTACTTTTGCCATAGACTAGACTTGTTTTTTTTGCAAGTAATTATGAACTGATAACCAAATAATCTTTTAAAAATGAACGAAAACAGAAAAAGAAATTGATTCAATATTTTACCAATATTTTTTTTAAGGATCTCAGGAAGGATTTCAATCACAGGAATTGGTGAAACTTTGACATTTAATAATTCAAAATCATATTTCCTCAATAATTTTTTAATGGAACCGAGAGTAAAAAAGTGCAAATGAGTTCTATCCAGAATTCCCCTATCAGAATACGGGAAACGTCCAAATAATAAATTTAACCTGATATAAATATTTGCTATATTCGGTAGAGAAATTATTAAATTTCCGTCATCTTTAAGAATATTTTTCACCTGCATTAAAATAGTCTCATAATCTGTAAGATGCTCAAGTATATCAAGGCATAGGACAAAATCAAATTTATGTCCCTGAAGTTCCGATGGAATTCCATCATTAAGATTATATTGATAATAATTGTTGAAATTATTTCTGATATTATCATTTTCGGAAATAAAATCAACTCCTGTTTTAAGATTGCTATTGCTGATATTAGAAGCAAAGAATCCCTCACCACAACCAATATCAAGAATTTTGAGGTTATTTTTAGACTTTAATTCTTTTAAGGCAATGTAATGGCTTGAATGCGGATATAATTTTAAAGGATAATTTATATAATACTCTGAATAAACAGGAGAATTAAGTTTCCCGCTAATTGTTTTTTTGTACTCCCTAACTGTTTTGTAAATATTTCTGGCATATCTCATACCGTTCACATAACATATTTCATCTCCGTAGTATGTAGGAATCGGAATTTCAGCAATACGAAGATTATTATGATTTGCTTTAATAATAATCTGAGTATCAAAATGGAAATCATTTGAGCAATTGTCCAGTTTAATTTTCTTTAAGCCATCAATTGAATATGCCCTGTATCCGGAGTGAAATTCGGTTAAATCCATTTTCAACGAATAATTTTCATAAATTGACAGGATTCTGTTTCCCAAATATTTATAGAAAGGCATTCCTCCTTTTAAAGCACCGCCGTATTTATTCATCATTCGAGACCCGAGAACAACCTCTGATTTCCCATCAACAATTGGTGTGTACATTTCACTCAATATTTCCGGTGCATATTGTCCATCCCCATGCAACAATACAACGATATCAAAGTCCTTCTCTATAAAATAACTAAATCCTTGTTTTTGATTTCCGCCATACCCAAGATTTTTATCATTGAGATAAATATGAAGTTTTTCAAGTTTATGGACTTCTTTATATCCAAGTGAAAGCATATATGTATCGTCTTTGCTCGCATCGTCGAAAACGGCAATCTCATCTATTTCTTCATAAACATTCTTAGGAATCCTATCAAGAACTTTTGTAAGCGTCGTTACAGCATTGTAAGCTACAATCAGAATTCCTATTTTTTTACCATCCTTCATTTTTTCTTATTCTGCATTATTACATTTTTTATTTAAAAGCCCTTACTGCAAGGAAGTAAAGGCTTTTAAAATTTTATTGTTGATGTCTATTTATCAAGGTTGGTTATTATATTTCTTTTCCTCTTCTGTATTTTTAGATGTATCTTTCTTATTTTGTCCGCCAGACATTTTCTGTTTTATAGATTCTTTTTTTTGAATTATTGATGCATCATTAGGATTAGATTTGGAAATTACATCAAGAAGATTAAGAGCTCCCTGATAATTACCCTTAGCTTCATAAATATCCAATAATAATCTATAAGGATTAAAATACGATTGCGTGTTAATATTTTTCTTGGTTTTCAATTCTTCATTAATGGCTTTTTCTACATCATCTGCATAAAAATTAAATTTATTTATATCGCCAATTCTATAGTATAACATTGCGGCTTCATATTTCAGCCTGTAATCCATATCAACTGCATCTTTGGGGATTTCTTTTTCCATATGGTCTAATACTACTCCGGCTTCTTTGGATTGCGTTGAATCATCTGCATAATTATACGCTAATCTGATAAAGAGTGATCGATAAGTTTCGATCATTCTTTTTTGTGTTTCATCAAAGAATATATTACCTTTATCCAATCCTCTAAACATCATTCCATATTGAGGTGTTTTACTAGGATTAACAGGGTTGTCAAACAGGCATTTTCTCATTAATGCACGATTCATAGCCACACTATTTGGATTGTTCAGATCTGTAGTTTTATAGGGAACAATTTTCAATGCCATTCCCTGCATTAGCATATAATCACCAAGCCCAACATAATTTTCCTCTGTAACTGTTACTGAGAAATAAACCGGTCTCTGCCATTTATTTGCTTTTAACATATCCATTACTATATAATCGTTTATCTTTAAAAATCCATAAGTCTGTTTTCCTTGCTGTTGACGAATAGTTGCCGCTACAGTATATTCGATTTTATCAGGTAGATTCGGTTTATTCTTCAGAGAATCAGGATAGGCAGATAATGGGATATCAAGGTAAAGTTTCTTTTTCTCATCCCATCCTCTTGATTGCATTTTCATCATATTATCATTTTTCAATTGTTCATCAGTATAAGTCATAGGAACTGTAAGTGCTCCATAAGGTTTTTCATTTTTCAATTGAAGGTTATACCAGTCAATCTGAGCTAATGAAAGGTTAATGATTCTAACATCTTGTCTCACGCCGTATACAGCTTGTAAACACCATAATGGAAATGTGTCATTATCACCATTGGTTATTAGAATCGCATCTTTATCCACGCTTTGCAAAATATTATATGCATAATCAAAGGGTAAATAGTTACCTTCACGGGTTTGATATTTATAATTTACTCTGAGCATATTAATAGGAACAAAAATAAAAGAAGCAAGCAGAATGATGCTTGTAACGGGAACTGCTCCACCTCCTTTAATAAATTGTTTAGCCTGATCTATGATCGCTGCGACACCTAAACTAATCCACAAGGCGAAGGTCATAAAAGCTCCTTCGTAGAAATAATCTCTTTCCCGTGGTTGCGGATCCTGTTGATTCTGGTAAAGTGCCGTAAGAACTCCCATAATCAAGAACATCCCGAGTAAAGCGAATCCAAGTTTCCAATCTTTTTTAAACTGATAAAATAGTCCAAGCATTCCTAAAAGGAATGGAACAGCAAAGAATTTACTGAAGTCAACTCCATCACCCTGATTATATCCTGCTCTGCCTATAAACTGCCAGAATAGATAACGGTTAAACATTTCATTTATCTGATATCTCCACATAAAATCCATATCGCTTGTATAGTTATTCCATGTTCGCTGGTGTTGTGGTTCATGTGAGTATCTCCTAGGCATTATTAAAGGTTGTTCTCCATACTGTTCACGATTCAGATATGGTATTAATCGTTCAATTGTATCAGGATTATTTTCGTCAAGAGGTAAATCAGGCACACCAGATCTTTGAATAACGGAAATATAAGTTGAATAGCCTAGCAAAATTAAAAATAAAGATAAGAAAGCAAATATGACTGTTTTACTTTTATTTTTAAATATATAATAAACCGAAATAGCAGAAATTATCAGAAATACTAAAATACCAAGTACGGTATTTTCACTCATTAGCATTGGATATTTTTGTCCGATAAGCCAAAAAACAAGAATAAATGCAACGGATGATGCTCCGATGGCTATTAGCAATGATTTAAAATTGTATTCAAATCTTTTGAAATAATACAACAATCCAACAATAGGTATCACCTGCAGAACTAATAAGTGTATTCCAAAAGCTAATCCCACAACATACATCAGCATCAATAAATATTTATCACTTCCCGGTTCATCGGCCTTTTCCCACCAAAGCATCAAAAGATAAACGCAAATTACTGTAAGTAACGTACCGAAACCGTAAACTTCAGCCTCCAAAGCATTAAACCAGAAACTGTCACAAAAGCCAAATGCTAAAGCACCAATTATTGAAGAACCTGCAATTATTAATATATCTGATGTTGATTTAGGAGTCCCTCTCCAATTTTTTATTAACTTCGTTGAGATTAAATATACCAACATAACAGATATTGCACTCGAAAATACTGATAGCAAGTTCATTCTTAAGCCTATATCTGTTGCAGTTGGAAACATTGTAAAAATTTTGCCAACTAATATATGAAGAGGCGCGCCGGGAGGATGAGGCGTGGAAAGTGTAAAAGCACAAGCTAAAAACTCACCGCAATCCCAGAACGATAAAGTTGGTTGAACTGTCAATAAAAAAACGATACTTGAGAACAGAAAGACAAACAGACCTGCAACTCGATTAACTATTTTATAATTCATTTTAAAAATTAAAATAATAAATTTTGAATTTACTTATATTTACATTCTTTTTCAAGATAGAAACTTTATTAAAAGATAATCAGAAACGGTTGTTAATTATTACCCTTTTTTTTCTGGTTTTTCTCTTTTACTGAGTATCAAATCAATCAGTCCGTAATTTTTTGCCTCTTCTGAACTCATATAATTATCTCTTTCGGCATCTTTAGCAATCTGCTCTACAGTTTTCCCTGTATGATGTGAAATAATCTTATAAATCGTATCTCTCGTTCTGATCATTTCCTTAGTATAAATTTCTATATCTGTTGTTTGGCCTTGCGTACCACCTAAAGGCTGATGCATCAATATTTTCGAGTGCGGTAAAGCAATTCTTTTGTTTTTTGCTCCGCCTGTAAGCAATATCTGCCCCATTGATGCCGCTAGTCCCACACAAGTTGTTGAAACATCAGACCTTATGTAACTCATAGTATCATAGATTGCGAGGCCTGCTGAAACGCTTCCTCCGGGAGAATTAATGTATAATAAAATATCTTTATCAGGATCTTCATATTCCAGAAATAATAACTGAGCAACTATTAATGAGGCGATTTCGTCAAATATCGGAGACCCAAGAAATATTAATCTTTCTTTTAGTAATCTCGAATATATATCATAAGCACGTTCTCCGTGTGAAGTTGATTCGACAACGATCGGCACCAATTGATTTTTTAAGGGCTGAACTTTATTCAAGCCCTGAGTTATGAAATCCTCATTTCTTTTAATTATACTTATAAAATCCATTTTATTATGATTTATTTATGAAATAATTTCTTCTTCAGTATTTTTTTTACTTAAATCTATTTCAATTTCTTTGATGTTTGCATTTGTTGTTAGAAATTCAAATATTTTATCTTCGAGAATTGAATATTTTACATCATTATTTTCTTTATATGTTTTCACTAATACTTCCGCTTCAAGCGGCAAATTATAAATTTTAATGTTTTTTTTCGCAAATTTCAGAAAATCGTCATCTGAAACTTCTATCTTTTCAAGTTCAATCAGTTTTTCTCTGAAGAAAAACCATTTTGCCTGTTTAATAGCATCGACTCTTCGTGATTTCTTATACTCTTCATCTTGTTCCTTCGTAAATTTCGCCTTTTTATACATTTTTTTATAGTCTTCAAGGTATCCGCTTAATATACTTTCAATGAATTTCTCAGGTATTTCAATTTCATTCAGTTTGATAATTTCACTTATTATATCTTTTTCTAATTTCTTATCAGATATACTTTTATAATAATTAATTATTTCATCTTTAATAAAACTTCTGAATTCATCTTCGGTTTTGAATTCTTTACCTGTGGCTTTTTTAAAAAACTCTTCCTTCAATTCAGGATATGTGATTTTTTCAACCTTTGTACAGGTAATTTTAACTTTTTTTGGATTTCCATCTGCATTCTTAGTTTCAATAATGCGTTCCTCGTTCTCTTTAATATCTTTCAAACCTTCTTTAAATTCAGGAAATATGTTTTTATTTCCGAGATATATTTTAGTATCTTTTGTCGTATCCCCTACCATAATACTACCGGATTCATCCAACCCCTGAGTATCTATAGTTACCCTATACTCATCACTTAATGCTTGTGCATCAATATCGTACTGAGCGAAGTTAAACATAATATTTTTAATTTCGTCGTCCACAATTGAATCACTAATGAAATATTTATCTCTCGAGAGTTCTAAATTTTTATAGTTTATAAGTTCCGCTTCAGGAAAAACTTCAAAAATTATTTTAAAAGTTAGTTGTTCTTTTGGTTTATAGTCTATATCTACAAGGCTGCCTTTGTCGATAATATGAATATGATTTTCATCAAGGTAATGAATAAATACTTCGTTAGCAATGTCTTCTAATGATGAGTATTCAATGTTATCTGAATACAATTTTTTCACCATATTTAGCGGTGCTTTACCTTTTCTAAAACCCGGTATGGTAACTTTTTTTCTGTATTCTATTATTGCCTTCTCGAAATGAGGCGTAAGTTCTTCATAGTTAAGAACAGCACCGAATTCTCTTTTACAATTCTCTAAATTCTTAAGGTTTAAATCCATGTTTCAAACAGTTTTATTATAAAAAATTTAAAATACAACAATGAATTTGAATTCTCAATGAACTTTAGAGTATACTCGTTTATTAATTTTTACCGGAAATATTTAGGTTTTAATTGATTGACTAATTGGGAACTTTAATTTTTCGAAGGATTACATCATGTTTATACTAAATTAATTTACATTTAAAATGTAAATTAAAATATATAGCTTTGTATTATAAATCAATATAATTAGGATTTGAGATTCAACCAATGTTATAAAACAACAAATTTTTACAAGGCATATTTATATCTAAAATCAATTTCTTTAATAAATAAATTAATTAAGTTAAAATGAAAAAACGAAATTCAATTTTTTCTTTGATACTAAAAGTAAATTTTATTGTTTCACTATTGCTTTTACTTTTAGTATCAAATTCTTTTGCTCAGGTTTTAAATTACAATAACCCCTGGGGAGCGGATGGTATAACCTTAACAAGTTCAAAATCTTCAGGAGTTGAAATAAATTTTTCGATGAGCAAACTCTACCTGGAAGATGTAAACGTAAATGGAGTTAGTTTAAAAGCAGCTAAGATTCCCGGTATTTTTCTGCCAAACGATGCAGGAAAGCCTGATCTGGCAGGAACCGGCAGATATATTGCAATTCCACGCGGTGCTCAGGTTGCATATAGAATAATAACTTCACGAATTGAAACAATAAAAAATGTTGATATTGCACCTGCCCCTGTAATTCCAAAGGATAATGATCCTTCACCATTAAAATATAATAAAGATTTATCGGTATATAATCATAGTAATTTATATCCCGAAAACCCTGTTATGATTTCACAGGTTTCACAAATAAGAGGTGTGGATATAGTTATGCTTGGAGTAACACCTTTTCAATACAATCCTTCAACAAAGGAATTAACCGTTTTTCGGGATATTAAAATAGAAATCACGTTCACGGGAGGAAATGGTCAATTCGGAGACCCCGCATTCAGAAGTATATGGTGGGAACCAATTTTAAGCGACGCAATATTGAATTACAGTTCATTACCTGTAATTGATTTTGCTCACAGGTATTCCAATATAATGGATGTTACCGGTTATGAATATGTGATAATAGTACCAAATGCTCCTGAATTCTCGGCCTGGGCTGATACAGTAAAAAAATTCAGATCTATGCAGGGAATTAAAACCGGTATTTTCAAATTATCAGATATCGGCGGTAATGATGTAACATTAATTAAAAATTGGGTTACGAATATATATAATACCTGGACTATAAAGCCTGCGGCTATTTGCCTGATGGCAGACTATGGAACCGACGCAAACACAACGATTATTTCAAAATTACAGCCTGATTCAGGTTATCCTGATTTTGCATCGGATAACTATTACGCAGATGTCAACGGTGATGAAATGCCCGAGATTGTTTTTTCAAGAATTATTGCGAATAATGCATCGGAACTTCAAACGCTAATTACTAAGAATATTAATTATGAGAAAAGTCCTCCTACAAGTCCGTATTTTTATGCTCATCCTATAACAGCACTTGGATGGCAGACAGAAAGATGGTTCCAGCTTTGTTCGGAATTAGTAGGCGGTTACTTTAAAAAAATAAAAAATAAATTACCTACAAGAATTAATAAGGTTTATTCCGGAACTCCGGGATCTCAATGGTCAACTGCTACAAATACTGCGACAGTTGTAAATTATTTCGGAACTACAGGATTAGGCTACATTCCGATGTCACCTGATTCACTCGGGGGATTTGACGGTGGAACACCAACACAAGTTGTAAATGCAATTAACGCTGGTTCATTTCTATTACAGCATCGTGATCATGGTATGTACACAGGATGGGGCGAGCCCGGATTCACTACATCTTATGCATCTCAATTGACGAATACGGATTTAACATTTATATTTTCAATCAATTGTGAAACGGGTGCATATCATAATCCATCAGGTTGTCCTCCTAATGGAAGCTTCGTAGAAGTGTTTTATAGGTATAAATATAACGGACAGAATTCAGGAGCATTAGGTATGGTTTGTCCGTCTGAAGTTTCTTATTCATTTGTAAATGACACTTATGTTTGGGGTATGTATGATAATATGTGGCCTGACTTTATGCCGGGTTACGGAACTACTCCCCCATCAAGAGATGAGAAACCGGCTTTCGGAATGGCTGCAGGAAAATTCTTCCTTCAGCAATCAAGCTGGCCATATAATACAAGTGATAAACTTGTTACTTACAGATTATTCCATATGCATGGCGATGCATTCTTAAATTTATATTCTGAAGTACCGCAAAACCTGACAGTTGCACACAATCCTGTAATTCTTTCAGGTGTTACGTCTTTTGATGTTACTGCAAATGCAGGTTCTTTCATAGCCATAACGAACGATACAACAATCTTAGGCACAGCTACCGGTACTGGTTCGCCTGTTTCAATTTCTATTCCCGGAACACAAATTCCAGGTCAATCTTTAAAAGTCACGATTACAAAGCAAAATTATTACAGATATTCTGCGCCGGTAAATGTAATTCCTCCGTCAGGACCGTATTGTGTTAAAGACTCTGTTGCAATAAATGATGCTTCACCACTAGGTAACGGAAACGGATTAATGGATTATGGAGAAACTAATAAATTAGCATTGAGACTTAAAAATGTTGGTTCTGCCGTAGCAAATGGAGTAAATGTTAAAGTTACAACTACAAATACTTACATAACAATGACAGATTCGCTTGAATCATTCGGAAATATCAATGCAGGTGCGACTGTACTTAAAACTGATGCATTTGCTTATACAGTCGCAAATAATATTCCGGATTATAATGTCGCTTCATTCAAAGTAATTGTAACTAGTGGTTCAGATACATGGATTAGTTATTTTGATTTAACAGCACATTCAGCTTGCATAAAATACAATAACTTTACAATCAATGATTCAGCCGGAAATAATAACGGAAGATTCGATGCCGGTGAAACTGTCGGACTAAAAATAAAAATAAAGAATTCCGGAAGTTCAATGGTCAATAATGTAGTTGGTGTTATATCTGCAAATGACCCTTATATAACTCTTAACACAACAAGTAATAATTATGGAAATATTGCTGCAGGAGATTCTGCTATAAAATCATACAGTATATCATCCGCTGCAAATACACCTACAGGTTATCAGGCTAAGATAAATCTTGTATTCAATGGAAATCTTGGAATTTCCTGTACAGATTCTCTTAAAGTAACAGTTGGTCAGAATATTGCTGTCATCGGAAATGGCACTACAGGTTGCGATTATCCATTCTATACATATTATGATGATGCAAGAACTCAGATGTTGTATACTGCTCCGGAAATTATTGCAACAGGTGTTGCATCCGGAAATGTTACAAGAATCGGATTTGAAGTTACTTCGGCATCTTCTCAAGTAATGAACGGTTTCAATGTTAGGATGCAAAACTATTCAGGTACTTCCCTTTCCAGTTATGTCACTTCTGGGTTTACAACGGTGTACTCCCCTACTTCAGGATACACAGTACCCGGAACTGGCTGGCAATATATAGATCTGACTACACCATTCCAATGGAATGGAACAAGCAGTCTGCTTATAGAAATATGTTACAATAATTCTACGTTCACTACAAGTACAACTATTAACGGAACACCAAATTCACTAAATCAGTTGAAACATGCTCATCAGGATATACTTACTGGTGATGGATGTGTAGCTATTACGACTCCATCTTCATCTTACACTGCAAGACCAAATATCAATCTAACAATCAATGCTATAGTTGGAATCAATAATGGTATGACCGGTATCCCTAATGTATATTCGTTATCACAAAACTATCCTAACCCATTTAACCCAGTTACAAAGATTAGTTATGCTATTCCAAAATCAGGGCTAGTAACTATGAAAATTTACGATGTGTTGGGACGTGAATTATTGACACTTGTAAACCAGGAATTACAGGCGGGTTACTATATGGTAGATTTCGACGGCACTAATTTTGCGAGTGGAGTTTACTATTATAGATTAGAATCAGGAACATTTACTGATACAAAGAAATTAATGCTAATAAAGTAAATATAATTTCATTTTTAAAAAAGCCCGCACAAGCGGGCTTTTTTTATTTTATAAATGTTTCTTTTAGATTTCTTGATCGTTTTTTTACTAAAAGTATTATCACAAAATTTTCACTCTAAAGCATATCTATAGCATCCATATCTATAATCATTCTCACATTATTAGGGAAATTCTTTTCAGAATATTTGTATGCTAGATTGAGCGATTTAATGAGATAATTACCTGATTTATCTTTTGCTTTAGGAGATTTTATCAACAAATGATATCTGAATAAATCTTTCAGTTTGAAAAATAAGGGATGTGATGGAGGAAGAATATCAAGAATTCTGTTTACGTCTTTACTCTTGATAAGATTGTAAAGTTCTTTTATTTTCGACTCGCAAAGAGCTTTTTCTTCCGACTTTAATTCTATAACTGCCACGCGACTGAACGGCGGATATCCTGCATTTTCACGGTTTATTATCTCATCATTATAAAACCCAAGGTAATCATGAGATTTTACATACTTGAAAACATTATAATCGGGGTGATTTGTTTGAATTAATACTTCACCTTCTAGAATATTCCTTCCGCTTCTTCCCGATACCTGTGTCAGCAACTGAAAAGTTCTTTCGGTTGAGCGGAAGTCAGGGTAAAGTAATCCAATATCTGAATTAATAACTGCCACGAGTGTGACGTTCGGAAAATCCAGACCCTTTGATATCATTTGAGTACCAACCAGTATATTTATTTTGCCTTCATAAAAATCCCTTAGCGTTTCCTGATATTTTCTGTTCGAAGTCATAATATCCGAATCAACTCTTCTTAAAATAGCTTTGGGGAAGAGTTTTTCAATTTCTTCTTCTACTTTTTCAGTTCCGGCTCCTTTATTAATTATTCTTGTTGACCTGCATACTGAGCATTTATCAATCACACTCCTGTTGTATCCACAGAAGTGGCATTTGAGGTAATTAAATGTCTTATGGAACGTGAGTGACACACTACACCTAGGACACATCTCCACATTTCCACAATCAATGCATTCAAGATATGAATGATAACCACGCCTGTTTTGGAGGAGAATAATACCTTCCTTTTTGTCAAGTTTTTCTGATATAGAATATATTAATTCTTTCGAAAGAAACCTTACACGAACTTTATCAATTATTGTAAGAATATCTTCATCTTCACCAATACCGCTTTTCTTTCTTGAAGCTGTCAAATCAACAATTTTTACTTCAGGAAGTTTTATTTCGGAAGCCCTTTTCATCATCGTAAGTAGTTGGAACTTACCTGCAATTACATTATAGAAACTTTCCAAAGAAGGAGTAGCAGAACCAAGAATTACTACAGCATTATTAATTTTACCTCTAATGACCGCTGCATCCCTTGCATTATATCGCGGAGATGAATTCTGTTTGTAAGAAGAATCATGTTCTTCGTCAACGATGATAATTCCGATATTTCTAAGAGGAGCAAAGAGTGCAGAGCGAGCACCTATAACAATCTTAATAGCATTATCGGAGATTTTATCGTAAGTATCGAGCCTTTGCCCTTCTGTAAGACGGCTGTGAATCACTCCGATAATTTCACCAAATCGTTCCTGGAAACGGTGAATAAGCTGAGGTGTAAGAGATATCTCAGGAACCAGAACAATTGCGGTTTTACCTTTATCCAATACTTCAGATATTGCCCTCATATAAACTTCAGTTTTACCGCTTCCGGTTACACCGAACAATAGAAATACATTAAACAATTTTGAATTAATGGAATCCCGTATCTTTAACAAGGCTCCGCTTTGCTCTGCATTATATGTAATTTTCTTTGGTAATTCAGTAAGTAGTGATTTAAATCCCCTGTATTTTCGAATTTCTTCTACACGGATAAGATTCTTTTTTAGCAGTGAATGTATGGAAGAGTATGCTGATTTAATTTTTTTATTTATTTCAGAATACTCCAATGCCTCATTATCAAACAGCAATTGAAGAATATTCTTTTGAGATGCCGACTTAACACTCTTTAAAATAATATTAAAATCCAATTTATTAAAATTTCTAGACGCAATTTTTACGACTTTCTCTCGGGAAGTCTCCGAAAAGGAATTATATGAAATTATAATCTCCTGATCTTCAAGTGTTTTTAGTTGAGAAGAAATATTACTGGTTTTTAATTTATTTTCGATTTGCTTCTTTGTGAGCTGGAATTCGGTATTATCCTTAAATAAATCTATTATTTTTATGTAAAAAGCTTTTTTTATTTTCGCTTTATCAAGTTTTTCAATATAGTTTTCATTCAGAGAATAATATCTCTCAGTTCTAAGATTTATCTTCGAAGGAATTGAAGAGAAAATGAACTCACCAAAAGATTGTACATAATAATTCGATAACCATTTTGCAAATTCTATATACTCATCATCAAAAATCCGTCCTGAATCCAATACAGATTTTATTTCTTTAACATTTTCCAAATCTGTGTGCCATAATATTTCGATAACGAAACCTGTAAGTATTTTATTCCCAAAATTAACGAGTACTCTTTTACCCGGTTCAATTTCACGAGATAGATTTTCCGGAACTTTGTATGTGAATAATTTAGGAATCGGTAAATCAAGAGCTATATTTACGTAAATTTCTCCCAATTTAAATATTTATAATTTCGATAAAACTTTTGTACGGATAAGATAAATAAGATTTGCAACAAATATAGTGGTAAAAACTCCTATTATCGTATACCAGGTATAAGCGACTTCTGAAAAATATATGACAAGTACCATAACAAGTATGCCTGATATAAAACCGAAAAGAGCATCAATCTGTTTAAGATACCTGAAGAATAATCCAAGCAAGAAAGTCCCAAGCAATCCACCGTATGTAAAAGAAGCTATAGATAACCCAAGTTCTACAACGGGATTTTTTGAATCTCTGAAAAGCATCGCTCCGCCGATTAAAACTATTCCCCAGATAAGGGTGAAAATTCTTGACCAGAATATTTCCCGTTTGGGGTTTGATGAAATATCCTTAAATGCGTTTTTAAATAAATCAAGATATGTGGAAGAGGCAAGCGAACTTATCGCGGAAGATAAAGTTCCCATAGCAGAAGCGAGCACCCCTGCAATCACAATACCCGCGATTCCTATAGGTAGATTCTCAATTATGAACTTAGGGAAAATTTCATCAGAAGAAGTAAGTCTTATTCCTGTGGATTTCAGTATAAGCGAGTCATAAGCAGCTCCGTTATAAAAAGCATATAATGCGAGACCAATAAAGAGAAAAAATGCAAACTGTACAACGATTAAAGATGCATCGAGCATAAGTGCTTTCTGACTATCCCTTTTTGATTTGCAACCGAGTAATCTCTGAACTAAAAGTTGATCAGTTCCATGAGATGCCATTGCAAGGAATGTACCCCCGAAAAGTGCCCCGATTAAAGTATATGGTGATGCAAAAAATTCACCAAAACTATTCCCGAAATTAAAATTAAATAATTCAAATTTATTTTGCCCGTTTGAATGCGCTAAATTTATAACATCAGACATTCCATTCGGAAGGAAGCTAAAAATCACAAGAAGAGACGCAACAGCACCACCGATATATATGAACATTTGTATTACGTCCATCGCCACAACTGCTTTTAAGCCGCCTAGATAAGTATATATGAGGGTGAAAATACCTATGATTGCAATACTTACTGAATAATCCAATCCTGTTATTAAATGTACGGGAATAGCAGTAGCAAATAACCTTACACCCGAAGCCAGAACTCTTGTTACTATAAAAACAGACGAGGATACTTTCCTGATCAAAAGACCAAATCTTTTTCCAAGAAAATCATAAGCTGTTTCTAAATTTCCTTTGTAATAAGCAGGAATGAAAAAGAATGTGACTAACATTCGTCCAATAAAATATCCAAAAACCAATTGAAGAAAAAAGAAATTATTTTTATACGCCAATCCGGGAATGCTAATGAAAGTGAGAGTACTAGTTTCTGATGCTACAATTGAGAAACCTACAGCCCACCAGGATAATTTTTTACCACCAAGAAAATAATCGTCAGTATTTTTCTGTTTACCGGCAATATATATTCCATAAATTACACTCCCTATCAGGTAAACTATTACAATCAGGCTATCTATTAATGAAAATTGCAATATTATAAATTAATTTTTTCGCTCAGAAAATAATTATCGTTTTTCAGATTTACTTTAACGCACTCAATAAAAGGGTCGTGCTCAAGAAAAATTAAATGGTTTTTCTCTGAGGCTTGTCTCAAATATGCTATTTTTTCATGGAGTGTGATTAAGGGCAATAAATCATAGCCCATAATATAAGGTACAGAGATATGGGTTGCCATCGGAATCAGGTCTGCGGTATATATAATTGTATTAATATCATCAGATATCTTTACAATCTGCATATTCGGTGTATGACCATTAACAATGTTCAAACAAATAAAATCATCAAATTTGTAATTACCATCAATCGTGTTAAGAAGTTTATTTTCGGCAAGTATATTAAAATCCTCCGGGAAATAACTTGCTTCATCTCTTACAGTAGGGTTCATAGCCCATTCATACTGCTTTTTCTGCACGTAATGGACCGCGTTGGGAAAAGTTATTTTCAATTGGAAATCATCATCGTAATAAGTGCAGCCTCCACAGTGATCGAAATGAAGATGAGTGAGAATCACATCGGTTATTTCTGAGGGTGAAATATTAATATTTTTAAGTGATGACTCGAGTGAATTGCTTGAGTAATCGACGGCATATATTTCGTTAAGCTTTTTAGATAACTTTTTCCCTACTCCTGTATCAATCAGTATTTTCCTTTTGCCGTTATCCAGAAGAAGAACCCGGTTACACATTTGAATTCTATTTAAATCATCTGATGGATTTGTTCTATTCCATAAAACTTTTGGAACGACACCGAACATTGCTCCACCATCGAGTCTGAACAAACCCGTCTGTGTTGGTATAATATTATAATTTCCGATATTCAAATAATAACGAACCCAGCATTAAAATAATAGAAACAAAAACAACTCTTTTGTTAAGTTTTAGAAAGATAACCTTAACCCCGTAAAGAAGGAATAATTTGTAGTCGTTATTTTATCTACTAATTTTGTACTACCAAGATTATTTAATCCCCCATATTTAAAACTGGTTCCTAAAATCACACTAAGAGGATATGCAAAAACATAATTTGCGGTTAATGTCCCATTAAGACCTAAATCGAAATTTTTATAACCCATCCCAGTTGGAAGATTATTTGGTGAGTTCAGTAGAATTCCAAGATATGGACCGCCATTAAACCATAAGCCGAACTTTTCCGTCAACATACCTCCAATATTGAAATTAAGGGGAATATCTAAATAGTTACTTGTAAAATAGCTGGTATTATTCGATTTAAAAGAAGAATCATTGAGATTCGGAGGGATTACTGAAGGAGTAGTAACACCAAAACTTCTACCATCAAAAGTAAGTCCCGATGAAAAACTAACCATATTGAAAAGGTTTAAGTAAAACAGAGCGCCTGTTGTATAACCTAATTTTGAAGTTGTTTTATATTCGCCCGTATTTGCTGCTGATGTTATATTTGCATTTGTTCCAGCGACACCAAGCTGAAAATCTACGTAAAAATCAATAAGTTTGTTAGTTTTGTAATTGAATTCCTTCTTTGCTAATTTATAGTCCCTTAAAAATTTTTCAACACTTGCTTTGCTTTTCATATCCGCTTTCTTTTTTCCATCGTCTCCTCCGTCAGCTTTTATGAAGTTAAAGGTGATTAATGAAATTGAAATTAAAATTAATAAGAATTGTTTCATTTCTGTTCTCCTTCTTGATTTAGTTTTTCTATATTTGTTAAAATTTCTATCTCTGTATCCCAGAGAAAATTTAAATTTCCTAAATTTTCGAGAATATCCTTATATTCATTTTTTAAATCAACTGCTTTATTTACATCTTTATAATAATTCTCATCCAACATTTCCTTTTCGATTTCATTTTTCCTATGTTCGTATTCTGAAATTTCGTTTTCATATTTTTGAATTATTTTTTTATGCTTTGCAATTTGTTTTTTGTATTGTTTGTTTTTGTTTTTAACTTGTAGCCAGGTATTTTCTTTTGGTATATCTTCTCTATCGGCTTCAATTCCGGCTTTATCATATGAATATTGTTCTTCATTCATATGCTTAGAATTAAGATAATCAGAACTATTTCCTATAAATATATTTATTTTTTTATTTTTAAACTCAATTACCTTGTTAACAATTCCATCAATAAATTCCCTGTCGTGAGAAACTATAATAACAGTTCCTTCATAATTTCGTAATGCTTCTTTCAGAATGTCTTTTGACGGAATATCGAGGTGATTGGTAGGTTCGTCAAGGATGAGGAAATTTGAAGGTTCTATAAGCATTTTTGCCAGTGCAAGCCTGGACTTTTCCCCACCGGATAATACTCCTATCTTTTTATAAACATCATCACCCTTGAATAAAAAGCCCCCGAGAATAGATCTCAGATTCAAAGGTGTCTGATTCTTCGATGTCCTTTCCATTGTTTCAAGAACTGAAAGTTCGTGGTCAAGTTCTTCTGCCTGATTTTGGGCAAAATATTTTTTCTCTACCAGATGACCATCTTTAACTATACCCGAGTCATATGGTTCGATTCCCGCAATTATACTGGATAAAGTAGATTTTCCTGATCCATTAACTCCAAGAAATGCAATTTTCTCACCACGCTCAAAAACCAGGTTAATATCCTCAAGAACATTTTCTTTACCATCATAACTTTTAGAGAGATTTATAATTTCCATTACAATTTTTCCTGAATGCAGTGCTGACGGGAAAGAGAACTTTATGTGCTTATCATTTTCAATTTCCTCCAGCAAATCTATTTTATCAAGCATTTTGATACGGCTTTGAACAGCTTTTGCTTTTGTTGCTTTATAACGAAATCTTTCAATAAATTTTTCCTGTTCTTTGATATATCTTTGCTGGTTCCGTATCCGACTTTCTATCAGTTCTTTTCTTTTTTCCTTTTCGGCTACAAAAAAATCATAATTCCCGGAATATGAGGTTAAAGAACCACCGGATATTTCAATTGTTTTGTTTGTGATGTTATTGAGAAAATTTTTATCGTGTGAAACAATTAATATAGCTCCGGAATAATTGATGAGATAATTTTCCAGCCAAATTAGTGATTCAATATCCAAATGATTTGTAGGTTCATCAAGAAGCAATATTGAGGGATTTTGAAGGAGAAGTTTTGCTAATGCAATTCTCATTTGCCATCCACCACTAAACTCTTCTGATGGTCTGTTGAAATCCTTATCCGGGAAACCTAGTCCCAGTAAAATTTTTTCAACTTTTGCATCGAGTTTATACCCTTCTAATAATTGATATTTCTCCTGGAGCTCAGAATATTCATTAAGTAAATCCAAATATATTTCAGAGTTTTTTTCAACAGTGATTTCAATTTCATATTCAATGTCCTTTATTTCATTTCGTAAATACGTTAAATCTTCGGCAGAATCATAAACTTCCTGAAAAACAGTTTTTCCGGTAAGATTAACAGTTTCTTGAGGCAGATATCCTATTGTAGTATGTTTTGATATAACTATTTCACCTGAATCAGACTGCTGAATTCCAAAGATTAGCTTCAAAAGAGTTGATTTCCCTGCTCCATTCGCACCTATTAATCCATATCTTTCTTTCCCTGAGACTCTTAAATTAATTCTATCAAATAGGTATCTTGTCCCATAATTTATCGTTATTTCAAAAAGTGATATCAATTAAATAAATCATAATTTTTAAATATCATAAATATAAGGTATTATAAGTATTAATAAAATTAAAATCTGTTTCTGCTATATGTTGATATCTGGCAATTTTACATAAAAAAACCCTTTTGTTAATTAAAACAAAAGGGTCTAAAAATCAACTTCCAATTGAACTATTTAATTATAGTCATCTTTTTCACTTCGGAAACATTCCACGCGGTAATTTTATAAAAATAAACACCAGAAGCGATATTTGTTGCATCCCATATTACTTCATGAATTCCTGAGGTTAAATTTTGATTAATAAGTATTGCAACTTCCCTGCCAACTAAATTATAAATTTTTAATGTGACGTTACTACTATAATTATCCGGCACTTTAAATTGAATTGTTGTAGTTGGATTAAATGGATTCGGGAAATTTTGATATAACATTTTTTCCGGTAATTCATTTTTCAGTACTATCAGTGAATTTTGACTACTCATTACTGGAATATTAATGCAAGTATTTCTCAGGTAAACGCTATTATTACTTGACGTCATTACAGGTAAAGCAAATGGATTTGTGCCAAGAAAAAGAGAATCATTTGGTGTCCAGTCTAAATTTGTTACTACTACCCGGATTTTACTTCCGGATTGAAATATATGAGCATGTGCATTACCATTAATTAATTTTGCTTTTCTTAAATTTTTAGTATACTTCCGGTCAGTATAATTTACTCTGGTAACTAACTTTTGGATTCCATTGGAGAAAACTTCAAATATCTGAAAATTATATTGACATATATTAGCATCAGATGAATAATCTAAATTAATAGTTGGTGTTCCAATCATCTTTAATTTTGAAGTTAAAGGAACGGTTTCGAAATATATACTTGCAACTTTAAATCCTTCAGCAAAAGTTTTACCTGTGAATTCATCATTAACTGCATTTTGTAAAGTATAATTTTTTTTAACATCGTTTTTCAAATCAATCTTTATATTATTATCACTAACTTGCTTAGATGTAAGTTTTTTATTTTCATTAAAATACAATTTCATATTGGTAGTACTTGGAGGCCATACTGTTGTACTGTCGTGAGAAAACGACCACATACCTTTTGAATTTGTCGGAGAAGTCGTAAAGGCATAATGATATCTCGGTCTGGTTATTATACCATTGTCAATTCCCCAAAGATAATAAAAAAACCATTCGTTGAAGAAATTCATATGCCAGATGTTTTCAACTCCTGAAGTATCTCCACCGTGACCCATAACTGCTCCATAATATGTTCTGTAAAATGGCTGTAACAATGATAACCCTTCAATAGACTGCCTTGCATTAAAGAAATAATCCTGCCACGAATTTTCTATTAACATCGGAACTTGATTAGAAGAAACTTTATTTTTGAAATCCCTATTCAATGGAACATAATATGCAAGACTATCCCATTTATCTGATACACCACCTGTTGCATAAACCCAGTCGGACATTCTGGTTACAAGGGGTGTATATCTTGCGGTATCAGGCGTATAACCAATAGTCCATAGAAATGTCATTTTAATAGAGCCATTTTCTATCCAGCTGCTTGCAAATTCCGGTGAACCAAGTGCAGAAATAATCGAATTAACCTTCATACCATTACAGGCAGCCATATATGGTATTAATGCTCCCTGAGAACCACCCATAATTAATACCTTAGAGCTATCCAGCCACGTAACAGTATCATGTTTAACATAATTCACAAATTCAATTAAATCTTGTGCTTCGGTAATACTTATTAAATTAGATAATCCTCCAGAATTTCCCTGACCTCGCATGCTGTAAGTATATACAACATAGCCATATGAAGCCTGGTCATGAGCAAATTGTTCCAGAGTTTCTTTTCTGTCACCATATCCATGACACATAATAACACAAGGAAAACCATTTTTCCAGTTTAAATTGTGTTCAGAAGGATAAAACTTTGAACAATCTAATTGAACAGAATCTCTAAGAGTGAGCATGAAATCACCTTTTATTACCGTGCTGGTGGGATCCATTGGTCCGGAACCAATTCTTGGCAACTGTGGCAATTGGTAATTATCCCTTAATTTATTGGTTTGTGCAAAAGTACTTGATATTAAAATTAAGCACATAAAAATGATAACTACAAAAAAAGGGTTTTTAATTTTCATAATGATTTTATATTCTATTCTTTAAAAATTTATTTTTTTCTTATTTAAAAATCGTAATAATTTTTCAGGATTTCATAAATTAATTCACTGGTATTTCCATATCCATAAGTATAATCAAATTTTTCCTTTTTAATGTTGAATGAAAAAGAGCTTTCAACAAATTCTGCAACTTCTGAGTTGTTAAAAGATAAAAGTTTGGCATTTTTCTTTAAAACCTCCGGTCTTTCTGTAACTTTTCTTAAGACACCACACGGAATATTAAAAAACATTGATTCCTCCTGGAGCCCCCCGGAATCAGTTAAAATCATATTACTATTCCGAACAATACCAAGCATTTCAAAATAATCGTGAATTGGATTTCTGATTATCAAATTATCAGGATATTTTCCATCAAACGCTTTATCGAAACCCTTTTTAATCAAAGGATTTGGATGCATCAGATGGATTATTCTAAGATTTCCAATTTTCTCTTTGATGATAAAATCTAATATCCTGGCATAATCTCCAACATTGTTCCAGTTTTCTCTGCGGTGGAAAGTACTTAATATGAAATTATGGTCATTATTATCCTTTATTTTATTTTCATCAATAAGTGTAACAATAGCATCATTAATCGTATTACCTACAATATAATTTTTATTTGCTTTAATCCCCTCTTTGATTAAATTATCATAACTAATATTAGTTGGGCAAAAGTTCAATGAGGACATTCTTCCAATTGATTCCCTATAGAATTCTTCAGGAAAAGGATTTTCATGATCAAATGTTCTTAACCCTGCTTCAACATGAAAAACAGGAATATGATTTAAGAATCCCCAAAGTGAACCTGTGTAAGCCGATGCGGTATCACCCTGAACAACAATTCCTGCTATATCTTTAATTTGCAGAGAAGAAGACTTTGAATTCAGTTTATTATTAAAATCTTTTAAAAGATGAGAAATAAACTCATTAAGATCTGTTGATCTGTTCGAAATTTCATCTGATATTATATCAAATTTTAAATTAAGATGACTCAAAATATCATTGGAAATTGACTGCTGTGCAGTATTGAATAATACTGGATAAAATTCGTCGGACTTTTTAAGAATTCGATATAAAACAAATAATTTTATTATTTCCGGGCGTGTTCCAAAAAAGAACACAATAATCTTTTTGTTTTTAATTTCTTCGTAATTCATAAGATAATACGATTTAAATTTTTTAATAGTGGTCTGTAGAATCCCAGACAATTCGTTTTTTATTAGTGTTATAAACTTTTATTGCCCTTACAGTGGCAAAGAGATTGATAAGATTATCAAAAATAAGCCTTACCATGCTCGAAGCAGCGTATTTGAATCCATACCAATTATATGTCGATGCAAACCTGTGAACAATTCTCGTTATTAAGAAAAAAAGCGTAGCAATCATTAAATACCATAAAAGTGTTCCTTTATCAACAGTTGGTTCCGGGACAGAATAATTGAAAATTAGACCGCACATACAATATAGGAAATAGGCAAATACAACATTAGAAAGAAAAATCCCGAAGAAACTAAATAATGCTTTTCTATCTCTAAGTAAAAAATATTTTGTTTTCAGATTTCCTTCCCATTTATGAATTTTCCAATTCTGGAAAACAATTCCCGCAATCCATCTTGATCTTTGCTTAACAGAACCCCAGAATGTATTTGGAAAATATTCAGCTGTAGCAATTCGTGAATTCTCGTCTTTCTCATCTGCTTTCATATTTATAAAAGCCGTTTTAAAACCCAATTTGTAAAATCTGATCCCAAGTTCATAGTCTTCTGTAAGATTAGTGTTATTGAATATATGATATCTTTTCTTTTTTCTTAAATCAATAATTGGTGATTCTTCCTCAATAGCTCCTCGCTCTTCTACTTCTTTTGTTACTTCAGTTGGAATACTTTTTTCTTCTTCTTTATAAATTTTTTCAACAGGTTCTTTTTTAATTTCCACCTGAGGGATAAAATCAACTTTCTTTTCTACTTCTATTCTTGATATTTCCGGTGTCACGAAATTTACCGCGGGAATTGTTACATCATTTTGATTGATTCTATCATATATTTTTTTGATTTCATCTTCAATTTTTTTAAGTTTCTCCGTTGTTTCTTCTTGTGCTTCTTTCTTTGAAGTTTCCTTTTCATCTTCAGAAGCTGTTTCCTTTAAAGGGATTTCAGGAGTTTTCTTTTCTGAAATTTTTGAAGCAGCTTGTAACTTGATATAAAATGAGTCGAACAGTTTTTTATAAACATCTTTTTCTCTATTATCCTCTGTTTCTCCTATTCCTGTGACAGGTGTTAATTCTTGTGATTCAACTCTAATATCATTTAAGTTACTTGGTATATTCTTTTCTATCTCATTGGTTTTTTGGTCTACCGTTTTTTCTTTTAAGATCTGTGTTTGAAAAAGGTTATCAATTTTTTCATTAACTTCCTTTAGCTTTTCATTCATTGCCATTGACTTTGCATAACTTTTATCATATTTACTCTTTGTAATGTTCTGAATATCTTTTTTATTATCTTTTAATTTTTCACTTATAGATATTTCCTGCTCCGATGTATTATCTTCCGAGAAATCATATTCCTTGAATTTTCTTAACTTGTTTTCAAACTGATTCAATTTTGATTCGATATTGCCTTCATGTTTCTTCTGGAATTTGGTTTCCCAATTTCCTTCTAAAACAGTCTCCAAAAGCGAAACCAAATTTCCATATAATCCTTTTTCGAGAAGTGCATTCTTAACTTCTACACAGAGAGCACTTTCAGGAATCTCAAGAGCACTATGAACTCCGAGAAATTTTTGATAACTTTGTCTATCCGATATTTCAGAATGTATTTTATTTATCTGAATATCAAATAATATTTCCAAAGCAAGTGACTTTATCACGAATACGATACTACTGGATTGAAATTTGATTCTGTATTTAGATAATTTATCTGCAATCGTACCTGCTAATAATTCCCAGTCAATGCTTTTACTAATTTTATCGAGTACAAGCTGAGTATCCTTACTTGCTAAAATTCTCATTTTTTCAAGCTGAATCAAGGTTTCTTTTGCCGTTAAAATATTTATATTCATTTTTTATTATTAATATTTTATTAATTCTCTTATTAATTGTGCTTTAACTTTGGCGGATTCAATTGACTCAAATCCTTTTAATACTACCCTGTAAAATGTAATACCTTCAGAATTGAATTCTGAAATATTAACATTATTATCATTTAAAGTCTTCGATACCAGAGCTGCTCTATGGTTGGCTTTGCTTTTTTCAGTCCACGAAGATTCCTGGATTGAATAAGTACCATTTATTTCTTTCAGATAAATAATTTTCAGATTAAAATCAGAATATCCTGAGGATATTTTCGTAAATTCCTTTGTTTGTTCTTCTAGATCATTTTCTGAATTAGTAGCCACTGTTTCTGCATTGATGTCTTCATGTTTAATCCCTTCCATTGATCTGGACGAAACATTATTATTACTTATTATTATAAAACCAATCAGAACTGCCGCAATTAAAAATAATGAAATCTGTTTCACCAGTACTTTTCTTTTTGTAGGAAATTTTATGGGAGAATTACTATTACCATTTGCATACCTCAGGTCGACATCAATCTTGTTATTCAATTTTGATTTTTCTTGTTCTTTATCTATTTCATTGATTAACTCTTCTATTGGTTTATAAGTGGGAAGCACATTCTGTTTTTGTGTTTCCTTTTTTATATTACTTTGTTGAGGAGTATATTTTTCAGCCTGAGATTCAAGGTATAAAAACGCATTTCGATTGAAGCCCATTCCGGTTCCGGCAAATGGTACAAATGAACCTAAAGTCTGCCTGACAATTAAATCTTTACTGTGCAATTCAGCGAAAGAATCACAATAAGTCCTGTGAAAGAATCGTCCAAATTTACTTTTTATCGGAATAACGGGGATCTGAATGGCATAATAACCCTTATATGAAATAAAATAATTGAACAATTTAAGAGAAAGAGGATGAATAAAGTCCTCGGAATCATGTATCAGAACTACTTCAAATAAGCCGTGTGTTCTTTCATATTCTTTTAAGCAGGAATATAAATTATTAAGATTATCTGCTTTTGTCGTAGGACCATCACTAACATTGAGGCATAAAATTACTCTTTTATCTTTTTTTGCAATATCCCTTACAACTTTTACAGTTTTTAAATCATTCGGATATACACCCACTAATATTCTATAATTTGAATATTTCAATTTATTTAGAGCAAGAGTTAAAGTACGACCTATAACTTTATACTCTCTCCAGGCACCAATCATTATTACAATAGGTTTTTCCGGTTTACTGTCCATATCCGAAAATTTAGGCAGTGAATTTTTATATTTCCTTCTGTTGATCCAATACGTAACATCAATGAATAAATCATCAAATCCGCTTACTACAAGAATAATAGTAGTAATCCATAACAAAATGTGAAAAATTTCCTGAATCATAGAGGTAAATTAAAATTTAATAAAAAACCTGCTTTAATTTGAAATGAATTTTTTGTTGGTCCACCTTTCCAATAAAACTTATTTGTAGCTTCAATGAATAATAATGGGAAATTAATTAGGCTCGGTTTAAAATTTATACCCGCAGATATTTCGCCATAGTTATTAAAATCATACTGTTTCGTATCACCTAATACATTCTGTCCCAGGTAAAATTCGAAATAAGAATAACCTCCTGTAAGAAATCTAGCGACTTCTCGAAGATAAATTTGTCCAAAAACATTCCTAAATTTGTAATCATATAATACAGTTGAATAAACATCTACATATAAAAATTCTTTTTCCTTGGTTGTTGCCCCGGAATATATATTCGGCTCGCCTAATCTGTAACCGAATGTCAAAATTGGTTTAATATTAAAACTATTGTTTTTAAAATCAATTTCCCTTACTAAACCTGTTCTTAGCTCAAAGGTGAGATATTTTAGAAAAAATACTTTCCAGAAGCCACCGAACTCTATATATCTGTCGTTATAAATTAAATCCGGTTTGGAACGGCTATCCATGAAAATATCTATATAAAATCCGGTATAGACATTTTTTGCAATATTAATATTAAAATGATCAATAAAATTTAATATATAATTTTCCTGGTAAGTATCATACATATTATATAAATACAAATCATTTGAAAATTTAGAATACATGGGCATCATTTGCCGCAGAACATATATGGATTGTTTAGCTGCATCAATTTCTTTATCATCTTTTGAATTTGCTGAAACAATTTCGAATTTATCCAATGATTTATTATATTCCTCTTTCTTAAAATACAAATATGCTAATTGCAAACTTACACGGGTATCTGTTGGATTTGACTTTGAATAATTTTCAAATAATGAAATAGCTTTATCGTTATTCCCATCATTGAGCTCTTTATAAGCCAAATTCAATTCATACATCGGATCTTTTTCTACGGTTGTATCTTTTATCTGTAAGTTTTCATTAGTTACAAGATTTTTCTTTTCTTCTTCTATATAACTTTTCTGAATTTTTGCTCTACTTATTTCTTCAGCATTTATGGAATTGTTAATTACATAGTCGAAATTTTTAATCGCATTGTCAAAATCTTTAATATTGTTATAAGCAAATCCCAGTTGTAAATAAATTTTTGTATCATTTGGGTTCACTTTCACATAGTTTTCAAATAGAATAATAGATTCTTGAATTCGACCTGAATTATAATATTCATAAGCTAAATTTAAAGAATCAGTGTCCTGAGCTTTAATTACGTTTTTATCGCCAAATATTGCAATAATGGTTATAAAAATGCTTATTAAAATATGCTTTGATAAACTTTTTTGAATGTAGCTTAACATTTTATTAATTTTTTTGTTTTTTGATACTTATAACGCAAAATTGACTTGTGCAATTAATGTGCCAAATAAGTTAAAAATTGAACAGTATATATTATTGTTTATAAGTTATTTATTTGTTGACTTTTTTTTTGTCTTAATTTAATAATAAGATAAAAAAATATTTTAGCAGTATACTCACTATGTTTTAAATCTGCAGACTATGTTTAAATCAATATGTTATCTATTTTTTATAATTTTCTGATATAATAGATGTTCTGCTGCTTCCAGCATTCTTGGACCTGGTCTGAAAAAAAGATCTTCGTCAATCAATAAAAACTTTTGCGTACTTTCCCTAATATTTATCTTCAATTTTTCTTTTATCGAAATAATAATCTTTTTTGTAGATACCGTATCTTTTAAATTTCCAGGAAGAATAAAATATTCAGGCTTTTTTGCAAAAAGATCTTCCCAGCTTATTTCAGGGTAAGGAGATGATTCATCACCATAACTATTAATAAATCCCGATAAGTCCACAATCTCATTTATAAATGTATTTTTGTTTATGGTCATTAAAGGAGTTACGGATATTATTATGAAGCAGCTATCTTTTGTTTGGTTATTTGATTGTAATAATATATCTTGCTTTTTGTTTTTCATCTTAGAAATGAGCATATCCGATTCACTTTTCTTATTTGTTAATATGCCTAAATCTTTTACCATTTTAATCACACCCTCAAAGTTTCTTGGATTGGTTGCAAAAACTTTATAACCTAAAGTAGTTAAACTTTTATAAGTACTAAGCGAATTTCCTTCTATTGTTACAATAATAAGATCCGGTTTTAACGAGATTATCAGTTCGAGGTCCGGATCTATCATTCCTCCGACTTTAAACTTTTTTTTTGCTGATTCGGGAAAATCACAATAATTTGTAACACCTGCAATAAGTGAATCAGCACCTAACTCAAAAAGAGTTTCAGTTATATTAGGAGCAAGCGAAACAATTTTTTTAGGAATCTCATTTAAAATAATCTGATTACCAAGGTCATCTTTTATCTCAATTAGATTGACTGAATTATTATTAATTTTACCACATGAAATAAATAATGATAAAAGTAATAATACAAAATTAATTGTTTTCAAATCTACATCAGGTTTTAAGTTTTTTCTTTTTTGCAGCCGGAAACAATACATTGTTAAGAATAAGTCTGTAGCCCGGTGAATTCGGAAATTTACTTAACACAGTAGCAGGAGCTCCTACTAAATGCTGATAATCTTCCGGATCATGCCCCCCGTAAAATGTAAATGTACCTTTACCATAATTTCCATGTAAGTATCTTACAAGATTTGTATTTTCGTTTAAACTTAATATAGTTACATTTTTTTTAATCAATTCCTTACGAAAACCTGAAGTCTGGCCCATAAATCCATGAACCAAAGCAGTATGACACTGATTCAGCATTGTCGGAACAGGATCGAGCTTTGCAGAAAAATCAATAAGTGTAAAATAGTCATTCCACTGTCCTATATTCAAAATATCATAAGTGACATCTATATTTGAATATTCATATATATATGGATTCATTTCAATAATAAAATCCTGAAATGCGATGCATTTAGTAAAATCTAATTTCTCATTAGCTTTTGGATCAATAGGATCTCCATCATACATCACATCGCAAATATCTGTATATTGTGAAGCAAGTGCAATATCGTAGGTATCGGTAGCAGAACACATAGCAAAAAGGAATCCTCCGTTTGCAACATATTCCTGAAGTTTTTGAACTACAGCAAGTTTTAATTTTGACACTTTCGAATATCCTAATTTTTTCGCCATATCTTCATTTGTTTTCTTTTGAATCATATACCAATCAGTTGTAGCAAAACTTGCAAAAAATTTACCATATTGACCTGTGAAATCTTCGTGATGAAGATGAACCCAGTCATAATCTTTTAATTTATCTTGCAAAACTTCTTCGTCCCATAACTTATCATAAGGTATTTCGGCATACTCAAGTACGAGCCGAACAGCATCATCCCACGGTAGTGCATTAGGTGGTACATAAACGGCAATCTTCGCAACTTTTTCAAGTCTAACAACATCTGTATTATTTTTCTCATCTTCAACAAAAGCATATACTTGAGCCGTTTGAGTTCCGTCCAGCTTTTCATAATAGACACCTTTTGAATCACATTCATTTTGAATATTATCCGAGAACTGAAACATAAAAGATCCACCTCGATAATTTAAAAGCCAGTCAAGTTCCAAGTTTTTCATTAAATGCCTGTAAGCTATTCCGTAAGCTTTCAAATGATCAGTCTGGGATAAATCCATCGGGATAAGCAATTTAACTTGCGGATATAACTCTCCTATCAGCAGAAAAAAGCTAAATAAAAAAAGAAGAAATTTTGCTATGTTTTTATTCACAATAACAATTTAATTTTAAAAATAGGTTTTTTCAATATATATAAATATTAAATAATTCAATAATGTACATTCTTGGTATCGAAACTTCATGTGATGAAACATCAGTTGCTATATTAAATGATAACAAAATACTTTCGAATATTATATCCTCCCAGCAATTCCACTCAAAATACGGTGGTGTTGTCCCTGAAATTGCATCACGCGAACATCTTAAGAGCTTACCCGAGATAACAAAATCTGCATTAAGTGAAGCGAAAATTGAGATAAATGAAATTGATGTTATTACATGTACTTCCGAACCCGGTTTAGTAGGTGCCTTACTAATAGGACTAAATTTTTCAAAGTCTATGGCATTTTCACTTAATAAACCTTTTGTTCCGGTAAACCATATCCAAGCACATCTTTATTCTTCATTTTTGAATCACGAAAAACCAAAGTTTCCATTTATTTCTCTTATTGTTTCAGGTGGCCATACTTTGCTAATACTTGTAAAAGACTATTTCAGCCATACCATTTTAGGTACAACTCAAGATGATGCAGCCGGAGAAGCATTCGATAAGGTTGCAAAAATGATGGATCTAGGATATCCCGGGGGACCGATAATAGATAAACTTGCAGCAAAAGGAAATACAAAATATCACAAATTCCCTGTTTCGGTAATTAAAAGTAACTATTTTGACTTTTCATTTTCCGGAATTAAGACTTCAGTATTATATCATTTAAAAAAAATAAATTTTGAGGAGATAAAAAATGAAAAATTAATATCTGATATTTGCGCTTCATTTCAAGAAGCGATAGTAAATACTCTTTTTGAAAAAACATTGAAAGCTGCAAAAAGATATGACATCAAAAATATTGCAATTTCAGGTGGAGTCTCAGCAAATTCAGTTCTTAAAGATAAATTTCGCTCTCTTGAACAGAGAGATTTCCGCATATTCATACCTGATCCTTTATTATCAACGGACAATGCTGCTATGATAGCATTTGTCGGTTATCTAAAATATATTCATGATGATCCTGGATTTAGATATACCGAAAATTTAAAGCGAAAAGCACACCCGAGACTGGATCAAAAATTATTCTAATTGTTTTTACCCCATCTCTTGTTTGCTTTTTTACCAGAAAAAAAGTAAACTATTACCGCAACAACTAAATGTATCCAAAACCAGTAACTATTTATTCCGAGATGATCCGCAATGTAAATAAGTATCAGAACACGGGGTAGAAATACCGCTAACAGAACATCACCGATGAATGGAATATTATTTACCGGAATAGAATGAATAAGGTAATAAATAATCAACGTTATTCTTGGTAAAAAAAGACTTAGAATTAAAAATGTATTATCCATATTGTAATAATTTGCCAATAATATAATAATTATCGGGGCAATCTTCAGTTCAAATCGAACAAACTTGAAAGCATTAACAAATTTGAGTATTTTGCAGTATATAATATAAAATACTATATACTATGGATATACAAAAACTACTCGAAGACAATATTTACGATATCGTTGAGGAAGCATTCCATTCAATGAAATGTGTGAAACTAAAAGGTTATGATAAAGAAGGTGACGAGAGAACTAAAGAAAAATTAAGGATTTTGTACAGCGTATTATCAGAAAGTGTAAAGGAAAAATCCCTTCTCCCAATGCTAAACCATGTTGAAACTATAGCAAGAGAACGATTCTCATCAGGTTACGATTTATATGAAGTTCAAACGGCAATTAACGAACTTGAAGAGGCAATATGGAAAAGAATTTTTAAAGAAATTAAACCCGATGGTTTAGCGGAAGCTCTGGGAATTGTCAGTATAGTCTTGGGAGCGGGAAAAGATACACTTGCAAGGACTTATGTTTCTCTTGCAACGAAATCGAAGGCATCATCATTGAATCTTCAGGCTCTGTTCAAAGGTAGTGAAGGTAACAGGTAATCATTTATTGATTCCCAGATTTATTTTTTAACTTTTAACAATTTATACAGGATTTTGTAATCAAACCATTCGAAGAAATGACGGATGAAGACTTTAGAAAGATAGGTTTTAAATCCGGACTTGAGATTCATTAACAGTTATATACCGTGAAGAAATTTTTTACCGCTGCCCTGCAGGGATTTATAATCATCAATACAATTCTGAAATATTACGACATATGAGTTCCGCTCTTTCTGATCTGGATGAATATGATTGAATAGCATTGATGGAGCTTGGAGTAATTACCACTCCTAATATGATTCCCGAAGCAGCATATATTAAACTTGGATGGACTTTAGGTCAGACGATGATTTGGCAAAAACAAAAGAGATTGTGCTCACACCAATTGCCGGGGAAATAACCGAAAGAGAACCCAGTAATGGTTATCTCATTTTACATGGAGGAATTCCTGAAGTCGAGGAATTCATATCAAAATAAAGAAAATAAAAAAGGGATTCATATGAATCCCTTTTTAAAATACCTGATTGAATTAATTTTTATTCGCCGTTCAAAACAATCTCATCAATATCATTATCCGATGCAATGTATAATTTCGAACAAACATCACCTTTGAACTTACCGGTCTTCCTGCAATTTTCATGATTCTTCTTAATAAACTCTTTGTCCCCTACTATATCGGAAAAGCAGAACTCATCAAGCTGTTCATTGCATTCAGTACAGAATTTTACATCCTCCTGAAGTCCCTCATTATTTTGTAACTTATTCTTCATGAAAAGTTATGATATTTATTCGATTATTTTTAAATTAGATTTAATGCTTGTTTTAAATCTTCTATTATTTCATCCGCATCTTCAATTCCAACCGATAATCTCACAAGACCATCAGATATTTTAGCTTTCATTCTTAATTCTCTATTCATACTAGCATGCGTCATTGATGCAGGATGCTCGATCAGAGTTTCAACCCCACCCAATGAAACAGCTAACTGGCAAAGATGTAAATTGTTCATAAGTATCTTTCCGGCTTCAACCCCGCCTTTCAACTCAAAACTTATCATTCCACCGGGTCCTGACATTTGCTTCTTACCAATATCATATTGAGGATGGGATTTTAAACCCGGAAATCTTATCCATTCTACCTGAGGATGAGATTCCAGATATTCAGCAATCTTTGAGGCATTTAAAGAATGTCTGTCCATCCTTATAGCAAGCGTTTTAATACCTCTATGCACTAAAAACGCATTAAATGGGTTAATAGTTCCACCTAGAAGATTTAAAGTTTTCCGCATTAACGCATAATTTTCTTCTGTCTTGGTTACAATTACTCCTCCTACAACATCAGCATGTCCATTAAGGAACTTAGTTAAACTATGTAATACAATATCAGCTCCCAAATTAAGAGGTTTTTGTAAAACTGGACTCATAAAAGTATTGTCAACTACAAGTATTGCTTTTCTTTCATGAGAAATTTTCGATATTTCTTCAATGTCAGAAATCAGCATCGTTGGATTGCTCGGAGTTTCGATATATACTAATCTTGTATTTGGTTTGAAAGCTTTAATTATATTTCCAATTTGGGTGGAATCGATAAAAGTAGTCTCTACACCGAATTTTTCAAATATTGTATTCAGTAATGTTGTAGTTGGTCCGTAAATCGAATCTGAACAAACAACGTGGTCACCTTTTTTCAACAATGCTGTAAATACGGTATGGATAGCTGCCATTCCGCTTCCACAGGCTAAGCCTCCGAAACCATTTTCAAGAATTGCAATTGATTCTTCGCATGCTTCGATAGTCGGATTACCCATTCTTGTATAAATATAACCGTCTTCTTTAGCTTCAAAAAGTCTGGCTCCGTGGTCTGTATCTTTAAATTTAAATGTTGATGTTTGATATATGGGAGGTATCACTGCTAAGTGTTCGTTATCACATATTCCCCCGTGAACTGATTTTGTATAGTCAGAAAGATTTTTAATATTTTTCACAAAAACTCCTTAAATAAATTAATAAAATTTAGATACAGAAATCGATTTATAAAATACAATTATTATGAATTAAATTCAGTAACGAAATTAGTAATTCCATGATACCGTTTTGTGATTAAAATCACTTTTTCTTTCTTGCGTTTTAATAATTCCAAAATAAAAGTATCTTTGTAAAATTCAAAAAATATTATTTATGAAGACTAAACATTTTTTACTGACATTTTTATTACTAATAACATTTTTCAATATCACATTCCCGCAGAACGAAGTTAAAAACAAAGGTGAATTCTTAGAACCAAAAAGCGGATTCTTTAATGATATTTTAAAAGAATCTGACAGATTTACTTCAGAATCACAACCTTCACAAAAATATTTTAAAGCTGATTTTAGTGGAATGGATTTGCCGAAAGAGCTTAATGAATTCAAGTATTACTGGCACACTCCAACCGTCTCTCAAGGTCTTACAGGAACCTGCTGGTCATTTTCAACAACGTCTTACTTTGAATCTGAGATATACCGCATTCACAATAAGCAAATTAAACTTTCGGAAATGTACACAGTATATTGGGAGTATGTTGAAAAAGCAAAATTCTTCGTAAAGACCCGCGGAAAATCTAAATTCGGTGAAGGTTCGGAAGGTAATGCTGTCTCGCGGGTATGGAAGTCTTATGGAGTTGTTCCGCTTGAAGCTTATTCAGGACTTCTTCCCGGTCAAATGTATCACGACCACAGGAAAATGTATGAGGAAATGAACAAATATCTTCAGAGCATAAAATCTTTGAATGCATGGAATGAAGAGGAAGCAGCGAACACAATTAAATCTATACTCAATAACTATATGGGAAATCCGCCTTCATCTTTCAAATTTAATGGAGATGAATATACACCTAAAGAATTCTTAAATAAAGTAGTCGATCTTAAACTTAATGATTATGTTGATATAGTCTCTATGATGCAAGATCCTTACTATACAAAGGTTCTTTATGATGTTGAGGATAACTGGTGGTATAGCAAAGATTATCTCAACGTTCCGCTTGATGTCTATATGTCACTTATTAAAAATGCTGTTCGAAACGGTTTTACAGTGTGTATCGGAGGAGATGTTTCTGAAGCAGGATATGATTCATGGAATAAAGTTGCTATTGTTCCGACTTTTGATGTACCTTCGGAATATATTGATGAGAATGCACGTCAGTTACGGTTTGATAACAAAACTACAGGTGACGATCACGGAATACACTTAATTGGTTACACTACAAAAAATGGTAAAGATTGGTTTTTAATAAAAGATTCAGGTGCAGGTTCAAAGAATGTAGAACCAAAAGGATATGTATATTATCACGAAGATTATGTAAAATTAAAAATGCTGTCAATAATGTTGCACAAAGATTCTGTGGGTGATTTGTTATCAAAATTTAATAACTGATTTCTGTCATTACTATATTTAATCTAATTATAATATTTAATTTTAAAAAAAATCCTCGTTCATAAATTAATATGAACGAGGATAATTCTATTCCAATCACAATTTAATCATTCAATGATTTATAATTAAACTACTCTTGCAATCATCTTAATAAGTATAATCAGTGTAATTTGCGATTATTTTTTATGAATCGAACCCATCTCCAAAGTATGTCCCGATTTTTTATTCTCTGCACGTCTCAACATATACGCAAAGAACAATCCAAGAAATCCCAAAATAGAAAATATCCACATTCCAGGGGTATAACCTCCCGGATTAGTCGCACTCGCATTTGATACATCGTTTGTAAAACCGATTAAAATATTAAATCCGAATAGTCCGATGTTTTGTATCATTGTCATTAATCCATAAGCAGTTCCAAGTTTCTCCTCAGGAACAACTAATGCCACCGAAGGCCACATAATCGCCGGAATCATAGAGAAGGCAATTCCCATCATACCCATAGGAATTATAAGGTAATAAGGAATTACTGCTTGTTCTATTCCAAAGAAAGCCATTTCCACATGAAATCCGCCTGTAATAGAACCGCTGAAAACCCTATACGCCATCATTAAATATACAGGAATTATTAATAATGAACCAAACATCATCATTAATGAGCGCTTCCCTATTTTATCTGCAAGAAGCCCGAATAGTGGGGTGAAAATCATTGCAAACAATGTGAGTATGCTTGAAAGATTTCCTCCTACTTCCCGGGTTGTGCCGTGTGCTTCCTGAAAAAACTTAATTGCAAAAGTTTGAAATGGAAACATCGCGGAATAAAACGTTACACATAAAGCTGTTATAAACCAAAACGATGTCCCGAACTTAAAAATCTCTTTAAAAATAATTTTATCCTGTGAACCCTCTACAGGCATATTGTATTTTTTCGAAGCATATACATCTAAAAAATAATAGACCGACATAAATACGACAGCGAAAACCCCGGCTCCCACTGTTACCCATAAAGGACTTTGCCAGTAACTGTAAAGACTTTTTCCCCAGGTAGGAGAATTTAATGCAAGAAAAGAACCGAGCCGGGCCAATGTCAGATTCAATCCGAAAGCAAAAGACAATTCCTTTCCTTTAAACCATCTTGCAATAATAGTAGTAATTGCAACAATCATCGATTCTGCTCCGAGTCCAAAAATTAATCTTCCTGTTGCCATTAATACGATATTTCCTTTTAATGCAGTAACTAATGCACCCACCATTATAAATAAAGTGAAGATGAAAGCAGATTTTCTTGTCCCGATTTTATCTATAATTATTCCGCCTATCAAAACCATGATGATATTCGGAAAACTGTAAATTGCATTCAAAAGACCAATTTCCGAATCTGTAAATTTCAATTGCTCTTTGATCAGGTCTGCCAGCGGACTAATACTATCATAGATATAGTAATTTCCGCACATTGCAAGAGAAATTAAAAGCAGAGCCATCCACCTTAAAAATGCTGAAGGTTCACGCTTTAATGTAGTAGTATCTGTCATAATTTTATTTTGAAAATTGAAAAATAATTTTACAAATGTAAATAAATAAATAGTTATGTGAAATGTTAAAATATTCAGAATCCTGATATTAATAAGAAGGAAATATTAGAATGAATTAAAATAAAAAAAGCAGGTTAAAATTTATATTTTAACCTGCTTTGACTTCTTAACTTCTTATCTTCTTAACTTCTTCTCTTAATTCACGAATTGTTTCGCATAATATTTTGCGGTGAGTTTTTCGCCGGTTGCTTTTTCTATCATATCATTCCAGAAATACTTCATTCCTGGTCCGAATACTTTCTCCTTAAGGAAAGTACCCACTTCGGGTTTATTTGTAAAACTTTGATTTCTATAGTCATCAGATTTAATTATATTCTTGACAATATGATTGTACAATTGCGATGCAAGTAATTCACCTAGGAGATAATTGTGATAGTAGCACGGAAAAGTTGCGATATGAATTTTAGATGCCCAGTCAGGTTCGTTTCTGCCTTCCGGTTTTTTCAGCAATTGATATTTCTCAACCAAATCCCACCATAATTTATTCAAATCCTGGTCCGGATTATCATACATACTTTTTTCAAATCTATACATCACCTGTGCCCAGCGGCTGAATACAAGCTGTTGCAAACGAAGCGACTTAAATCCATCGTCTGTAATTTTCTTTGCTTCCTCATCATTGATCCCGATATTATCTTTTAACCATTGAGCATTTGTAGAGAATCTTCCAAACATCATTGCTATTGATTCTGTGGTGAATGTTTGTGCTGCATCTCTTAAAACGAATGGTAAAGTGCGGTCAATATTCTTTGCATATACACCATGCCCGAATTCGTGAAGCATAGTATTCATCCATTTTTCATTAGGAACGATATTACACAGAACTCTTACGTCTCCATTCTTATCCATATCACTACTGAAGGCATGCTGATTTTTACCGGGTTTTTCTTTTAAATCACTTTTTGAAAGTAAATCATCAATCGGAAGATTTAAACCTTTATAATAAGTCTCGGTAATCTTTGCAAGATCTTTATCTTTGTAAAACTCATCAAAATCGACCTTGTAAATTTTCGGAGCTTCCTGGAAGAACCTATTCTGATAGTGCCAGGGTCTTAAGTCTTCTTTTTTTATGTTATATCTTGTAACAAAATAATCATCCATATTGGATTTTTCTTTTGCAAATGCATCCTTGGTCAGATTATCAAGTTCATCAAATAACTTTGAGATTTCTTCAGGATCTTCCTCACTGAGTTTCAGGCTCATATCGTGATAGTTCTTAAACCCTAATTCTTTAGCAATTTCATTTCTTGCTTTTACTAATTTCTTTAAATCATCTGCAACTACCGGTCCGATTTTCTTGTGTGCCATCCAAACTTCCATCAGTTCTTTAGAATCTTTAGATTCGGAAAGGACCTTCTCGACTTCATTGTCTGTTAATTTTTTCCCTCCTGCTTCGGCTCTGAAATTTCCATATTTCTGTTCGATATCATTTTGCATTTTATTAACTGCATTCAGCTTAACTGTATCTACCTGATTTCCGAGGTAGGAATTATATAGTACAATCAGTTCTCTTTTCAGGATTTCGTCTTTTACCTCACCTGACTCTTTAATTTTTTTTAAAGTTTTAAAGTCATCTTTGTTAGAATATATTGCAGTCATTTTATTTTGCAGGTCAGCAACTTTATCAAAATCTTCTTTCTTACCTGAAATCGCTGCATTCCAGTAAGCAAGGTTTACATCTTTATAAAGCGGAATTATTTTTGTTTCCAGCTTTGTTACGAAATCTTTAAAATTATTTTCCATGTCATTTTCTTTCTTTGTACAGCCATTAAAGAAAAACGCGACAGCAATTAAAAGAATAATGAATGCCGCACTGAATTTGAATTTTCCCATGATTCAATGTATTTAATTTATTAAAATATAATATATATTAACAAATTCACGTTTCAAATAATATCTAAAAATACGGAAGTTTAATTACTTTGTTGTAATTTAAAATAAATTTTAGTCATAAAATTAAATCTTTAATTTTTAGTTAAATGGTATTAACTTAAATAATATATATGTTTTTTTAACTTAAATTAAAACTTATGTCAGAAAACATTTCTACCGGCATTAAGGGTCTACCCGATAATGCCTACAAAGAATTAAAAACTGGTGAAGTATATGAACCTGTTATGCTTTCTAAAAAAACTTATCCTGAGGTCACAATCTGGTCTGTATTCTGGGGATTAATAATGGCGGTAATCTTTTCCGCAGCAGCAGCTTATCTTGGATTGAAAATTGGACAGGTATTTGAAGCAGCAATACCTATTGCAATAATTGCAGTTGGTTTATCATTTATAACAAAAAGAAAAAATGCTCTTGGTGAAAATGTGATTATACAATCAATAGGAGCAAGTTCAGGTGTGATAGTAGCAGGTGCAATATTCACATTACCTGCTTTGTACATCCTGAATCTTCAGGCAGAATTTTATCAGGTTTTCTTATCCTCCCTGTTTGGAGGAATGTTGGGAATTTTATTTCTGATTCCTTTCAGAAAATATTTCGTAGCAGAAATGCATGGAGTATATCCCTTTCCTGAAGCTACTGCAACAACTGAAGTGCTTGTTTCCGGCGAAAAGGGAGGTGATCAGGCTAAACTTCTTTTAGTCGCGGGATTAATCGGAGGTATCTATGATTTCATTATAGCTACTTTTGGTTGGTGGAGTGAAGTTTTCACCACGAGAGTTATAGGAGCCGGAGATATGTTAGCTACAAAACTAAAATTAATTTTTAAATTAAACGTTGGTTCTGCTGTTTTAGGATTAGGTTATATTGTAGGACTTAAATATGCAGCAATAATTGCTGCAGGTTCATTTGTGGGATGGTACGTTATTATTCCCATAATCAATCATTTTGCCCCTGCATTAACAGGAACTGTAGGCGCAAATATTACTAAGATAGTATCCGATATGTCGGCAGAAGAAATTTTTAGAAATTATGTAAGACCTATCGGAATTGGCGGCATAGCAATGGCAGGCGTAATCGGAATTATCAGATCATCAAAGATTATTAAAAGTGCCTTTTCCCTTGCCTTAAAAGAAATATCAGGAAAGCATAAATTGGCTGAAGGAGTGCAGAGAACTCAAAGAGATCTTCCTATGGGAATAATTGCGGGAGGTATATTGTTTGTTGCAATATTGATTTTCATTTTCTTTATGTTTGGAGTTGTTCACAATTTAGAGTATGCCCTTATCGCATTAGTTATCGTAATGGTTATTTCTTTCTTATTTACAACAGTCGCTGCTAATGCTATCGCCATAGTAGGAACAAATCCGGTATCAGGAATGACATTGATGACATTAATATTAACTTCAGTAGTTATGGTATCCGTTGGATTATCCGGAACCGCAGGAATGATTTCTGCATTAGTAATCGGCGGTGTTGTCTGCACTGCATTATCAATGGCAGGCGGATTTATAACAGATTTAAAAATCGGATATTGGCTTGGTTCTTCACCATATAAACAGGAATCCTGGAAGTTCTTAGGTACTTTTGTATCTGCTGCTACAGTGGGTGCGGTTATAATACTTTTAAATCAGACTTATGGATTTGTAGGACCGAACGCCTTAGTAGCACCACAGGCAAATGCTATGGCTGCCGTTATAGGACCGATGATGTCCGGACAAGCTGCTCCATGGATGCTGTATCTCGCCGGTGCATTTTTATCTCTAATCTTAACTATGATAGGCGTACCAGCATTGGCATTCTCTTTAGGTATGTTCATTCCTCTTGAATTAAATACACCAATTTTAGCAGGCGGAATAATTGCACATATCGTTTCTACAAGAAGTAAAAATGAAAAAACAAATAATGCCAGAAGAGAAAGAGGAACTTTAATTGCTTCAGGATTTATTGCAGGTGGAGCATTAATGGGTGTTTTTGCAGCTGTATTAAGATTCTCGGGAATAAACTTTGTTAATGAAGCATGGTTCGAATCTCATTCAGCAGAAATACTCGCATTAGTAATGTTTTTCATAATTGCAGCGTATATGATTTGGGATTCAATGAGAGCAAAGGCTGAGAAATAATTTATTATATATCCCGCCTTCAATATTGAAGGCGGGTTTTTATTTACAATAAAAAATTGATGGGAATAAAATTTAAAGTTTTAAGAAAAGTATTTTTCTTTTTATTGTTTTTTCTTTTGATTGCGAATTCATTTCTTTTGTCACAAGACAATATTAAAATTTCAAGAGAGTACTTAAACGCGTTAATACATCAAACACGTGCATTAGATGGGAATCCGGGAATATTTTACTGGCAAAATCATTCTCAATATAAAATAGATGCAAATATTTCCGTATCACAAAAAATCCTGAGCGGGAAAGAAAATGTTATTTATTTTAATAATAGTCCGGATACCCTTAAAGAAATTTATATCAGACTTTATCAAAACTTTAACAAACCAACTTCCTCAAGAGACTGGGTCTATGACCAGAAAAGTATTACAGATGGTGTAATTTTGAACAAAATATCTATAGGGGATGAAGAGATTGATAAGGAAAAAAGAACTGAAACTTCCGGAACGAACTTAAAAATTAAATTAGATAAACCTTTACTTCCAAAGAGCAATACTGAATTATATTTCGACTGGTCTTTTAAAATTCCGGAAGGTGATAATCCAAGAATGGGTATATATGATGCTTCGACATTTTTTATTGCATATTGGTATCCGCAGATTGCTGTTTATGATGATATTGACGGTTGGGATAAAGTGGATTACAAAGGTACAGTTGAATTTTATAATGACTTTTCTGATTTTGATGTCAATATTTCTGTAGATGATCCGACAGCATTCGTTTGGGCTACAGGATTGTTACAAAATCCCGATGACATTTTCTCAAAAAAGAATTCAGAAATATTTAAAAAAACATCAGAAGAAATCACAAATTTTATCAGTTCAAAAAATATAAATGATAAAGATTTTTATCGCTCAGATAGGAAACCATTTCATTATAAAGCTGAAAATGTTCCGGATTTTGCTTTTTCTTTGAGCGATCATTATTACTGGGACTTTATTGATTATGAAGTCGAGCCGAGAAGAAAAGTCAGGATTAATACTGCATATAATCCAAATTCAAAAGATTTTTATCAAGTATGTAATATAGCAAAAGAAACAATAAAATATTTGTCTGATGAGTTTCCCGAAGTTCCTTATCCTTATCCTTCAATGACTGTCTTCAATGGTGAAGGTGGAATGGAATTTCCTATGATGGTAAATAACGGGTCTGAGGATAAATATTCTTCTACAGTCTATCTCACTTCACACGAAATTTCTCATACATACTTTCCATTTTATATGGGTATAAATGAAAGAAAATATGCCTGGATGGATGAGGGATGGGCAGTCTATCTGCCGCAAGAATTCCAAACGAGAAATGGTGAGGGTATGGATTCGAAGGCAAGGACTGTACAGAACTATTTAAATATGGCAGGAACTTCTTATGATTTGCCATTGATGATCCTTTCCCATCAACTTCGTTCACCTGCATACAGAGTGTCATCTTACCAAAAAGCTGCCAGTGTTTATGATTTATTAAAAAATGTTTTAGGTAATGATATTTTTAAGAATGCGCTCAAAGAATATATCAGGGAATGGAACGGCAAACATCCTACCCCGTATGATTTTTTCTCAGTCTTTAATTCAGTTAGTGGTGAAAATCTTGATTGGTTATGGAAACCATGGTTCTTTGAAATCAGCTATGCAGATCTTTCGATAAAAGAAGTAAATTATGAACAGGGAGTAATTAGAATTAAAATCGAAAATACCGGAGGATTACCTCTTCCGATTTATATTTCTTTGAAGGATAAGGATAATAATGAATTACTCAGTATATCCGAAACAGCAAAAGTTTGGAGCAATGGAGATAAAGTAATTGAAGTAATTAAGGATATTGATAAAATAATATCATACATCGAATTGGGAAATAAATATATTCCTGATATTAACAAAGAGAATAATAAAATTTTTTTAAATAACTAAATGAAGGAATAATTATGAAAAAAGAAATCTTCGAGAGATTTTTAAAATATATTAAGATTGATACACAGTCAGATGAAAATTCGGAAACATGCCCGAGTACATCAAAGCAATTAGACTTAGCCAAAATACTTTCGGAAGAATTGAATAAAATGGGACTTAAAGATGTGAGCCTTGATGATAATGGATATATTATGGCAACACTGCCTTCGAATTTAAAAAAGGATGTTCCTGTAATCGGTTTTATTTCTCATATGGATACAAGCCCTGATATGCCGGGAGCGGTTACTAACCCGAAAATCGTCGAAAATTATGATGGCGGTGATATTATTATTAACAAGGACCTGAATCTTGTACTTTCTCCGGGTTTATTTCCGGAACTTGAGGAATATAAAGGTCAGACAATCATTGCAACTGATGGAACAACACTTCTTGGGGCTGATGATAAAGCAGGAATCACCGAAATTATGACCGCAATAAATCATCTTATTAAAAATCCTGAAATTAAGCACGGCACTATAAAAGTCGGATTCACTCCTGATGAAGAAATTGGCAGAGGAGTTGATCATTTTGATGTTGAAAAATTCGGAGCTCAATTTGCATATACGTTGGATGGCGGAGCGATAGGCGAGCTTGAGTATGAAAATTTTAATGCGGCAAAAGCTTCAATCGCGATTCAAGGAAGAAATGTTCACCCGGGATATGCGAAAGATAAAATGATAAATGCAATGTTAGTAGCAATGGATCTTAATGCCCTTCTGCCGGTGAATCAGAGACCGGAATTCACTGAAAACTATGACGGTTTCTATCATTTAATCGGAATGCAGGGAACAGTTGAGAATTCAAGTCTTACATATATTATCCGTGACCACGACCGTGATAAATTCGAATCGAAAAAAGTTCTCATTCAGGATTGCGTTGACCTTTTGAATAAAAGATACGGGGAAGGAGTTTTAAAACTTGAACTAAAAGACCAGTATTTTAATATGAGAGAGAAGGTCGAAGAAGTGTATCACATAGTTGAAATTGCAGAAAAGGCAATCGTACAAGTTGGGGTTGAGCCAAAGGTTGTTCCGATCAGGGGCGGTACAGACGGTTCAAGACTTTCTTATATGGGACTTCCCTGCCCGAATATATTTGCAGGAGGATTGAACTTTCACGGAAAATTTGAATTTGTTCCCCTTGAATCAATGGTAAAAGCAACAGAAGTAATCTTAAAAATTATAGAGTTATATTCACAGAAATAATTTAATCATTCATCCGATGGCTTTAAGTCATCGGATGAATTTATCAAATTTTCACGCTCTATAATAATCTCCGCGCCAATTTTTGACTGCTTTTTTAATATCATCTTCACTCATTCCTTCTTCTGCAGCTTTTTGTGCAAGCGAAGGAAATTCTTCATCAGAGGCGAATCTTAAACCGATTATCTGTCTTATAGTCAGCTTTGAGTCCAATGGTTTACCGGTTAGCAAGTAATGCCTAAAATTTTCTTCGGCTCTAATCGCCCTATCCTGAGCTTTTAATGCAAACATTCTTGCATAATAGAACAGAGTGAATAGAACTATGGAAACAAGGAATAGAAATAATCCCGGTTTTAAAGATGAATGAGCACTTGCCGCCGAAATTGTATAATAAATAGAAGATATGAATAATAATAAAATCAGAAAAAGAGAAAATCCGTGATACATTATCACAAACCTTCTATGGTTGGAATAATTTTGTGTTTTCATATTTTTATATTTTTTATTAATTAATGTTTTTTAATGAAACATATATTAATCTAAACAATTCCTTATAGAAAAAAATTATATATCCACCAGCATTCCAATTTTCTTTTCTAAAGCTTTTTTGTAAACCAAATGAGCCGTGGCAGCATCCTGTATTGCCAATCCATTGGATTTAAATAGTGTAATATCTTTATTATTTCTTCTGCCGGGTTTTTTTCCTGTCACTATCTCACCAAGTTCCGCATAAAAATGCGATGCTTTTATACTCCCCTCTTTTAACGGAATCATTATATCCCCTGCCTCGTTAAAACATGCTTCAAGGGAATCCCCAACAAAAACGGATCTTTTTACGATTTCACTGTCAAGCTCCCTTGCATCAGGTGTGTGGCTTCCAATTCCGTTTAAATGAGTTCCTTCTTTTACTTTACTCCCGTCGAACAAAGGTACAGAAGATGAAGTAGCAGTACATATTATATTACATTCTATTACTTCCTGAATTGATTTTGATTTGGTAATATCAATTTTGAGTTTTTCAGTCATTTCTTTAATAAATATATTTAGGACTTCATCATTTAAATCATAAACTACGGCTTTATTAATATTTCTCACGCAGGTGATTGCCCACAATTGATTTCTTGCCTGGACACCGGCACCAAATATTCCGACAGATTGTCCTTTATCATCCCGTGCAAGATACTTAGTAGCAACACCACTTGCCGCCCCGGTTCTAACTGCTGTAAGATAACTCCCGTCCATAATGCAAACTACATCGCCCGTTTTTTCATCTTGGACAAGAACTTTTCCTATTGTTGTTGGAAGATTGTATTGAGAGGGATTATTTTTATAAACAGAAACTACTTTGCATGCGAGGGCTCCCATCTCTTTTAGATAAGAAGGCATATATAATGATATTCCGCCTTCAGGTTTGATTGCAGTTCTCAACGGTAATACAGCCGTCCCATTTGATAATTCAGCAAATGCTTTTTCAACTGCATCGATACAATCTTTCATATCGAGCAAAGAAATCACATCATTTCTATTAAGAATTAATGTCATATGACCTCCTAAATTTTTTGAAATTAATTATTTTTCTTTGAAATATTATAATTTTTTTATACCAAAGATAATATGTAAGAAAATTGTCTTAAATTTATTATTGTTCAGTACTTCCAGTTATTCAATGTAAATCAGAGTATAAACTTGATTCTCTTCCGGATTTTCCGGTTAGGGGAAAATTTAATTCAGCCGCCAGAGGCTGTAATTTAATATAGAAGCATAAGTTACCCATAATATATAGGGAATCAATAATAATGAAGCCGTGACCGATACTGGATAAAATTCGATAATACACAATAATATGAGAATCCAGAGAATTAATATTTCAAATAAGGCAAATCCGGGCGACTTTAATCCAAAAAATATTATTGTCCAAAATGAATTAAGGATAAGCTGTGCAATAAATAAAATTACCGGAATTTTAATATCTTTTTCTGCTGACTTTATCCAGATCAAATAAAATGAGACACCCATCAGTAGATAAAGAGTAATCCACACCGGAGCAAACACCCAATTTGGAGGGTTAAATACCGGTTTTTTAAGACCCGCATACCAAACCGGAATATTTTTAGCAGTAAAGAAAGAACCGATTATACCTACTATTTGACAAATTACTATACTGGATATAAGTTTAATCCAGTTCATTTTAGTATTTTAAATTTTTTGAAATGTTTTTAATTAAATCCCAGGCATTGGATACATTCTTCTCAGTTACATTTGTCTGAGCTATTACAAATCTAAGAGTATATTTTCCGTTTAATTTTGTATGAGAAATATAAATACGACCTGTCTTATTGATGCTGTTCAAAAGTTCTTCATTAAGTTTATTTAAATTTTCTTCATCGCCAATCCCTTTGGGTTTGAATCTGAAACATATTAGATTGAATGTGACAGGTGCAATTATTTCAAATTCTTTGTCTTTAAGAATTATTTCTTTGAACATATTTGCAAGGGCAATATGATATCTTAGTTTTTTCATTAGACCTTCTACTCCAAAACTCCTTATTACAAACCATAACTTCAAAGCTCGGAATCTCCTGCCGAGAGGGATGCCCCAGTCACAATAATTATTTACCAGGTTGTCGGATTTTGTCTTCAAATACTCGGGATTTATTTCAAATGTCCTTATCAAAGCATCTTTATCTTTTACAAAATAGAGCGAACAGTCAAAGTTAGTAAAGAGCCATTTGTGAGCATTGAATACGAAGCTATCGGCATTTTCAATTCCTTCTATTAGTTTTCTATATTCAGGTAAAATTAATGCTGATCCTGCATAGGCAGCATCAATATGCAGCCATAGATTATACTTTTTACAAATTTCCCCTATTTCTTTAATTGGGTCAATTGAAGTAGAACCCGTTGTTCCTAGAGTAGCTACCACACATAATGGTTTATAACCTCCGGAAATATCCTTCTTAATTGCTTCATCCAATGCTTCAGGTTTCATTCTGAATTCTGAATCAATTTCAATTTTTACAAGATTCTTCTTTCCAATACCTGAAATCTTCACAGCTTTTTCAATGGATGAATGTGTTTCAGTTGAACAATAAACACGAAGAAATTTATAATCATCAAATCCATCATTGTTGATTTTGAAATGAGTAAAATTCTCTCTTGCACAAATTATTGCAGCGAGCGTTGATGTCGAAGCTGTATCCTGTATCACCCCGGAAAAATATTTTGGCAAACCTATCATATCCCTTAACCAGTTCAAAACTTTCTCTTCAAGTTCTGCAGCGGCAGGCGAAGTTTCCCATTTCATACACTGAGCTCCCAATGCAGCCGTCAACATTTCAGCTAAAAGTGAGGGATAGCTCGAGTTAGCAGGGAAGTATGCAAAAAAATTAGGGCTCTGCCAATGTGAAATTCCGGGAATAATTATTTTCTGAAAATCATTAAAAATCTCTTCTATGCTATCACTTTTCGCTGGAGGTTTATCAGGTAATTGGTTAAATATGAAACCGGGCACGACTTGTGATTTTACAGGATATTTTTCGATTTCTTTGTAATAATCAACAATCCAATCTACAATCTTATATGCTTCTTTTTTGAATTCTTCTATATTCATTTATGTTTTCTGTTTTTTATAATTTAATAAATTCAAAGTAAATGGTAAATTCTAAAATATTATGGAACTTGAAATGCCGATATGTTGTTATTCGTACTAACAAATAAAAATAATTTTCACTAAAGTAAGTGTATATCATACATCCTAACAATCTTAGCCCAGGTTTTTATTCTATAAATTGCGGTTAAGATTGTTTTTCATTTCATTTGTGTTTTTCCATTAGTATTTTTCTATAGATTTTATTAATTCTTAAAAAATAAAAGAATGAAAAACTTAATTTTTGTGATTGTTTTATTTTTTTCTTCGCTTCAATTATTTGCACAGAGCAACGAAATGACAATATATGTTGCAAATAAATACGGCGAATGCAAGACTGTATCAATGGGTAATGTGCAGTGTTTCCTTATTCGGGAAGCCCGGACTTCTGAATGGCAGAATTTCAACGGTAAAATTGAAGGGTTTAAATACATTCAGGGTTATGAATATGAATTGATGGTTGAAAAGATAAATGCTGATAATCCTCCGACTGATATGTCAAAATTCAACTATAAATTGAAATATATTATTGACAAAAAAGCCTTAATGGTTATTACAAAGAGTAATAGGCAAAGACTCGATGGAAAAACATTTATTCTCGATAAAATACGGGTTAAAGGAAGATTGATTACTCCAAAGGAAAAAGATGTGAAACTCTCTTTTAAACTCGATGATAATTCCGTAAGCGGAAGTGATGGCTGCAATACTTATCTGGGTAACGTAGAGATAAATAAGAATGAAATAACTTTTGGTTCGTTGGGTGCAACAAAGATGTTCTGTGCTAATTGTGAAACAGATAAAGTTTTTTATACACTTATTTCCGAAGTTAATAAATATAAAATATACGGATATACACTTAAACTATATAAAGGGAAAAAAATATTATTTCAATATTCTGTAGAGAAATAAAGTGTTGATAATTAATCCGATGAAATGACAAGGGGTCTTAACCCCTTGTCTATCTTCTGTGGTTTTCCAAATCATCATATTTCCCTCCATATATCAAATCCTTAATATAACCCGCTTTAAAGAATTCGTGGGGAAAACCAAGTTCTATTTTACTTGCATCATCAAGTTTTTTTAACTGTTCATCAGGAATAACAATTTCAGCTGCTCCCAGCGTATCCTTAATCTGCTCTTCTTTTCTTGCTCCGACTATCGGAATCACAACCTGATTTCTTTGCATTGTCCATCTTACGGCTAATTGAGAAGGTGTAACACCGAGTTCTTTCGCAACTTTTACATTAGCGGTTGCTATTTTCAAATTCCTTTCATTACGGCGTTTGGAATCTGCCGTTACCCTTCCTTCAGGTTCATTATTATTCAGATATTTCCCGCTTAATGCACCACCGGCTATCGCTCCCCATGGTGTGACAGCAATATCAAGTTCTTTAGCCATTGGTAACAAATCCCTTTCAGCTGATCGTTCAATTAAGCTGTATTCAATCTGTAATCCAGTGAACTGTGTCCAACCGCGTAATTCCGCTATAGTATTGGCACGCGAGACTATCCAGGCAGGAGTATCGGAAATACCTATATAATGAATCTTCCCGCTTGAAACCAAATCATCGAGTCCGCGTAAAACTTCTTCAATCGGTGTCGTAAAGTCCCACATATGAAGCCAGAATAAATCTATGAATTCCGTATTCAATCGTTTAAGACTTTCATCTACTGATCGCATCATATTTTTTCTGTGGTTACCGCTGAAATTGATGTCACCCATTTTATCAAAAAGAGTATATTTTGTCGCGAGAACAAAGTGGTCCCTGTCCGAATGAATAAATTCACCGACCCATTTTTCACTTGTACCTTCGGTATACCGGTTTGCCGTGTCGATAAAGTTACCACCTGCATTGGAATAAACATCAAAGACTTTTTTGCTGTTTTCATAATCTGCACCCCAGCCCCATTCTGTTCCAAATGTCATAGTGCCGAGACATATTTCGGAAACGCGTAATCCACTTTTTCCAAATAATTTAAATTTCATATGTTGTTGAAGAATTAATTATTTAATTTTTTATTAAAACGATTATTTAATGTTTAAACAATATTAAAATGTTAAATATTCCATTCCCATATTGAAAACTATATCAACGGGAATTTTTGCATCTTTTATTCTGTCTAAATCTTTTTGCAAATCGGTTTTGATTTTTCCGTCTTCTTCTATGAGTTTTACAGCATAATTATAATCACCATCTCCCTGGATTTTTAATATTTGCTGAACTGATGTAGCGACGGCTTCTTTCATTTTATCAAAATTGACGCTGTATGTGCCGTCAGTATTTCTGGTGAAAGCACCATGTTTTTCGAAATAATAAAAGCGAACCATATTTGCTTTACCGTGTGCATCTGATGCTCCAAACCTGCAAGAACGGAAAATACCTGCAAGGAATGTTACATAATTATCCATAACTTCACCTTCTTTCAGTTCGCCCATTTCATATAATTTTGTTACTATATATAAGCCAAGTATATCTGCTTTTCCTTCTTCAAGTCCCGGATATTGCTCTTTAAGAGCATCGCGTACCGTACCTGCTCCTGTTATCGTATTTTTTATCCCAAGTCCGTGCGCAACTTCATGAAACATTACGTTTTCAAAAAATGCATTAAACTTAACATATTTTCTTTCCTCCGGAGTGATTAACAGATCGGATATAGGAAGCATAATATTATCAAATTTTGCTTTCATGATATTTTTTAACTGCAATCTGCGTGAACCTTTTTTTGCTTGTACTTCTTCATCGTTCGGAAGATTTATAGCAATAGTCTTACTTCCTGCATTGCAATCTCCTGCATAATAAATTGCATCATATGCATTGAGATCCGATTCGCTTCCGGGGATTTCTGATTTGTATTTTGAGTCAACAGGCATTCCTTTTTGTAATTCCGGGAGCATGGAAGTGAACCTTGAGAGTCTATTGCTCCACTCCAAATCTTTGATTAGAATGAATGATTCAAAAGATGTTTTATATCCGAAAAGCTGGTCAGTGTAATTTTCGATAGGACCAACGATAAAATCTATATTCGAAGTCTTCATATCCATCCAGGCAAAATCACTTGGTTGATAATTATCGGACGTAAGTGCTTCTGCTCTCATCGAAAGATACTTCTTCAAACCTGCGTCTTCAGCAAGTTCCGATGCCTCAAGGAGTAGTTTTGAAGCTTTTTCAAGATTCCCTTTGAATGCAATTGAATAAGGAATTACTATCAATTCTCCTTTCTCATTTCTTTTTAATATTGTGTAAGGATCGGATTTCTTCGGGTCGGAAAATTTATTGAACTCGTCTTTTGTCATATCGAACGGGTAAAAATTTGCACCGTCGGGTTTAGGCATTGCTCCGCTTACAAAAACTTTTTCGTTATCGAGTTGGTCCCAGGGTCCATAATTAATAAATACAAACTTCTTTTCATACTCATCCTGTAAACCATTGAGGAATTTGTCTTTATCCCCGTAATTCTGCATCCAGAATAAATCGTCCATTATTTTAGCGACTTCGATGAGTATCGGAATAATTTTCTTTTCCTTATCACTCAACCGGGATAGGTCTGCAGAAAGGGTTACAGGCTTAAAAGATTCGAACCTTTCTTTAATATTCATATTTTGAGAGTAAGTGATGTTTAAAAAACAAAATAAAATTAATACTGATAAAATAAATTTATTCATATAATAATTATTTAAATATTTAGAAATAATTTTTTATTGACTTCTTTCATCTCTTTCGAACTTTGAAAAACTATGAAAATTTTTAGAGTTTTGATATTCAAATATTTTTAATGCATTTAAATATTATTTTTGATATTTTTACATATTCAAAACTATTTACTAATTAAAACTATATGCAGATGACAACCAAATCAATACTATTTTTGTTTGTGTTTCTTTTTGTCTATTCAGTATCTAATTCACAGGATGGCACACGTTCCATTGGCTATAGCACCCGCGCAATAGGAAGAGGAGGTACAGAGATAGGATTTTTTGACAGTCCGTCTTTGATGCTTACGAACCCCGGCGGATTATCATTTATAAATTCTTCGATGTTAGCGGCAAACGGAATTTTTATGATTCCTCCTCCCAAATTCAAGAATTATAAAAATGTTAACGGGGTAACAAACACCACTATATTAAATGATGCTGAGGGCGAGAAAAATCTGTATGTTCTTCCAAGTTTATCTTACATTTACAAATTGAACAAGAGTAAATTTACACTTGGAGCAGGAGCCATAACTTCCGGAGGTATGGGCGCTGATTTTATGCTGAATCATGAACTGTTTAAAGATGCAAGCGGAAATTATGTTCAACAGAAATATCATTCAAGATTCGCAATAATAGAAAGCGGTATTTCAATTGCTTATTTAATCACACCTGAATTTTCTGCAGGAATATCGGGAGAATTTGTTTATTCTCAACTCGAATTCACTAATCCGTTCAGCCTTAGTCCTACTGTCATGAAAGGTCAAGCCACTCCTACCATGACGTTCGGACAAATGTTCGCCGCACCGAGATCTTATGGCGGTCTTGATTATAAAGAGGTTACTTCATCGGCAGAAATGAAAGGTCTTAAATCATATACCTTTAGCGGTAAAGCCGGAATTGCATATAAATTCAATGATGGATTTTCAATTGGTGCTTCATATTCAGCAGCGATTCCACTTAGATTTAAAAACGGTACTTCGACACTCGATATGACGGCACAGTTCACTGATGCATCAGGCAGGGCTGTCCAGAATGTTATGGCAAGATATCCGGGAATCAATGTACAGGCGGCAAAGGACTCTGTGACACGTTCTTTCCTGCAAATGGGAATTGACGCAACTAAGGGATTTGTATCAGCCTATGATATTGAAAATTCATTTGAAGCTCCTCAATCTTTCGGAATCGGGTTGATGTATTCTCCCATTCCAAAATTAAAATTCGGATTGGATTTCGAGTGGATCAACTGGAGTAAATCTTTTGATAAAATGACACTTACTCTTAGAAACGGCACAAATGCAAATATAAATAAAATGCTTGCGGCAGGCGGAACAGGTCAGGCTGACTTGATAATTGATTTTCTTTTGAACTGGAAAGATGCGGTAATTTTGAAGTTCGGCGGAGAATATGAATTCAGTGATAAATTTACGGTAAGGCTGGGATATGCATACGGAAGTAATCCAATACCTACAACTACAATCATTCCTATTATTCCGGCAATCTTAGAGCATCACTTTATGGGAGGTTTTAGTTATTATATCACAAAGAATTTCATTACGAACGTTGCGTTTGAATACGGATTGAATCACACATTAACAGCAAGCAATCCAAGTTTAATAGCTGCGGAATATAATAACAGCCAGGCGAGTTTAAAAAATCTTTTAGGACATATTTCATTCGCATATATTTTTAAATAAGAGAATTTTATAATTTATTTATTAAGCCATCGGCGGGTTTTGTTTAGCCTGTCGGATGGCTTTTTTTATTTGGGGGATTTGGGACATTTGAAAGTGAAATCTATGACGAGTAAAAATGCAAATCCCGTCAGGAGGAAACTTCTTGAGGGGCACAAATGGAAAATATGACCCGAATAATTTCTTCAGAATAAATCAAAATATTAAACCTGCAGCATAATCATATAATAAATTTAATTTTAATAATAACTAATTATTTTATTCTTTCTGATATGAACGATTATTAATTGTTGTTTGTTTTAAAAAATCAAGTAACATTTTAAATAAATTAAATTAATAAATTATGAAACAAATAATGGTAAATTTCAATTTCAAGGGAGCAACGTCAGAACAATATGATGGAATAATGGACGACCTCAATCCATCAGGAATTCTGAATAATAGTGGATTAATGTTCCATGCATGTGCAACGAGTCCAAACGGTCTTAAGGTTTGTGATGTTTGGGAATCAGAAGAATCATTCAAAAAATTCGGTGAAACACTAATGCCGCTTCTAAAAAAACACGGAATTGAAGCTGTTCCACCTGAGATTTATCCTATACATAATATGGTTACATTTTTAGCTGCTAATGCATAGATAGGTAAAAGTAAAAGAGCCATTACAAATGTAATGGCTCTTTTATTTAAATCAAGAATTATATCCTGAAATAATCTGAGAAATTATTTTTTTACAGGAACATTTTTGAGTGTTTCTATAAGATAGTTCCAGAATTTGGTTACTGTTGCAATGTTCAATTTCTCATCAGGGGAGTGCGGTGAACGAATTGTGGGTCCGAAAGATATCATATCGAAATTAGGATATATTCCGCCAATGAGTCCACACTCAAGCCCTGCGTGTATTGCTTTTATAGCGGCATCTTTTCCAAACATCTTTTTGTATATGCCCTGCATAACAGTCAATATCTCTGAATGGGGATTTGGTTTCCATCCGGGATATTGTCCATCGAATACAAATTCCGCACCTGCAAGTTCAAATAATGATGCTACCATTTGCTCAAGAGCTTCTTTTGCAGAATCGACTGAACTTCTTAATAAGCATTTTATTTCAACTTTTCCATTTTCGGATTTTACGATTGCAAGATTTGTGGATGTTTCAACGAGACCTTCCATATCACTGCTCATACGGATGACATCGTTCGGGCAGGCGATGATTGCATTTATTAATTTCTTTTGTGAATCGGCGTCGAATATTTTTGCAGGAGCATCTACTGCTTCTACATCCATTTTGAAATCCGGCTCGACAGTGGCATATTCTTTTCTGTAAACTTCATACATAGAAGCTACGCATCCGGGAATATCCTTTGCTATTTCAGCAGGGACAACAAATACTGCGAAACCTTCTCTTGGAATTGCATTCCGGAGATTTCCTGCTTCGACACTTGCGAGCCTCATTTTGCGTTTTATTTCTGCGTGTTTAAGATAACGGAACAAAATTTTATTGGCATTGGCTCTGTAAAGTTGTATATCGCATCCGGAGTGTCCGCCTTTAAGACCTCTGACATTCAGTTTGAAAGCTTTATAACCCTGAGGGACGGCTTCTTCTTTATAAGACATTGTGATATTTGCATTTGTTCCACCCGCACATCCGATAAAGAGTTCGCCTTCATCTTCAGAATCAAGATTCATCAGAATATCGCCTTTCAGGAAACCGGGCTTTAATCCAAACGCACCTGTCATACCCGTTTCTTCATCAGTCGTAAATAAAGCTTCTAAAGGTCCGTGTGCTATGTCTTTTGATTCCATAATTGCAAGAGCCGCAGCAACGCCGATGCCGTTGTCGGCTCCGAGTGTTGTCCCCGAGGCTTTTACCCATTCGCCGTCAATTTGCGGCTTGATTGGGTCTTTTTCAAAATCGTGCTTTACATCGCTGTTTGCCTGTGGTACCATATCGAGGTGTCCCTGAAAAATTACTCCCTTCCTGTTTTCCATACCTTTTGTTGCAGGTTTGCGGATTACAATATTTCCTACTTCATCCATATTGGTTTCTAATCCTATTTTCTTTCCGAAATTCATAACGTACTCACGTATTGCATCTTCGTGCTTTGATGGTCTTGGAATATTTACTATTTCTTCAAAAATATTCCATATTCTTTCGGGTTTTAGTTGTCCTAATATTTTACCCATTGTTACTCCTTTTTTAGTTTTTGAAAATTAATAAAATTACTTTGATATAGCTGTGTTAAAAACTTAATTATTCTTTCCTGAGCAGGATCAATTTTTTCGCCGTGCCGGGCAGACAATTCATTTATAATTACAGAAACATCTTTTTTTCCGTCAATTGCTTCCCAGACAGATGAGCCGAGCTCATCGAGTTTCACTCTGAAATGCTTTGATTTGTTTTTCGGTATCAGGTTTTGAAAGAATTCCTTTTTAAATTTTGGGATTAAAATACTTGTCATCCCGTTTATTGATTCTGATTTATGGATTTTAAACGGAATAAGTTCGAGATAATTTATTTCAGGAGTTTTAGCTTTACTTTTAAATAGTGACATTAAATTTGTTAATTATAAGAAAAATCCCGTCCGTATTATAAAACGGACGGTAGTTATAAAAAGTTACAAATAATTTTTACATTCCTGCGCTCGGCGGAGCCGGTTCATCAGCCTTGCCAGCATTCTTAAGAGGAATGTTAATTAAAATAAATCCGATAAAAACAATTACCAGCAACCCGATAAATAACGGCGGGTTGGAAAAAATTTCAAAAAGCTTTATTTCTGCAATTTTAAGAGGTGCAAATGCAAGTCCCGTCAATGCTTCACCGGCAATCAAACCCGAAGCGAGCAAGATACCTATATTCTCAATCCTGATTTTTTGAGCTTCATTATAACCTCTCTTTTTGATAATTATATCTGCAATACCTTTTATCATTCCGCCTATAAAAATTGCAAATGTTGTTTCAAGAGGCAGATACATACCCACTGCAACAAGCATAGGACTTTTAACCTGCATCATAATGAATGCCAGACCCATAAACAATCCTACAATAATGAGGGGCCAAGCCATTTCTCCTCCTACGATACCTTGTGAAAGCATTGCCATTAAACCGCCTTGCGGAGCAGGTAATTTACTACTTCCAAATCCTCCGACATAAGGCGGGGAAGACATTTTACCTGATGCAATATCTGATTGATTTAAAAGGTTAAGTATAAAGAACATCACAAGCCCCGAAACAACAACACCAATAATATTACCAACCTGCATTTTCCAGGGTGTACCACCGAGAATATGACCGGCTTTTAAATCCTGAAGCATTTCACCTGCAACCGCCGCTGAAACGCAAACAATTGCTGCAACTCCAAGCACTGCCGCAACACCACCGTGAGCACTATCCACACCCATAATCACCATCACTAAAGCTGTAATTACTAATGCAGTTAATGTTAAACCGCTAATAGGGTTATTACTTGAACCAATCAAACCAACGAGATAACCGGAAATAGCCGCAAAGAAAAACGCAAGCACTATCATCAAAGTTGCTGCTACTATTGCGGGAAGAAGTGTAGTTCCGAAAATAAAATAAGTAACACAGAACGTAGTCACTGCTGCGAGTAGAATTCCGAACATAACATAAGAGAATTTAAGGTCTCTCTCTATTCTTTCTGTTGCGACTGCACCGCCTGTTGCTGCTTTTTTAACGTCACCAATTGAACGTGCAAGACCTGCAGCAAGACTTTTTCTCATTTTAAATAATGTATAAAAAGCACCCATTAACATTCCGCCGATTGCGATAGGTTTTACAATAAATTTCCAGGTATGTTTCATCAAATCCATATTTACCTGATTAGATACATCTTCGGGAGACATATTAGGACTCGAAGTCAGAACCCCTGTCATTAATTCTTTTATATAGGCAGGGTCTAAATAGGGTAATATGAAATAGAACAAAATCGGAGTCAGTAAACCCCAGGCAAGCAAGCCGCCGCTGAAGTTGAGAGATGCATATTGGGGACCTATAATATAGCCTACACCCATATATGCCGGACTTATACCCGGTGAACTTAATAGCATCCCTCCCTGTCCGGTAATGTGTGTTCCTTTAATCGTAAGTTTATTGAAAAATCCGTAAAATTTTTCCCAGGGTGTCACGAATAATTTAAATTCACTTAACGCCTGTATTACCGCTCCAATTCCCATAGCTCCAAATAAATATTTGGAACCGCCGCTGCCGCCTTGACCTGATTTATGGATTTCTGCAGCTGCGATAGATTCGGGAAATACAAGATCCGCATCTTCTACCATAACCCTTCTTAGTAAAGCGACAAACATAATTCCGAGAATACCACCGGAAACCAATATAACAGAAGCCGTCATATAACCAAGATCGAAATCGGGTTTCCAGATAAAAAATGCCGGTAATGTGAATATTGCACCGGCTGCTACAGATTCTCCGATAGAACCAACAGTTCTTGTAAAGTTCTCTTCAAGTATGCTTCCCTTGAAGATCTTCAGTATTGCCATACCGAGAACCGCAGCCGGATATGTTGCGGCAATCGTCATACCTGCCTTTAAGCCCAGATAAGCATTAGCTGCACCTAATATCACAGATAAAACAAGTCCGATAAGCAGTGCCTTTATCGTAAACTCCGCAATATTAGACTCCGAAGAAACAAATGGTACATATTTTTTTTGTTCGGACATATGTGTTTAAATTTTAATTATTGGAAGTATATTTAAAATAGATAGTTTAATTATTTTAGTGTATGATTCCTGATATGAAATGGATTGAATGTTTATTTTTACTGTCAAAAGATTGAATTATAATCTATTGTTAAAATTAAAGATAAAAATATGGAAAAATATAATGCTTTTCAAGATAGAATAAACTATGAACTTTCTATAAAATTTTTAGAATAAAAATTAAATTTTTATTACATTTTCAATCTTCAACTTTCTTATTTATTACTTTTTTTATTAATCATAAATATATAATTTAACTGCAAACCGAATATTTAGAAAACTAATTGTGAAAAAGTGGAATCGACAGTAAAGCTTAAACATCCCAAAGGTCTTGCGCTGCTTTTTGTAACTGAAATGTGGGAGCGATTCAGCTTCTATGGTATGCAGGCAATTTTCTATCTCTATATGATAAATGCTCTGGTATTCGATAAAATCGATGCAGACATGATTTACGGAAATTATATAGGCATGGTTTATATCACTGCAATTCTAGGTGGTTATATGGCAGATAGATACCTTGGCAATCGCAAAGCGATAGTAACTGGCGGTGTACTCATGGCTATAGGGCAATTTCTTTTATTCACAAGCGGAATCTTTTATATTAACAAACCCGTTTCAGTAGTTTTCCTTATTCTTGGATTGATTTTCCTGTGCCTCGGTAATGGATTCTTCAAACCAAATATTTCCACAATGGTTGGCAAGCTATATCCGGAGAATGATAAACGAATTGACGCTGCTTTCACGATTTTTTATATGGGAATAAATCTCGGCGGATTGCTTGCTCCGATTATTTGCGGATTTGTAGGGAATACAGGTAATCTTGCTGATTTTAAATGGGGATATTTTGCGGCAGGTACAGGGATGGTATTAAGTCTGATTATCTTCTCTATTTACAAAGCAAAATACCTTACCACTCCGGAAGGAGAGCCCATTGGAGTGATTCCCGCTGGAGCAGTGAAAAAAGATGAAAAAGGAAAGAAAAAGATTAATACAAAAGATATTTTTATGAATCTGGGGTTTTTCATTATCGTTTTAGTTGTTTTTAAATATTTATTAAATGCGGATAATTTTGGCTCATTTATTTATGCTATATTTTTCACAGCACCGCTATCAATTATTACAGATAAGACATTAACAAAAATTGAAAAGCAAAAAATAGTTGCACTATTCATCCTTATCCTATTCACGATGGTTTTCTGGGCGGCATTCGGACAGCTTGGCTCTTCAATCACCTTCTTTGCAGATAAACAGATGGACAGGTCTATCTTCGGATTTAACATTCCGCCAAGTGTATTTCAATCGTTCGGTCCTTTATTCATTGTAACTTTTGCGCCGGTAATGGCTATTGTATGGACTTTTCTTGCTAAGCGCAGCAAAGAACCTTCCATTCCGGTCAAACTTGGATTCGGTTTGCTCTTTATGGCTCTTGCCTGGGTGCTTTTAATTATTGGAATTAAACTAATAACCCCCGGTGTTAAAGTTGGTATGGTCTGGTTAATATTAATGTATTTTACATTAACAATCGGAGAACTTTGCTTATCCCCTATCGGGCTTTCAATGGTTTTCAAACTTGCACCGGTCAAATTTGCAGCGATACTTATGGCTATTTGGTTTTTATCTCTCGGAACTTCATTCAAGCTTTCAGGAGTGATGAGTGCTTTATATCCACAGGAAGCAGTCAGAACAGAAATTACACTGCCTGATAAAAAAATCGTAATAAAATCTTATGACAGTCTTTATGAAATCAAACCTGACAGTGTATATCTTTCAAAACTACCATCTAATCAGTCTCTTGACGAAAGGAAAGTATGGGAAGCAAATATTGATAATGGAAAACTGCTTACGATGGATGAACAAAATGCTCCTGCGGAATTCAAGATTGACTCTGCCAAAATTGCGAAACTCGATTTTGCATTATCGTCAGATGATGCTTATGTTAAAGGACAAACTAAATTTTTATACAGATTCACTCCGGACGGACAAAACATTTTTGTCGTAAAAAATAATAACGTTATCGAGAAATGGAATATTAACCCTGTAAAACCGAAACTGCTCGGATTTGAAATAAAAGACCTTTTTGATTTCTTTTTAATATTCGTGATTTTTGCCGGTGTTAGTTCGATAATTCTATTTGCGCTTGTGAAGCCAATATTAAAGATGATGCACGGAGTAAGATAGGTCAATTTTAAATTGTAGATATTTTTGCGGAGAAGGAGAGATTCGAACTCTCGATGGAGTTGCCCCCATAACGGTTTTCGAGACCGCCGCTTTCAACCACTCAGCCACCTCTCCGTGTGTTAATTTAAGCAAAAAATCAAAGGTTTTAATTTCAAATTGTAATAAAAAACTGTGTTGAAACTTTACAATTTACTATACAGTAAAATCAAACCTATTTTTAAGAACTTTAAACCCGCTTAAAACAAAAAATCGCTTAAAAAATTTTAGGTCTTAGCAAACCTTGAAAACTTAAACGGTCTTTGTTATAAACTTCTGTAATCAATGCTAAGTTTAAAATTTTTTACTGAACAAATATAATATTTTATATCTGTTGTTTCAATTGAGATTTTTTATCTTGTGAGTTCTAAATCTCGTTTTAAATAAATCTATTAATTTACCTACTATGTAAATAAGGATACCGAATATTAATAATAAGATAGGATAAATTACCAACCAATAAAGATAATCGGATTTTATTTGTAGTTTAAATACACCATTTATAATGTATAGGAAACCCATCCCCAACAGAAATAGAATTAATAATAACCATAAAATAAAATCTACTGGATGATTACCTCGACTGTAATATCGCATATTGAAAGTTTGTTATTAATATAAATATTATTAAAAAGAAAACCTTTGTCAGTTCTGCCTTTCCTCAGATAAGAAATTATTTCAATAAAATCATTTTATTCGTTTGAATAAAATCAGATGTTTCAAGTCTATAGAAATATATACCACTCGCAGATTTATTACCATTAAATTCTACTTCATAAGAACCCGGAGATATTTTTTCATCTGCAAGAATTGAAATTTCTTTCCCAGTAATATCATAAACCGTTAATTTGATATTTGAAGATTTTGGAATATCGAATTTAATTTTTGTATTTGGATTAAAAGGATTCGGATAGTTTTGACTTAATGAATAGAATGATGTAACATTAGGATTAATTTTATGAATATTAGTAATAACACCACCCGTTATTGTTTTTAGAATTGTTCCATTATTACCAACAGCCCAACCAGTATTTAAATTAATAAAATGTATTGCATTTAAAAAATTGTTTGTATAAGGTAATTGTTCAATCCAATTTATACCACCGTTTGAAGTTTTTAAAATTACCCCTTCGTTTTGGGGACTTGTTTTATATCCCACAATCCATCCTGTATTTAAGTCCATAAATGTAAAGGATTTAAAAGATATTATCGTATTAGTATAAATACTTGACCAATAAGAACCACCATTTGTAGTTTTAAACACCTTATTTTCACTTAATATCCACCCTGTGTTAGCATCATAAAATTTAACCTTTAAAAAATAATCAAAACTAACTTGTTGTGAACCCCATACTACCCCGCCATCTGTAGATTTCAATACCATACCTGAATCACCAACAGCCCATCCCGTTAAATTATTATAAAAATAAACAGATTTTAAATCTTTGTTAACAGGATTATATTCAGTCCAATAAGAACCACCATCATTTGTTTTTGCAACGAACCCCTTATGATATGTATTGCTATAACCAGCAAACCAACCTGTTAATGCATTAATAAATATATAGACCAAGCTTTACCATATTCATCATAATTATTAGAATTAATAAAGTTGGTTCCACCATTTGTGGTTTTTGCGACATATAATATTCCACCATAATGACCTGTCATATAACCAGTACTTGAATTAATAAAACTCATACTGTAAATATCATTTCCAGCGCTACCAAAATTTACCCAGTTACTTCCTCCGTTTGTAGTTTTATAAATTGTTCCTGCCCCAATAAAATTATAAGTACACGTAGTCCATCCTGTTTGTGAATCGACAAAGTAAACGGCTAAAAACGGATAGTTTACTGTTATACTTTGTGAGAACCAACCTGACTGTGAATAAGTAAATGAAGAAAAGAAAGCAAAACTTAAGATAAGTAGTAATAATTTTTTCATTATTATTCCCTCCCGGAAATTTTTTATTATATTAATAATTTTCTATATTAACAAATAGATATTTATTACTTCTTATAAAATGTGAGTTTTTTTCTTTAAAACTGTGGGGGGTATATACCCTATGTGTTGATATTATACCCCCCTCTAAACTTTTCCATACCCCCCCATTATATTAAAATGAAAATCCCGCAAACCCTTATCAATTCACTATTCTCGCTTGTTATAAAATTTGTATTTTGTTCATCGCTTCCCGCAAGTCTTCCGTTGATAAGTGAATATAGTTCATAGTAGTGCGAATTTCGGAATGACCTGCGATTTCTCTCACATAGTTGATATTAACACCGCTTTTAATTAACGAACTGATAAACGTATGTCTTATACAATGGAAATGAAATTTATTATCAAAGTTCAATTTCCTTAATATATCTTTAATATTTAGATTGAATATAATCATTAATCGGAATATTTTTGTCTAACCAAATCAACATTAATTTTATCTTATGGAAAAATTACTACTACTTGGGGATGAAGCAATTGCACAGGGAGCAATTGATGCAGGTTTATCCGGTATATACGCCTATCCGGGCACCCCATCCACAGAGATTACAGAATACGTTCAGAAATCCAAATTTGCAAAAGAAAGAAACATACGTTCAAAATGGAGTGCCAACGAAAAGACTGCTATGGAAGCAGGTCTGGGAATGAGTTATACGGGTAAACGGGCTATGGTATGTATGAAGCACGTTGGATTGAATGTAGCCGCTGATGCTTTTATTAATTCCTCTATAACCGGCGCAAACGGAGGACTGATGGTGGTTGCAGCAGATGACCCTTCGATGCACTCTTCTCAAAATGAACAGGACTCCCGATTTTTTGGAAACTTTGCTATGATCCCGATCCTTGAACCAACAAACCAACAAGAAGCTTATGATATGGCTTATAGTGGATTCGAACTCTCTGAAAAATATCACACTCCGGTTTTGCTGAGGATCACAACCCGCCTTGCACACTCACGGGCAGGTGTCAAAAGAAAAACGGTTAGAGCACAGAATGAAATTAAACTGCCAACGAATCTTACTCAGTTTGTTCTGCTTCCCGCTATCGCAAGGAAACAGTATAAAGTTCTGCTCGGTAACCAGAAAAATTTTGAAGAAGAATCTGAGAAATCAGAATTCAATAAATACTATGAAGGAACAGATAAAAGTTCGGGAATAATTGCTTGCGGAATTGCGTATAACTACCTGATGGAAAATATTTCAAATTCAAATTGTAAAAGTCCCATATTAAAAATAAGCCAGTATCCCCTGCCAAGAAATATGGTGGAAAAAATAACTAAAGAGTGCGAAACAATAATTGTTCTCGAAGACGGCTACCCGCTTGTAGAACAAGCATTAAAAGGATATCTTGGAAATTGTCTGAAAGTATCGGGGAGACTTGATGGAACTATACCGCGTGACGGGGAACTAAATCCAAATATCGTAGGTAAAGCAATCGGAATGGATGGAGCACAAGTGAAACCGGCACCGGGAATTATTTCTCCGAGACCACCATCGCTTTGTGCAGGATGTCCGCATATAGATTCTTTCAATGCGATGAACGAAGTAATAGCAATTTACGGCAAAGGAAAAGTATTTTCCGATATCGGCTGTTATACGCTTGCTGCTTTGCCTCCTTATCAATCAATAAATTCCTGCGTAGATATGGGAGCATCCATCACTATGGCAAAAGGAGCCGCTGATGCCGGATTGAAACCCGCAATAGCAGTAATCGGAGATTCAACTTTTACTCATTCAGGCATAACAGGACTGCTCGATGCAGTAAATGATAAATCACATATTACCGTTTTTATTCTCGATAACGGAACAACGGGAATGACAGGCGGACAGGATTCATCAGCGACAGGAAGGATTGAAGATATATGCGAAGGAGTTGGTGTAGAACCGGAGCATATAAGAGTCATCAATCCGCACAGAAGATTCGATAAAGAAAATGTTGAAATTTATAAAGAAGAACTTGAATATGAAGGTGTATCTGTAATAATACCGAGACGTGAATGTATTCAAACAATAGGCAAGCACAAAAAAGAACAAAAATCGAAGGAGAAAGTATGAGAAATGATATAATTTTAGCCGGAGTAGGCGGGCAAGGAATACTTTCCATCGCCGCATCCATAGGATATGCAGCAATAGAAACCGGATTAAGCCTCAAACAATCCGAAGTACACGGAATGAGCCAAAGAGGCGGAGATGTATCATCGCATCTAAGAATTTCCGACAAAGAAATTTTTTCGGATTTAATTCCTCAGGGTTCTGCAAATATGATAATTTCGGTAGAGCCGATGGAATCACTTCGCTACATTCCCTGGCTTGCATCTGAGGGATGGTTGATAACAAATACTGTTCCCTATGTGAATATAACAAACTATCCCGATATTAAAGATATTATGAAAGAGATTGAAGCATTCGGAAATCACATTGCACTTGATGCAGAAGATATCGCAAGAAAGCTTGGTTCTGCCCGTTCAGCAAATATGGTTATGCTCGGAGCCGCATCACCTTTTATTGATATACCTTATGAAAAATTTGAGAAAGGCATTAGAGATTTATTCGGAAGAAAAGGTGAAGATGTTGTCAGCCTTAATTTAAAGGCTCTGAAAGCGGGAAGAGAATTTACGGAAACACATAAAGGACTATAAGAAAGATATTTATTTTATTAAGATATTGATAAAAGTTAATAGCTTTTTTATATCGGCTAAACTGCAAATAAAGGTGTGTTATCAATATATATCAGATATTCTTTTATCAAGTCACCTTTCATATATAAGATATTTGTGAAATTTATATTCACCTTTTTCCCATCAAGACGGGTATAAAGTACTTCTCCTTGCCAAACTATAGAGTCGTCTTTTTCCCAGAAATTAATCACTTTGTGCCTGCTATTATCTATCATATTGAAAAATTGATCAACATAATTACGAATGTCATTCTTACCTTGCACCGGATCGTTATTACCAAAACGGAAGATACCATCTTCAGTAAAATAAGATGCAAAGGCATCAGAGTCCTGAGCGTCTATAACCATTCCAATTTTTTCGAGCCAATCTTTCGTGTTCATTTAAAATTTGATTATTTATATAAAAAAACCGTTAATAAAAAATTAACGGTTTCGTTGTTTGTGAGGATGGAAGGGCTCGAACCTTCAACCACCGCCTTAAAAGGGCGATGCTCTACCATTGAGCTACATCCCCAAAAAAAATAATATATTAAGAACAAATTTTAATTTACTGAATTTTTTACTTAAAATAAATTCAGATATAATTATTTCTTTGCGATTTTCAATCTATTCTTAGCTCTTTTAAGAGCTAAGGTCTCTTCGAATTTATTTATGTTCGACTTTGTATTAATAATATCCTTTGCTTTTTGAAGAGCTTTTTCTGCTCTGTTAATATCTATCTCATTTTCTTTTTCAATAGCTTCTGCAAGTATTATTATTTTATTATCCCTTACTTCCAGTATGCCACCGCTTGAAGCATATACTTCTTCATTTTTAGAAGTACCGACTATTTTAATTCTTCCGATATCGAGAGTCGATACTAATGGAGCGTGATTATAAAGTACCTGGAATTCACCTAAGGTGCCCGGAGCAGTAACGGATATTACATCTCCGTTGAAAATTTTTCTGTCGGTCGTTATTATTTCTAAATGTAAATATTTTCCCAATTTTAAAGAATTTATGCTTGTAATTCTTTTGCTTTTTCTAAAACTTCCTCAATGGTTCCCACCATATAGAAGGAATTTTCCGGTAAGTCATCATATTCACCGTTAATAATACCTTTGAATCCTTTTATTGTATTTTCGAGTGTAACATATTTACCCGGTTTATTCGTGAATACTTCGGCAACATGGAAAGGTTGTGAGAGGAATTTCTGAATTTTTCTTGCTCGTGCAACAGTTATTTTATCTTCATCGGATAATTCATCAATACCGAGGATATTGATAATATCCTGCAAGTCTTTGTAATTCTGAAGAATTTTTTTAACCCCTTGCGCAACATTATAGTGTTCTTCACCTACGATTCTTGGAGAAAGAATTCTCGAAGTCGATGTAAGCGGATCTACGGCAGGATAAATTCCAAGTTCTGATATCTTCCTTGATAATTCGGTTGTAGCGTCAAGATGTGAAAACACAGTTGCCGGAGCAGGGTCAGTATAGTCGTCTGCAGGTACATATATTGCCTGAATTGATGTTATTGAACCTTTATTTGTTGAAGTAATTCTTTCCTGAAGTGCACCCATTTCGCTGGCAAGAGTCGGCTGATATCCTACTGCAGAAGGCATTCTTCCAAGCAAAGCAGATACTTCAGATCCTGCCTGTGTAAATCTGAAAATATTATCAATGAATAATAGCACGTCTTTGCCCTGTTCGTCCCTGAAATATTCGGCGATTGTAAGTCCTGTTAATGCAACTCTTAACCTTGCACCAGGGGGTTCATTCATTTGTCCGAATACTAAAGCAGTATTATTAATAACTCCTGATTCTGTCATTTCGACGTATAAGTCATTACCTTCTCTCGTTCTTTCACCCACACCTGCAAACACGGAAATACCTCCGTGGTGTTTTGCAATGTTATGTATTAATTCCTGTATGATAACAGTTTTGCCTACGCCGGCACCGCCAAATAACCCTGTCTTACCTCCTTTTGTATATGGTTCCAGAAGGTCAATAACTTTTATACCTGTTTCGAACATTTCCTGTTTTGTTGTAAGGTCTTTAAATAAAGGGGGGTCGCGATGAATCGAGTAAAGCAAATCCGAAGTGATTTTCCCTTTACCGTCAATACTTTCACCGATAACATTGATAAGTCTTCCGAGAACCTGATTGCCTACGGGAATTAGAATCGGTTTTCCTGTATCAACAGCATCCATTCCTCGAACCAAGCCATCCGTAGAATCCATAGCAACTGCCCTTACTCTTGATTCACCAAGGTGTTGCTGGACTTCAACTACCAAATCTTTTAATTCACCTTCTTCGGTTGTTTTTCTTTTAATAGTGATACAATTAAAAATCTGAGGGAGTGTTCCGCCACTAAAATCAATATCAACTACAGGTCCTATCACCTGCACAATTTTTCCTACATTTAAAACATTATTGGACATCTAAGTGAAAATTTTAATTAACACAAATGAGAAATATATGAAATCTCAAATATACTTCAAATGGAGTATTTATTCCACAGTGACACTTTTGGCAAGATTTCTGGGTCTATCGACGTCGGCTCCCCTCGCTGCAGCTATGTAATAAGCAAGAAATTGAAGCGGTATCACATTTATTATAGGCGCAAGCAAAGCCGCAACAGTAGGTACTCTTAACACATAATCGCAATATGAGTTTATGTTATCATCATCTTCGTTAGCTATAGCAATAATTTTTCCTTTCCGTGCTTTCACTTCTTCTATATTTGAAATAATCTTATCATAAGTCCTGTCCTGCGGAGCTATGAACAGCACCGGCATATTTTGGTCTATCAGGGCAATAGGACCATGCTTCATTTCTGCAGCCGGATACCCTTCGGAATGTATGTATGATATTTCCTTAAGTTTCAAAGCACCTTCAAGAGCAATGGGGAAATTATAGCCCCTGCCAAGATAAAGAAAATTCTTTGAATCCACAAATTCCAGTGCAATTTTCTTATATTCTTCTTTTTTCGAAATAACGTGTGCAATCTGTGCCGGTAATTGCTTAATATGGTTAGCGAGTCGTTTAAGAGTTTCAGGATCCAAAGTTTCATTCTCCGAGGCGATCATAAGTGTAATAAGTGCAAGAGACATCAACTGGCAGGTAAAAGCTTTCGTAGAAGCAACACCGATTTCCGGACCTGCGTGAATATAAGTTCCAGCATCCACTTCTCGTGCAATTGTACTTCCGATAACATTAACTATTCCTATTGTAGTAGCACCTTGTGCTTTCGCTTCTCTTAAAGCAGCAAGTGTATCAGCTGTTTCACCGCTTTGACTTATAAGAATGACAACATCATCAGGGTAGATAATAGGACGCCTGTAACGGAATTCGGAAGCATACTCTACTTCAGTTGGAATTCTGCAATATTGTTCGAGCATATACTCGCCGACTAAAGCCGAGTGCCAGGCAGTTCCACAGGCGGTAATGATAATTCTTTTAGCATTAAATAATTTTTCTGCAACTGATTCAAGACCTCCAAGTTTTACGATACCGGTATCAAAATTAATTCTCCCGCGATAAGTATTCTGTATCGATTCCGGCTGCTCGCAGATTTCTTTAAGCATAAAATGGTCAAACCCTGCTTTCTCGATATGGCTTAATTCCATATCAAGTTCCTGGATTTCGCGGAATATATCTTTATCTTCAATCGTTTTAAGATGAAATCCTTTTCTTGTGATAATTGCCATTTCACCATCTTCAAGATAAATAACATTTTTTGTATAATTAATAATTGCGGAAGCATCCGATGCTATTATAGTTTCACCCTGACCTATGCCAAGCATTAAGGGGCTGCCCTTTCTTGCTGCAATAATTTTATCCGGTTCATTAATATTTAAGCATGCTATACCGTAAGTACCTTCCACTTCACTGAGTGCCAGTCTTACTGAGATTTCGAAGCTATTAGTATTTTTATAATGATGATGGATAAGGTCAGCAAGAATTTCTGTATCTGTATCGGTATTAAATTTATACCCCTCTTTAGATAAGCGAACTTTGAGGGTTTTATAGTTTTCAATAATACCATTATGTACAATAGTGATTTCATTATACATATCTGAGTGAGGATGAGCATTTAAATCATTTGGTTCACCGTGAGTAGCCCATCTCGTGTGTCCAATCCCGATGGTACCATAAAATTTTTGGGGATCGATTTGATCTTCTAAATCCGTAACTTTACCTGCTTTTTTAAAATTGACTATCTCATTTTTGGAATTTACGATTGAGATTCCGGCAGAATCATATCCGCGGTATTCAAGTCTTTTTAGTCCATCAAGAATAATAGGGAGAGAATTTTTTTTACCTATGTATCCTACAATTCCGCACATTTATTACTCCTTTATTATTTTTTCAGTTATATAATTTAATCAAAATAACTAAATATAAAAACAAAAACCGTAATTAACGGTTTTTATTTTACAAAATTAATATTTAAATACTTAAAGTTTTATTATCTAATTCAGAAATATTTATTTGAATCCGAACATTGTTGCCGAACTCTCAGCTAATTTTAGCAAAGGTGTAAAATAAAGTCCAAAAAACAATACCGGAATAACGAATAAAGCTAAAATCAGATAATTTGAGAAACTGTATGTAATTTTATATTCTGACTTTCTGTTTTTAGCAAAAAACATAACTTTTAAAACCTTGACATAGAAGAATAAAGAAATAACGCTGTTTATCATTGCAACAAGAGCAAGCCATGCCATATCGGCTTTAATAAGGGTCGAAAATATATAAAATTTCCCTATAAACCCAACTGTAGCTGGAATTCCCGAAAGTGAAAACATAAATATTGCCATAGCAACCCCTATAACAGGAGCTCTGAATCCGATACCTGCCATATCCTCGATATTGTCAGTTTTTAATTTATTGGATATTAAAATCACGACGTAAAAAGCACCGAGATTCATAAACAAATAAGCGCCAAAATATATTAAAATTGCCGTTATTCCCATTTGATTTAAGACTGTTAATCCGAGAAGCATATAGCCCGTGTGAGCAATTGAAGAATAAGCGAGCAGTCTTTTAATACTTGATTGCCATAAAGCGACCATATTTCCGAGCAGCATAGATGCTATTGAAGCGACTATTATTATTTCATTCCATTTTATAGATGCAATTACTGCCCATGTTCCGTTTGCATCGACTTTAACGAATGTATATAACAAGAACCTTATGAGCATTGCCATACCTGCCGCCGATGATGTTACGGAAAGAAAAGCTCCGACAGGAATTGGTGCACCCTCATAAACATCCGGAGTCCAGAACTGAAACGGAACAGATGATATTTTATAACCGATCCCGGCAAGGATCATTATGATAGATATTATTATCGCCGGGTTATTTGCATTTGCTGATGAAATGAACTGGTTAATTTTCAATAAGTCGAGAGAGCCGGTGAATCCGTATAAAATGGTTATTCCGAACAGCATAATACCTGAGGAAGCTGCCCCGTATATTATGTACTTCATTGAGGCTTCAGAGGATCTTTTATCCCTTTTTGAATAACCGGCAAGAACATAAGAAGATAAACTTGCGAGTTCGAGTGAAAGATACATCATTAAAAGATTAACTGCGGAAGCCATTAGAAATGCGCCTCCTGTAAGACCAAGCATCAACGTGATATGTTCATTTTTGTGTACTGAATTTTTTATTTCTTTGGAAACTCCGAAAAATAATATCACCAGCAACGTGGAAGCAACAAATATGTATTTGAAAAATAATCCCATACCATCTATTACAAGTAAATCACTGAAGAATCTGGTCTTCACTCCTGACTGATTGATAAGAAAGTATAAACTTATAAGTAATCCGATTGCCGCTGCAAAAGAAACAATAATTGATTTTCTATTAAGTATTACATCGAGAATCAGACAGACCAGTAATGTAGTAAATACGGCTATCTCGGGATAAAAATTGCTTAAATTATTTAATAGCTGTGCCTGCACAAACTTAAATATTTAGATTTATAAAATCAAAATTAATTTCCTATTACCATTCCGCCCGCACCTGTAACTATATTTACTAACAGATTTACAGAGCTTGATATTAAATGCAGAAATGGCGAAGGATAAATACCTAAAAATATTATAATAATGACCAAAGGAACTGCACTTAGCAATTCCCTTCCGTTAATATCTGTTATTGAATTCCATTTTTCGGGTAAACTTCCAAAGAAAACCCTTTGCAAGGTCCAGAGTAGATATGCAGCATTCAATACAATTCCAAGAGTTGAAATAATTGCGATTACTCTTATAACAGGATTACTGAAACTGCCGAGGAAAACAAATGCTTCACTGATAAAGCCACTTAAACCCGGAAGACCTAACGCAGCAAAGAATGCAATTATAACAACACTGAAATACTTAGGCATCTTATTTGCAATTCCGCCAAATTCATTTAATCCTCTTGTATGCGCCCTGTCATAAATCACACCTACCATCAAGAAGAGAACTGCTGTAATTGTACCGTGATTGAACATCTGGAATATTGCACCATTAATTCCGATGCTTGTATTTGATGCCATTCCGAGCAGTACATATCCCATATGTGAAACGGATGAGTATGCAATTAGTTTTTTGAAATCCGTTTGAGCCATTGCACACAAAGCTCCATAAATAATATTTATCATACCAAGAATTGCCATCGGATACATAAAATACATTGTTGCATCGGGGAATAGAGGATAAGATATTCTTAATATTCCGTACGTTCCCATTTTAAGCAGTACTCCTGCAAGTATGACTGATATAGCCGTAGGGGCTTCCACGTGAGCATCGGGTAACCACGTATGAAACGGGAAAACAGGTACTTTTATCGCAAAACCTATGAACAATGCTGCGAACGCCAATAATCTGATATTAGAACCAACACCTCCGAGAAGACTGCCTGACTGCTTTACAAGAGATATTAAATTGAACGTATGCATTTTTGTCTGAGGATCTACCGAACTGAAATATAATGCGATGATTGTAATCAAGATAAATACGCTGCCAAATAAAGTATATAAGAAAAATTTGATGGCTGCATATTCTCTTCTGGGACCACCCCAGATTCCAATCAGGAAGTACATAGGTAAAAGCATCACTTCCCAGAAAATGAAAAATAGGAAAAGATCTAAAGCACAAAATACACCGAGCATTCCTGTTACAAGAAACAGGTATAATGCATAATATCCTTTTTCATTTTTTGTAACACTGAACGATGCAATTGCACCCATAAAACTGACTATGGCAGTAAGAAATATCATTGTGATAGAAATTCCATCCAAACCGACGAAGTACTCAATATGGATACCGCCGAAGAGATTTACGTCAATCCAGGAAACTCTTTCAACGAACTGCAGAGTTTCAAATGAATTTATTCCTGCTTTTGCAGCGTCATAATTAATATATAAAACAACTGATAGCACCACCAGCAAGAAAGTAAAAAAGACTGATATGTACTTAATCGATTTCGTCATAGACTTCGGTATCAGCAGTGTGATAACCATACCAAGTATGGGCAGGAATATCATCCAGCTCAGGATACCAAGACCAAGTATTTTATATTCAGGCATAATGAATAATAAATTATTAACTTCAAATTTTAAAATAACAAGTGCCGAAAGAGGGAGTCGAACCCTCACGGGATTTGAGTCCCGCTGGATTTTGAGTCCAGTGCGTCTGCCAATTCCGCCATTTCGGCATTATAAAAGAACTTTTGTTTAAATAACTCTCAGAACGAAATATAAAATTAAAATTCCAAATACAGCAAATGCTAAATAAGTTTGAATTTTTCCTGTTTGTACTTTTCTGAATATCAATCCAAAGAATCCCGCAAAACCTCCTGCGAGGTTTACTAGTGTATCTACAAAATAATTATCAAATTTTCCGGTAAACTTTGAAGTAAAATATGTCAAAGAGGCAGACCCGTTTACGATTCCATCAACAATTTTTGCATCAAACCATGCAAGTACTCTTGCTGAAAGCATTGTGAATGCCACCGCAGTTTTATCATATAATTCATCAAAGTACCATTTATTGAGAGAGAAATTATATAATGGTCTTATTGCATTAGTAATTTTTTCAACATCAAGTTTCTTCCAGTAGTAAAGCAAATATGCCATTAAAATTCCTATACTTGAAATAGCGAGTGACAGCAGCATCGCAGTATAATGAGATTGATGTACTGCTTCTTTGAACTCTATTGCATCGAGAATATGATAAATGGCTCCTTTAGTCCCTCTTAAAATTGATTCTGGAGCTTTTAGGACTTCCATGAACCATCCCCCATCCGCAGTCAACGGATTAAATGAATAGAAGAAAAAGAATGAGAGCACCGATAGAAGTATTAAAGGAAATGTCATTACCCAGGGTGATTCGTGGCAATGGTCATATTTTTCTTTATTCCTCGGCTCGCCAAAAAAAGTTAAGATGACTACCCTGAACATGTAAAAAGCAGTTAAGCCGGCAACAGTAAAGGCAATGAACGGAATCAGATAATTAATACCCCCGTTTTCCTTAGCGAATGCAAGAGTCGCAGCGAGAATTGAATCTTTGCTTAGAAATCCGGAAGTAAACGGTACACCCGATATTGCCAAAGTTGAAATCAGGAAAGTATAAAAAGTGATAGGCATCTTTTTTCTTAAGCCGCCCATCTCGCGGATATCCTGGACGTGGTGCATCGCATAAATAATAGAACCTGAACCGAGGAACAAGCACGCTTTAAAAAATGCATGCGTTGTCAAATGAAACATTGCAAATGAATATGCACCGATTCCGTGAGCCATAACCATATATCCTAATTGACTGATGGTGGAATATGCAAGAACTTTTTTGATATCATTTTGTGTGATGGCAATAGTTGCAGATATGAAAGCGGTAATTGCTCCGGTATAAGCAATAACAGTCAGAGCATCTGCAGAAAGCATAACGAATACTCTTGCAAGCATATACACACCTGCAGCCACCATTGTTGCGGCGTGAATCAATGCCGATACAGGTGTGGGACCTTCCATAGCATCGGGAAGCCACACGTGTAAAGGAAACTGAGCTGACTTACCTACTGCTCCCATAAATAGCAGAATTCCTGTTGCAGTAAGCCACGCACCTGATAATTTTCCAGCCTCAATTCCGGCAAAAATATCTGTAAAAGTGAAAGTACCAAGGAACGTAAATATAATCATTATTCCTGTAAAGAAACCAATATCACCGATTCTGTTAACAATAAATGCTTTTTTAGCGGCTTCCTGCGGAGCTTTTTTCTCATACCAGAAACCAATCAGAAGATATGAACTGATACCTACTAATTCCCAAAAAACGTACATTAGAAGAAGATTATTCGTTAGCACAATACCAAGCATTGAAAATGTGAATAATCCCAGATGTGCAAAATACCTGCTATACTTTGAATCTCCTTCCATATATTTAATGGAGAACAAGTGTACAACTGCACTTATCAGGTTAACAACCACCAGCATTACACAGGATATACTATCTAAAACAACTCCTGCTTTTAATCTTGTAGTTTCGGTTCCGAGATTGATCCACTCTACCGTAAAAGAAATACCGCCGTCTGTGACATACCTGATAAAAATATAAATTGACAGAAACAGGTTTACAAATAATATTGATGTAGAGAACCAATTACCGTTTCCCGGCATTTTCTTCCCGAAGAAAGAAATAACGAGAAACGATATCATCGGTAATATCAGAACTACTAAGGAAAGCGTTATTAAAGAAAAATCCATTTTGATAATTATAAACTTATTAAATTATTCTTTCATATTATCTACTTCATCAATATTTACAGTTGAGAAGTTATTATATAAATTTAAAACTATTCCCAATGCAATAGCTGCTTCTGCCACTGCGAGAATGATAACAAAAATTGCTACTACCTGTCCATCGACCCCTAAACCTCCGTATTTTGAGAAAGCAATGAGATTAATATTACAGGCATTCAATATTAATTCAATTCCCATTAAAACAAGGATAGCATTTTTTCTCGAAATAAGGGCGTACAACCCAATTCCAAAAACTACGGTACTTAAAATGAGAAAATGATTTAATCCTACTTCCATATAATTATTTAATTGTTTTTTCTTTTCTTGAGTACATTGCTGCACCAATTAATGCGATCAGAAGAATTATCGATGCAACTTCAAAAGGTAATAGATAATCTGTCAATAATAGTTTTCCGATGGCATTAATAGTTATATCATTCTTAGATGGTTCCGGTACTGTTTTCCAGTTTGTAGTGAGCATAATAAACACAAGCACACCTGTTAACCCTGCAACAAATAGTATCGCAGGTAAATCACTGAGATTTTTAGTTTTCAGGTCGAGGTTTGTTATTTTACTTGTCAGCATTATACCGAATATAAGCAGTACGAGAATGCCGCCAATATAAACCATAATCTGTGTAATCGCAAGAAAATCTGCATACAAAAGAACATAAATAGCAGCTATTGCAAAAAGTGTAATAAACAGGGATACGGCAGAGTGTATAATGTTCTTCGTAGATACGACATACACTGCCGATACAACGATTATTAATGCAAACAAATAAAATAAAATTGAATAAAGTGACATTACTAAAATCTTTTAATTTTTCTCAATATTTTCATTTGATGGATTCTGAGGAGATTCTGTTTTCTTAGCAGCTGCAGCTATCGCTGCTTCTGCTTTTTTCCTCTCCTGTTCAATTGCAAACTCTTCTGCTTTTTTCTTTTTTTCTTCAACCTGAACTTCTGATAAATCAGAAAAATGATATAATAGATCTTCTCTCTTAAATTCTGAATATTCAAACACATCAGTCATATAAATACATTCTGTAGGACATGGGAACACGCATAACTGACAGAAACAGCATTTCGCAAGGTCAATATCAAACTTTGAAACGAATAGAGCTTTTTTCTTACCCTGAGACGTGGATCCGGTTTTACCTACTGTATCTCCGGGAGTAACTTTGATAGTTTCGATTTTAATGCAGCTTACAGGACAAGCACGGGCGCATTGATCACAACCGATACAATCATCAATATTAACAAATAACCTGTTCCTTTCTCTCTCAGGAAGCTGTAACCTCTGCTCAGGATATTGAATCGTTACGCTCTTATAGAACATATGACGAAATGTAATCGACATACCTATCATAATCGACGATAGTGCCTGATAAATATTTTTGAAGTATGCTTTCATTAAAAACCTATAAAATTTAGAGAACTAAATATAAACCTATAATAAAAATATTGACCAAACTAATCGGGATAAAATATTTCCAGCACATAGTCATTAATTGGTCAACCCTCACTCTTGGTAATGTCCATCTCAACCAAATCTGAACGAACACAAAAAATAATCCTTTAATTAAGAACCAGATAACCTGAACAACAGGTGCATTCAGGAAAGGAATCATATCCCCAAATGGCGATTGCCATCCGCCGAAGAATAATGTAGCTACGATTGCCGATACTGCAAACATCTGAGCATATTCAGCCATAAAGAACATAGCAAATTTCATTCCCGAATATTCTAAATGCACACCTGCAACTAATTCGCTGTCGGCTTCAGGTATATCAAATGGTGTTCTGTTAGTTTCTGCAAGAGTCGAAATAAATAAAATCAAAGCCGCTATAGCCATAAACGGAATAATTATTAACTTAGAAATTCCACCCGGTCCTCCTAAAATATACCAGTTTTGAATTCCGCCCTGCTGTGAAGTTACGATTTCCTGCATACTTAATGTACCTGCAATCATAACAACGACTAAAGCAGAAAGCGCGGTGGGTATTTCATAACTTACTATTTGTGCAACAGATCTCATTGCACCATATAGAGAATACTTATTATGAGAAGACCAGCCGGCCATTAATAAACCCATAACACCCAAAGACGTGATTGCAAAGAAATAAAAAAGTCCGAGGTTTAAATCAGCTCCTATAAAAATCTGACTGAACGGCAAAACTGCATATCCCATAAACGTTGCCACAAAAACAACGAACGGAGCCATATTATATAACCCTTTATCGGCAAATTCAGGAGCAACAAATTCCTTTTGCATCAGTTTAACTACATCCATAATAGTCTGCAGTAATCCCCATTTACCTGTTCTATTAGGACCAATTCGGTCTTGCATAAAAGCGGATACTTTTCTTTCCGCCAATACTGCATAAAGTGCAAATACAGCAACATATATTAGTATTGCCGTAGGAATAAGTATAAATGCTAATAAATTGTTTCCAAAAATTGTTACAAAGTAATTTTCCACAAGTATTAATTTTTCAAATTAATTATTATCTGTCAATTTCACCAAGGACAACATCAAAACTGCCAAGAACAAGAACTACATCAGCTAACATATAACCTCTGGATATCTGGTTCATCAGACTCAAATGCACGAATGAAGGAGATCTGACTTTCACTCTGTAAGGATTCAGCGAGCCGTCACTTATAATATAATATCCCAATTCTCCTTTGGGTACTTCCGTCCTTGAATATATTTCCCCGGCAACCGGCTTTATTCTCTTCGGAATTGCTGAAGTAACATCTCCTTCAGGTATATTGTCTATCGCCTGCTCAACTATCTTTAAAGATTCTTCCATTTCTCTGACCCTGACCATATATCTATCCCAGCAATCCCCTACAGTTCCAAGTTCGCCTTTTCCTATAGGTATATCAAAATCAAATTTATGATAAACAGAATAAGGGTCATTTTTTCTTAAATCAAATTTTACACCGGATCCTCTTAACGTTGGTCCGCTTGCACCGGCATTTATAGCCACATCTGCAGGCAGTATTCCTATATTTATTGTCCTTTCAATAAAAATCTTATTAAAAGTAAGCAGGTCGTTTAATTGTTTAATCTTAGGTCTGAAGTATTTTATAAATTCCTTTGTTTTTTTCACAAAACCATCCGGTATATCGTGAGATAAACCGCCTACCCAGATATAATTATAGAGCATTCTTGCTCCACAGGTCATTTCAAATAATTCAAGAACTTTTTCCCTGTCGATAAAACAATATAGAAAAGGTGTAAATGCACCGGTGTCATTTCCATAAGTTCCGATGGCAACTAAGTGAGAAGCTATTCTCTGAAGTTCTGCCATAATCACCCTGATGTATTCCACTCTTTCGGGAACTTCTATTCCAAGAAGTTTTTCAATTGCGATTGCATATCCGAGCTCATTGCTCATAGCATTAACATAATCAAGTCTGTCAGTATAAGGTATAACCTGAGGATACGTCATTGCTTCGCAGTGCTTTTCAAAACATCTGTGCAGATATCCAATATGCGGTTTTACATTTTCAACTATCTCTCCGTCTAAAAGTAATTCAAGTCTGAGTACCCCGTGTGTAGATGGGTGCTGGGGACCCATATTGATTACCATTTCATCGGTTTTTAATTCAGCCATCTATTAGAAAAATTAAATTTTAAATTAATAAGGCACTTTCATACCTTTGTAAAACTCCTGGACTTTATAATCTTTTCTCAGCGGATGTCCTTCCCAGTCATCAGGACAAAGTATCCTTCTCGGATCCGGATGATTTTCGTATTTCAGTCCCATCATATCAAATGCTTCACGTTCGTGCCATTCTGCAGTCGCCCATACATCATAAACCGACTGCACTAAAGGGTTATCTTTAGGGACAATTACTTTAATAGTGATTTTATGATTGTGAACGAACGAATATAAATGATATACCGATGCAAGATTATCTTTATCGTAGTCCACTCCGCTAAGGCAGCTTAGTGAATCAAATTGCAAAGTATCTTCATCCCTGAGGAATAAACTCACTGCATTTATCTTATCCGCAGAAACAATAATGAAAGGTGCAACAGGAACATCAGTTTTCAGTTCCATAATACCTTCATTAAACACGGATTTTAAAAGATTAAAAATTTCTGCTGCTTCCATCTTTATACTTTATTTGTTTGTTTCGCCATTGATTGGCTTCTTATTTTTTCCTGAACCTTCAGCAAACCTTCTAATAAAGCTTCAGGTCTCGGCGGGCAGCCCGGCACGTAAACATCAACAGGTATTATCCTGTCAATACCTTTTAATACGTGATAACCGTGCTCCCAGTATGGTCCGCCGCAGTTAGAACAGCTTCCCATCGATAAAATATATTTTGGTGAAGGCATCTGGTCATATAACCGTTTTATTCTTGTTGCCATTTTCAATGTTACAGTGCCCGATATTAAAATAATATCGCAATGCCTCGGAGAGGGTCTCGGAATTATTCCGAACCTGTCCAGGTCATAATGCGAAGCCGAGGTTGCCATCATCTCAATTGCACAGCATGCAAGTCCGAAGAACATCTGCCACATAGATGACAGCCTCGACCAGTTTAATAATTTGTCTGCTGTAGTAATAATAATATTACCGCTTTCAAACTGCTCTATTCTGCTGTCGAGTTTATTTAATATTCCCATTAATTAAATTATGGATTCTGATTTCCGATTTTAAAAATTTGTCTATCAAGTTTGGGTATTACAGGCTGGGGTTTATCCCACTGAAGGTCACCTTTTGCCAGTACATATATAAAGCCGATAATTAATATCAGGAGGAATAGTGCCATCTCAAGAAACGCAACCATTCCCATTTCCTTGAACACGACTGCCCAGGGGAAAAGGAAAACTATTTCTACATCAAAAATAATGAAAATTAAGGCAACTACATAAAACCTGATATTGAATTTCAGCCAGGTCTTTCTGTCCGATTCTTCACCGCATTCATAAATTGAATTTTTACCTTTATTGGGTTTGGAGGGTGCGAGTAAGTTTACAATAATGAAGGCAATCACAACAAATGCAACTGCAAGCAGTAAAAAAATAAAAATTTGACCGAATTGAGATAACATTTATTATTTGTTAATAAGTTTCTATTACCGTTATATCACCGCTAAAATATTTAATTTTAACTTCATTTTCAATTTCAACTTTTATCCCCCCGTCTAAATCTACATCTATAATTTTTATCCTTTTTTCTTTTGAATTCTCGAAAACTCTTATCAGTGCCTCTTTCCCAAAGATATTGCTGTTGCTTTTCCACATATCCATCAACTTCTTTTTTTCTTTTAATAAAGAAATATTATCATAAAAATTCTCTATTATATCTGAAATTATTTTTTCAAGGTCGGAATCCCTGCCAAATTCTAAAGCAAGTGATGTAGCTTTGCGGCTTAAATCCTTTTCAAATAATTTTCTATTTACATTTATACCTATACCGATTATCAGTTTCTTCATTTTGCTTTTGATATCAACTGCATCTATCATTATACCGCTTACTTTTTTCCCGTTCAGCAGAATGTCATTTGGCCATTTCAAAAAAAACTTCTTTTCACCATCCCGGCAATGCTTTTTCAGAACCTCAATTATAACCAGGGAAGCATAAAATGTAACAAGGTGAATATCTTCATTATTTAGGTCAAACGATTTCACAAGACTCATTGTAATATCATTATCCTTTTCTGAGTTCCAGGACCTTTCAAATCTTCCCCTGCCGGTAGTTTGATTGGATGTAAGAACAAGCATATCATTTTCAATATTCTCTCTTTTCGCAAACTTATTAGTTGAATCAAGTTCCTCGAGAAAAACGATTTCCCGTAACATCCCTGTATTAATTAACCTGTTCTTTACTAACTCTATATTCATTACTAAAAATTAATCCATAAAATAAAAGAAATGATTGATAAAAAGTAATTAATTATTTGTGATTGTATATCCTTAAAAAACAATATCTGAAAATTTTAACTCCGGACAGAAAATGCAAATATTTAAATAATATATCCCCCCTTTTTTTCAAAGGGGGGATGGGGGGTTTAGAGTAAATAATACTAATTTATTGAATGCTCAAATAACTTGATTAGAATTCCTCCGCAAAAAGAGGAGGACTTCTGATTAAATGACTGACGTCATTTACTATACGGACATTTGTCCTTATTTTATATGAAGCATCTTCTTTGTTTCTGTAAAAACATTATTATTTTTATTTCTCTGCGTTGCTTCGAGCCGGTAAAAATAAACTCCACTTGATAATCCCAGTGTATTAAATGCGTCAATCGTATATTTGTGATTCCCTGCATATAGCAAAAAATCATTTATAACATAGAAAACGGTTTTTCCAGTTATATCAAATATTTTTAATTTCACATAAGAATCTTTTGGAATAGAAAATTCAATAGTTGTTGTTGGATTAAAAGGATTAGGATAGTTCTGTTTCAAAACAAAAGTGTTAGGAAGAGTAATTGAATTGTTAGAAATATCAGTATAAATAATCGGTCCGCCTCCGTTTGTAGTATGGATATTATAACTCCATCCATTTAAGCTATCTGAAAATTCGATACCACTATAAACCATATAAGGACTTGCCGTATCAGGCTGTTGATATCCCCAGTTTACACCTCCATTAGTTGATTTCCAGATGATTCCCCTTAAAGAGTTGTTTGGTAATTGTCTTGTTCCATAATCTCCATAAATAATATTACTATTAATTACTTTAAAATTTTTAATATCGTTCACAACTATTCCATTACCAGTTGGCATAACATATGATATCCAGTTTAATCCTCCATTTGTAGTTTTTTGCATATCTACCCCACCCGTAGTAGCAAATCCTGTATTTTCGTTTATAAATTCAAGCTGCCAAAGTGAGCCTGCTCCGCCTACCTGAAACCAATTATTACCGCTGTTTGTGGTTTTGTACATATTTCCTCCGTGACAACACCATCCGTAATATTCTCCATTTATTTTATATTTTAAGAAAAATATTGTACCATCACCTATTGAATTTGTTATCGAAACAAGCGTTACACCACCGTTAATTGTTTTCCAAATGTGGAAATTATTTCCATCAAATCCACTAACAAATCCTGTGTCTTTATTTAAAAAGGAAATTCCCAGATATACATTCGGACCTGATATGGCAACACTATCCCAGGTTAAGCCTTTATTGAATGTTCTGTAAATTACTTCATCACCATTATATCGTCTTCCGTTTCCATATATCGTATTACTATCCATTTTTTGCATATGAAATAGATTACCTGACAATGTGTTAGACCAATTATTACCATTATTTGTAGTTCTCCAAACATTTAAATATGGTAAACTTATTACTCCAGTGTTATTATCAAAAAATTTAATATCATATGTATTCCCTGAAACAGGCCAGGGCTGTAAGAGCCACTGGGAAAAACAATTAAGAATTAAGAATTAAGAATTAAGAATTAAGAATTAAGAATAAAGAGCATAAGAGAAAAAATTAAAAACTTTTTCATAAATTTAAATTTTTTAATATATAAAAATGAATAATCATTTTTCTAATAAATTGGTAAATTGAGGTGTAAAGATTTCGTGAGAGGATTTGACAAATAAATTCCATTCAGTAAATACTAAATTATACTCACATATTAGTTTTATCAAACACATATATGACTCTTTATTTGATTAGTATAATGTAAACATATTCTTTTAAATATATAAA
>DATCHW010000260.1:0-3344 GCA_036508135.1 Ignavibacteria bacterium
GAAATGATTGGTAGCTTCATTTGGGATTATGCTGATGAAGAAGACAAAGGGGTTCCGTTGCAAAAAATTCAAAAAAATATGTAAATCTATAACTAATGAATAAAAATCAAAATATTCAAGGAAAATGTACTAATATTATAAAACTATACCAAACAATTGATTAATGTATTTGACTTCATTAAGAACCGCGTAATTTAAATTATTGACTTGTCTTTTTTTAATCATATTCATAGCTTCAATTCCTTTTTCCCACAATTGCCTATATGTTTGTTTTCTCGATTGTTCCATATCATATCGGAATACACTTGTTTACTTCGACTATGGCAAACCCTAACAGCAAAAAACTATGAGAAACACATAGCAAAAAATGAAAGGTACATTTTTACTGATTTGGCAAAAGACTAAAAATGAAAGAAATACAATACTGCCCCTTGAAAAATTAGCATATGTGCAAAGAGCATTATAAAGAGATAAAAATACTTCAGAAAAGGGGGGCAAGACTTTTAAAGCATATATTGTCTCTTGGATCATGATTTCCTTTTGCAAGAAGGCACTTTCAAAGAGTTTAAACTAAATAATCCATTTATGAAGTGTTATAAAGCATTATGTTATTTTTTTACTGAATTGGAGTCCTTATTAATTTTATTAATCATTTTAATTTTATTAATTTTTGAGTATTTAAAAAAGTAAGTTTATATTTAATTTGATTGATTTCAGAATTGTCAATTAGCAAATAGCCAACACGATAATTAACAAATTAGATCTTGCGCAGTTGAACTGAGTTCATAGTGCATATATCGTGAAAAAATGTGAATCGACAAACAAACACCCCTAAATGTGAATCGACAAACAAATATCCCTCAAATTTGTTAATTTTTAAAAGAAAAAGGAGTGAAGTAAATGTTGAAACAATCCATGAATAGAATGAAAAAGGTACTGACTATTTTGCTAGCAGTTTTTTTAGTAGCATCATTAACCGTTGGAGCAGCAAGTGCATGCAATGCATCGCATGGACATCACAACACACATGGACATAATCACTTCAGTAGCGCTACCAGTCACAGCTGTAGCAGCACCGCCGGTCACAGCTGCAACAGCTGCAAAACTTGCAAAACTGGTGCCTGCAAAACCAGTGCCTGCAAAACCGGCAAAACATGTGGCAGCACAACATCCTACAAAAGCTGCAGTAATTAACTACTAACAAGTCAAATCATCTGTTAAATGATTCAGATAAATAAAATAAAAGTTTAGTAGAGAAGAATATGGTGTATTCCATTATGCGAATACACCACTGGTATACATTGCATGGCGCACACATGAGGCCATTTGTTTGCAATGTATACCCAATCTGTTTTATTTCAAGTTCTTTTTTCTGGTATTACGGATCTTACCAGGTCAAAATGAAAAAACAGGAGGGAAAAAAATTAAACCTAATGGAAAATCTATATGGAAAATAACATTATCTGTTTTCACCTTATTAATGATAATGACTTTATTGTCTGCAGGAGCCTCTGCATCAATTTATGTAACAAAGACTCCTCTCGGTGATGGAACGCCTCCAGCAACACAACGTCTATCCTGCGGATGTAATCATATTCATTATACGGCGGTAGCCGCTTCAAAAAGTGACCCAACAATTGTACAATTTAAGGATCTATCAGAAGATAAAGATACATATATCGGCTGGGAATTTGGAGATGGAACCCATCTCGAAGGAACAAAAAATCCGGTGCATGAGTATAAAAAGACTGGTTATTATATTACCGAATTGACTATTAGGTGTGGTAAGTGTGATAAGCTGTTGTGGGTTCATAACAATGTTGTTATTAAATAGATTTTGAAAAGTTAAAAGTTTACTTACTACTTCCGATTTTGATTTCCCCAAGCCCTTTTTTGGTGTATATGTTATAACTATTATGAACCATGGGACTGCTATATCTAGGACAAAATGGAGGAACCTTTCTACGAAAAATTCCTTTTGCCGTGTATTCATAGTTGTTGTCAAAATTGCCAAAGACTTCTAAAAAAGTTGGTAGTCCAGAAAAGTTATTAAAGTTAAGGTTTATCGTTACCATGTTTGTGTCGTAACATCATTATATAAGTATATAATTATAAATTTTATGTAATGGTGTTACACTTATTTTCATCACTGGATTTTGGAACTGAGTCTCTTGAAGACATTCTTTATTTGATTTGACTAAATATTGTCAAAATTAAGTATAAATATTTAAATATCCGGACTATATTTTTATTGTGTCAGAAACCGTTACTTAATTTCCTTACTGACACTTCAATTTTAAAATTAGTAAATCATATTGTTCAATCTTATTCAATCTTATTCATTCTTTTTTTATATCCATAGCTAATGACACTATACTATTTACTTTCTTCAAAGAAGTACTACCTTTTTATTATTAGGTTTCTTCTTTATCGTTAAAGCTTCATTTTATTGTTGTCTAATAGCATGAATTTCAGGTCTTTTGGTCAAAGGTTAATTCCAGAATGAACCGTCAGTAAGATTTGTCGTCTTACGCTTGAGACTATTGCTATCGTTTTTTATCTTACGCTTGAGACTATTGCTATCGTTTTTTATCGTACGCTCTAAGACTATCCTGACTTCTTTATTTCCATTTCTCTTTGGAACCAAGGAAACAAGATCAGAGTACATTTCTCTTGCTTTTTCTAATACTTCTTTTTTAACCTGCCTGGGATTTTTTACGTTTTCAACTCTGTATTCGGTCTTAATTCCAACTTGTATAAAGTTCATACATTCCCTAACAGTCATGAATATCTCGTTATTCCTGGGCTTTACATTTGTTTGTAAATGCTTTACAAGTTCATAGGCTCTTATCTCTGTTTTTGTCTCAGGTATGACTGTTATATCCTGGGTTACAGGTTGACTTACAGTTTTAACAGGTTCTGTTATGTTATCTATCCGTTCAGCTAATAAAGAAAGCTGCTCTGGAATGGTTATTTCTATCTCTTCTTCGTCTAAAAGATCCGGATCAGCTAAATCTAATTTCTGCTCTAAAAGTGCAAGCCGCTTTAATATTTTCAATTCTGAAGTAGCAATAATATTTTCAATATAATTCCTAAAAAAAGGCTGGACTTCGGGGTCTTTCATCAGCATTTTGAACTGATTGATCTTTTCTTCTTTCGAAGGGTAATCAAAAACTATAAAATCTAAGATACTGTTGGTACTACTAAGGAACGGCAAATAAATAAATTCAAATCTTATAATAATTTATATATAATATAAGTTAAAATTTATTTGCTAAATAACAAGGGAATTGAATAGTTGCTACGCATAAAATATCCAGAAGAAATAGAACAAAAAATGAGAG
>DATCHW010000261.1:0-23005 GCA_036508135.1 Ignavibacteria bacterium
GTAGTAGCACGAATCCAAACTTATGACCTCGTAACATGCTTGGATTTCGTTCAATAGACCTAATAGTTCCGCCGGATTATCCAACGGAATATCGCGGTCTTCGAAAGTTCCTATACATGCACTTCCGAAATTCGCTTTATCAACATTAGGATGAGAACCTTCTGTTGATAAGAGAATCGAACCGTATGTAATTCGAGGGTGAAGAATATTTAGATATATTCCTTTTATTTTGCATACAGGTTCTTCATATTCCTTTACAGTTCCTTTTTCAGTATAACCCTCGTATACTTCAAAAACCGGAGAATAGAATTTATAAGCGTAGACGCCACTATCCTTCATCAATAATATCCAGCCTGACTTGCTAATCGTCTTCACTATCTCCAGTAAAGCATCACCAATTACTTCTGATTTATAAATCTTTTGAAGCTTTAATAATTCGCTAGTATACAAATCATTTACTTTGTCAATAGCTGTTTTCAACTCTTCCTTAAAAATTGATTTCAACTGCTTCAGGGAATTCACGAATTCAATCTCTGACTCTAACACTACTTCACGCACTAACACTTTCTCCTGTCTTGATTTCAGCAGACGTTCATTTAAGTCTTTGAACTTAATCTCTTTCGTTAATACATTTTTCAGTGAATCAGATGCTAATTCGAGTTTCAAATCATTCGGTTTCTTATTTAATCGCCTGAAAAAATCCTGATTGATTCCCGGTGGATTTTGTTCTTCCATATATTTAATTTGATTTTAAGAATGAAGGGGAACACCCAGTGCCTCTCAACAGTGTTCCCCTTTTGTGAATTAGAATTGTAATCGTGTGAAGTGATTAAGCGGCGACGTTGAATCTGACTAACGATAAATCGCCTTCGAAATTTCCGGATTCGATATCGCTCGGGCTGAGGTTCTTGTTATCTCCATCGTAGATATCAAACTTACTGATACCGTTGTCTCTGGCGATGGCTTTCAGCTTATCTACTAAGCCTAATCCCTCGACGCCTGTTACGTCGTAGGAGTTGCCGTTACATTTTACTAATGTTTTTGTTTCAACCGGTGTACTGGTTGTTTCATTATTCCATACCATGGTTGTGTTCCTTTCTTTTTTTGTTTATAAATGGTTTTAAAAATCTTTTGTTACTTGTTACTTCTGACTCAAAGAGCGTTGAGCTCTGCTAAAAAGTACGTGGGAAGATTGTTGAAGGGTGTATTTGTTTGAGATGGGTTCTGGTGTTCAGCAGGTGGTGTTACATTTTCTGTTTCTAAATCTATTTCGGCTTCATCTTCGTAGTAACTATAATTATCACTATCATTATTATCGTAATCTTGGTCATGAATATTATCATGGTCGTAAAGTAATTCCTCGGCTTCTTCAAGACTATTAGCGAAGACATATCCGGTTAAGTTACCGTAAGAAGTGCAGGAATAACCGATGCGAACGAAATATTTATCCATAGGCATTAATTTTATTTTGAAAATCTGTTTATAGTTGTTGAAGTTCGGCTAGAAAATAGGATGGAATTTGGGAGAAAGGTGATTCATCGTCCGTGATTTGTGCCGGTTCTACTACGTCTTCTTCTTCCAATTCTGCATCTGTATCAGAGTATTCGAAATCCATATCTCCGTCGTTTTCATTATCATCATATTCGTCTGAGTGATGTTCTCCGAACTCGCTCGCTTTATCTAACGCGTCATCTTCTGAATCAGCATATACAATACAAGAATAAGTCCCATATTTTCGATATGAGTAGGGGATTCTTAATAGATATTTGTTCATGATGCAATTGATTTAATTTCTGTTTCGGTGGATTCTGTGGTGGTGGCGGTGATGGTGATAGGTTTGTCTTGGACTTTTTCGGCTAAATGCTGTCGTAATATTTCATTCACGTAACGCGTCATGGGTTTCTTATACTGTTTTGCGAGTTTGTATAATTTAGGAATAATTTCCTCGGATATTTTTGGGCTATAAATTTGAATATCCTCCTTTATTGGGTTAATGTTAGGAGAAAAGAGTGTAAATCTTTTCTATAGTTATTATACCATGAAAAGTATGATTTATTAATTGACTTAAAAATAGACTCGTCTATTTAGTGTTCCTAGAATTATAAAACTTTTTGATTTTTATCGTAACCTCTTTTCTCTCAAAACTACTTAAATAAGCCTGAAACAATTCTTTTCGTTTATAAAGTATTTCTCCGTTTTACTAGTGCATTGAACTTTGGTGTATGTTTAGACATATTTTGATAAAAAAATTATGGGAATGATAAAAACAGAATTACATAATTTCTTGAACGAACGGGAAAAAGAGAAAAAAGAAAGGGAAGAGACTAGAAAAACAAAAGATATTAATAATTATACTATCTTTGACTTAGCTGATATGTTAATTGAATATGTAGACTGGAGAATTCAAGAAAATGATGACAGTATACAAAAATCAAAAGAATTAAATGAGATGAAAGCAGATATTACAAAACTTTTGAAAAAAGTATTTCCTGAAGAAAAAGGTGATAAAAAAATAATTTATAGTTAGATAATACTTTTATATAATTATTTATCATTTCTACTTTTAAATTTCTTGCAGCTTTTGTATTGAGCTACATGGAAATGGCTTTCATTTTCTTTCTAAAATTTCGCTTCATACATCATAGTGATTTAATTTTTCAGAATGAACAGTGAACAGAGATTTGTCTTATGAAAAAACATTAGGTAATCGATATTTTACAGCATTTGCATATGCATTTGCAATTATTTCATTTGTCATTTATATGATTTTTATCTTAATTTCATCAAGAATTAAAAAATAATAATTATTTTCATTAAACCGAGATTAGATTCTTCGGGATATCAACGCGCTTAATATTATCAGATTATTAAAGGTAATCAAAGTGGGTTGATGTTCTGTAATTGAGCTATGCGGAATAAAGGACTTAATATCGGTACTATATTATTATTATTTTTAATTATTATGGTCAAATAAATATTAGAAATGGTTTAATAATTTGTAAAGATATAACGCTAATGATAATTTTTAGTATATATAAAAATATGTTCATATAAATACATTATTGAGTTTTGTATATTTATAAGATAACTTAGTTTGCTTTTTTAAAATGCATTAATAATGGTAAATAATTTTTTAGATAAATTAATTGATTGGCGAGAATTTGAAGATTTTGTAAAAAATCTTTATGCTCAGGAAGGAAGTTTCGTTGTAGAGAGAAATGTTTTGGCAATTGGAAATTCAGGTGCAAGAAGGCAAATTGATGTAAAACTAACTCATAAAACTTTATTTCATGAATACATTACTATTATTGAATGTAAAAGATGGAGAAAGAAAATTAGTAGGTCATTAATCGATGTATTACATGCGACTATAGAGGATTTAAACGCGTCGAAAGGAGTAATGTTTACAACTACCGGTTATGAAGTAGGAGCGACTGAATACGCAAAATCTAAAAATATTGATCTGTATTTAGTAAGAGATCTAACTGAAGAAGAATGGGGTTTACCAGGAAGAGAAATAAGAATATATTTCAGAATGTTTGCGGGTAATTTTAATTCGATAAATATTCCTAATACAAAGGTAGCTTTCTTCTCGGCAAAGGTACCTACTCCCAAAATAGATCTTGGTATCGAAATTTACCCAAATCAAGAGTTTAAAGAAAATTTATATCTGTTTTCGAATATAACTAATACTAAAGGAAAACATTTATTGAATATTCTGTTTGATACTAGAATTTCTATTCTCGAAAAAATAGCTAAAAATTATAATTTTAATGATTTGAAAAAAAATGAATTTAAAATCGGATTTAATTGCGATATTTGTTTAGATTTTAGCAATTATGAATTTTGCATTTTAAATTATCCTGAATATGTAGTTTGGCTTGATAAATTATATTATAATTTATCCGTTTCAGTTAATCAATTTAAATTCCAACATGATAGAGGAAATCGTTTTGATTTTGCATTGATTGTTGAGAATTATATCAATAAAAGTCCTAATGTCGTTTCGAAAACCAAACAAGATGTAAGTATTAAAATAGATAAGATCTTAAAGAAAGAAGATAAAAGCGAAAAGGTATTGGAAAACGATTCAGGAGTCACTGTATATTGTGAACCCTGGGTTATCGTTAAATTCGATAAGGATATACCAATTGTTAAAGTTGATGTTGATATTATTGATTTGAATAAATTCTACAGAACAATCTAAATTAAATAAATTAATGCTTCACGATGCCAAAATTAAAAAGTCTTAATCGACTTAGAAAATAAAAAATATTCATTTCCAAGAATTATCTTAAAACAAACGTTAATTCAAGAATCTAAAAAAATGTATAATATTATTTCCATAGGAACAGAATTTCCTACAATCGAATATTCTGCTTTAAATGAAAAAAAATCATTATCGGATGCTGATATAGTATTATTAGACGCAAACATTAATAATGTAGATTATAAGGCTAATAATAGATATGCGGGTTTAGAACTATTTACCGATGAATCTTCTTCTGAAATATTGGATTGCTTTCAATATTGGAATAAAGAAATAATTAATTTCTTGAAAACAGGAAAAACAATTTATATTTTATTATCTCCCAAAAAAGATTTTTATATCTATACAGGAGAAAAAAGTTTTAGAGGTACAGGTAGAAGCACTACTACCATCAATAACGTTATGAGTTATAATAATTATAAATTTCTTCCCTTCAGTTTTAATATTATTAATTCAAAAGGAGAAAATATTATCGTAACTCATAGTATGGTAAAAAATCTTTTTGATCACTCAAAGAAATTTATGAAGTATGAAGCTTATATAGAACAAGATAAATCTAAAATAGCGTGGTTTACGACTAAGAATAAAGATAAAAATCTTGGTGCAGGTTATAAAGTTCATAATGGGTATTTAATATTTATTCCAACAATAGAATTGCCAGAGAATTATTCTTCAAAAGATGGTGAAAGTTGGAATAAGAATGCAATAGTCTGGGGTCAAGAATTTGTTAAATGTTTAGTAGAAATTAATAAATCGTTGAATGAGAAATTTGATAAAACACCAACTCCGGGTTGGGTAAACGCCAAAGATTTTGAACTAAATATAATTGAAAAAATTAAAAATGATATTAATGATATCAATGAAGAAATTAAAAAGAAAAACGAATTATTAGAGAACCTCAAAAATAATCTCGAAGAAAAAGAAATGATTAAAGATTTATTATTTGAATCTGGTAAATCTTTAGAAAATGCAGTTATTAAAGCTTTAGAAATACTTGGATATAAAGCTGAAAATTATAATGATGGCGAATTAGAAATAGATCAAGTCATTCTTTCTCCCGAAGGAGATAGATTTATTGGTGAATGTGAAGGAAAGGACAATAAAGATATAGATATTACAAAATTTAGGCAATTACATGATTTAATTAGTCAAGATTTTGAAAGAGAAGAGGTAGAAGATAAAGCGTATGGTCTATTGTTAGGTAATCCTCAAAGATTTTTATCACCAATTGAAAGAAATTTAGATTTTACTATTAAATGTAAAAAAGCAGCTGAACGTGAAAATATAGGTTTGATAAGAACAACAGATTTATTTTATGTAGTAAAATATTTAATTGAAAATGAGGATGAGAATTTTAAAAAAGATTGTAGAAATAACATCAAAAATCAACTTGGTAGTATTATACAATTCCCTAAATTACCAGATAGTTAAATTTTATATTATTTAAATTTTATTTGTTAATTCTCTATTCCTTAAATTATTTAATTAAGAACTAAAAGAGAAACAAAATTCACAATTAAAAATAACAGATAAGGACGCATGTATTAACGTTCTGCCCTCCAACTTGATCTTTATAATACTCCGGTTCTAATTAAACATACTCTATTGGGATTAAATGATATTCTTTGGTTTTTTCTATTTTATTATTAAAAAGTAATCCCAGCTTAATCAACAGCCAGGATTGCTCTTTTTAAATCTTCGATTCCGATGTGAGTATAATTCAAAGTTGTTTTTAGTTCTGAATGTCCGGCTAACATCTGAACATAGTTAACGTTGATTCCTTTCTTAATACAATTGGTTATAAAAGTATGTCTTAGACAATGAAAATGGAATTTCTCTGGTAATTCTGCCTTTCTAATATAATATTTAAACTTATGAGTAATAAAACTTCTGGAAATCAATTTATTAACTGACTTCGAGAATAAATATCCATCTAAGTTATAAAGTTTAAATATGTTACCATTTTCAATCATCATTTGATTGATAATACCCTTCAGTTTATTATTAATCGGGATTTGTCTGGTTTTGCCTGTCTTAGTTTTGAAGTTATCTTTATTTCTAATGTGAATTACTCTTTCATTCAAATCAATATCTTTCCATTGAAGATTCAATATTTCATTCAAGCGGCAACCGGTGTTTAATCCTAATAGTATTAAATTATACATCAAAGGGTTTTCTTTCGCAGCTAAAAGGAGCTTTGATACTTCATCGTCAGACATGCTTAGTCTATCTTTTTGAGATATCCTGAGCTTCGATATACCTTTGACCGGGTTATGAATGCACCACCCAAATTTTAGTCCAATGTTAAATATGGATTTTAAGGTGCTTAAATCAATATTGCAGGTTGAAGGAGTCACTTCTTTTAACCTGAACGATTTATATAATTCGATATCTTTAATGGAAATTTGATTTAAAAACTTGTCACCGATTATTTTTAGAAAGGATTTAAATGTATTTTTATAAATACTGACTGTACCTTTTCTCAGGTTATTTGATACATAAGATATCACATTTTGTTCCAGGTCTGAAAAGTTTCTTAGTGGGCGTGGAGAGGGGACTGTGGAATTATTTTCTTTTACTTTATTTGCAAATGCGATTAAGAAAGTGAGTGCTTCATTTTTATATGGTGAACCGGTTGTGACAGATTTTCTTTTCCCATTTTCATCGAAATAGTAAACATAATATCTGCCACGGGGGGTTTTATTTTTTGATAAAAACATTTTTAAAACCTTTCAAAATATTTAGAATATATATTTAAGATATTATACCCTTTAATTTATTTAAATTATTGAAGTGAGGCAAGAGTGAGGCAGGTGTATAAAAAGGTGTTAAAATCGAATAAAAATCAAGATTGCATCAGTTGTACAAACTGTTGATGTTTAAATAAGTTTGAACAATCTCTCAAACGGATTATTTAATTACTGATTAACGACGGAAAATTATCGTGAAATGAAAAAGTAACTTCTATTGCAATTATTCCTCCACCACCTCTATATCCGTTATCGGATGGATTTCCCAGCAGGTGGCGCGCCAGTTTTTTCTGCCTTTTTTATTCTTCGGGTCTATGTTATAAGATTCCAGATTATGCTCGATATCGAACATTAGCCAGCCCGTAATCCTCACTTTTTTCCCTTTCAATAATTTTTTTAGCTCCTTGTTGTTCGTCACTCCGAGTTTAGTAAATATTTTTTTCCTAAGCCGCGGAGTGATTTCCGCTATTACTCTTTTCTTGTAAGTCTTCGTTTTTGCCGTCGGAACTATTTCCACGTGTACGTCCCGGAATTCCTGACTTTTTGCACGGCAGTTGCAGGATTCTATTCCGCCGATTTTTATGTTAAAAATATACCCTTCGATTACCACTGCCTTGCTTTCGTCGAAACGCTCTTCATCGTTTCCCGGCGTTAGTATTTTATCGAGCGTGATAGTCTTATCGAAATCCGCCACTGTGGGTAGTTTGAATCTGTTTTTTAATTTATTAAGTGCCTGATACTTCGCACTCTCCGTGCTTCCTTCCGGCGGGCACTCGTTAATAGTGTCCTGTGCCTGAATAAACGAAAATGTAAACAACAGGAAAAGTAAAACAAAAAATCTTAAATTTTTCATTTTCATAGTGTTATAATTTTAAGGGTTTATAAAAAGAGACGGACAGTAAAGCCGCACCTGTATTTCCGTTAATACCGATGCATGCCTCGAAAGCAAATCGAGCTTATCTTTCGTCAGCGGGCTTAATCCGGTTTTGATGCCGCTTATTTTGTTTATTTCCTCTGCCGTTAGTCCGTTTTTGATTATTTCTTTATAATTTATTTTTTGTGTAATAAAATCTTTTATTTCCTGCTCTTTGAAGTCGTTGGGATTGGTGTAATATTCCTCCGGAATGTTGTGTGCCTTTGCCACGTTTTCCCTTAATTCACCGCCACTGAGGTTTTTTATAAATCCGTCTATGCAGTCTTCGTAATTCCAGTCAATGGAATAGTATGCAATTTCTTTCATCAAGCCGGATGATTTTCCGTAAACGTTCATCGACTTCTGAAGGTTTTTAATCCTTAACATCATAATACTGTTCACACGCGTTAAAATCGGCAGCGGATTCATCTGGTAAAATTTTCTTTTAAAAGGAGCCGCGGCGTCGCTGCAAATAATTGTGTCGCATTTATATCTCGACATTTTATTTGTGATTTTATGAATTCCCTGATTGTCATAAACTCCGCCGTCAACCAGTGATGGGTCTGCTCTTTTCGGAAAATCTTTCGGGTCTGAGTAATGCTTTTGTTTTATTTTAATCGGATTAAAAGGGAAGGGGATTGCAGTGGAGGCGGAAACCGCAACCGATACGGGAAAATCGAGAACTTTGAAAAATACGGGTTTCCCGCCTTTCAGGTTATGCTCGTAATTTGAGTCACCCATATATTCTTTTGAAAACGTAAAAAGCCCGCCGGTTTCGAGATTTGTGGAATTAATTGTAATAATCGGTTCTTCCGGAAAATCGGAAAGTTTTTTCTTTTCAAAGAATACTTTGTTATATGCTTGCTCCACCAAATCGCTGAGCGGAATAAAACTATAGAGAAAAATTAACGCTATAATCGCAGTAACGAGGAAGGAAAACAAAGCCCAAGGAACGCTGATAAGGAAAAAAGGAACTACCCAGATAATCAAAAGCGAAAAAGCGAAAGTAAGGAATCTTTTAGAGAAAAGAACTTTTTTAACCACTGAAACCTGAAGTGCATTTTCAAGGAGGCGTGTGAATTCATCGAAATTATTTTTATGAAGCATATAAAAAGCACCTGCGAGCGAGCCGCCGGAAATTGTAGAAAGCACATGCACCTTATCCAGCACGCCGAGCTCTTTAAGTTTTTTCAGTGTACCGAGGTGGAAAGCCGCGGCGCGAAACCCTCCGCCCGAAAACGCAACCCCGATATTTAAATTATCTTCTGGCATAAGGTACATTAATTAATTTTATCCAACTTTAGTGTCATTATACTTTCCTTTGATGTTAGCATGAAAGTATTTTCCTTTTGAATCAGAAGACATAAAATCGTTATATAAGTATTCCGGAAAATTATAATACTGATATACAGATGAGTCTGATACAAATTCGATTTCTAATGTAGAAGTTTCAACTTCATAGCCAATTGAATGTATCATTGAAGATACTACTGATATTCTATTCATTTTTTTGTTTTTTTAATTTTATTTTTTAAATTATTTACTTTTAAATGTTTTTGTTCTCTCCAAGCTTTAATTACATCTTTATAATGTGATTCGTCAATAGGATATTCTTTTAACCATGATTCAACTAATTTAGGATCATTGCTATCAGGTCTTGGTTCCGCTAAATCAATACGAACTCTAGAAGGTATAACTATCGCTTCTCCCACTATAACAGCTTCACCGATTCTTAATGATGGGAGTAAATTTATTAGTGTATTCATATTATCAGGAGCGGAAGATTTTATCATTGATTGATCCCCGCTATTTGTTAATCGTAAAGCTATAAAGGTACCAACTTGCGCCAAAATAGTTCCGGAGATTTCTGATGGTCTTTGACTTATCACCATTGCTCCAACCCCAAACTTTCTACCCTCTTTAAATATTTTCTCAACTGATTCACGTGCATATCCGCTTATACCATATGAATTTTCACTTTTTGGAAGATAAGTATGTGCTTCTTCATATATCATTAGTATCGGTCTATTTTTCCCGGTGTAATCGAGATTTCTTCCCCAAAACATTCCATCAAAAATGAATCTTGTTACAAGTCCAACTGAAATATCTAATAAATCAAAAGGAACACCGCTTAAATCCAAAATGGTTAATCGTTTTTCATGGTCTATCCAATCTCGTATTAGTTTGTCAATATCTGTAAAATTTGAATCATCAACATCTGAATAGTTACCAGGATTAAACATAAAATCATATCTCGTATCTTTTAATCTAGCGAATATCTTTTTTTCATATGCAAAAAATAGTTGATCTTTTGATTTAAATGGTGCCGTGTTAGATGTATTATATGGTTTAAATTGTGCGGGAATTAACTTCTTATAATCGCCATCTTTAATTTTTTGTACCGTTCTATCATTTTGGTCCTTCTGATCTCCTGCTGAATATGTAGCGTTTACACGATAATTCATATCGCCCCAAATCTTTTTTAAATCAAAAGGAATTGGGGAATCAGAGGTTATATAATTAATATCTATTGTTGTATCTTTCAATTTACTAACATTTCCTTTTTTACCTTGATAGACTATCTCTCGAAATTCTCTATACTCTGTCCTTTGCTCCTCTTTAGAATCAGCGCCTAATAGAAAGAAAGCTAATTCTGTAAAATTCATTATCCAAAAAGGTATATATAACGGATTCGTTATATCATTTATCTTAAAAATCTTAGCGTCATTAGGAAAAGCTGTAGCATATTCACCATGAGGATCAATTAGGACAATTCTTGCACCTTTATAGTTATTAAGTATTGACTTTATTATTTGAACATTCGTATTCGATTTCCCACTACCGGTAGATCCAACAACGGCTGAATGTCTTAAAATTAACTTATGAGTATCGATATAAACTGCAAGGCTATCTGAAGACGAATGTTTACCTATCTCAAAATTATTTTCACCGGAAACGCCATAGATAATTTCCAAATCTTCTTCTGTAACTAAATGAACTTCGTCGTTTACAGTTGGGAATATACCTATACCTTTTTCAAATTTTTGATTTCCAATTTTTTCTCCAACTAATTGTACTCTAAGATACTTCTTTCCTTTATCGGGATATAAAATTCTTTCATTTAACTCATCGGAGACTAATAACGTTGGTGTATTGCTCACCGATTCTACAATCCCAAATAGTTCAATGTTACCTATAGGAATCTTCACAAATGTGCCTATTTGACCAATTTTGTAAATCTTACCTTTTATAATAGGTGTGATTGAAATTGAATCTTTTATTTCAACTTCAATTGAACTACTATCTACTCTAATTATTTTTCCTAAATATGTTGGTTCTTTGTTCATTTTTTGTAAGATTCAATTTTTTCTTTTTGACCTGAATTGAGGACAATAAATTCTATTAATTTAATAAAATCACCGAGTAATAATTCCTTTTTAGTTTCGATAACAAAAGGTTTATCTACTTCTTCTAAATCAGTTAGATCATATTCATCAATTTTCCCTCTAATTATAGCTTTATTTGGTGAGTAAACATTGATATTCAAATATGAAGTAGCTAAATCTTTTACATTGTTAAAACTCTCTTCAGAAAATAAAAATGTTGAAATTTGTAGTTTATTATTTTGACGTAACGCATCAAATAATATTTCATTGATATGCTGATCACCAAAAGAAAAGCCAGCTACAATAAAATGCAAATCCCCATATCTTAAATAATTTTTCAATCTATCAAAATATGAAATGAAAGGTTGCTTTCTTGATGTAACATACTTTTCTCTTGAAGGATATATTACAACTTCATCTTCATTTAAACTCTTGTCATCTACTTTCCCCAATCTAATAATTCTCTCAGTGTCTTTTTTCCAAAACCAGCCTAACGAACCATGCAATTTCCATAATCTAATCCATTCAATTGGTGGCATTTCCAAAGAATTTGTTGACTCAATGCTCTCAGGTAAGAAAAAGGGTTCATATGAGCCAATAAATCCATCAAAATAAGGAATAGATTGAAATTCTAAACATTTTTCTATAACCAAATCATAATTTGTAGTAAATATTTCTTTTGTAAAATCTCTATTTAACCAATTATACCAAAGGAAAAATTTTACAATATTACTTATATCTACTTTTTCTTCATCCGTTTTAATAATTGTATAAATGTTGTCGCAAATATCTTTATCGAATAATTTTGCTGTTTCACCATCAATGTCTAAAAACTTAACATCTTTACTTTCATTTGTAATTTGTCTAATCAATCTTAATTGATTTAAAATTTCTTCAATGTTTTTTGAAGAATTTTTTATATTACTTAAATGTTTCTTTATTTTATCTAGAGAAGGCTTGTATTCAGCTTTAATTTTCTTTTCTACCTCTGCTGTTAATTTATCTAAGTTTGGAATACCTAAAGCACAGGATGTACCGGCTCCAAATAAAAAACCAATTCTTGTAGAAAAATTTATTTGGTTCTTAAATTCTTTTAGTTCTTTTGAAAGTTTATGCATATATTTATTATTTTAATTTTTTCTCGTTACTGCTCGGGAGCGCAGTAACGAGATTTAGTTAGTCATTATTCGCTAATTCGTCTATATCTTTCTTAACTAAATCTATTAACATTGAATAACCATATTTTGGATAATAGTTTGCAAAATTATCACGTGTTTCAAAATCAATAGAATAAGTTATATTATTTACTGGTGTATTAATTAAAAATACTTTTATAATATAACTCTTCTCGTCCACAAAGACCCTTATTTCATAATTATTTCCATTTGATAAATATGGTATAGTATTTATTAGATTCATTATTAATTTCCTTTCTAATTTTCATTTTTTTAAATTTTATATTAAACATTATTTTTTCTTTTCTTAATTTACTTATTCTGTTTTGGTTTTACAATTGTTTTGTGTGCTGTGCTTGCATCTATTAATTTATTATTTAAAATATAAAATTCACTCACTAGCTCACTCCATTTCTATTATCCATTCAAATCACAAAAACCATCCCCCCCTCTCAATCCACCCCTTATTCCCCTCCTTAGCAAGGAGGGGAAGCACGAAGTGCCAGAGGAGGTCATTAATCTTACAGCACCGTCACTTTATATTCACCATCGTTGGCATTAAGATTAAAATTATTAATTGTACGCCTAAGTAATATTTAATAATTATTTTTATTAAAAATTAAGTGACCGCTGAAATTAACATCACATATATTTCTAAAACTATCGCCATCGCTTTTTACAATGGTTCTTAACATTGTTCCTTTCTTTAAGTCAAAAATATTAGAAAATCCAACACTATCTCTTCTCCCGAATTGCTGGACCCCCGGACTCCAAGATGTTTTTTGATCGCTTTTCTCGCTCCAGGCAGTTCCTAATATTTGGTCGTCTGATGTCATTAAATGAATCCATACATCATTTGGTGTTCCTTCATCAACTAACGAGTCCTTTTGAAAGAATACAGAAAACATATATAATCCATCACATGGAGCAGTAAAATATTTACCGTCAAAAGCCCAAGAATAATTGACATAAGTATGTGTATACTCCAGCAAAGTTTCGCTTCCCGCAGACTTAAGCCTGTCAATTTTAGCCCCAAAAGCACATTTTGAAAATTTACAGCAACAATTCACATATTTTTTAACATGCATGTTTTGTATGTTATAGTACATTTGTGCAATTTGTAAAGTAGATAGCCAGCCAGCCTTATAAGACCCCCCCATAATATTATTCATTATTCCATCTCTGTCAGCCGCAAAAGGTTCAGTTGACCACCCACCAATGAGTGGAATTATTTTATCAGTACCACAACCAAAAATATCAAACATATAAAAATTATCAGCTTCATCTGTAACAGGAGGACAATTTCCAGTATATGTATGACGTAGCCCAAAAACATGACCTAATTCGTGTGCTAACGTTAACGATGCCGAGAAGTCACGGTTTGAATCATTAAATGTTGACGACATTGTAACATAAGAATCTTCATTGGGATTGGAACTAGGAAGAGTATTAACATATGGTGTGGAACTTGCACCGGTTAAAAATACATTTAATTGATTTCTCATATTTGGATCCCTCTGGTTCATAGCATTCGCAAAAGCTATATGAGCATTTGGATATATTTGAGAGTTTAATACATTGTCCCTATAAAATTCAATTCTATTAATAACAAATCTTATTCTGGAATCTATTTTTTGTTGAGGGATTGTATGTGAATTACAAATAACGGTATCTGAAGGAGCGTTATTAAACGCAAAGAATATACCGTTCGACCAGTCAACAATCTGTATTATTCTGGAAACATCACACTGTTGAAAATTATTACCACCTTGTGAATTTTGAAAAACGTGAATATTTATACAAACAAATGTCAATGGTTTTTTAGATGATGGTATAAAATCTTCTAAAAAATAAGAACCTTTTGCCCCTAAAACGACTTTTTTCTTTTGACTTTTTACATCGGTTACTTTTGTAACTTTTGTTTTATCATCAAATTCTTTACCGGTTATTGAGCATGTGAAAGGAATTTGATCTTTAATTTTTGTTTTTTGATTTAATTCTAAATCAGAACGGAATTTTGCTTCAATATTTTTCATTTTCTTTCTCCTTCTATCTTTTTTTTTATAAATTATTTTTTAATTTCTCCCCTCCCTCGCGGAAGGGGAGACTAACTTCATTAAATATTTCTTACAGCACCGTCACCCGATATTTACCGTCGTTGGTAAGGTCTTTATTGGTTACGTTAAAATATTTATCAGCAATATTGCCAAAGTCTAATACAGAAATTGTTTTATTTTAATAATATCATTTTTTTCATTTCAACAAATTCATTTGTTATTAATTTATAAAAGTACACTCCACTCGAAAAAGATGATGCGTCGAATACTGCTTCATAAGTTCCGGGTTTCAGTGATTCGTTTACGAGTGTTTGAACTTCGCGACCCAAAACGTCATATACAATAATTTTTACATCACTTAATTTTGCAACATTAAATTTTATGTTTGTTGAAGGGTTAAATGGATTTGGGTAATTGTCTTGCAAAGAAAACTCAGTCGGAATATCGTTAGAAATATTAATAATGCCACTTGGGTTTTGGATACAAAATTCACTCGTAAAATTTGAGACATAACCATCTGGGATTGATGTACCTGTAGGTGCATTGCAACCACCAATTTTAAAATTACAACCTGGAATTATTCCACCTGGTATAGAGCTTGGTACTGTAAATGTATAGGAATGGTTAGCAACAGGAACCATCGCTAAATTTGGTAAAGGATTACCATATTGATACCATTGCAACCTAATATTACCAGTCCAACCTCCATCGGGTAAACCCGGAACACCGCCGGTCACACCCCAATTTATAGTCGCAGGCTGACCAACAAATATTGTTGAGGAAGGAGTTATTGTCAAAGTGCTTAGAACCGGTAAAGTACTAATACAAAATGCAGGTGACTGAGCCCAAATAGTTGTCGGTATTCCTTGAGGTGTTAAACGAAAATAATAAGCACTTCCATTTGGATAATTCGCATTTGTAGAAGATATTGCAAAATTAAACGTGAATGTAGTTACCGATTGATTTGTTGCTACGCCATCAATGACGCCACTACTATTTGCAGTATATAAAGCCCAATTACTACCAGTAGGTAAATTAGAGATAACCATAGTAACAGAATAACTAGTTTGAAAATATGCAGGTGGATATTTCCAAAACTTCCAACCCTCTAAAGAATTACCACTATTAACTGTAAACGTTGCGGATACGGCTGTGGGAGTTGTTACATTACTGAAAGTCCTTAATCCAACAATAGTTGAATAATTCGATAATAAACGTTCTGCTTGATATAATGGATCTAAAACAACAAAATCACTTGTAGATGATCCACTTCCGTTATAGCCTTTAACAACTATAAAATGATTTACAGATGTTGTTACATTAACAATTACAGGATTTCCTGCATCAATTTTGGATTTTATTGTTGCTAAGCTATATGCGGCACTTCCGTTAAAGGTAATTGAACTTCCAGGATACCGTGCGCCTTTGTCCCAAATCAAAAGGCAATCTCCACTATACCCATTATTATTCGTTAAATAAGTATTTAGTTGCCCCGGATTAACATTTACACCATTTGTTTTTAGTAACATTGCCATACATGTAATAGCACATCCATCGGAGCAAATTGTACTACCAGTACATGTACCTAATTGAGATCCGCTCCACGATTGTCCACATTGTAAATACTGATACACATTGATTATACCTTGTGTCTCTGATTTTAAATCCGAATTAATAACAAAATTTATTATTAAAGATAAAACTATTATTAAGATAAACTTTATTGTTTGTTTCATTTTTTTTCTCCTATTTATTTTTAAAGAATTATAAATTGTTTTATATTTTTCCCGTTACTTAAACAAGCTTACCCCATTTTCTTTTTTCATTCAAATCATAAAAAATCTTTCTCTTCCCTTGCAGGAGGGGCTAATTTTGATCTAAACTTTAATCGGTTTTGGTGGTCTTTTTTCTGCTCCCTTATCATCATATTTTCTACCTAGCATCGATTGATACATATTGAATCTCAAACCTTTACCAATTGCGCTATTTACTGATACACTTTCAATCACCATGCCCCCGATTGGCTCATAACCTTTCGTAATTAATTCATTAACAGATCTCTCAAGTTGTTCCCTGGTTTTCCCACTTACAATTTTGTAATGCATTTTTCTCTCTCTTTCTTTTTAATTTATTAGTTATTTTTTTAAAATTTCCCCTCCCTTGCGGAAGGGGAGATTCACTTCATTAAAAATTTCTTACAGCACCGTCACTCGATATTTACCTTTGTTGGTAAGGTCTTTATCGGTTACGTTAAAATATTTGTTGATTGCAATATCGCCGAGCTCTGATACGGAAATATTTTTTTCATTACCGGCGGGGATTTCCACACCGGCTAAATTACAGGCAGTTTCATCATAAGGTGCAAAGCAGAATTTCAAAAGCGCCGCCCCGCAGGAATAGTCTTCTAACTGATTGGTATCAGGCAAATGTATTTTAATTGCGTTTTTAGGTATTTTTATCTTTTTGAGATTTATCATGTTGTTTGTTGATTTTCTTCTTTATCGGGTATCACTTCATACTTTTTAATTATATCAGGGACAAATCTTTCACTTGCACCGGCTATAATAGCAAAGAAAATTAATAACCACCAACTCATGTCATGGTTTGTTATAATAGCAGACAGTAGATTTGATTTAATACCTATTATTACTATAAAAGCACCGATAATACCTCCGACAATTTTTGTTGTTGCATCTATAACGTGTGTATATATGCCCGCTGCCGGTTCAAGTTTCATTTTATTAGTTCTTGAAATTATAGAACTGAACGCTCCAAGAGAACCAAACATAGATAAATATAAAACACCATAAAAATCCGTTCCGATTGCCGTTTCTACATTTTCTTTAAATATCCATAATAGAATTCCAACCAAAATAAAAAATGTCGATGTAATTGCAGAAGATAATATATACCATATTTTTGCTTTCTCTATACTTCTCTCATACAAGAAAGTTTCTGCTTGTTTTAAAAATTCATTTGCTTCTTCAAAAGATTTTCCCTCTATTATTCTTGCAAGGGCTTCACCCAGCAATCTCCGAAATGAGGGTATTTGATTTTCTGTTAATAAATAATCAGATTTTGTTTCAAGCATTGCGATTTTATTAAAAACCTCCCCATAACCTACTGGCCACCCACTAGCATCATATTGTTCCGATGTTTCCCACTGCACATAATAATTTTCATCAAGATAAATTATGAAGTCTTTATCAACTAAAATAAGAACATTAATATTGTGGTTTAAACTTGGGTCATGAGTTCCTTCTTTAAGAGAGTAGTAATCAACGTTGTCTCCTTTATTTTCAGGTCTATGTAATATTGCTTTATCCGGCATTTTTTATTTCTCCTATTTTTAGATTTTAAATAATTATAATTATTTTATTAATTTTGTTTTTTACTTATCCTAAGCTATAAGTTTAAAAATTAAAACCGCTTATCAGACCAATTTTTAAATCTTTATCTTTGTACGAAAAACTTATACCTCCGATTACATGAGTAGGTGCTCCTTCTTGCGTAATGAAAATTCCTAATCCTGGTGTAAAACTATCTGTTTCTTCAAATTTATCGTATCTTCCAAAAACATCTATTCCTACTCTGTAACTAAAAAATTTAGGAATCCAAACAGCATCAAAATTAAGTAGTATATGATTAACTATATTTAAGTCTCCACGTCGCAATTTTTGTGTTTTATTGATATATCTCTGAAAACCCAGTTCATCGATAACGATTGTTTTATCAATTAATTCGACTTCGTTTAGTGATTGATAATTATTAAGTTTCGCAAAACCTAATGAAACGCCAAGAAAATAATTGTATTTAAACAGGATATTATAATATCCTGTAACGTTAAATCCATCGAAATTTCTTTTTTGCACCTGTTCTTCTTTAGCTTTTAAAGGGTTAAATAACTTATATTGTGCCTTGTTATATCCTATTTGTATAGTAAACCAATCATCTACTATAAAATATTTTGTGTTTAAGTTTGGAGCATCCAAAGGTTGTGAAAAGATTGTTTGATAGCCGAGAGTTAAATTCAGATTAGCATTGGGCGCTATATTATCATTTTCAAATAATGATGCAATTCCATTTTCAGCTTTACCTGAGACATCAAAACCAAATCTATATCTTGATTCCGAGTTGTGAAATAAATACCCTATCTTAATACTTGCATCTGTGATGTTAAATTTACTAACTCCGTTTTTATCTAGAATGATACTGGATTTAGAATCAGCGTCTTCAAATCCTGTCTGTGCATTAATATAAGGTTGAAATATAATTAATGTAAAAAGAATGAATATTATTGTTTTCATATTATTTTATTTTAATATTATTTTATTTTAATATTGCCGGGTTTAATTACATAACTATCTTCTATAGTTCCAGAATCTGAATATAATGGTTCTTTTATACCTTCTCTTTTAATTTCGATTGTCCAGTCGGACCCGTTAGCTCCTTTACATCTAAATTCTACCGGACTTCCATCTACGACATCAATTTCATCAGTTGATTTCCAAATATCATTTCCCAAATCCACTAATTTAATTGAAAGATTGTTGATTTTTACTTTTCTGGAAGTCATATCACCAGTTACAGTTGTTGTAAGTTTCATTTTTTTTCTCCTTTTTTGTATCTTTTAGATACTTAATTTAAGTTTATGAAATTTGGAGTTGTTATTCTTTTTTTCATAATGTTGTTATTTAAAATCTTCTTCCCAAACTCAAACTTGGGAAGAAGAGAAAATATTCTTATTTATTTAAAATATCCCTTGCAGATGTGCTAAATCTGCAAGGGGATAAGTTAATATATTATTATTTTTTCTTATCGGTAACATGCAACACTTGCAGGAACTCAATATTCCTGGCTGATGCTAATTTTGTTTTTGGATAATGCGCTGTAACTTTTACCAGCATAATATCACCTTTCTTTGCATCCTTAGGAATGATTCCTGATACTTCAAATGCTGTTTTGTTTCTTTTATCAATAGCAATGATATGAGATAATTTGTCTTTACCTTGTTCCATTTTACCACCTTCTTTCATTTTCACTTTTATATCAAGGTCAATCTTTTTAAAGGTTTCACGTAAAGATGGTAACAGAAACAGTGGTTTGTTCGAATGCACACCGGCACTTTTTAGCATATTATTTGCATCTATATACTTAGGATTTTTCTTCCAGTCAAAAGGTACATGCTGAGCTTCGACTTTAATTTCAACCGGACCAGGACCCCAAACTTCATGAGGCAATCCTAAATCTAAATGGAATATCCAAGGAAAACCAATGTATCCCCATCGTGATTCGGTATTGCGCCATGCTGAACATCCAATGTGTCCTTCACTTCCCGGGTCAGGAACATCAATAGCATTAACAGCATCAACAGTGCAATTGTCTGACATTGAATTAGAAATGCTAACTACCGCACAACTATGTTGACCCTCTGGAGCACTGCGGAAAGGATATTCAGAATATACAGGAGGTGTAGTAGTTCCATATGCCGGAACTGTCACAGTTTGAATATCTACCAATGTACCATTGCTTGCTAAACCACCCGGAAAATTCCAAAACCTTACTACAGTATTTTCAGCAGGAGTGCCTGAAACATTATGCACACGAGCAGCAAATCGATAGTCGGTATCGTGTATTAGCAATGTATCCCATGCACCTCCCGGAGCTCCGCCAAGCGAAACTTCATTTCCCGAAGGGTCAATAAGTATTACATCAGCACTTTGGTATCCTCCAAAAATAAAAGGTCTGCTTGGTTCAAGAACGACACCAGCAGCGGGTTCGAGGCGAATTTCAACTTCACCAACATATTCTCCAGTATCTGTATTAGTGCCAACAATAGTAAATATATGAGCAAGAGTAGGAGATAATACCGGATTAACATTCAAGCCGACTGTGTAATAAGCAGTTGCAACAAGTCCGGTCAACAATAGAGGTGAAGCCGTCGGGGTTGATGGTCCAAAACCAGAAGGAGCAATCATCTTCGGAGTCCAGGTATTGGTAGCATCAGCATTACTTATAACTCCTGCATTATCTACCTTTTCGGTTAATGTTAATGTTACATTTGCAGCGGCATTCCCAAATACAAGAAAACCAGTTGTTGATGGTGCGCCTGAAGGCACTCCGCGAACTGTAGTATTTTGGTTAAGGCGAACTCCGTTAGAATTTATTATTGCCAGAAGGCATCCATGCCCGCCTCCGGGGGTATGAAAGATAAATTTACCTGTAGCCTCTCCATTTATACCATATGCCATAGGCGGAATTTCGGGAAAAGTAACGGTAGGCGGTGTTAATAATGAATTTCCGCCAGGTAATCCGATACCAAATGCACTGTGAGTGATTGAAACAGTTTCGCCATCGGGTACCACACTAGAACTGTCATTTTGAATTGTAAAATAAACATCGTAATCTTTGTCTGGCAGTAAATTGGCCGGATTAACAACGGTATTTGTAAGAGGATCATAAAAAATCATTTGTTGAGGTTTGGTTAAAAAACTAAGAGACATGTTTTTAGTCCTTTCTTTGAATTATTAATTTTATATAAATATTTTGCCTACTCTATTTTAAGGCTTTTCGGTTTCTGCCTTTTGTAACTTAATTCTTCCTTATGAAAATAATAGTTATACGAATGGGGGATTTATATTATTAAAAATTCTTTTCATATTTAGAGATTAATTTTATTACTTTTAAAATCTTCTTCCCAATCCTGAAACAAGTTCAGGAGAGCTTGGGAAGGAGTATAACATTATGGACAAACAAATTCCAGTTTTGCTATAAATGCATCATAACCACCATATGCTGTCAAAGTTTCGCGAGATAATAATTATTCTGTTCTTAAACTTTATGTGATCTTAAATGTATGCCCGTATAACCATGTTGTTCTAGCAACATCCTCGATATATATCTGATATTGAGTATGATTATGAGTCTGAAGCCAAGTCAATGGGATGGTCCACTGATAAAATCCGGGACTATTATTTACAACTAAGCTTGGAACAATATTTGCTATAGTAGCCCAAGCTTCAACATCAATCAAGTATATTCTCACGGTTTGAGGTAAAGGTGGTCCTCCTTTCCAATAAATAGCGACTTTTGAACCCACTTCAAATATTTCATCTCCTAATGGATTAAGAAATACAAAAGGTGTAACTTTTGATGGACAGTCCTTCGGTGGAAGTTTAAAATCTACTAAATCATTTATTTTTGCTTTTCCCATTTTTTAATTCCTTTCGTTTTTATTTTTACCTACTCTATTTATTAATAGGCTTTTCGGTAACTGCCTTGTTGATATTTGTCTCTAATATCCTTGTTTTTTGTCACTATATTTGAAATAATTTAATATTTTAGAACTAATTTTTCTTTTTCTCTAAGCCACAATTTTCCGGTTTCTCTTCTCTCAATACATCCCATCTTCCTTAATTCATTTAGGATTCGTTTCAATACATTTTTTTTCATATTTGGTTTTTCATATATGTTTAACTGATTATTAACAAGATTTGGAAGTATTAATTCATCAATTGTATAATTTTGGTCACAATTTTTCCACATTGTCAAGATTACAACTGAATGCTTTTCATCAATGTTAAATTTCAAATTAGAATAGAAGTTATTCCAAATGGTAATTGCTGCTAATGGTATTAGAAATTCAAAATGTTTATTTTTCATATATATTAATATTGAATCTATGTTATCTACTAAAAGTTTTTTCCAGTTGAGTATTATATATCTTGGTTTAATATTATTACCGATACCAATATTCAATTTTAAATTAATTACAAAATTATGCGAATCCCCGATATCATAAATCTCATCCGGGAATATTATTTCACAAAACGAATTATATATTCTATCAGTTATAACTTTTTTTGATTTAACACTCGGGGGAATTATATTATAAATTATGATTTTTAAGTCTTTTTCTATCATCAATTATTAATTATGATATTCCTATTTATTTTTATTCTCTTACTTCTCTTTGGGACTGGGTGCTAGTAAACCAGCAAGAGCTTCAACTGATGTTGACCCCGGTGCTATTAATATTTACGGTGTATCTGATTTACCATTTAAAGCAAGAATAGAAGCAAAAACTACACTTAATATCACTACAAGTCCTAGCGATGTAACAACAATACCATATATCTAGGGAACTCTTTCGATCGGTGAACTGGTATAATCAATCGCTTTTTTTATGAGCTCCGTCATTTTAGTTTTATCTTCTTCTGAAAGATTCTCTTCTTTCGAAATTTTATCTACATTATTAAGTAATTGTGTTCTTTGAACGGTTTCCATTTCAAATCTCCTGTCTTTGTTATTTAAATGTTTACGATTTATTCTATTTTAAATATTATTTTGTTTTTTATTATATTCCCTCACTTTAAAAAAATAATTCAATTCTTTGGGATATTCTTTAAAAGCTATTTTAAGAAAGAGATTATTTATTTTATTCTTAGGATCATG
>DATCHW010000262.1:0-1032 GCA_036508135.1 Ignavibacteria bacterium
ATACTTCATTGTTCAAAACTACAAACGGTGGAGATAATTGGTTTACTCTATTTACTGGATTATATCCACAAGATATGGCAGTAGTAAACAAAGATACTTTATTTTTTGTATATGACAGCGGTTTCAGTGGTGGAGTTTACCAATCTACAAATGGTGGTTTAAATTGGCAGTTAATTTGGGGTGGAGGTGGTTCCGGTATGCCATCTAATATTTATATGTTTGATAAAAATCTTGGATTTCATTGGGGGTCAGCAGGTATGAGAAGAACTTCAAACGGAGGATTTAACTGGATTAATATCACCGGAGAAAATTATTCGAGTATTCAATTTATTGATAGCTTAACAGGTTGGAAATGCACTGATAGTATAAAGAAAACTACTAATGGAGGAATAAATTGGTTTGCACAAAGAACACCAAATATTAGTAATAGTTTTTCTTCCTCTCAAAGTATTTCGATATTGAATAAGGATACGATTTGGATGGCAGGAGCTATTTCATATATTCACGCTCCTTTATATAAAACAACAAATGGAGGATTAAATTGGGGTTATCAATATCCAGATACCACAGATTCCGGGGGTATTTTTAATTTTATCTTATTTGTAAATAAAAAAACAGGATGGGCAAAAAATAGATTAGCTCTCTTTGAAATTCATACAAAAGTTGGAGGTGATGATACAACATTTTTTACAGGAATAAAATTAGTTGAGAACTTTATACCATCAGGTTATACACTGGGACAGAATTATCCCAATCCGTTTAACCCTTCTACAAATATTCCGTTTGAACTGAATGAATCAGGATATATAATTTTGAAGGTATATGATATAACCGGAAGAACAATAAAAGAACTAGTAAACGGGAGATGGGGAAAAGGTAGATATATACTTGATTTTGACGGTTCAAGCCTGCCGAGCGGGATATATTTTTACAGAATAGAAATCACAGGGGATATTACAAAAACCCTATACATAGAAACGAAAAAGATGTTAATGATAAAATGAGGTTCATACGTTACAACGCTGGAGCGTA